>NZ_JBXUOS010000009.1:0-206550 GCF_057196725.1 Cellvibrio sp. ATLC23 | reverse complement strand
CCGGGAAAAATGAGCGGATTGGAAATAAATCTCAAGAAATGTGGTTTATGCACAGCGCGGGCTAAAAAAACAAAACCCCACTTTTTAGGGTGGGGTTTGTCAGCGATCTGAACCGGGCAAACCCGGTTTTTTTTATCTGTATAGCATGGCGAGATTAGCCGCGACGACGCAAACGCCCCAAACCAATCAACCCCAATCCTGCCAACATCAACATCAATATTGAAGACTCGGGAACCTCGGTTGCTGGCGGCGTGAAATCCCAGTAGTAGTGATGGATCTGACCAGCGCCGGTATAGGATTTAGCAGCCAGAGAGCCGTCGATGTCGTTCATGATTCTTACATCGGCATCAATAGCCATCACATTGCCTTTCCAGCCATTACCCAGATTTAAGCTGGTGGCATCGTAGAAATTCCACAGAATGTTGGAGTAAGTACTGGAAGTAAAACCGCTACCGCTCAAATTGACCGAGCCTGGGTTGCTTAAATTAGCACCCGACACATTGATAACAACCTTGGCAGCATTGCCAAAGTTCAACTGCCAATTTGAGTTCATCGCAAACAGATCGCTACCGGCAATATTAAACGCCACCAAGTCGGCCGCAAAACCGCTGTAACTCAAGGTAGTGCCAGTTACATCGCCCGTCAGTGCAAAGTCGCGGTAGTAAGCTGACTCTGCGTCCAGCACATTGTAGAAATCTGCAAGCTGCGCGGCTACTGCGCCGGTATTCTCAAGTGCTCTGACACACGCATTTTGCGCCAGCCCAGCTTCATTGCAACTCAGATTGCCGATACTTTTGCTGCCGCCATAACCCAAATAACCATTTTGAATGGTCAAGTTAGGCGATGAAACATTGCCAATCACTTCAACATTATTGGTGGCATTGAAGGAGGCATCGGTCAGATGCGAGCCAAACTCGCCACTGGAATTCAGGTTGCCACCAATTAATGCCTTGCCGTAGACCTTGACGTTGCTGGTGGTATTTAAATCACCAAACAGCATCAGGTTGTAATCACTCATGGGGGTCGCCAACGCCATCATCGGCATAGCAGCAACACCGGCGATTGCCAATAGCTTGGAATAAAAGTTCATAAAAAATGCCTTTGTAGTAGTGTCATATTATTTATGTCAGTCACTAATGCATATTTAGTGCCTATTTTAGATTTTCTTTTGGCATCAATAATTCACAGCAAAAGTTGCGAAGTGCGTCACACAAAACTGTCAATTTAACCGACACTTATAAAATGACAGCGCAAGACATGTTTTTATTGATAAAAATTAACAATCACATTTCATCGAGAAATCAAGCCGGCAGAAAACGAAAAAACGATGAAAATGGTTGAGCCAACCCACTATTTTGCCTAGCCTTGCGCCTCACCTTTTATGCAGCCACTTGTTATGGAATTCAGCTTCCCCGCCATCGGCATCACTCACTCATGCTTCAAAGAGAAGTTCGGCATTCCCCGCCAGCCGGGATTGGCGCCACTGGCGCGGGCGGAAATCGAACTTATCCCGCCTTATAACGAGCGCTCGGCATTTGATGGTTTGGAAGGCTGCACGCACCTGTGGATTCAATTTGTGTTCCATGCAAATAAGTACACCAACAAACGCGATGAGTGGAAAGCCAAGGTTAAACCGCCGCGCTTGGGCGGCAACAAAACCCTCGGCGTATTTGCCACCCGCTCCCCCACCCGCCCAGCACCTATAGGCTTATCGGTGGTGCGCTTTGAAGGAGTTATCGAGCGCGAAGGCAAATTGTTGCTGCAAATCAGTGGCGTGGATTTACTCGAAGGCACGCCGATTTTGGATATCAAACCCTACGTACCCTATGTGGACTGCGTGCTGGAAGCCGAAAACAGCTTTGCCGCCGCAGCGCCGGAGTTGATCCCAGTCGATATATCCGCGCCACTGATGGCAGTCTGTGTCGGATATTGGAAGCGCACCGGCACTGACCTCGCCGGACTGATTACCCAAATCCTGCAGCAAGACCCGCGCCCGCAATACCAACAGCCCGAACCCGAGCGGATTTACGGCATGAAATTATTGGATCTGGATGTGCGCTGGCGTTATGCCCTTGCGCCAGAAGGCTATCGAATCCAACTCACCGAACTCATCACTTAATTCATTCCAACTACGCATGGAGAATCCGCAATGACCAGCAAATCGATTTTTCTTAAAACCTGCCTATTAGCCCTGCCACTCAGCCTTGCCGCCTGTAACGCGACTCTGCCGCAAATGGCGGAAACCGGTGCGGCCGTGGCGGGCGCTGCGGGTTACAACAATCAGGCGCAGCTGATTCGCGCTATTAAAGAAGCACTGGAGCTGGGCAGCAATCGCGCTGCTAGCAGCTTGTCCGCCACCGGTGGTTACGCCAATAACCCACTCTATCGCATTGAATTGCCGGACAATGTACAACCGCTTGCGAGCAAATTGCGGCAGTTAGGTTTAGGCAGCCAAATGGACAAAGTAGAAAGCCTGATGAACCAGGGCGCCGAAAAAGCGGCAGTTGAAGCGCAAGCGGTGTTTGTCGATGCAGTGCGCAAGATGAGCGTGACCGATGCGTTGGGCATTATTCGCGGCAACAGCACGGCAGCGACCGATTATTTCCGCGCACAAACGGAAGCCAGCTTGCGCCAGCGCTATCTGCCCATCATTCAACAGAACCTGCAACAAATTGGTTTCTACAATCAGTACCAACAACTGCTTGGCACTTACAAGATGCTACCCATCGCCAACAAGCCCGATCTGGATTTGGAGCAGCATGTCTTGAATGCCGCTTTGGATGGTTTATTTAAACAAGTCGCTGTGGAAGAGCAGCTGATCCGTAAAGACCCGGTCGGGCGCGGCAGTCAGATTATCGGCGCGGTATTTGCGCAGAAATAAACTGATATCCGGGCGAGCGGCTAGTGTTTAAGCGCGCGCCTGGCATCAATTACCATCCAGTAAAACATCGCCAACCCAGCCGCGGATAACAACACCCCCACCCAACCGGTCGCGGCGTAACCCATCCCCGCATCAATCACCAACCCCCCAAAAAAAGCACCGGCGGCGTTGGCAAAGTTAAACGCGGAGTGATTCATGGCGGCAGCCATGGTCTGTGCTTTGCCCGCCACATCCATCAGGCGGATTTGCACCGCAGGGCCAATCACTACCACAGTGCCCACACAGAACACGGCGATGCAGGCGAGCCAGAGAATCGGCGCAACCAAGGCAAAAACGCCACACACAATCATCGACCAAATAAGGCAGCGCTTGATGGTGCCGAGCAGATCCCGATCGGCCATACGCGAGCCAAAAATATTGCCCGTCACCATGCCCGCACCAAACAGTGCCAAGACAAAGGGCACCCCCATTTCAGTCAACCCCGCCAAGCTCATCAACGTGGGTTTGACGTAGGAATAGATGGCGAACAATCCGCCGGAGCCTATAGCGCCAATCCCCAGGGTGATCCACACCTGACGATTGGTAAACATCGATAGTTCATGGGAGACGCGCCCACCGGATTGCGGCGGCTCGTAGGGGACAAACTTCACAATGCACACAGCCGATGCCAGTGCAATTACCCCCACCAATACAAATGCAGCACGCCAGCCCAGCCACTGCCCCAGCGCGGTTGCTATAGGTACACCCGCGAGCGTCGCCGTAGAGAGCCCCAACATCACATAGGCCACCGCGCGGGTGCGCATATGAGCGGGCGCAAGTGTGGCCGCCACTAACGAGGCGATACCAAAGAAGGTTCCATGGGGCAGCCCGCTGACGAGGCGCAGCGCCAACATAGCTTCATAGTTGGGCGCCATCGCACTGGCGATATTGGCGATGGCGTAAAGCCCCATTAGCACGACGAGCATACGGGTGCGCGACCGCCCGGTGCTGAGCATAGCCAGCACCGGTGCGCCAATCACCACTCCCAGCGCATAGAGACTAATGGTGTGGCCAGCTTGCGGGATGCTAATCCCGAGCGATGAGGAAATTTCGGGTAATAGCCCCATGGAAATAAACTCGCCCACGCCAATCGCAAAACTGCCCAAGCCCATCGCGAGCAGTGCAATAAAAAAAGTGGGAGTTGGTTTTTCGCGTGATAAATGTGGAGATGATGAATCAGGTGACGACGATAACAAATCCTAGAACCTCAGGAAGGGGGATCTTCTACAGCAGACAATCCGAGCCGGAATTATAAGCCCCGACTCGATCCGAGTAATGTTGAAAATAACTATAAGCCATCTGGACTGCTTTTTTATCTGTTCCCGCTAGGTCGCCCACCAGCAAACGCTGCAGCCTGTGGTATGATGCGCGCCTTTTTCAGCCTGCTGGGCCTCCTGTCCGGCATCCTCTGTCTCCCGTCGATGACCTTACTCCCGGAGACACGCTGCACCGATTTCCCATTTTAGGAGTTGTTCCCATGAGCAAGACCTCGTTAGACAAAAGCAAGATCAAGTTTCTGTTGCTGGAAGGCGTTCATCAGTCAGCAGTAGACACGCTGCACGCACAGGGCTACACCAACATCGATTACCTGAAAACCGCACTGGGTGAAGATGAGCTGATCGAACGCATTCAAGACGCGCACTTTGTTGGATTGCGTTCACGCACCCAACTGACCCGCCGCGTATTTGAAAATGCGCCCAAGCTGATCGCCGCTGGTTGTTTCTGCATCGGCACCAATCAGGTCGATTTGAAAGCCGCACAAGAACATGGTGTAGCGGTATTTAACGCGCCCTACTCCAATACCCGTTCGGTTGCTGAATTGGTCATCGCCGAAGCGATTTTGTTGCTGCGCAATATTCCGCAGAAAAACTTTGTCTGCCATCGCGGCGGCTGGGACAAATCTGCCAACGGTTCATTTGAAATTCGCGGCAAAACCCTCGGCCTGATCGGTTACGGCTCTATTGGTAGCCAAACCAGTGTATTGGCCGAATCCCTCGGCATGAAAGTGCGCTTTTACGATGTAGTCACCAAGCTGCCACTGGGCAACGCCAGCCAAGTGCGCGAATTGGATGAACTGCTCGCCACCTCCGACATCATCAGCCTGCACGTGCCCGAAAATGCCTCTACCCAAATGATGATTGGCGCGCGCGAAATCGGCCTGATGAAACAAGGCGGAATCCTGATCAACGCCTCACGCGGCACCGTTGTGGATATCGATGCACTGGCCAATGCGATTAAGTCCGGCCATATCGCTGGCGCCGCAATTGACGTATTCCCCGAAGAACCCAAAGCTAATGGCGATGAATTTATCAGCCCGTTGCGCGGTTTGGACAATGTGATCCTGACCCCACACATTGGCGGCTCCACTATGGAAGCGCAGGAGAACATCGGCATTGAAGTAGCTGAAAAGCTGATCAAATACTCCGACAACGGCACCACCACCAGCTCGGTCAACTTCCCCGAAGTCGCCTTGCCCGGCCACCCGGACGCCCACCGTTTGCTGCACGTTCACGCCAATGTTCCCGGTGTGTTGTCGAAGATCAATAAAATCTTTTCCGACAATCAGATCAACATCGTCTCACAATACCTGCAAACCAATGAGAAAGTGGGCTACGTAGTAGTAGACATCAACTCGCCTTACGATGAGATCGCACTGGAGCAGTTGAAAAATATTGAAGGGACTGTGCGTTGCAGAGTGTTGTTCTAGGTCGCTGCCACGTAATGCTCTAAGCAATAACACCAGCACGATAAAAAACGCCGCGCTCAGCAATGAGCGCGGCGTTTTTGTTTTGACTAGTTGTAAGGTTAAGCTAATTGGCGCAAATGGTGATAATCCAGAATCGTGTCTAACTCTGAACCCTCCAGTTGCTCGGCCTTATACAAATCCCAGCGCACCTGTAGATTCAACCAAAAATCAGCCGACACCCCAAAAAAGCGCGCCAAGCGCAACGCAGTGCTGGGTGTGACACCGCGTTTTTGATTGACCAGCTCATTAATGCGCTGATAGGGAACATGAATCGCATCAGCCAGTTCACGCTGAGTGATCTGCATAGGATTGAGAAACTCCTCCACCAGCATTTCGCCGGGGTGGGTCGGCTGTCTATTTGTTGGGATACGAACCATATTCACCTCTAGTGATAATCAACAATTTCGACCTCTTCAACACCGGCGTCAGTCCAGCGAAAACAGATTCGATATTGCTCGTTAATACGTATGCTGTACTGCCCTTTACGATCCCCCAATAAAGCCTCTAGTTTATTGCCCGGAGGAATTTTTAAATCATCCAGATACGCAGCGGAATCAAGCAAATCGAGCTTTCTAGCCGCAATA
This sequence comes from Cellvibrio sp. ATLC23, assembly GCF_057196725.1. NCBI lineage: Bacteria > Pseudomonadati > Pseudomonadota > Gammaproteobacteria > Cellvibrionales > Cellvibrionaceae > Cellvibrio > Cellvibrio sp. ATLC23. The sequence goes on along the minus strand of NZ_JBXUOS010000009.1, from coordinate 200,300 downwards.
CGCCAAAGCGTTTGAGGGCAAGCTTTGCGCGCCAATTTTGAGTCGATACCACTAAAGATATCCTCAGTGGCTTTGTCCTTGAAAGAGTTAATCATGCTATAACGGTATCACGGCTATCATGCTATTTCAATTTTCTCTAATCTTAAACCGCAGCGGGCTTTTTCATCCAACCCGCTACTACCTCCACTCCTACCACTAACAACACACCCGCCAAGGCGCAGGCGATGGCGGCGATTAGCATGGGGTCATTGCCAGTCAGCTGGGCAAAATGCGCGGGGCTGACGCTCGCTTGTTGCAGCACGACCGTTTCGCCGTGACGATTAAGCGCAGTTTGCAGCACTTCCTTCCACGGCCAAGTAACGTAGAGTGAACCCACCAAGAAGCCGATTAAAGTTGCCAAGGTGACGGTGTGGTAGGCGCTCAGCAGCCACGATAGGAAGCGCGAAAACACAACCAAACCGGTGATGCAACCCGCACCAAACGAGGCGAGCGCGATAATATCGAAGCTATTAATCGCATTTAAAAACACCGGATACAAACCCACTAGCAGCAGAATAAAACTGCCGGAAATACCGGGCAGAATCATCGCGCAGATGGCGACAAAGCCCCCCAGAAACAATACCCACCAATAGCCCGGCAGCTGGGCCGGTGCGGACAGGGAAATGCCCAACACGATCAATGCACCCAGCGCACAAGCCAACCAATGTTTAATCGTCCAGCCGGCCTGCTGTTTGGCCAACAGGTAAATAGACGCAAGAATCAAACCGGTAAAAAACGCCCAGACCAGAATGGGGTAGGCCGCTAACGCGATTAACACCACGGCAGCAAAGGTTTTAAGGCTAATCAAAATACCGCCAAACACCGCCAATAAAAAATTGCCGTTGATGTACTGCCAGGCTTTGACCAAACCATCGCGCTTGAGCATGAGCAGCACGGCGGGGGTGCAGCGTTTGAGTGAATCGAGCCACTCGTCGTAAATACCGGTAATAAACGCGATAGTGCCGCCGGATACACCGGGCACCACATCGGCGGCGCCCATGCACAGGCCTTTCAGCATAATGAGTAGATAATCTTTAATTGTGCGATTGGGCTGATGCAAAACAAGCTCCTTTTCTACAGGGATCTGCAGAGCGATAAAAGGAAAAGAGGGAAATAAAAACTGGCGCGAGTGTGCCTGATACCCACGCCGATCGACAAGTCACTTGCCGAAGAAGTGGCGACTAATCGCACTAAACACCGGCGCTCGCAACTCATCTGTTTCATTCACTAACTGATGGCCTGCGCCGGGAACCATCGCGATTTGAGCATTGGGCAAAACACGCTGAATCTGCCGCAAGTTGTAGCGCCAGGTGACGGTCATATCTTCATCCCCCTGCACCACCAACACTGGCTGCGACAAAGGTGGAAATTGGCGAAACTGCTTATCCCACTCTTTCATCGCACTCACCCAGCGCACCGACAAGGTGGGCGATTGCAAGCAGTCCTGTGCATCGATAAACCGGTTAAAGCGCTCATCGTGTGAGCTGTGCGAACGGCCACGGGGCAAGCGCTTGATAAAACGATGTACCAGCGCGTACAACAAACGGCCTGAATAACGCCAACCTCTGGGCAAAATCAAAGGGGCGCACAAGGCGATGCGAGTTAACAAAGGTTCGCTGCGCAACGCGTCATAGCGCCAGAGATAATTCAGCAGCACCGAGCCACCGGTACTCTGCCCCACGGCAAAATAAGGTGTAGGCAAGAGTTTCTGCGCCGCCAGTAACAGCGCATCCAACACATCGGCATACTGATTAAACGAATCAATCGCCACCTGTTCGCCACTACTCAAACCGTGACCAGGCAGATCAAACGCCAGTACCGCCAAGCCATTTTCCAACCCGAATTGAATCGCATTGCCAAAAATTCCCATGTGATCGTAGTAGCCGTGCACCACAATCAAGGTACCCTTGGGATTGGCGGGCAACCAATAATGGCTGGCGATGCGAAAACCATGGGTCTTTAGCGCACCAAACCCCTGGATGACATTGGGCATAGTTTTGGCAAAATTGATACCGTAGAAGTTGAGATAGGCCTGCGCCGGCGGGCTCGCACACCACTCTGAGTCTCGCTCAGCATCAAATAAAAGATCAGGCAGCTGCGCTAACAAAAGATCGCGCGTTGCAGCATCGAAACCAACAGAGGTAGAACGGGAGTCACTCATACGGTGTTTGGGTATCCAGTAAAAAAGTGATGCAACACAAATGGCAACGAAATCACAGCGATCAGGAATTCGATGCGACACAACCAATGCCATCCTCTATAATCTGCCAATCAACTATAAAGCCAGAATAAAAAACACATAACAATGACAGACAGGGCTTGAGCACATGCAAAAACATATTTTCAACATACACGACGTGATTCTGTTTATGACAGTCGCCGAATGTATCCTGTTGGTAATCTTTCAAGCGATACTACCGGTCAAAAATCAACTCGCCAATCGTTTATTAAGTATATTCCTGCTTTCAATTGCCATAAGTTCCGCCTGCATTATGGTGCTCTGGAACGATGACGTAAGACTCTTTAATTTATTTGATGAAGCCCTACTACCCTACTTTTTGGCCACGACGCAATTACTCAAGGGGCCGATGCTACTGTTTTATGTGATTGCCCTGACGGAAGATGCGTTTCAATTTGGCCGACGCCACTTGCCGCACTTGGCTCCAATCGTGCTCGCACTAGTCTGGTTACTTGTGTTTCAAATCGATAGTTCTGATCTGCGTTTTAAAACGCCGGGGCAAACTGAAACAGAGCGGCAAATTGCCAATTCAGTCTGGCACTTTATTAAAATCATGCCGTTCTTTTACGCCCTTGCCGCAGCTAATCGCGTGCGCTTATACCGTATTAGCTTGCACAACCAGTACTCCAATTTTTCACCCACTGAACCCACTTGGCTAAATATGCTGAGTTTGGGCTTTTTGTTTACCTGGAGTTTTTCCATTCTCGTGCATGTTATTGCCAATACAGTAGCCTTGGGTGCACCGGAGATAGCCGATTTATTTGGCATCACTGAAAACTACATTATTTTTATTTTGATCAACGCGCTGTTTATCAACAGTGTGGTACACACCCATAAACTGCTCACCACCAAACCAGAAGCAGCCAAAGACAAAACAGACGAAAAATTAACCGACTCAGCGATCGAAAAGGTTCAGCTGGGCATGCAAGTGCAAAAATTGTTTTTAAAACAAAATCTCAATATCGAAGAGTTTTCCAAACGCATCAATCTGCCCGTGAAAGATGTATCCGCAGTGATCAACAAACACTATGGCACCAACTTTTTTGAATTTATGAATAGCTACAGAGTAGAAGAGGCGAAACGTTTATTAGGCGATGCCCAACACGCCGACATGACCGTAATGGATGTATTGTTACACGCGGGCTTTAACAGTAAGTCGGCATTTCACCGTTTCTTTAATCGCTTAGTGGGCATGTCGCCAACGGAGTTTCGTAAGCAGCAATTGCAAAAAGAAGCAGGTTCTTCACTGTAAGCCGCGCACGCGGCCAACGCCAAATCGCCTATTGTGGCCACATGCCACATTCCTCAGCCATATCAAATAGCAAGCTACCCCCAGACCATTACACACGTCGATCTTGACGCCACTTATCTCCGTTCGAGGTTATAATGCGTTTTTTTATATTTTTTTGTGTAGTGCCAGCCCAACCTCATGCGTAGGGTAGGCGCTTGCAATAACCACCATTGTTAAGCTCCGAGATTGTTATGAATCACATTTTTAGTTTGATATGGAACTCCGCGTCGCAAAGTTACTGTCCGGCACCTGAAAATGCTCGCTCACGCGCCAAAGGGCGCCACCGCAAGCTGGCTTTAGCTATTGCAATTGCAGCTGCATCTAGCGGTGTGCAAGCAACACCCGCAGGCGGCAATGTGGTTGACGGCAATGCCATCATTAACACCAACGGTAACGATACGGTTATTCATCAAACAACAGATGCAGTCACCATCAACTGGCTCGATTTTGATATAGCCGCCGATGAAAGCGTGACCTTCCATCAACCCGACAGCAATTCACTGGCGCTGAACCGGGTGCTCACCGGTGACGGCACTGACATTCAAGGTCAGCTAAACGCGAATGGCCGGATCTTTATTCTCGATGCCAACGGTGTGCTCTTCGGCAACAACGCCCAAGTCAATGTGGGGTCGCTGGTCGCGTCTACATTGGATTTAACCTCAGCCAACGCGGCCCACAACCATTTCGAATTCTCTGGCAATGGCGCACCCGCGGCCGTGGTTAACCTTGGGCAAATCACCGCAGCCGATGGCGGCGCAGTGGTTTTACTCGGTGGGCAAGTCAGCAACCAAGGCGTGATTCGCGCACAGCTGGGCAATGTGGCTTTAGCGGCAGGTAATCAGATCACTCTTGATTTTGCGGGCGATGGATTACTAAAGTTACAAATAGATCAAAGCGCAGCTCGAGCCTTGGCCAACAACGGTAGCCTGATTCAAGCTGATGGCGGCAATGTATTAATGACCGCCCATGCCAGCGATGCACTCTTGCAAACAGTAGTCAACAATACCGGTGTAATTGAAGCGCGCACTCTGCAAGAACAAGGCGGCAAAATCATGCTGCTCGGTGGCTTCAATGGCGGCACCGTGAATGTCAGCGGCACACTCGACGCATCGGCACCCGACGGTGGCAATGGCGGGTTTATCGAAACCTCCGGCGCGATAGTTAATCTCAACAACGATCTACGGGTGACAACCGCCTCAGCTGATGGCCAGACCGGCACCTGGTTAGTCGACCCGACCGATTTGGATATCAGCTACGTCGGCAGCAACAATGGCACCAGTCACCTGAGTACCCAAGCACTGCAAAACGGCTTGACGAGCAGCAATGTCACAGTACAAACCCAAGCGGCGGGTGCACAAGCGGGTAATATCACTTTGACTGATCCGCTTATTTGGGCGAGCAACAACAGGCTGACTTTGCAAGCGGCCAATAACATCAGCTTGAATGACTATCTTCACGCCCCCAATGGCGGCTTTACCTTAGATGCCGGTGGTGCAATTACTACCGGAGCAGAGGGGCATATCAATGTCGCAGCCTTCACTCTCAACGATGGCGACTGGAGTCAAATAGCAGCCACCTTGCCCAAGTTTACGGCCGATAATTTTACCCTTAACGGCGGCACCTTTACCCGCGCTACAGGCGGGGATGGCACCGGTGGCAGCCCGTTACAAATTGCTGATATCTATGGCCTACAGGGCTTAGATACCACCCCCACACTTAATGCCGTGTTAGTGAATGATATTGATGCTTCAGGTACCGCCAGCTGGAATGCCGGCGCAGGATTCAACCCTCTAGGGAACAACGCCACTCCCTACAATGCCAGCTTCAATGGCCAGGGCCATGTAATCAGCGGCCTCACCATTAATCGCCCCACTGAAAATTACGTAGGCCTGTTTGGCTACACCGGTAATACCGCCAGTATTGAGAGAACCGGCTTAACAGATGTATCGATAACTGGACAGTTCTATGTGGGTGGCATTGCAGGGCGTAATTCCGGCGCGATAAGCAATAGTTTTTTGACCGGTACTGTAACCGGAGAAGGTTTTGTGGGTGGTTTTTCGGGGCTCAACTACGGAACAATAAACAATAGTTATTCGACCGGTGCAATTACTGGAGAAAGTTTTGTTGGTGGTCTAACAGGGACTAATAACGGAGCTATAAACACGAGTTACGTTTCGGGAAAAGTTACCTTAGGAGGAGGCTCCTTTAGCGGCGGTATTATATCAGGCGCTAATCTCGGAACTGTCAGCAATAGTTATTGGGATACATTTACCACCGGCCAAGCAACATCCTCAGGAGGTTCAGCCATCAACGGCAACTGGGCAGCCGCACCGGATGCCTACAACCAAGCCACCTACACTGGCTTTGATTTCACCAATGACTGGTTTATCGCCGAAGGTGCTTCGCGCCCCATGCTGCGCGCCTTTTTAGATGGCGGCAACATCTCCAACCTCTATCAATTACAAGGCATGGCCGCCGACCTCGCGGGCACCTATACCCTCACTAAGAATATCGATGCCTCAGCCACCGCGACCAGTGTCGCCGCTGGTGATAGTGGTAATTATTCCGATGTGTGGGGCGGGCGTGGCTTTGCACCGGTAGGAATCAGCGGCGGTGCATTTACCGGTAGTTTGGATGGAAAAAATTACGTAATCGATGATTTAACCATTAAACGAGCCAACCAGACAGGCGTAGGTCTCATGGGTTACATGGGGTTGACGGCTACCATCAAAGACTTAGGGTTAACCAACGTAGATATTACCGGAGGCAGCCGTGTTGGCAGTTTTATCGGTTCGGGATCATCCGCAGGCACAACCTTTTTAAGCAACGTTTATGCACAAGGTGAAGTTAACAGCAGCGGTGACTATATCGGTGGTCTTGCTGGATTTATGGGCACTGCGGCAATTACCGACAGCTATGCAGCGGTCAATGTCACCTCTACGGGGGATGAGACAGGGGGATTAGTCGGATATTTTAACGGCCATTCCATTGATCGGTCCTATTCAACTGGCTCGGTACAGGGCCGTTCAAATGTGGGTGGGTTTGCAGGGGCGATCAACGATACGGTTATTAACGATAGTTATGCCACAGGTTCGGTAACTGCCAGCGGCAATGATGTGGGTGGACTCGTGGGTTACGGCGCTTATGGCAATGTGAACCGTTCTTGGGCCAGTGGTGCGGTAAGCGGTGGTACCACCGGTGGTTTAGTGGGTGATCAAGACCCGACTCCAGGCGCAGAAGTAACAGTTACCAACAGTTATTGGGACAGTTTCACCACTGGGCAGGCAACCTCCGTCGGTGGCGGCACAGCGGTTAACGGCAATTGGGCTATCGCAGAAAATGCCTACAACCAAGCCACCTATGCAGGCTTTAATTTCGGTACCACTTGGTTTATCGCCGAAGGCTCTTCCCGCCCCATGTTGCGCAGCTTCCTCAGCGGTGGCGGCAACATTAACAATCTCTATGACTTGCAAGGCATGGCTGCAAACTTAGGCGGCAGCTATACCCTATTGAACAATATTGATGCTTCGGCCACTGCCGCGAGCGTGACCGCTGGCAATGGCGGCAACTATTCCGACACCTGGGGTGGGCGCGGTTTTGCACCAGTGGGTCATGCCACTACCGGCTTTTCGGGCAGCCTGAACGGCAATAATTTCGCCATTAAAAACCTGAGCATGAACCGCACAGAGCGCGACTTTATCGGCTTGTTTGGCCACACCGCCAACACCGCCAGCATCAGCAATATTGCCCTGACAAATGCCAGTATTCGCGGCGACTTTGATGTTGCGACCTTGGTGGGTCTGAATCGCGGCGCCATCGCCAATGTGTATGCCACCGGTAGCGTTACCGCCAATATGGCGCGCGGCGGCGGCTTGGTGTCCACCAATGCCGGCACTATTACCGATACTTATGCACAGGTGAATATGACTGCCATGGGCGGCGATATTGGTGGCCTTGCCAGTATTAACGACGCGACCGGCACCATTACGCGCAGTTATGCACTGGGGTCATTAACGGGTGATACCTCGGCGCTGGTTAACAATAATCTCGGCACCTTGGTCAATACCTTTTGGAATACCGACGTCTCTGCCACCGGTGTGGGTGGCGGTAATCTCACTGGCGCCACTGGCCTGAATAGCGCCGGGTTTAAGGACTCGACCAACTTCGCTGCATGGGGCGCCAATAGCGATGCCGTCGGCGGTACCGGCGCCACTTGGCGCATCTACGAAGGTAAGAGCACGCCCTTGTTGCGCTCGTTCCTGACGCAAATCAACGTCACTGCCTACAACGACTCGAAGACTTATAACGGCAATGCCTACCAAGGTTTACATCAAATCAATGGCACCAGTGGCAACGGTGTGCGCTACGGCACTAACTACGCGCAATTCCTCGCCGCTTTTGGTGAAAACGGCACGCCTTATAGCGGAGCTGACAAGCTCGGCAGCACTGATCTGAAATATGTAGGTACCGCGCAAGGCGCAACTAATGCGGGTAGTCATACGCTTACTCCAGGCGGACTTTGGTCAAGCCAACAGGCTTACGATATTGTGACTAGCAACGGCGCACTGACTATTGATCCTGCTGCCGTCAGCATTAGCGTGACAGTCGACGATGCCAACAAAATCTATGGCGATAGCGACCCTGTTTTTAGCTGGGGAATCACCTCTGGAGCCTTGTTCGGTAGCGATACCTTAACCGGCACCCTAAGCCGTAACGCCGGTGAAAACGTCGGTAACTACACCATTTTCGGCACCCCCAATGGCGACCTCACCAACGGCAACTATGTGGTGACCATGAACAACGGCCTGTTCACCATTAACCCGCGCCCCATCACCATTAGCGTTTCAGATGCCAGCAAAGTCTACGGCGAACTAGACCCCACTTTCAGCTGGGGAGTGACTAGCGGCAATATGGCTTTTAACGAAACCGCGACAGTGGCCAGCATGGTTCGCGCCTCTGGTGAAAACGTGGGCAGTTACGCGATTACTCCCAATTTCAGCGGTGCATTGGCAAGCGGAAACTATGCCATCACCCTTGATAACGGGGTGTTAAACATTACCCCCCGCGCAATTGTGATCGACATTAGTAACCTCGATAAAATCTACGGCGATGCCGACCCCAGCTTCACTTGGGCGGTTACCAGTGGCGGCTTGGTAGGTGACGACAGCTTAAGCGGCGCGCTCAGCCGTGTTGCGGGTGAAAATGTCGGTCACTACGCCATTAGCGGTGTGGTGGATGGTGACTTAGCCAATGGCAATTACACCTACACCATCAACAATGGCCAATTAACCATTAACCAGCGCCCATTAGTGTTAACCGCCGATAGTTTGATGAAAATCTATGGCGCAGAAGATCCGGCACTAACTTGGCGCATTAGCAGCGGCACGCTGGTTGAAGGCGACACCCTAATGGTTAATATCAGCCGCGCCGATGGCAGCAATGTGGGGACTTACGCGATCTCCCTGACTGCCGGTGGTACTGCAACCAATAGCAATTACGCACTGACGATGGTGGACGGCCAACTGCAAATCACCCCGGCGCCTTTAACGGTGACGGCAAATGATGTCACCAGTTACTGGGATCTCATGCCCGCATTTACCGCAGCGGTCGACGGCTTAGTCAACGGCGATACCGAAGCCAGTGTTTTTGGCAACAGCATACAAGTGCGGAGCAACCTATCACTCCCCTTACCGGGCAATTACAACCTCACGCCAACCGCTAGCCAGATAGGTCAAAACTACCAAGTTAACTATGTTGATGGGCTATTGAACCTACTGAGCTCCAACCCCGGTGGCAATTATATTGAGGCTTTAACTAGCACCCAGTTACCCGCACGCGAAGCCTTGGGGCGCGAGTTGCGCGCCAACATTTACGAGGGTCGCCCACTGCTGGATGGCAGCGAAGACGGCATAGTGCTGCAAGTATTGGACGGTGGCGTGAAATTAGATCCTGACACTCTTAGAGCGCTGGGTATTCAGTTTCCAGAAGCGGTGCTCTTCCCCACAAACAGTGTCGCCGTTAGCCAGCATTACCTAAACGAACTACGCAAGTTTGTCGCGCAATTACAGCGCTATCCAGAAGTACAGGTATTAGTGGAAGGTCACTCATCCAGCACCGGCTCACTTGCGCTGAACCAACGCCTATCCAGTGAGCGCGCCAAGTCGGTTGCTCAAGTGTTGCAAAGCATGGGGCTGGAAGCAGACCGCATCCGCACCGAAGGCTTTGATTACCAGTTCCCTGTGGCCAGTAATCAAACTGAAGAAGGTCGCTTAAAAAATCAACGTGCTGTGGTTGTAGAAGAACCCATCACTCGGTAATTCAAGATAGGAAAGACACATGACTTTGCACACAACCGGCGGCATCACTCTGCTGCTTATCAACGGATTACTGTTCAGCAGCGCTGCGGTATTGGCACAAGCCGTACCGGATTCGGGCACCTTGATCCGTGAAATTGAAACAATGCAGACACCCGCTCAGGCGCCTAATGCCACTGAAGTTACCCTGCCCGCTGCGGCACCTATAGCGGAACCAGCCAGTGGTGGTTTAGCCCTCAAGGTAGAGCGCTTTACCGTAACCGGCGCAAAAGCGTTTACAGCAGCAGAATTGGAGGCTCTGGTCGCAGATCTTGCCGGTCAAAACCTCACCTTGGCGGAACTGCATCAAGCGGCGGCACGCATTACTGCACACTACCGCACGCAGGGTTATTTCTTGTCGCGCGCGTATTTGCCTGAACAAGATGTCAGCCAAGGCATTATCACTATTGCGGTACTTGAAGGTCGTTTAGGGAAAGTGTTGATCGACAATACATCCCGTGTACACGACAGCATTGTGCAACGCCCACTGCGCGATATTAAACCGGGTCAAATGATGGTGGCGGAGGATTTAGAAACGCCACTATTAAAACTGTCCGATATTGTTGGTATGCACGCCACCACCACACTGGTGCCCGGCGAGGCCATCGGCACCAGCGACTTAAAAGTCGATGTGACTGCCGCACCGCTGATTACCGGCACCCTGGAGCTGGATAACTTCGGCAACAAATACACCGGCGAGGCACGTCTGGGCGGCAGCCTGCAAGTTAATAATCCGCTCGGCAGGGGTGATCGTTTCGACCTGCGCGCGATGGGCAGCGATGAATCCCATGTGTTTTACCGTGCGCAATACGCCATTCCCGTCGGCACTTGGGCGACCGAATTGGGCGCTGCGTATTCCGACATGGAATACGAATTGGCCGAAGAGTTTGCCGATATTGGCGCGACCGGCAATGCGCAAATCACCACCGCGTTTGCACGCCAGTCACTGCTGCGCAGCCGCCAGATGAACCTGGAAGTACAACTGCAATACGATGGCAAAGCACTGGAAGACAAAATTGCCACCTTTGGCAGCCGCAGCGAAAAAGAATCCACGCTCTACACCCTGACCTTCGCTGGCGATTTACGGGACACCTTCGGCGGTGGCGGTATTACCCGTGCGAGCTTGGCGTATACCCACGGCGATTTGGATATCAACAGTTATTTGGATAGTGCAATCGACAGTGTTACCGCCAAAACAGCAGGCAGTTTTGGTCGCTGGACACCATCGATTACACGCCTACAAAATCTGGGCGACAACTGGAGTTTGCACGCACAAATTCACGGCCAATTTGCCAATAAAAATTTGGACTCATCAGAAAAGTTCAGCATTGGTGGCAACTACGGTGTGCGCGCCTATCCACAAGGTGAAGCAACCGGCGACCAGGGTTGGATGAGCAATATGGAACTGCGCTATACGATTAATTCACACTGGCAGGCGTACGGTTTGCTGGATCACGGCGAAGTAAAACGCAATAAAAATCCGTGGGCTGCTGGTGATAATTACCGCAGTTTATCTGGCGCTGGTTTAGGCGTGCGCTGGAATCTCAGTGGCTTTAATTTAACCGCAACCCTCGCCACACCGATTGGCAGTGAAGAGTCAACAATTGATGACCGCGACCCGCGCGTTTGGGGGCAAGCCGTTTGGGCGTTTTAACCGCCAGAGTAAAATTGAAATAGAAAACCCGGCGTTTAATGCCGGTTTTTAAACAAAAAAGGATGCCGACGCATCCTTTTTTATCCTAGCTTATTCTACTTTTTAATAAAGCTAGCCGTGATTTGGCAATTGTTGGTTAACGCCGGGATACGATAGATAGATCCACTAAGAGTGCCACCACAACCGTTGATCGCTCCCAATTGGTATCCGCTCGATGGGAGCACCGATAGCTCTTGTGCCCGCAGCTTCGGAACCATAAATACTTTGTCTACACTGCGTGAAATACTAGTACTAAGGCCAATATTTGTATCAAGATCGCGATAATCCATCGTATAAACAAGGCTACCACCAGCACTGAGCGTCACACCAATTTCTAGTCCACGTTCGTACGTGCGCTTATCTTTATTGCGACAGGCATCATTTACTGCGTATTCGCAAAGAACAATAGTATTCGCGGATGCATCGGTCATTTCCAGAATAGTATCGGTTCGCTCATTAAACAAATGCGCTGGTGACACCTTTGAATAGCCGCGTCCGTTGAGTGCACCGCCCGGCGTATCGGCAAATACCGCCCGATCATATAAATAGGTCCAGATGCCACTGCCAGATTGCTCATTAAAAACAGGAAACGACCAGCTATTCCAGAATACACGCGAATCAAAATTCACTGCACGAGTGTCGCGGGATAGATAACAATTCACTGGAGTTTCAGCCTCGATCCCCTGGCAAACACTAAAGTAATGAACACCATTATGCACAGCCAGCACATCGCGCACCATGCGCCAGACACCATTAGAAATTGCGCTCTGGGTATGCCCATTTACACGCGACCAATTTCCCAACGACCCGTTCTCAAATCCATCCCGCCAGGATTTATCGACAAGTACATCATAAGCAGAAACCGGCAAGCCATTCCTGTAAGATGTCCAACGCCCTATCCAATCAACATCTTGTAAAGCTACAGCATGACGTTTTATCAATGAGGTGCGATACACATTATCTGAATCATGGTAGACAACACCGAACCCAACCGAGTCCTGATGCGTTATCCACAAATCAAGACCATCAATATGAATACGGCTTTTATCCAACATCCAATTCAAAGTGCTCGCATTTTTTGTGCGCAATTCCGTTCGTTTTACTTTGCCGTCTGCACTGAAAACAAATAAGTAATTTTCGCTATACCACTCAACACCGATGATATCGGTAGGTGCAACAACAAGCGTATCGTCCAGTCTGACCAATCTTGCCGACTGGGATTGAATCACACCATCATAAATACTGACGCCACTATCTCGTGCTGCAGTGAGATCAATATGTAGCTGTGCAAAATAACGCAATTCAGTTTCATCGATCAAATCCAACTGAATTGATTTCAACCGCAAAGTACAGGTCTCGATGCTATTTGAAGTAGATGAATCATCGCAACCATGTGCCACTTCATCAGCTGCTACATTTGCAGCAATACTGCTCACGCGATAATTCTGCTGATCAATCAGGCTCAAGGATATTGTTCTGGCTTTTCGTTGCCAAGCAAATTTGGCAGTAGTATTGGCAGAAGCCAATATCCCAGCATGAATAGTTCCTGTGCGAAGCACTCCCGTTCCATCACTATTGAAGGTCAAGAGATAGCGAGAATTTTTCGCTTCCAGAAAATAATTACCAATGATTTTTTTTGACGAGACAAATGATTGAGTTGAATCTTTCTGTATAGATTCAATTTCACTCACCAGCTCATTCTTGTTTTTTAAACGCAGAATCTCAAGGTAAGCATCTGCAAGGTCTGCATCCAATAGATAATCCAGCGTGGTCGATTTTTGAATGGGAAGGTCAGCACTTATATCGGTAAACAAACGTGAAAGTACTGCGGCTTGCTCCAAACTTTTCGCCGGATACATACTGAGCAACGCCGACTTTCGCTCTGCATCAGATGTGATCGACAAACCATTATTGATAACTTCAGCGTATTCCGCTGTCGTCAAGGGAGTCAGGTTAACCCCAGAATACTCGGCTGATGTCAGCAGTTTATCCGCTCCAGCTAGTTCAGTTAGAGCGCCCCCCGAAGGAAATAGCGCGGCTAGGACTGCCCATTTTTCATTACCAATGCCAGTTGCTATAGCACTGAATGGTTTATCCCATTCGCTGTCAGGTATATCTAGTTCCAACGAGTAATTTCTGGCGTCGTCTATTAGAGCTATAAACTCACGCCCCCCGATTATCGTTTTAGCGCTACCCCCAGCCAATGCATCTGCACCAACTTTGCCTTGAATCGTTAGGCGCGCAATAGCGCTACTGGAAGAACTTGGCGAAGCTATCGACGATGAAGAAGAGGAAGACATCACAGTGATGCTCGAGTCTGAACTCGACACAGCTGCATTAGAAGAAGGAGTAGAAAGGGAAGATGAAAAATTAGTCGACGCCAAACTCGATACAGAAATACTGGAAGGTGTCGCACTAGATGAAACAGCGGAACCCAATGCCGCAGACGAAACCGGTGTAGAGCTTGACTTATTGCCACCTCCCCCACCGCAACCAACCAACCCTAAACTAAGGCAGAGTACTAAACCGCAAGACCGCGAAAATAAGCTATCCATTTTTATACGTTATGCTCCTGAAGAATAAATCCTGATAGTAGACGCTTTTGATAAACCAGCTTTCGCGAGCCTATAAAAAGGCAACCACCTTATCATATAGACCATCGTTTTGTGATCACTCAAAAGCAAAAAGCCGGCTTGCGGCCGGATTTTATTAGTCACTCCAAACACAAATAACTAGTTCTTATCAAGAGGAATCACCCACCTGTCATCATCGGGATTTATTCGCCCGCCCATCAACTGAACCACCACTTTATCCACAATCGCGACACCGTCATCTGCCATATTTTCAAAAGTATCTATGCCATTGTTTGGGAAATTCTTGCGCGTGCGATGAATATTAAAGCGGTTAGAAAAGATTTGTCCAAACGCCTGTTCGATGGCATTTTTGCCGTACATAAAACCCAGTAAACCACCCCAGGTTGCGGTTGGATTATCGGAATCCCAGCCCATCAGTGCACCAATTTTTATTGTCTGTTTTAAGTCGCCTTCACCATAAAATAAACTCACCAAACTCGCCGCAAAGTTAATTCCCGCAGCAAAACACCCGTTGCAATAGAGATTGCGTGAACTGATGGTGTAGCCGTCTAATTGTTGTACTTGGTAGCGCTGATAAATGGCATCGCGAGTTTTTTCCCAGGGAGTATTCCCCAGATACAATGCTTTGACATAATCGTACATGGCGGCAGGATATTGATCATCGGGTAATTGCTTGCGCGCCTGCTCCGCCATCCAGTTAAGTTGCTCCGCCATCGGCGGGGTTTTATCCACTGCCGAGGCAAGGGAATACATTGCGATATAAAAGCGTGCGATATCAGCAGCCTCTTTGTCAGCTACAGCTCTTACCGGTAGATCACTTATTTTTAATGCTATATCTACTCGTGCCGGAGCATAGAAGCCAAAAATTTCGGTGGTCAATTGCGCATCGATCATATCGTAATGTTCGTTGAGATACTGACTACCGCTCAGCGGCGGCAACGTACCCGCCTGCATTAAATCAAACGCCTTTTGATTGGAAACCCAGAGAAAATTTTCGTAATTGCCTTCGGGGTCGCGCCCGAAAGGTGTTGGCTCAGCGGACGAATAAATATGCTTCATCCAACCCGCGCGAATTTGCTCAGGCGTTAATAATACTGACTCACTATTTTTTAATAAATATTGATAAATGTATTCAATGTCGGTGTCATCATCGCTACCCCAAATTCCATCGGGTTTGACCGTGACAAAATCGATAGTCGCCGACAGATCACTCGGCACGCCCTGCCCCCAAATACTCGGTTGATCTGGCCTGCCCCAGTCATTGCGCGTATAAAATTCGCCGGTTTTTATCTCGCCAATATTGCCAATCTTATCCATCTCCGTGACCAGCCCAGTCCAATTGGCAATACATTGCCCCAACCAAAAGCCATAGAGTGCATCGCGATACTCAGCGCGCGACAACGTAATTGTTTTTGGTGTTTCAGTTGCGTTTTTATTAACACTGACACACCCACTTAAGAGACATACAAGCAATAGAAAATTCACTAAACGCATAACGTCATTATCCTTTCCATGCATTATTTACTGCACTTAATTGCGATACAAAAAAGCCGGGAATGTCCCGGCTTTAAAGCAATCTATCATTTTTGTTGCGTATGTTTATTCAGTTTCCAAACGGACATTATCAAAGGAAACATCAATGGCACCCGATGGTTCTACTACAAACAAATTGGTGATAGCGTTTAGTTTGGCGATGCCAGGGCAGCAAGCAACTGAATTACCACGAGCGATTAACTCAGCTACGCCAATACTGTATGAAGTCCAGACACCATTGGCAGGCAGCGGCACACTGACGTCACTCACATTGGGCCAGCCGCTATCCATTTTAATTAACAATGCAGTGCCTTCGGCTTTGCTATTGACTTTAAAATCAAATTTTAATTTTCCCTGCGCGCTCCATTTGGTCAAGTTGACGGGATTGGAAATCACGTTAAAAAACACATTGCCATCGGTGCCGGTTTTTACCACGTTAAATACTTTTCCGCGTCCAGCTTCATCTTTTTCAGATGAACTGATATGGCCGCTTGGGTTATAGCTTTGCACTTGCAAACCATTGCCAATTGCATCGCCATAGGCGGTAAACAGGGGCAGTGCTGCAAATTCTGTTGCACCACCTGACGCGGCTTTACCTTCCAGACGAATATTATCCAGCGAAACATTCATCGCTGCCGATGGATCAACAACAAAGCTGTTCAGCACCGAACTCAAGGTCGCTTTTCCACTCGCCAAGGAATTACCGTTGGCGATTAAGTTGGCAAGAGTGATGCGAAATTCTTTCCACACACCCAGTTCAGCAACAGGCACACTTACATCACTCACATTGGGCCAACCGCTATCAATTTTCACCAATAACTTTGCGCCATCAGCTTTGCTATTTACCTTGTAATCAAAAACAATTTCGCTATCGGTTGACCAATTGCTCATATCGGCAGGGTCGCCTTTAATTTTGAAATACACATTGCCGTTAGCGCCGGTTTTTACCACACTCCATACATTGCCCCGGCCAGCTTCTTCCACTTGTGAATGGCTGATGGCGCCATCGGGATTGTAGGAATCAAATTGCAACACACTCGCCAGTGCATTGTCGTACATCAAAAATAATGGTGGCTCTGGCAATTTCACCGCGCCAATTACCGGGCGCTGATGACCGGCAACAATTTCAGCATTGGCATCAATCGTGGCGCAGCCTTTACCGGTTATAGGTGAACCAGTGCATTCATACACGCGCACAAAATCCACCAACATTTTTTGCGGGAATACGGATTCATCGATACCCTTATTATTCACGTTACCGGCCCAGCTGCCGCCAACCGCCAGGTTTAACAACAAGTGGAATTTTGAATGGCGATCAAACGGCGCGCCCAAAGGCGCATCTTTTAATACACCGTCTTGCATATATTGCCCATACCAACCGGTTTCGCGTTGGGTGGCAAAATGTACATTGTCCACATACCAACGAATTTCGCCTTCTTCCCATTCAACCGCATAGGTGTGGAAATCGTCAGCAGGGTTAGCCTTATTCGGCAATTTATAAGCTGCACCGGAATTTACATTGCCCGGCCAATTGCGACCAAAATGCAAGGTGCCGTGTACATTGGCTTCCGGTTCGCTGCCATTAGTTACTACCTTTAAATTGACCGCTTCCATAATGTCGATTTCACCGCTAGACGCCCAGGTGCCATAAGGCGAGTTGGTCGGCAACATCCAAATCGCGGGCCAGGTACCTTGGCCTGCCGGTAATTTTGCGCGAATTTCAAAGCGACCAAAGGTCCACTCTTTAATATTTTTGGTGCGCAAACGCGCCGAGGTATAAGGCAGGGTTTTAGTGCTCGGGCTGTCACCTTCCGGTGAATCGGAACCGGTAAAATCTTCGCGTTGGGCAACAATATTCAACACACCATCGGCAACGTAAGCGTTGGTCGCGCGATCGGTGTAACACTGCTGTTCGTTATTACCACCGCCCCAGCAATTTTTTTCAAAATTCCATTTGCTGGTATCAATACTGGCACCATCAAATTCATCGCTCCACACCAACTTCCATTCAGCGGTAGCCGGTGCAGATGAACTGCTCGCTGCGGTTGAAGATGGCGCCACCGATGAAAGTGCTGCGGAGGAGAGCGCCGCACTGGATTTATTGTTGCCGCCGCCACCCGAACCACCACAGCCAGCTAAACTGACCAACGCAATAGCCGCGCAGATTTTTGTTAACAGGGGTTTAACGCTGAGCTCGTGATTTTTCATAATTACCTCTATTGTTATTGTTGAAAAATTATTCGGCGCAGGCTGGAGCCGTTGCGTTTTTCTCGATGCGTACATTGTAAATAGATACATCCAAGCTACCCGCGGTACTCAACATAAAGGGGGCCAGCACCATATCCATTTTCACGCGTTTTTTCGCGAAGCATTCAAGTGCAATACCGACACTTATCCACTCACCCGGATTTGCAGCATTTAATTGCTCAGTAATTGCAATCTCGCCACCACAATCACTACCGCAATACATACCCAGGTTCACGTCTGCATTAGGTTTGCTATTTACTTTCACATCAAATATCAGCGCACCTTTACTTTCGGCATAGGCAGAAAAGTCAGTTCGGGTAGTAGAACCTAAGGTCACCGTCGCTTTGGCAGAGCCATCAAACTGCAAACGGCGGGTATCTTCCTGCACCTGTTTATCTTCAGAGGAAACAATCACTGAACCCAATTCACCGCGACTAGTGGTGACCGGCAACATGTTGTTCATATGATCAAGCAAAACTAACGCCCAGGGATTCAGCACTCGCTGATTAAAAATTGATGCAACATCAGGCGTGTTAGTCGCAATCGCTTGCGCAGCAGTTTCATCGAGCAAACCGGTTTCGATTTTATCGCTGTAGGTTAGACCAAAATCATAGGCAAATTGTGGTTGATAATCTGCATCACCCACATTCAACGGCGACTGCGTCGGCGATGATGGCCAAGAGAAAGGCAGCTTACCTTTTACATCAAAATTCACTGAGCCATCTTTTTTGCTGAGCACTACATCGGCAATACCAACACCTTCCGAACCAGGCAGCCAAACTACGGCAAACGCATCAGACGCATTGATAAAATTGTTGGCCCAGAGTGGGCGACCAGTGATAAACAATGAAACCACTTTGATACCGTCGGCTTTTAATTTTTTCAGCAGCGCGAGATTGGTTTCATCTTTATAAATTAATGCACCTACATCACCTTGCATTTCCGCGTAGGGATCTTCACCGAATACTACAACGGCCACATCGGGTTTTTCACTGTAGCTGCCATCCACACTCAACACGGCTGAACCACCGGCTGCTTTTGCTGCATCGGCAATACCCTGATAAATAGAAGTGCCACCGGGGAAGTCCGCATTCACATTACCGGTGCCCTGCCAGGTAATGCTCCAACCGCCGGATTGTTTGCCGATATTGTCAGCGCCATCACCCGCCACCAAAATTTTGCTGTTCGCATTGACCGGTAAGGTTTGCCCATTATTTTTTAACAACACAATGGATTCACGCACCGCTTGACGTGCAACTGCGCGATGCTCAGGCGAACCAATCACTTCGCGTTTACCCGCCAATTCACGGGTAGAGGGCGCGCCTTTTTCAAATAAACCAGCGCGCAGCTTCACTCGTAAAATGCGCGACACTGCGTCATCCAAACGCGCCATTGGAATCTCGCCGCTTTTCACTTGCGCGAGCGTGTTGTGATACAACTCTTTCCAATTCGCGTCTGGCGCCATAAAAATATCCAGACCGGCGTTGATGGATTGCGGGCAACTCACCGGCGTACAGCCGGGTACAAATGCATGACCCGCCCAATCGCCAACCACCAGCCCATCAAAACCCATACGATGTTTTAATTGATCAGTGAGCAAATATTTATTGCCGTGCATTTTCGCACCATTCCAACTATTGAATGATGCCATCACGGTTTGTGCGCCGGCGGCCAAAGCGGTTTCATAACCCGCATTATGAATTCTCACCAGTTCTGCTTCGGTAATCACCGCATCGCCGCGATCTTGTCCACCTTCGGTGCCACCATCAGCAAGAAAATGTTTTGCCGTAGCGATTACATGGCGTTCGCTGAGCAAATCCTTACCGGCAATACCCTGCAAGCCTTCCACCATCGCACCGCCGTAGGATTTCACCACCGCCGGATCTTCCGAATAGGATTCGTAAGTGCGCCCCCAGCGATCATCGCGTACCACGGCCAGTGTTGGCGCAAAACTCCAATCTATGCCAGTCACCGCAATTTCAGCAGCTGTTGCCGCGCCGATTTGGCGAATCAAATCCGGATTGCGCGCAGCACCTAGCCCGATGTTATGCGGGAATAACGTTGCACCAATAATATTATTGTGGCCGTGCACTGCATCGGTTCCCCACATGACTGGCACCGGCACACGGCCGCCCTCGGTACTCATGGAGGCGTGATAAAAACCATCCGCCAGTGCAAGCCAATCTTCCACTTTCGCGTGTTTGTTTTCGCCGGGGAACGAGCCGCCGCCATTCAAAATCGAACCGACTGAATACTCAGTGATATCCGCCGGTGTCACCTGACGCAATTCCGGCTGAATCAGTTGTCCCACTTTTTGCTCAAGGGTCAATTGTCCGAGCAGCTCGGTAATTTTTGCTTCAATAGCCGGATCTTTTTTAACCGCACTTTGCACTTGTGGCCAGAGAGATGCTTCCGTTGTTGCAGCTGAATTGCTTGCTGTACTGTCGGTTGCCTCATTAGATTTTTTATCGCAACCGCTCAACACGGCTAGCACGGCCAAACTGCAGGCTGCTAAAGCGCCCGGTCTATACAAATTAGGCATAAATTACCTCGCCATTAAAACTGTAGTTGTAAGAATATTGTTGTTGTCAGAGTCAGGGGTACAGGTTGATTGGAAAATAAAAAACAATTGCTGATGTAAAAAAGCCCCCGCTTTCTGCTGAGAGGAAGAACGCGGGGGCTAAGCAAGGAGAATTAACAAATCAATCAGGGTCAGCATATGCACCTAACTAAATTCGTTAACACCCAAGGGGACCTGACATCACCCAGGGGTTCATCTGCTGAAACACACTTCAGCAACGATTCTTGAACGGCTCAACCACGGGCGCAATCAAGAATCTGTAAGCTGATAATGGCACTGAAATGATTGGGGAGTCGTCCCACTTTTGCAGATAACTTAACGTGGGGCGATTCACTTTTGCATATATCCCGCCCCCATCTAGTGTTCGACTAAAAACACTTATTCAGACGCAATCAAACACCACGCTAAAACAATCATTGATCAGCGTGCTTTTGGCGCACTTAATTGCTTATTTCTCAGCACATCACACCCAGTTTTCCATTCAGCTAAAAGTGGGACTAACAGAGAAGCCTAAATTTGTTAGAGTCGTTCGCAATGGATAATACGAACAACATTGATTGATACCCCATGACTTAAGGAGCTTTAGAGCGTATGGCAAAAAAGATAACCATGTTCGCTATTGGCGCAGCATCGGCGCTTGCAGGGGCATATATAGCGAATTACTACAACAATCAGGCACTCGAAAAAAATGCCCAACTCGTGCAGCAAAAAACCGAAAAGCTAAATGCAACAATTGCACAATTGAAAGCAGAAAACACACAATTAAGCTTGCAGCTAATAGATCAACAAAAAACGCCTCTAGCCGCGCCCAACACAACGATAAAAGTACCTTCGCCTACTTCAGCTGGGCGGTCCGAAAATTCAAAGCAATCTACGTCACTAGCGCAATTAAAAGAAAAGGAACTGCTGCGTACAGCAGAAAAATTCAGCAACTGGCTAGCTAATTCGCACAAAACAACAGGGAGTTTTGACCTGCACAAAGAGATGCAACAACGATTTGATGCAGAAAATATAGATACCAACTGGGCAGAAACGCAAGAACAAGATTATCTAACAATGTTTAGCCAAAACCCCGAGCTGGCCGGCATAGCCTTGCGCGAAACACAGTGCCGCACACGGCTATGCGCGCTGACCATCAGCATTAGAGACCTTGATCAAGCGAATGAATTAATGGGGAAGATGAGTCAAACCTTAAAAGCACAACATAAATACCCAATGATTATCGCCACACCGGACGAACAACAGGGGGTTACTACCTTGTATATCGAAAGAGAAGCAAACAGTTTTGAATTTAATTAACGCGGCCATCACCACGATTAATTAATTCAAACATCGGCATGGATGTCGATGCGCTGCAACCACAGCAAGGTAATGAAACAACCATTACCGTGAACGCAAAAACGGATGCCATTGTGACTTCACCTGGACAATAACCTTAAATTAATAGGAATTTTTTATGACATTATCAAAATTAATAACAAGTCTTGGATTTACAATTTTGGGCAGCATAGCAGTGAGTGTAAATGCACAGACGACCACAGTAGCTTCTGGCTGCAGCTGGACACTAGTAAGTCAACAATCAAGCTATAGCGGCGCTATTATTAACACCGCATGTAAATTAAATGGAACTTCACTAGCGACCCGCGAACAAAAATATAGCGCCTACTCGCCGGCCTCATGCAACATCACTTGGGTTGCTTCAGGTTACACAGCAAGCGGGGCATGTGATTCCGCACAAATTCTTAAAGTTGTTACCACGCCAGTAAGTAGCTGTAATACAGGTGCCACTACTCTATTTCAAACAGGCCCTAATGCTGGCTCATTTAATGTAGCCGCTTTCTGTGGCACCGGTTGCCCCTACAGTGTGCAACCACAATCCCCTTACTCTTATCCTGCATTAAAATATACCTGCCTTTAAATCGCAGATTAATTTATTCATTTGAGATAGGTAAATCCGGGTGATGCAATTCACCCGGATTTTTTCCATTTAAGGTGCGCTTGCGCTGCAATAATGATTAATAAATTGCTGATGACTGGGAAAACGTATCAGATATTGATCATGCTCTTTTTCGATACTATTCATTAAACGCATCAACTCATCATCCGATAATTTATCCACCACCGGATGATAATCCTGCGGTGTTATGCCTTGCCCGAGCATGACTTGTTGCCATGAGCCTTCATGGAATAGCTCATCCTGTTCTTTAAATACACTGGTGGTATTTTTATAGACCTGAATTTTGCGCGCGAGAGTTTCGGGAATGTCCATAGTGCGGCAATAATTCCAAAAGGGGCTATCGGTACGCTGGGTGACACAATAATGCAAGATAATAAAATCGCGGATGCGCTCGTATTCAAATTGCGATTGACGATTGTACTCATCAATTTCACTTTGATTAATCTCATCACCTGGAAACATTCTGATCAGCCGCACAATACCGGTTTGGATCAGATGCAAACTGGTGGATTCAAGCGGCTCCAGAAAACCACTTGATAGGCCAATTGCAATACAGTTTTTATTCCACTGTTTTAGCGCGCGCCCGGTTTTAAATTTAATCAGGCGCGGCTCTGCCCTTGGCGCGCCCTCAAGGTTTTCTAATAATAATTTTTTCGCGTCATCATCGCTGAGATAACGACTGCAATAAACCAAGCCGTTACCAACACGATGCTGCAATGGAATCCGCCACTGCCAACCACTCTGATGCGCGATGGAACGTGTATAAGGAACTGGCTCTCCGACTGATTCTGTTTGCACCGCAACCGCGCGGTCGCAGGGAAGCCAGTGCGACCAGTCTTCAAAACCAGTGTGCAATGTGTGCTCAATTAACAGCGCGCGAAATCCTGAGCAATCGATAAAAATATCGCCCGCTATTGTTTCGCCAGAAGTCAAGCTGACCGATTCAATAAAACCATTATCACTGCGGGTTTGCACTTGATCAATCATACCTTCAATGCGCACCACACCGCGTGCTTCGCTGTATTTACGCAAATAAGCCGCATAGAGCCCCGCATCAAAGTGATAGGCGTAATCCACTCCCGAATTGGAGTCGATAAAAAATTTATTGCTATAGGCCGCGCGAATATTGAGTGAGTAATCAAAGTAACTTTTGGCTACTCCTTTGCGTTTGGCTTTTAGCCAAAAGTGTTGGAAATTGGCCATCCAGGAATCTTTCCCCACCAACCCGAAGGGGTGCATATAGGAATCGCCCTGGGCACCCCAGTTTTCAAATTGAATACCCAATTTAAAGGTGCCTTGGGTATTGCGCATAAATTCTGCTTCATCGATACCCAATAGTGTATTAAATGATTTAACCGCAGGAATGGTCGCCTCGCCCACACCCACGGTGCCGATAGCATCGGACTCAATCAGAATGATTTTTTTGGTTGCGCCGAACGCATTGGAAAGTGCCGCGGCGGTCATCCAACCGGCGGAGCCACCGCCAACGATAATAATGGTTTCATTTTTTTTCATTGGGTAACCGTTGTCACTATAGATATCAATAATGCAGCAAAATTAACGATTCAAACGATTGAGCAATTGTGAGCGGAGTCGGCGCGCGGCCATTTCATCCAGTTCACCCAGCACGCCCAGTTTTTCCTGTGGGATGTGCGCAGTATTGTCGGGATTAGAATCAAAAATGTAATAGTCGAATAGATTTTTCCAATGCGCGCGCTCATCCTCTGGCAATGAACGAATGTTCATTAGGGCGTGAGTGAAAGCATCTTGCGGTGAACCTAAATAAGAAGGGAAAGCCGTCCACCAGTAATTCACCATTAAATTGAAAGGCATTAGACCTTCTACATGGTGCCACCACATACTCGGAATATAAATGGCATCGCCCGGTTCCAATTCTGCTATTTGTGCATGCGCTAATGCCTCGCGGTAGCGTGGGTATTTTTCAAAATCGGGATTATGTAAATCCACCATGCTGATGGCGGGACCAGCGGGATTAAAATCCAACGGGCCGATATACAGATTTTTTAATTGCGCGGGAGGAAACAAGACAAAGCGGCGGCGACCAATCACCACGCAGGCAATGTTGTCGGGAATATCGTGGTGGGCGGACACTATGGTTTTATTCCCCATCCACAAACTGACTCGCGGAGTAAAGGAGCCAAGATTTAAATCATTTTCCGCGCGAAATCCGGGCACGCAAAAATCCACTGGTGCGGAATCAACATAATAGGCACGCGCTGAACCGCTGGCCTGCAAATTGTTAATGTTGTCATACACACCGGTGAGCGATGAGCGGGCGCGCTCATAAGCAAAACCGGTAAATTCCTGATTATAAAAAATTGCGCCGGTGTTACTGCTATCGCCAATTGCGGTATTGACCGGTTCGCCATTGTAAAACTGACAAAGATAATCAAAACCTACGCGCGCCGACTGGTCGGCAGCGCGCACAATGGGCCAGGATTTAACCAACCCTTTTAACACCAGTGGCACCGGCGACGTTAACACCGCCGCAGGTATTGCATCGGGGGCGATACCTTCGAGCACTTTGATTGGTTGCATGCTCTCCAACATAGATGCCTTCTTTTAAAAAAATAATATTTAGCTGCGCAACAACAGGTTTTTCTTATGGATTAATTTTTTTATATTGGCCAATGACGCAATCGACATATAAATCAATTCCAAAAAATTCTGGTTGTGCAAGCGCGATAATTGTTCCGCATTCAATTCGCGCAACACTTTTTCATTGATAGTGTAAAAACCACCCGTTTCAATTTGCTGACCGTTATCCAGTGTTATTTTTAATACAAAGGGTTCCAGCAAATCCTCTGCCTGCAAAATATCGGTAAAACGTTTACACACAGTCACTCCGCTAATCAACTCCGCCAGTATGCTGTTGATATGATCCAGATAAGGGGAATTTCCGCCGTGCTCCAAAAACACCGGTTCGCCTTGTGTAGTGCTAACACGGGGATGATCCATATCCACATGAACTACTGGGTCGCGCTGACCGGTTGCAGAATTTTGAGTATAGCCAATAGCAAAGGGAATGCGCATGATCGATAGAGGAATATAGTTATCGTCCTTGCGCTGATCACTTAAAAATAAATTTTCATTGGGCGCAAAACCAAATAGCGCAATGGCTTCAAATTGATTTTCACTGTTGGTTTTACGGAAAAAAATAGGATAGCAGGACGCCGCCTGACGAAACTCCAACGGAATTATTGCGCTGTAGCCAATATTATCTCCGTGCTGAACTGAGCGCTCCTGAATAATTTTTAAATCTTTATGAGTGACATTATTGAGCAATTCATTCTTGGCCACACATGGCTCCCGGGATATCAAGGTTAATGAGCATTTTTTAAAAAAAGAAAAGCCGCCAAGAGCAGCGGCTTTTCCCTGTCTTATATAACCCTGAAGTTATTAGAAGTTGTAACGAACACCCAGGTTGTAACGCGCACCGTATTGGTAGGCGGATTTAAACTGGTTTTCATAACGGGCATAAACGCGCTGTGATGCATCGTTGACGTTGATACCTTCTACGAACACAGTCATACCGTCCACAAAAGGCAACTCGTAACTGACAGTCACGTCGATTTGACCGTACTCTTCAGTGTAGTAAGGCGCGTTGCCCTCGCCCACACCGTTCAAGTAAGTATCGCGCCAGTTGTAAGCGATACGCGCTTGCAGGCCGTCTTTATCATAAAACGCGATCAAGTTGGCTGAGTCACTCATGCCAGGCAATACAAACTGGAAGTCAGTTGATGCGTTATCCACTTCCAGGTCACCATCTACGATAGTGGCGTTAGCTTGCACACCAAAACCTGATTCGCCAAACATGTGCTGTACCGCAAATTCCCAACCGTAAAGCTGTGCTTGCTCTTGGTTAATCGGTTGCGACACATTAAACATGGCCAATGGGTCGTTGTTGTTTTGCACAACCGCATCAGTCGGAGCGAGACCGGTATTGGTGCGAATTTGGTTAAGGATATTTGTTGTATCGGTTGAATCGAGTCCAGCCGCCTTCAAATCAGCAATTGCTTGTGCAGTGCGCGGACCCTGTGCCGGATCGCGCAGGTTGCCCACTTGGCGCTCAACGATTTGATTAACAATAAAGTCATCCACTTGCTTAACAAAAAAACCGGCGGACACATAACTTGAATCGTCGTAATACCACTCGGCCGATAAGTCAAAGTTATTTGCCGAATACGGGGTCAAATCAGGGTTACCGGCAGTGCCCGTTCTTTCGCCCGGTTTCGGACGTGAAGTTACGTCGAAGGTACCAATCATCGAACCCAGTGATGGGCGGGTAATCGACTTACTGTAGCTAAGACGACCTTTAACATCATCAGTAATATCCAGACCTACATCCAAACTTGGCAACCAGATGTCGTAATCACCCTTCTCGGAAGTGTAGCTACTCGCAGCAGCGCGGTTAAGGCTCCACTCGGTTGAGCTTACCCAAACCAATTCAGTGGGGTCTTTTTGGAAGCTGTTAGCTTCAATATCTGTAGACTCATAGCGCAAACCAGTGGTGACTTGCATTGGCATGCCGGCCAAACTGCCTTCGTTATTAAACTCTACATAAGCACTAACAGTTTCTTCCGTTACTTTGTGATCGCTAACCGGATCGCCATTCAGATTTGGACGCATTACGCAGGGATTACATGCCGTAGGGCCTGAACCCCAAGCCCAATCTTGCGGCGTTTTCCACTTGCCGTTTTCCAATACACCCACGTTGGTTTCAAAATCCCATGAGTGGTAGAAAGGTACGTTGGAGCCACCGCCGGAGAATGAAGGCGTCAAACCATTGAGTTTTTCTTGTTTAAAGACTTCATCCGGAAACAAGTTAGCATTGCCACCGTACCAGCCAGCAGGCAATTGACCAGTACTGTATCCGCGCCAGCGGTTGGCAATTTCAGACTGACCGACACCAAAATCAATTGAGGTAATACCGGTGTCTTCGTTGGTATCAAAAGTACCTTTGATTTGATATTGGTTAACTTCTGATTTATTGATGTTGAGGTTGGCTTCACCAAACAGCGAGTCATATGAAGCAGCGGTTGGGAACCCATTCTCTATACCAGGACCATTGTCTTTAAAGGTCACGTGCATGTAGGGAATGTCTTGGCCTGAGGTAGCATCGTAAGTTTTCTGATCAATAGATGCCGCCGCCAGAATCAGGAAGGCGTTGTGGCCGCGACCTGTGCCGCCATTCTCATTGGTAGAGTTGTGCGCATCAAACTCCAACGTCAAGTTGTCTGTCGCTTGCCACTCAGTGTTAAAACCGAAGGATTTATTTTCAGTTTCAGAGGTGTTTAAACGGATGTTAGAGGCAAAGTCATCACCCGCAGAGGTCAACTTGGTCACTGTGCCATTTTTATCGATAACAACATCGCGCGCATCGCTGCCGTCATCGTTGTACCAGATACCCACACCGGTGTTTAACGCCGTTAAATCAACTTTTGAATAGGTGTAGTCGAGGGTCGTTTTCAGTGTATCGGTAGGTGCGTATTGCAGTACCAATTGACCGTTGGTGCGCTCGCGATGGAAATCTTCGATGCCATAGCCAAAGTTTCTGGGGTAATAAACATTCCCGGATTTGTCTTCGCGGTTGTCTTGCACTGTGGCATTAGGGTTAAAGGCGATATTGTTCCGCCAGTTAGCGATATCGGCATTGACTGCGCGGTTGTCACGCTCTTGATAGGAGCCAGAAATCGCCACACCGAAGGTGTCATCGGCGAAAGTATTACTGAAAATACCAGACACTTCCGGAGTCAGGTCTTCGCCCACTTCATTGGTGGTATCCATTACAGCTTTGGCGCCGATGGAAGCTTTCAGGCCAGGATTGTCCAGTGGACGAGCAGTTTTGATGTTAACCAACGAGCCGATACCACCACTGGCACGGGTAGCACTGAAGGTTTTATATACTTCGACACCACTAACACTCTCTGCCGCAAGGTCAGAGAAGTCAAATGAGCGGCTATAACCATTAGTAGGCATCTGACGGTCGTTCAACGTCACCAGGTTGAAGTCGGGACCAAAACCACGCACGGTGATCTGACTGCCTTCATTGTTGTTACGGCTAATAGATACACCCGAAATACGCTGTAGGGATTCCGCCAGGTTGGTATCTGGGAATTTACCTATGTCTTCTGCAGAGATGGCATCAACTACACCCTTGGCCTCACGCTTTACGTCCATCGCGCGCTGCAAGCTGCCTTTAATACCGGTAACCAAAACCTCTTCTACATTATCGTTTTGCGCAAGTGCGATACCACTGGCGCCAAGCATGGCCGACGCTACTGCGGTTGCAATTAATTTTCTTTTAAAGCCTGTTGATTGAGTCATTGTTAGTGTCTTACTCATGGAGTTCTCCATTTATTTATTGGTATGGACTTATTTGTCTGCCTGCATTGTTATTGATGGCTCTCACAAATCACCCTCTGCAGGATCACGACCGCTTTTCTAGCCATTTGATAATCACAGGTGCCATCAGACGTGTCGTCCCACCTTCAAAATTACCCAAACCTGAGGCTTGTCACTTTTTATCACCCTGAGTGGGAACCGATAATATTCATATATTTCAATAACTTAATAAAAAATTGCACGCTACGCAGGGTGTGTAAGTTCTACTCAGTGAAAAAAGTGGCACCCATAAAAAACCCCTGACAAAGCGATTTTTGTCAGGGGTTAAGCGTCATATTTCGTTTATTGCAGCCCTTGTCACGGGCTGCGTAGTGGCGTTTAGAGTTTGGTGATGCGGAACCAATTGATGTTCCAGCCACCCTGTTGCGCGAAGATGCCGAAGCTCACAGTCCCCGCATTGAGGGTCACGGTTTGGTTCACCGTCACCCAATTTTGCCAACCGCCGGTTGCCGGAATAGTCACGTTACCCAGTTGAGTGGTGCCCGCATTCAGGTCGGATGACAGCAGTGAACCCGATGGGCTGGCAACGCGATATTCGATGCGATAGCTGCCGGTGGTCGGAATGGTGATATTGGCGTAGGCCATCCAATCGCCTGCGTCTATATAGGACACATTCTGACCTCCGCCGGTATCGGTGGTGGCTTCGGTTTGTACGCCGTTCATCGCGGTAAATGCCTCGGCTTGCACCAACTGGGTAAAGGCGGGAGCAGAACTACTGGCCGCAACACTGCTTGACGGTGTGCTGCTGGCTGGCGTACTGGAGGTGCTGCCACCGGAACAGCAGGCAAATTGCGCCCATGCGGTATCCATTGCACCCGCGCCTTGGGCGATGGTGAAGAAGTAGCGCACCGTGGCGCCCGCCGGAATGCTACCCAGGGTATAGGTATTGGAGTTGTCGGCATTGTGGGTCATGCGGATATTTTGTTGCGGGCCGTTGTTGATGGTGTAGTGGATATCCGCCCAGGCCGCATTATTTGCATGGAAGCGCACGCTGTTGCTGGTCAGCACTGTATAGCCATAAAGCGTGGCCGCGGTGGAACTGGCGACAGAGCTAGGGGCAACCGATGATTTGGACGAAGAGGCCACACTGCTCGGCGCAACTGAACTTGGCGCCGAACTGCTGGTGCCGCTACAACCTGCTCCACTAGAAACTACCGATTGACCAGTGCGCTTCAAGGCATAACCTTTGGCCGGAACCGAGAAGTTGGTGCCATCTGAATAAGCAACATTAATGGCCGAACAGCCAAAGTTGTAGGCGATATAGGTCAGCGTGCCATTTTTGTTAAACGCCACCGCCGCTGGATGGTTGGCGGTAAGCGCCCCAGTACCCGTCGCCAGATGGCCCAGTTGCTTCAGGGTATACACCCAGTGATAGGTATGGGCTTTGGTTTCACCCTCTTCCGGAATCAGATTGTTCAGACCATAGGCGAGCATATCGTCTACCGCCGCTTGGCCATTAGTCATCGACCAGATATTCCACCATACATCGCGCCATTGGCCATTCGGTAAACCAGATGGCTTGCCGTTGCTGGATTCACTCAACCCCAAACTGACATAGCCATTCAGATAATCAGCATGCTGACCGATATGCAGCACCAACGGGCTAAGCGGCAGGCCTTGAATACCAAGGATGTGCGCGTAGGCACCCGAGAACCAGGTGGAGAATACATGGCCATTGCCCCAGATAATTGAAGTGGTGGGCTTGGTATAGCTGGCGGTGAAGTTATCGTAATCGCCACCCAGACCTTTAAAGCGGTCGATATTGTTCCAATACTCCCAGTAAGTCGCAGTAGATGAGGCATGTAGATACATACCGCGCTCAGTCAGGGCATTGTTGCCGGTGATCATGCCGTACAACACGATTGCGCCGTAAGCGTTGGCCGCTTCCGAGGTGGATTCGTTGTTATTGCCCAAGGCAAAGTTGGCGTGGCCCGATGCCCAAGAGAAACCATAGGCCGGATCAAAGTTGCGCAGGTAGGGGAACATGCTGTCATCGCGGCCAGCGGCGTAATCGCGGATCAGCAATTCCACCATGGGGCCGTATTGGGTAGATCCACACCAGCTGGCATCAACCCGGCAAATCTCAGCGGCTGCGCGTACAAAATAACCGTAGTGGAAGTGGTGGTCGTTCAATTGTTGCTGCGCGCCAAAAGATTCATCAAAGCCGAGCAGCGTGTTCCAGTTGCTGTCGTAGGCGAAGTATTTGGTGGTATCCAAAGCACCCGTGGTATTGGCGCGGAACCAATCCTGCAATTCGCCTTTGAGCCAGGTGATCAGCTGATTGGCTTCGGCAGTCATGCCAATTGAGCGCGCAATCGCTGCCAGTTCGGCGACTTTGCCGTAGTTTTTACCGGCCCAGTAGGTGTCGGTCGCAGTATTCCACTTGGCGCTGCCTTGGTTGATAAATTCACTGACCAGCGCGCGCAGTTGGGTGGCGTTGTAATCGCCAATGTTTTCCGGGAAGTAAGGCAATACCCCCACATAAGGAATGGTGTAACTGTAATTGCTAGTGGTAGCAAACTTGGTAACCCCACGGGCGGAGCGGACTTTATAGCTGGTCACCGCCTGACTGGAATTCTTCCAGTGCAGCGGCAGCAGACCCGCCATAGTGGTCACATTGGCACCATTAAATTGGTACTGATGGTTGACGGTGACCATATTGGTGGCGCGATTAACGGCATAGTTGATATTCACTTTGTCTACCCGCTGGGTAGCGTATTGCGCAAAAGCCGAGATCATTGCCGCCGATGGCGTACCGGTTAACTGGGGCAACCAGGCCACCGTCATACGCTTGGTGCCATTGTTCACTCCAATGCTGTTGGTATTCACACCAGTGAATGTAGTCGCATCGTGGCCGACAATCAGGAACGCATTGCGGTTGCCCGCCACCTCAGTCCAGATCCCCAGATTATTGCCACTTTGATGGAATACCCCCTTTTCACCGCCATCGGCAGATTTGGTGCGCACCACCAGATTGCCCTGCAGTGCGGTGAAATACACATAGGGTGAACCATGTACAAAGGTCGCTTCCATCACCGCAGTAGCGCCGCTTTTCCACTGCACAGTCACCGAGCCATCGCTGTAATCTTTGAGGAAGGCATCGAGATTGGAGTAGGACGAGTTGCCTACGGCGATGCCATCAAACACCTCGCTAAAAGGATCGGGAATCGCATAAATTGTTTCGTTAGTGCCGGTGCGCAAACCTGTTGGGATACCTAAAATACGCACCCCGCGCTCGGTAATCCGCGCGGTAATCGGGTCGGGAGTGATATAGCCGGAATCACTTGAGGAACCCACCCGCATCTCGCCCATAAACGGGATCGAACCCCACCAGCGGTGAGTCATGGTCGGTTTACTGGTCGCCGGTGCGACTTTTTGCGGAGTGAGAGGCGTTGGTGCGCCGATAGGATTGCAACTGCTGACGCCGGGTTTAACCACACCGGCATTGTGGATCCAGTTGCCGTGGTCAACGGTGCATTTCCAGCTAGCGCTGTTAATGGTATCGCTGATATTGCCAGCGCCGTAATTAAGGATGGCAGATTGGCTGACATGGGCAAAGCCGATAGCGCCCAGCAACAGCAGAACTCTGTTGAATCGTTTCATATTAGTGACCCAATGGTTGTTATTGATTATTCGTGGTAATTAGTCATCAAAACCGGGAGCACAGCGTCTCTGATGGAGAACCAGGTAAACGTCACTGTAATGGTTATTGTTTTTATTTTTGGGAAAGCCAGAGAGACTAGCGGAATGCACTCCAGTCTTGTCATCTTCTACCTCTGTTTCAATCAGGTCGTCCCAGGTTGATAGCAAAACACAAACTGGGCCTGTCTCACTTTGCAAAATCGCAAAGAGGGAAAGCCATCAATCTACTGCTATAGTTTCGAAGTCAGACTGCAACCAATGGAATCGCGTATGCCTAGATGGCGCCAACTAATGTGTGGATGGCTACTAACCCTTGCGGCGAGTTGCAACACCAGCGCGCAAACCAGGGCTGATATAACCGAGCCCGTCGCCACCCCTATGGTGGTGCGCTATTACGACCGCGGTTTAAAGGATGCGCGCCACGCCTACAAATTTGAATTAATTAAACGCATTTTAGAGGTGACTCGCCCCGAGTTTGGCGACTATCGCACCGAGCCGTTTGGCGAGGAGCCCAGTGCCAAACGTCAAGCGATGCTCATCAGCGAAGGCAAGATCCTCAACCTACTATGGGCTTCACCCGGCACTGTTATCGCACGCGCCGATGTGATCACCATTCCGGTCGATATACTGCGCGGCCTGCTCGGCTACCGGGTGTGCCTGATCAACCCCGCCAACTTTCCCACTAGCGAAAAGTTAATGTCACTCAATCAAGTGCGTATCGCTCAAGGGCTCAACTGGGCCGACAATGAAATTTATAAACACAATGACATACACCCCAAACAAGCCCCGAGCTTTGAAGGGCTGTTTGATATGCTCGCCGCCAAACGCTATGAATGCCTGCCGCTGGGCGCCGATGAAGTCATGTACACCTGGCGCGACAAAAAAACGAAATACACCTTTTTAGCCGTAGAGCCCAACCTGCTCATTTACTACGACTACCCGATTTATTTACACATCAGCAAACAATTTCCGCGATTGGCACAGCGAGTAGAATTGGGTTTACAAAAATTGCAGCGCAGCGGTGAGTTTGATCGACTGTTCAAACAACATCACGCCGCCGATATTGCACAATTGCGCCTCAACCAACGCAAAATATTCTGCTTGAAATCACCCTACCTGCCTGCGCAAGGCCAATGCGAAAAACGGCTGGACTATTCCGACTAAAATAACCCGAGTCCGACTAAAATAACCCGAGGCAGATGGCACACATAAAAAAACTGCCCGGCCTTTTCAGGCCGGGCAGAAACAATGCGCTACGGACGATGAAGCGCTTAAGGGTTGGGCACAGCCCGGGAAAGATAGGCTGAGAGCGAGTCTACGTACCCAGCAGCAAAAGACAATTCCACTTAAGCGCCAATATCTAAAAGCAGGACACAGCACACAAACAACTTGTGTGCTGGTATACAAAGCAACTTTATCTATGTGTTATTTTTTGTTTTCGCGCAGCATCACTTCGCGAAAATGCTTGCCCTGCATAGTTGGTGAATAGGTGTCGTAATCGCTGATTAATTGTGGCGACCAGTCCGGATCAAACACCCAAGCTACCCAGCTAATACCTTTGCTGCCAAAATAATCAGTGATGCGTTTTCCGTATTTACCATCGTCAATCACTGGAATATGCGCACCCTTGTCAGTCGCTAATTGATAGCCAATTTCAGTGGCAAAGATAGGATATTTATCGGCGAGATAACCAAAATCCCGCGTCCAATTTTTTTCATAAGGCGCGCCGACTTTCATCGGATAGGGATGGCTCACATAGGCTACATTGTCGCGCTCGATGGGTGCTGCCGCCACTGGCGTTAAATCGTAAGCCCAATTAAAACCGGCTACCAGTGAAATTGCATTTGGGTTGTGCGCTTGAATGACAGTAATAATTTCTTCATTAATTACCTTCCACTCCGCCCAACTCACCACACCTAAACGGCCATTGAACACAGTGGGCTCGTTAAAAATTTCGTAGAAGGCCACTGCGTTGACACCGGCGTAACGCTCGGAGACTGTGCGCCAGAAATCGTTGGTCTCGCCCTTATCGGTGTAGTAGGAATTATTTTGGAACATTTGCGATTTCAAATTGCCAATTGAATGCCAATCGATAATCACATACATACCCAATTCATTCGCCCAAATAACCGTTTGATCGAGTAGTGCAAGATAGGCTTTTTTGCCCTGTTTACGCCAAGCAGAAGGGTGCACTGGCACGCGTATTACATTAGCGCCCCAGGCTTTAATCGCTTCAAAATGTTTTTTGGTAAAGCGTTTATCGTTGGTGATTTTATCCGGGTCAGCAATATTCACCCCGCGAAATACCACCACCTTGCCATTGGCATCAACAAACTTATTGCCCTGAACCTTCACCAGTGAAAGCTGCTGGGTGATTTTACTTTTATCAAATGCGGGAATATCGGTTGCATTCCACCAGCCACTTGCGTTTTGCCAGGCATCATCGGCCAGCACGTTTGCACAGGTAAAAAACAGAATGGGAATTAAAAACACTTTCATGCAATAGCGGGAAAATTTCATAGTGGCGCCTCCATGATTTTTATTAGGGCTGCTAGACATAACACAATTAAAAACACAATGCAGCGTGAATAACCCAAGTTTA
Source organism: Cellvibrio sp. ATLC23 (assembly GCF_057196725.1). Taxonomy (NCBI): domain Bacteria; kingdom Pseudomonadati; phylum Pseudomonadota; class Gammaproteobacteria; order Cellvibrionales; family Cellvibrionaceae; genus Cellvibrio; species Cellvibrio sp. ATLC23. The sequence continues at coordinate 165,103 of NZ_JBXUOS010000009.1, read as the reverse complement.
CCCAGCCCGCACAACACAATCATTACCGCTCTATTTTATAGACCACATCCACACTTTGTGCCTCACCAGATTCCGCCTCCAAACGAAATTGTTTGGTCAATTGGTACTCCATACCCAAACTAAATGCATTGTCAAAAATGCCCACCACATAACGCACCAACAATTTCGGCGTGAGATATTTTCCAATCCACAATTGGCTTTGGTCTATACCGTCATCGGATTTTACTTCCAATTCATCCAAGCGGAAAAAACGCGTAATTTCAGTAGCTATAGAACCGTCAGAATCCATCCCCAGACCACCCATAGCCCCAACCAACATGGAAGCATCGGCTTTGGTGGCTTCGCTCGCCGGTTTACCGGTGAGCAACATCATCATCATCTGACTTTCTGGATACTCTGCCGGCACTGCAAACACATCGGCAATCGGACGCTGTAAAGTGCCGTTAATATCCAAGCCCACCTTAACGCCATCCTCTCCTTTAATAATGCGCGACGCGCGAATATCCAGCCCCGGATTTTCATAGGGGCCTTGAAATACTAAACGGCCGCGATCAATCGTGAGCGTTTGCCCATAGGCTTTATAACTACCATTCGCCACACTGACATAACCGTTGGTAAAAAAAGGTCGCTGGGATTCTTTTAACAAACTCAACTTACCCGACAACTTACTGTTTAAACCAAAGCCTTTAAATTGCACATCATCGCCCAGCGATAATTTTAAATTAGTTAAAAATTCAATCGCGTCGGCCGCCTCACCGCGCACTGTACCTTCATTGACAATAACAGCATCACTCGACACCTGTGTCGCAGATTCAGGCAAACGTTTGATATTAGCCCGCGCCCAAGGAATAACCGCTGTGCCGGTTATATTCACCTGCTTGCGATTAGCCGTAAGTTTAAGATCGGGGCTGAGTGTGGCTTTTAATTGCGACAGTGAAATGACTTTTACATCTGCACCATTTACAAAACCCTGGAGCTGCCAATTCGGCGTACCAAATTGAGTCACATCACCAACTAGCGACAAACGCCCATCGCCCGATTGCAATTGACTCACCAAATTAATATTGCCCGCTTGGGTAGAGTTGATTTGCAATTCGATATTGGTGAGGTCCAAACCCAGACGTGGCAAGTTGGCCGTCCCATTGCGCAAGCTCACCTCACCCAACAGGTTAGGCTGGGAAAAACTGCCACTCAAACTTAAATCCGCGCGAAAATCACCTTTCACATCATTGGCATAAGTGATCAGCGTTTCCAGCGGCGCGAGGTTGTCAAACTGCGATTGCAATTTCCCTTGCACAATTTTTTGTTGCGCCAAATCTAACTGTGCGTTTGCATTGATCTTGCCATAACCAACCCACTCCATTCCGGCCACAACATCCAAGAGAGATTTGTCCAAACTTGCGCGCACATCAAAATCGCGCCAGGCATAAACCTCGGTAGCACCACCGGCATACTGGTAGCGCAGCTCTGCATTGCGCGTGCTGATATTGCTATGAAGCTTGGTAGTGGCGAGCGAAAAATCCTTACTGGTCAGGTGCAGTGATCCGTCCATTACTCCAGCGAAATATACCTCTACTTTAAACAGCGCAAGAAATTGTCGCAGCGGAATCGAATCCAGTTTTGCATTCACACTCGCGCCCGCCGCACTCGCCCATTCACCATCGATACACAATTGCGGCAGCGTGTATTTTTCAATGCCCGAGGATGGCAGAGCTTGCCGTTGATCCAACCAAGCGTAAGGATTTTTCACCGGAGATTGATTGGGAATCCACTCGCCAATCAATTGTTCACGCTCTAACAACTCCGCATTTTCCACCACCGCCGTTAAATTACTGCGCGTGGTGAAACATTGCGAACCTAAAGAAACTGAATTTGCGTTAATTTTTATTGGCTTGCTGGCGGTGAGCCACCAGCGCGGAACACGTTTTATTTTAAGCGCTAACTGGGTTAATTTTCCCTGCCATTCATTACCATCATAATTGCCTGCCAATTTAAAATCGGTGTGACCATAGGCTGAACTTTTTATCACCGCTGCTAATTGATGCCGATTGATTGAACCTGAGCCATCGATCTTTATGGTAGAAAAACGCTGCTGATCAATACGCAACTGTTTGGCATTAAACGTCAGCTTATAATGCTTATTCAATAACTCATCTACCACCGCGCTCAACACCGTCTTATCCATTGGCAAGACGCTATTATCAATAGCCGTACTTGGCGGGGTGACCGTCGCTATGTCAGGCGCTAAATCGAGTTCTAATTTATCTACGGCATAATTCGCAAAGGAAAACTTTTCCATGCTGGCTTGCATTTGCACACGCGGAGTTTTCCAATTGCCGCGCAAGGTTCCGCGACTAGCAACACTACCACTCAAGCTTTCATCCAGCTGACCCAACAAGGGCGCATTAAGCGTCCAGTCCAGATTAAATTCTTCACCCAAGTCACCGTTTATCCGCAACTGATTGGCACCTACAATAAAATGTAGTGCGTTGCTGCGAATTTTTTTCCCTTGCAGATATAGATCGCCATCACCCTGCACATTCACACCGCGCAACTCGCCCGACATTTGCAAATGCTGCACCTCAGCATGCCACTCACCCTTAGTACGCGCGCCGCGAGTTTCAAACTCCACATTAATATCGCTGGGCCAATTTTCAATTACGCTGGCGAGGTTTAAGCGTTTTGCATTCGCGCGCAGCTGCCACTCCAATTGCGGCAACCAACGCACTTCACCGGCCAGTTGCAGCTCCCGCTCATTATTATTGCCAGGCGCCAATGGTGCCGCAGCAACCGCAGGTGGTGCAGCACCTAACGCATTATTATTAAGTGCAATAGCCTGGTGTAATTCGCGGACAAATAAATTGGCGATGTTAATTTTTTCCAAATCACCATCGGCCGCCGCGCTGATGGCCAAGGCAGGGGCATCGGGCAAATGAATATCGCCATCCAACTGTAAACTATAGGCTTGCCAGTTACCCGTCGCGGTTAATTTGCCACTGGTCATAGGCTGCGGCTGGGCGGGAATCCACCAGGGCGCGGGCAGAGTTTGCTCTTGCCACGCCAAAGCCAGCGTCATAGGTGGTGCAGTTTGCAATTGCTGTTGTTCATTCACCAGCTGCACACTGGCGTCGGCATTAAATACCACGGGCAAACTGATTTGATTGTGCAATTGCAGCTTGGTTAAATCACCTTTTAATTCGGTCACGCCCATATAGGCGAGGGATTCGGCAACAGCCGTATTCTGCCATTGCCACTGTAAATTAGCGCTGGTGTCATAGGGAAAGCGTAAGTTAGTTGCGCCACTGAGCAGCAATTGATAATCGGCGTGTTCGATTGCAAATTTTTTATAGCGCAGATGAAAAGTGCCCAAGCTCAAGGTGCCGCTTAATTTTTTCCAGTGCAGCCGGGTATCACCCTGCACATAATCAATATTATTAATAAGTACTTGATCGAGAAAAATCCGCACAGGTAAGGCCAGCGACGGCCACTGACTAAAAGGTTGTGCATTTTTATTTGCATCACTTGCCGCCGGAAGTTGAATTAAAACATTTTGCGCGCGCAAGGATTGAATCGCGACTGCACTGTATAGCATCGCCGCCGGGCGCCAACGAAAAGACACTTGCTCCGCATGATAGTGATGCTCGCCCTGAGTGTAATCAATAAATGCAAGGTCCATCCCACTGCGTAAATTACCGCTCATCTCACCCAGAGAAATATTCACCGCGCTGGCGAGCCGTTTAACTACCCAGCGGCTGCCGGTTTCAGTCTCAACAAGCGCACTGACACTGGCGAGCAGAATTAATAACAGCGCCAACAGACTAAAAAATATATTCCTTACTTTTCTTAAAATCATGTTTATAAATCCGGCCCCATGGTGATATGCAACCGCCACCCCTTGTCGCCATCCAGTGCTTTAGCAAGATCCATACGAATAGGCCCTATGGGAGAAATCCAGCGCGCGCCCACTCCGGCTCCGCGTTTTACATCCAGATTGGTATCATCGGCCGCATTACCTGCATCAAAAAAAACAGCGGCAGCCCATTTGGTATCGTTAAATAAATAGTCGTACTCAATACTGTTAACCAATAAATTATTGCCGCCCACTACCACTTCTTTGGTTACCCCATTCACCTCAACCTTTTCGGTTGGGCCGAGAGACTTATAGTCATAGCCACGCACGCTGGAATCACCACCGGTATAAAAACGCACCGATGCAGGCAACTCGCTAAAATCGTCCAACTGGGTTGTACCTAATTCCGAGCGCAACAGAACGCGCCCAAAAGAAAAGCCTTTGACGTATTTCGCGCGCAAATGTAACTGCACAAAACTAAAATCCGAACCCAGGCTTTGCGGTGAACCGGATAGTTTGGCTTGCAGCGTCCAACCCGCTAAGGGGTAGGGAGCACCATCGGTTTTAGTACGCGTTATCGCCACGGAAGGAATAATTAAATTGGTTCGGTTTTCGGCATTAAGACCAATGGTGGAATCTTCTTGCACATAATCCAGTGCGTATGTCTGCAGCCATTTATTGTCCTGATAATAAGTATAACTGGTGCCATAAGTATCTTTATAACTGCTGGAGGTATCGGTAATTTCTTTTTCGTAACCGGTATAGACGCGCAAAAACTCATAGGCAGGGCGCCGCATGGGAATGGTGTACGCCAGCTTTGCTGAGGTATTATTTTCTGCCATATTCATATCGGCCGCGATAGAGTGGCCGTGTGAATTAACATAGCGATCTTCAAACCCCAATAGCACGCGCGGACCTGTGTCTGTCGCCACGCCCGCACCAATAGAATATTCGCGCCGTTTGCGCGCTTCTAATTGCACATCAATGGGCACCTGATTATCGCTGAGCGCTTGTAAGTTGGGGCTAATGCTTGCCACCGAAAAATAATTGCTGGCGTTGTAGAGGTTTTTTAATTCCAGCAACTTATCGGAATCGTAATAATCCCCTTCGGCGATATTAAAATAGCGCCGCAAAAAATCATCGCTTAAAATTTCATGCTGCAAATTAATCGCACCAATGCGATAGCGTTTACCGGTGTTGTAAATCAATTCAATAATGGCGGTTTTTTCTGCAGTATTGATTGAAATTTGCGAGTGCTCAAATTCAGCATCAAAATAACCGTGCAGCGAAGCCAACGTGCCAAAACGCGCTTTTAATGTTTCATAGCGTCCGTGGTTTAAGCGATTGCCCACTTTAATGCCGGGCTTGTCGTACAGGCTTTGGAAAATATCGTCCAACCTGCCCTCGCCGTTAATAACAATGCGCACCTCTTTGACCAATACTGGCTCACCGGGGGTGAGCGCTATATCCAACCCCCAACACTCTTTGTCATTGCGCAAGCTAGTTTGATACTCAAGTTCATAAAAGCCGAGCGCTTGCGCCGCCGCTGTAATTTCACTTTCGCTATCATTCAGCAATGCATTCAAACGCCACAGGGGCGTTTTACAACTCTCGTCGGCGAGGGTCAGATGTTGGCGAATATTTTCGCGCAGACTCTTAGTGCCACCTTTCAGCTTGATCTCAGGCTCATCAGCTAACACAGGCAGGCTGACCAAGGTCAGCATAAGCACGAATCCACGAACAAAGGGGGAAACAGAAGTCAACAATTCCAGAATCTTCTTGGTGAGGTGGGTATAAGGCGCTACTGTAACCGCTAAACACCACGGCTAAAAGGCTAATTTTGTGACAATCTATTTCAGGTAATTGTTCCTGCAGATCGTTATAATTCGGCTTCTTGTGCTGCCCAGTCGAGTTCTGTGCCGCAGCACACATTCTGCATCTTGTTGGAATTTCTTTATGCTCAGCTATCGCCACGGCTTTCACGCCGGTAATTTTGCCGATGTACTCAAACATACCGTCTTGATTCACATGCTGGAGTACATGACACAAAAGGACAAACCGCTGCGTATTATTGATACCCACGCCGGTGCCGGTGTGTATAAATTAAACGGCCCACAAGCACAAAAAAATCGCGAATTTGATAATGGCATTGGGCAATTGTGGGCGAGCGAGCAACAGCCCGCAGCTATTGCTCGGTTAGTCGAATTAGTGCGTACCGTCAATGATGGCAAACAATTGCAACTCTACCCAGGTTCACCACTGATCGCACAGACACTTATGCGCAGTATTGATCGCCTGTATCTGCACGAATTACACCCGGCAGATTATCAATTTTTGCGCGATTGCATGCGCGACGATAAACGCATTAAAGTCGCCGATGAAGATGGCTTTGCCGGTTTGCAGGCGCTCTTGCCGCCGCCAGATCGTCGCGCGCTGGTGCTGATTGACCCCTCTTACGAAGTTAAAAGTGATTATCAACATCTGATCAAACAACTCATTCAAGCACACAAACGGTTTGCCACTGGCACCTACGCTATTTGGTACCCCGTAGTATTGCGTCAGCGCATTGATGAAATGGAATTAGCCTTAAAAAAATCCGGCATTAAAAATATTCAGTTGATGGAATTTGGCTTGCAGGCCGACAACCCCGAATACGGCATGACCTCTAGCGGTATGATTGTGATTAATCCACCCTGGACACTCTGGCGCGCGATGGAAGAAACGCTGCCCTGGTTAGTGAGTAACCTTACTGAAAACAACAGCGGTTTTTATCGCCTGGAACAACTGGTTCCAGAAAAATAATTTATCCAAAAAAATTGGACTCCATTTATGGCAAACGCAACACCATCCGATAGTTTCAGTTTGGCAAAACGTGCCGCTCTTTTCTCGGCTACCATCTTCCCCGGTGCCGGGCTATTTTTTTTACGCCACTATGTGCGCGGCTGTATTTTCGCCCTACCCGCACTCTTGGTGGTTATTATGCTGTTCATTAATTTATTCAGCGTCGCATTCCAATTAAATGCGGAGCTGAGCGCGGAAGCGGCAAAAGGTAATTTTGCGCTTGATATCGGTCATATGTGGAATACCCTGCACGGTGCCATCTTTGCCTCGCCTTATTGGGAGCAAGGTAAGTGGATATTATTAGCCAGCTGGTTGCTGAGCATTATCAGCTCCTATTTTGCGGGCAAAAAAATCGAACTCGCAGCGCAAAAAAATTAACCGGAGCGGTGTTATGCAAGCCTCACTAATCGCAATTGGGTTATTGTTTTGCAGCAATATTTTTATGACCTTTGCCTGGTATGCGCATTTAAAGGAATTAAATCACAAGCCGTGGATTATCGCCGCACTAGTGAGCTGGGGCATTGCGCTATTTGAATATCTCTTGCAAGTACCGGCCAATCGTATTGGCTATACCGTAATGAATGTCGGCCAATTAAAAATTTTGCAAGAGGTGATTACCCTGAGTGTATTTGTCCCTTTTGCGGTGCTCTATTTAAAAGAGCCGCTAAAGCTCGATTATCTCTGGGCGGGCTTATGCCTTTTAGGTGCAGTCTTTTTTATTTTTAGAGAAAGAATTACCTAATCTCCCAAATAATGCCGCTATTTCCCCGCCTCGCTAGCAGTTCACGTCAGATCGTCTACCATCAGTATTGACCTCGGGGTTTTGCCTGGGACAGATCACAGGAGTAAGGCTGATCACCCAGATCACGGCGACACTTTTACCCCGTCGGTTAGACCGCCCATTCAATCAAGGTGTCACGTGACTAACGCTAATAACAACACTATTCCAACTGTGCAAACTGCGCTTAGCCAGCAAATCCAGCAGGATTTTAGCCGGCAGAAAGTCAAACGCCTGATTCAATTATTGCGCATCACCCAAATGGCGCTCTTACTGGTGAGCATTATCACCATTAGCACCGAGCGCTACGGCGATTCGATTACCATGCTCGCCACCGGGATTTTTTTATTCAGTGTGGACTGGGCAGTTTATAAAAAACACCCGGTAGTCGCGGCCACCATTTTTTTAGTTTCCCTTACCCTGATGCTCTCTTATCTGATTTGGGTCGGCAGTGGTATTCGCGACAGCGGGCTGCTGGGCTATTGCAGCGTATTAGTATTTGCCGCCATGCTTGGCAATAAACGGCTGCTCGTTGTGTTACTGGCCATGATGGTACTGGTGCTCGGCGCTAGCGCTTATGTCAACGAATACGGTATTTATTTCAATATTATCGAGCCAATTAATCTAGCCACTGGTGCTATCGCAATAGTCATTTTAATTGTGATAGGCGCCGCGGTCTGGATGCTTGCGCACGACTACCGCAATACACTCGACGAACTCGCGCGGGAAAATGAGCGGGTTAAAACCGCGAAAACTCATATTGAACATATGGCGATGCACGACCCACTCACCGGTCTGCCCAATCGCATAATGGCGCAACGCAATTTCGATGAGATCTATCAAGATGTACGCTCCAACAAACAATTGTTGGGTATTATTTTTATCGACCTCGACAATCTAAAACCCATCAATGATTCACTCGGCCATCAAGCGGGCGATCAAATTCTCAAAGAAGTTGCGCTGCGATTATTAGGTTACACCAAACAAGTGGACAGAGTTTGTCGCTACGGCGGCGATGAATTTATTGTATTTATGCCGCACATCCAATCGGCAGAAGAGGTATCGCAAGCCAGTTTGGAAATATTGAAATTGGTGTCAGAAAATTATCTCTATCGCAATATCGAAATTTTTTGTACCTGTTCAATTGGTATCGCGCTCGCACCGCAAGATGGTGACGACCTGGACACTCTGATTAAAAAAGCCGATATCGCCATGTATCACTCCAAAGATTCAGGGCGCAATAGTTTTCGCTTTTTTAATCCCACCATCAGCTGCAGCATGTTGGATCACATCAGTTTAATTTCCGGTATGCGCAAAGCCTTAACCGACAATCAATTTAGCCTGCACTACCAACCTAAAATTGATTTGCAAACCAATGATCTCTGCGGCTTTGAGGCGTTGCTGCGCTGGCATCACCCGGAGCAGGGCTTTATCTCTCCCGCTACGTTTATCCCACTCGCAGAATCTTCCGGTTTAATTATTCAATTGGGCGAGTGGGTAATTTGCGAAGCCTGTAAACATGCCAAAGCGTGGTACGACGCAGGCCTACTCGAATTTGCCGTCGCGGTAAACATTTCCTCCATTCAATTTAAGCGCGGCAATATAGATACCATTGTGTTAGGTGCCCTATCCGCCAGCGGCTTGCCACCACAATATTTAGAATTAGAGTTAACCGAATCGCTCTTGATTGAAGACAGCGAACGGCTGGTCACCACACTGTCAAATTTACGTGCAGAAGGTGTGCATTTATCAATTGATGATTTTGGTACAGGTTATTCCAATCTGGGTTATTTGAAAAAATTTGAAGTAGAAGCACTTAAAATCGATCAATCTTTTGTGCGCAAAATGGATGACCAAACCGGCGACGCCGCCATCGTCCGCGCCATTATTCAAATGTCCGCCAGCCTCGGTTTAAAAACCATCGCCGAAGGTGTAGAAGACGCCAGCACCGCCGCCCTCCTCCGCAGCCTCGGCTGCAACCAAGCCCAAGGTTACTACTGGGCCCGCCCCATGCCCGCCGATGAAGTCGCCGGTTTTATTGATTTTTGGCGCAAGGATCAAAACTAAAGTCGCACTAAAAAATACTCTGCTTTCTCATGCCCGCGACAGCGGACATTCATAACCCTCAGCACCATATTGGCAAAATCACTTAACAAGCACATACTTTGTGGCCAATACTCATCGCGTAAATAATGACTACCGAATTTAAAAACCGAATTAGAGTTGCTCGCCCTACGCAACACAAAATTCAATCCCACCGATTTTGAACAGCGCTATTTGGCGATTATGGCCAACGCAAATAAAAAGTGGATTGAGATTAAAGAGGGCTGATCGTTGTAATACAGCTGATATTTCAGCCTGTTATATTGTGTAATTGCGTTGGGTTTTGTTTTCGGGTTAATTATCGCTGGTATTGAATTCAACAGTTTTCTTATCGCTCCAAGAGCGATAAGGGGATTCCCAAGCCAGAACAACAGAATGGTAGCGCTTCGCGAAGCAAGCCGCCGAAGGTCGCAAAGGTGCCAAAAGCGGAAGTTGGGATACGACAACTTAGTTGCGAAAAAGTTTGAGATAAGATTTTTAATTGGTAAATTAAATATTTTTACGCTGTAAATTTTCCGAAAATCACATTAATACAAACAAGATTAACCAAAAAATAGATTGAGAGAAATTAATGAAAGATCAAATATTGAAGGGCTACCTAGATGATTTCACAAAGGAATTTTCTTATCAGGATTTATCAGCCGATGATAGTTTTGAGCGATTCGTAAACTACTGCATTGTTTCGAAGCAGTACCCTAGAGATTTCGAAGTTGAAGATATTTCAGTTGGCGGAGGGGATGATAGTGGTTTTGACGGGGCAGCAATAATTGTCAATGGAAATATAGTGCAAGATAAACAAGAAATAGATTATCTAGTCGAGAAGAATGGATATCTAGACGTTAAGTTTGTTTTTGTGCAGTCGAAAAATTCCGCAAAATTTAAAGGCGATCAGGTCGGAACGGTCATCTTTGGGCTTAAAAGCTTTTTTGATTCAAACCCTGCGATTCCCGAGAATGAAAACATACAAAACCTAAGGCTAATAAAAGAAAAAATATACGAAAATTCTATTAACTTAGAGGACCCACCTATTCTTGAAATATATTTTGTTACAACAGGTCAATGGAAGGAGCCAGAAGCAATTACTGGAAGAGTCAAGAGGGAGCTAAAAGAGTTTTATGAATCTAGATTATTTTCTGATATCGGATTTAATTTTGTAGATGCGGAAAAACTAAAAGACAATTATAGAGAAATCAGAAGAAAGACAATCAAGGAAATTAGCTTTAATAACCATGTTGCTCTTCCAGATATACAAAAAGTTAGGCAGTCATTTGTTGGGAGCGTTTCTGCTAAGGAGTACATAAAGCTAATAACGGATTCTGATGGAGGACTTCAAAAAAATCTATTTGAAGATAATGTTCGTGATTTTCAAGGAAAAAATAAAGTAAACAAAGATATCGATAAGACATTGAAAAGCTCTGAGCTTCAGGCAGCCCTTGCTATTTTGAATAACGGAATCACGGTTATTGCCAAAAAAGTAGAGCCAATTGGAAGTAAAATGAAGCTGACAGATTTTCAAATAGTAAACGGCTGTCAAACATCGCATATGCTGTATGAGAACAGATCAATTCTTTCAGATGAAACACATATTGTTTTAAAAGTTATTGAAACTACAGATCAAGAACTTTCTTCTAAAGTTATTCAGGCGACGAACAAGCAAACAATAATAACTGACGAGGCGTTTGAGTCTCTGTCTGCGTTTCATAAAGATTTAGAAGAGTATTATAAGGCTAAAGCGAGCAATATGCGCGCGCCAATTTATTATGAACGAAGATCTAAACAATATGAAGGTGTATCGTCTGTTCCCGCAGGACAAGTAATGACTTTAACCGCTCAAATAAAATCATATGTTGCATCCGTTCTTGCACAACCTCATAGCACGCATCGATATTATGGGGAACTTTTAGACGCCAATAGAAATAAAATGTTTAGGGATTCTGATTCAAAAGATCCATATTACGTTGCTTGCCTAGCGTACAACCGAATTGAAAAAGAGTTCAGAGGCGGACATTTAAATTCCAGTTACAAGCCATTTAAATTTCAAATGATGTACATAGCCCATTGTTATCACGATTACCTAAGAAAGAATAAGAAGGGATATGGGTACGATTCGATGATTGATTTCTATTGTGACGACACTCAGTATCGAAAACTATTTTCTAGTGCGTGCGAAACAATAAGTACTGCTCTAAACAAAAGCCATATTAGCAGGCGCGATGCTATTAGAAATAAAGAATTTACTGAATCGCTGAGAGAATTAATACAGGGCAGCATATAGCCAATGACTGCTCTCAAATAACAAAGTGCTGGCTCCTAGATTGCTCCATAAATAGTCTGTTCTGAACGTCCGGTCATGGCTGTATTACGCTGTAATTGGCATATATGTTTTCAATGTGAACAGCTTTCCAGCACCAAAATTTATTTTTAGTTTTTATCGTAGATGGTAGATTTTTTTGAGGTCTTCGGTGTGAAATTATGATTTCAGCAGAAAAGAGTAAAATATTGAATGAGTTTTTATCGAATTGGCCTATAGAAAGAATTAGAGTCATGACCTATGAAGAATATAGTGGTTTGGAGGATGCAAACACATTTTGCTATTCAGTAGAACATGGAACCCTTAAGCTTGGAACTATTCGAGGATATCCAAGTTCTAAATTTGGTTTTTTCCGCTGGGGAAGGAGCTTTAATCAACAATCAGAAAGGTCGATTCATGATTCCAAATATGCTTGGGATAAAAAGCTAGGATCTTCCAGGAAAGCGGCCTTTTTCAATTTAATTGAAAAAGTATGTGAGATTATTGATGCTGCAAAGACTTGCGATTTAGAAGCAATAGAGAGTATCACATTGAATTCTTGGTATAAGTGGAAGCTGGCCTCACTATATTCTGAGGGCCGAATTCCACCAATTTTTAAAATGGATGTAATCAAAAATATAGCAAATGAATATGGGATAAAAATAAACAAAAATGATAGAGTTCCTGTGCTTAACTTCATCATGAATGGGATTCCTGAAAGTGAATGTCGATTTGAATTTGTATTCAATTTATTTAAAGCATTTGATTATGACAGTTTCATGAGTGGCAGTGACGATCGATATAAAAATGAAGACACTAAATTAATATTTCGTAAAAAAGCTTCATATACTTCCGAAATGAGACACAACATAATTCAAAACAATCTTTTTAGATGGCTAAAATATGAATATCCAAATGACAATATAAAGATAGAAAATAACTACATCGATATTTTTCGAGAAAATAGTGAATCAATTTATTTTTACGAAGTGAAATCTAGTTACAGCCCTACATATTGTGTCAGAGAAGCTCTAGGTCAAGCTCTACACTATGCACATAAATTTAATTCATTAAAGAAGAAAAATATTGTCGTAGTTGGCGAAAGGGAGCCATCAAATTATGATAACTCTTACTTTAAATTTATTAAGGAAAATATCAAAATAAAATTTGAATACTTAAATATAAGTATAGATTAGTTTGAAATATTTCAGCTGGAATTTTACTTTTAGATTTTTTAAAAAATCACTTGATAAAGCCCATTTATATAATGATGTCAATGTCCGCTTTTTGGCCTTTTGCGAAGTTCGGCGGCCTGCTCCGCGAGGCACGCCCTACTTTTTTGGCGGAACTGCAACCTCCGGCGACTGGCTTCGCGAGGCCAGAGCTACAAAAATGGAAATAATTTTCGTTAAAATAGTTTCAGGGCTTATCAGAAATTTAAATAGGGCGACCAAAATATAAGCCAATCCCACACTGAGTTCACTATGAGCTTGACTGAGATAACAATTTTATTTTCCGTAATGACAGTACTAGCGCTGGTTCCCAGCGCTAGTGTTGTGTTGGTTGTTGTACGGGCATCTACTGCGGGATTTAAACACGGCGCAGCGGTTACTGCAGGAATAGTGACGGGTGACTTGGTTTTTGTTTTTCTCGCCATTTTAGGTATGACGGTATTGGCTGAAGTGGCCGGAGGTTTTTTCTTGCTGCTGCGGTATTTGGCGGCACTCTATCTGATTTGGTTTGGCCTTGGAATTTTGCGCGCAAAGCCATCAATTCCAATAAATATTTCTACACGCCCATCTGCCAACTTGGTGACCAGCTTTCTCTCTGGATTAATTCTTACTCTGGGTGATATTAAAGCCATATTTTTCTACGCCAGTTTATTTCCTGCATTCATTGATCTTACCGCGACAACGGCCTCAGATATTGCAACGATTACGCTGGTAACGATTATCGCCGTAGGCGGCATCAAATTAGCTTATGCATATTCAGCCAGCAAAGTGGTAACTTTTAGCAAAGGCTTCAAAGGCGAACAAACCATAAAAATCTTCGCTGGTAGTTTTATGATTGGTGCTGGCGCCTATCTCATTATCAAATCCTAAAAAATAATAAGTATTTGAAAACCCCGGTTTTAGTTTTACTATGCCTGAGTACTCCACAACCTTATATGAGGCTCATTATGCGTATACAAATGTCTACCCTTTCTATGATTGGTGTCCTGTTTTTTTGCAACCTCGCCAACGCCAATAAAGCTTGTTTGCTTGAAGGAAAAGGGACAATGATGGGTATAAAGCTGGATATTAAAGACTGCGTACAAAATGCAGGGCTTTCCGAGGCTAATTTTAAAGCGCAGTGCGAAGGTATGTCTCAGGCGGCGGTTGCGATGGGCGGGCCTGCGGCTAAAATCACTTACCTCGCCAGTTGCCCTGTACCATTTCAAGCTAAATGCGACAACACCAAAACCGCAAAAACGATTTTCTTCTATTACAAAAGAGCAGCCGATGAAGCCGCTAGTTTGCAGTCTGGCTGCGAACTAATGAAAGGAACCTATACCAAAGGTACTTTTTAAAAGGTACTTTTTAAAAGGTACTTTTTAATCGGATGCTAGACCAACCAGCACAACTTGCGCAGAGCCACACCATGAGTGATGTATTAATTGCACCAATGTTATTTCACATTTTGTGGGTGGCAATGCTCTACGTGCTGTTAACGGTAATGCGCGCGCCTAAAATTTGGGGCATTGGTGCCAAGGCTGATGGCACCAATCCCTTTGCTAAAATTGAACCTAGAGCAAGCGCAAATTTGAGCAATCAATTTGAATGGCCGGTTTTGTTTTATGCAATCTGCACCCTACTAATTGCCCGCCCAGACTTCTATCAACCCATTTATTTATGGTTTGCGTGGCTGTTTATAGTTGGCCGAATTATTCACAGCATTGTGCAAATTTTTACCACAAACATTCGCCTGCGCGGCCTTATTTTTACAATAAATTTTGTTGCTGTGATGTGTATGTGGGTAGTGCTGGGGTTTAGCGCTTAGGTTATTTGAAATAAGCGGCTCGCAATACGGAACCGCTTCATTCTATTTATCAAATAGTCGTCGCTATAATTGTAGATTTCCAGATGGCCTTGCTTTGCACCAAACATCCGTAGCCTTTTAATTCGCTTTTGGATAGTTTTTTCTTGGTGCTCTTTAATAGTCGGCGCAACCATCCACGCGACAGATTAGCTGCCCCACCCAACAGGCCTTTTATTAGCTCCTTCATATTTGCATTGCACTTAAAGTTTTCTTCGGCCATCTGCTCAACTGCAACAATTGTTTGGTCATTAAAATACAGAGTGTAGGATTTGATGGACGCATCCTCTCCCACAATCGCTGCTATTATTTGATACAGGTATTCCTTTTCTTCACTACTTAACATAAAACGCTCCATTTAAAAGCTTTACAAAATCTTCTTTAGCTAGACTTTCCGTAAACACCATCAGAATATGGTCAGGGAATGAATTTTTTACCACAAACCCCAAACAACGCTCATTTTTGCATGTGCTATAGCGTGTAACGCCATTGTTATTCTCAGCACTAACACCGGTTAGATCATAGGAATGCTCAAATGCCATTCTGGTGTTTGAAAACTTTTCCATTATTTCTGCACTTGAGCCTGTGTATTGTTTAAGCCCAAAAACAATTTCGGGATAGGAGCGCATATCAAAATCCTCTGGTAAGTTGTCAGCTTCCCTGTAGGCGACGACCCCGGAGATTGTTTTTCCTTCATGGGTTTTGATACTGAGTGCGTCCGCAGTAAACACCGTTGCACCCGACATTAAATTTATGGGCAGTGATGCTTTAAATGTACCGCTATAAGAAAACTCTACAGGCTTATTAGTCGCGCAAGATGCGACCAAGATTGCCAGCAAAAAAAGCATGCAATATTTCATCGATATTTCCCTAATATAGGTTTTTGGAATGCGCCCATTATTAATCCATGATTAATAGCTTTTTAGTAGACATAGAGGATTTTTAGGTGAGAGGTAATGCAGAAAAAAGCATATTCAGATCCTTGATTTATTAACTATTAATCAGCTGATCGCATGTTGTTCTGAATACACGGTGCAGATCAACCACCCAGAATAAAATTTGCTGCTGACGTCACAAGATAAGCAAGAGTATTTTTTGTTTTAAAGAATGGCGCGCCACTTCTCCGATGAAGTGGAGGCGCCAGTAGGATGGGAATAGATTGTTATTCCAGAAGTGCTTTGGTCATAAACGCGCTGTAAGGATCCTCTTTGTAATCGCCGAATGGCCCGCAGTATTCAAAACCGAAACGTTCGTAGAGTTTTCTGGCGGGGAGAAAAAATTCCTGCGGTCCAGTTTCCAAACTCAAGCGATGATATTTTCGCTCTACAGCTACAGCCAAAATATGCTCCATCAATTTTACTGCCACACCTTTGCCGCGATACGCGTTAGCAGTGCGCATGGATTTAATTTCAGCGTGCCCCACTTCAAATTCTTTGATTGCACCGCAGCCTGCCAGCTGTGTGCCGTCCCATACTGACCAGAAGGTGATATTGGGCTGGCGCAGCTTGTTCAAGTCGAGCGCGTGTACACTTTCCGGTGGCGATACGGCGTACATATCCTCCAGATGTTCCATTAATATTTGCGCAACTTCTGGGCCGCTCAGGTCATCAATTTTAATTAACACATTTATCTCCTTGTGGTTTCAGTTAACAATTCAAGCCCATGCGCATACTGATCTTCTTGCCACTCGTGGCGATTACAGATGCTGCTAAATTTATATATCGACAATGTTTGGTTTAATGCCTCTACCCAGCCTATTGCGTTGGCAGAAGTCGCAGCGATGGGCATGCTGCTTTCAACCAGTTGCTGCGCTGCTGGCGAAAGCACCGTGTTAGCGCCATCGGCCACAATAAATTTAATATAGAGAAATTTATTATAGGCATTTTTAAATTCTTGATGTGTTGGAACCGGCAGGGATACATCGGGCAAGCAGGACACTATTGCCGCATAGTCAAGCTTGTGCTGTTTTCCGGCGCGATAGATAGCCAATAGAATCCAGGCATCGAGCAGATTAAGTCTGTGCATATTGATCCCCAGCAAACCAAGCGCCTTGGTAATTATGACCGCGTTAAATTATTCATCCATTTGCGGCTAGCAATACGTTTAATCACCGGAATAAACTTCAACCCATCTTCTAAAAACATCAGCGCATAAATATAAACAAACGATATTTTAGTGAGGAAGACCACGGCGATATAAATGGGCAAGCCAAATACCCACATAACGATGGTGTCGGTTATCAAGGTGAACCGATTATCGCCACCGGCGCGCAGCACGCCGATAATACGCATCATATTAATAATTTTTACCCACACCAACAAACAAAACACGCCGAGGGTGTTAAATAATAATTCGGTAGATGTTGCATCCAGTTGATCAAAAATATTTAACATTAGCGGGCGCGCAAACCAAAGTGCGGTGCAAAAAATAATAAGCAAGGCAAAGGTGATGCGATCAAAAAATTTATGCAGTTGCCATGCGGTGTCATTATTCCCCGCGCCCAGTTCACGGCCGATTAATACTGCAGAGGCATTGGCAAGGCCGACAAACAAAGCAAAAAATGCACTTTCAATCGGTACGATAACACCCATCACTGCGAGCGCTTCGGTGCCTGCAAAACCAGTGACCAAATGATAGGTAGAATTGCCCACTGCCCAAATCGCATAGTTAGCCACCAACGGCAATGAGAAGGCGAGGTAGCGATGGATTTGTGTTTTATCCAAGCCCATGCGCAATTGCGCAAGGTTTAACGCAAAGCCGTGTTTTTTGGCATAGACCCAGCCCACTACAATCAACAACTGCAAAGCGCGAGAACCCAATGTTGCCCAAGCGGCACCGGCAACACCCAGCGCAGGAAAACCCCAGTTGCCACCGATCAGTGCATAGTTACCCAAAATATTGAGCGCCGCTGCAAATACTCCGGCGACTAGCGGCATAGTAGTGCTGCCCAGTGCGCGCAGCGATGCCTCGTAAATTACAATCCATTGGGTAAACAATAACGCTGGCGCGGTGATGATGAGATATTGCGCGGCGAGCGCTACAACAGTTTCATCGGGATTAATCCAACCCACCCAGGTAGTAGAGGCAAAACCAAACACCAGCGCAAACGGAATCATCACCAGTGTGCCTACTAACAGCGTCACCGCCAGCGTGCGCTGACAACTGGTAAAATCTTTTGCACCAATATATTGCGCGACCAAAATGCTGCAGCCCGTCGCCAGGCCACTCATCAACACCAATAATAGAAAATGAATTTTTGCGGCCAAGCCCACGGCGGCTATCGCAGTGGAACCCAAATCGCCGACCATAATTACATCGGCCATACCCAATAGCGACTGCAGCAACATTTGCGCAGCTACAGGCAGGGATAACAAAATCACCGCACGCCAAAATGCGCGCTTATCGTTAAGGGAAATTAATGCGGGGGATGCGACCAAGAGAGACACCTGACAGTGAGAGCACAAATAATACGCTCGCAGTATAAAGCTTCTTGGTGCAGACGATTGTTAAAAAGTGGTAAGGCGGCTGCGCATATCAGGGAGAGATTATGTTTTTAACGCAGACATACCGCCATCAATATGCAAAATTTGCCCGGTGATCCAGCCGGCTTGTGGCGATATTAAAAATGCCGCCATTGCGGCAATATCTTCTGGGCTGCCCAGTTTTTGCAGCGGATGGCGTTTAGCGGCCGCATCAATTTTATCCGCACTATTTAACAACTTTTCGGCTAGCGAGGTATTGGTTAACGAAGGCGCTATACCATTTACGCGAATATTGGGTGCCCACTCCGCCGCTACACTTTTGACCAAGCCTTCAATCGCGGCTTTGCTACTCGCAATACTCGCGTGAAACGGCATACCAAAGCTAGCGGCTACACTGCTAAATAACACCACACTGGCCTGCTCTGATTTTTTTAACAAGGGCGCTACTGCTTGCATGGTGCGCACAGCGCCCAGTACATTGGTTTGAAAATCCTGTAGAAAATCTTCCTGTGTTAAACGCGCAAAGGGTTTGAGATTAATACTACCGGGGCAATACACAAGGCCATCTAAAACAGCAGGTAGACCGGCGAGATCAGGTGCGGACTCGGCGGGATTATTAACAAAGACTTGTGCACCGGCCAGGTCTATCAAATTGCGCACCCAGATAATTACCTCATGACCTTGCTCAACAAGCTGGGTAGCGAGTGCTGCGCCTATACCGCGTGTACCGCCAACAATTAAATAGTGCCCCATAAGTTTTCTCGCATCAGTTGTGTGCCTATGAGACTGATACGAATGCCGGGCATTTTTGGATCTTTACTCTTTGCCGATCACCCGAAAGCGACGCTCCAGTCGGTAACCTTGTTTATCGACAATTGATAATTTATGCACACCGGGTTCAAGCGCAACTTCGCGCTCGTGAAAAACCTTGGTTATGCCGATAAATTCATCGTCGAGATGCCAATACAATTGCGCGGCAGGATTGCGGTGCACTGCTTTTAAAATTGCGCGACTGCGCTTGCCATCCAAATCCATGGGGATATAAATGCGACTTTCTTCATTGGGATAAATCAATTCAATCGGCTGATCTTCATCAACCTGCAACAGACCGGCAACACAATCGCTGCGCCAGGGCGGCAGGGTTTTATAATCGCTATGATGTTGACGCCAATAAAATTCCTGTACCGGTGGTAATACAAACCAATCCTGCGCACTCATCTTGTTAATACTTTCACAGCGCGCATGCACACGAAATTGTTGCGCTTGATCTAAATGGATTCGGCGATGATTGGGTGTGACCTTATCAAAATGGCTGGTAATGGGAATTTCTTTATCGATGGCCGCACATTGATTTCCTGCGAGATAACCATCGTCAGCGCAAACAGAAATTGTTTTTAACGCCTGCACGGGTTTATTAAACCAATTCACACTGGGCAGCGCATCAAACAGATCAAATAAAACCGGCGCGGCGCTGCTTTGCCCGCTAATAAAACTCCCCGGTTCACCGCCCGCATTGCCCACCCAAACGCCGAGCGTATAACGCCCGTTGCTGCCAATCGCCCAGGCATCGCGCAAGCCATAACTGGTACCGGTTTTCCACGCAATGGTTTGGCTGCCAGAAAAATCGCGCCAGTAATTATCATTACCGGGGCGCGCCACATCAATCAATGCTTGCAAGGTTAACCAAGCGGCGCCCTGTTTAATGATCGGTTTGGCAAACTGTTTTTTTTCATTCAGTAAAATGTGGGGCATAAGTTGTTGTTTATCGCCGTCACGTGCGCTGGCCGCAAGCCGCGCATAAATGCTGGTTAATTCCCACAGCGTGCCTTCTGCACCACCCAAGATTAAAGTGAGGCCATAATCATCTGCCGGGCGAAATAAAGTGCTCATGCCCATGGCTTGTAATTTTTGTTGAAATTTTCCAATGCCATAATCGCGCAACATACGCACAGCGGGAATATTAAGCGAGTGCGCCAACGCAAATTGCGCCGGTACTGCACCGCGAAAACTGCGGTCGTAATTTTTTGGGCTATAGCCGCCAAATTGTGTGGGAATATCGGCAATCAAACTGGTCGGAGCCAATTCACCGTCCTGCAGCATTAAGCCGTACAGCAGCGGCTTTAAAATGCTGCCAGTAGAACGCGGGCGCTGCACTATATCTACATTGGGCGCATAGCGCTGTTGTTGCCGCCAGGCTTCATTGCCTATATAGGCAGCCGTCTCCATTTTTTCATGATCAATTAATACCAATGCAATATTATTTACCCCTTCATTGGCAAGGCGCGCACTGTGGCGCGACACAATTTGCTGCGCACTGCGCTGGGCAAACAGGTCAATACTGCTGTGCAATACAAATTGCGAAGGATATTGTTGTTTTAAGGTCGCCAATAAATGCGGCGCTAATTGCGGTAAGGCGTGCGGTTTTTCCGGCAGAGGCTCTAACAGAGCCAACTGCAAATCCAGATCAGAAAAATAATTGCGCTGATGCAAACGATGCAATAGCCGATCGCGCTTTTGTTTTAATTTGTCGCGCTGGCGCCCCGGGTGAATCATTGCCGGGCTATTGGGCAACACCGCTAAAAGCGCCGATTCCGCCCAGGATAGATTTTCTGGCGGCCTGCCAAAATAGCGCCAAGCCGCCGCGCGCAAACCGACAATATTGCCGCCAAAAGGTGCATGGCTCGCGTAGTGAATTAAGAGTTGATCTTTGGTAAAACGCCACTCCAGTTGCAGCGCACGCAGTGCCTCTGCCGTTTTACTCCACAGGTTGCGCGCGGGTTTATTTTTATCTTGCTGGCGATAGTTTTCCTGGCGCAATAAGCGCGCCAGCTGCATGGTGATTGTGCTGCCGCCACTGGTGACGGTTCCCGCCGAAAAATTTCCACGCAGAGCGCGCGCAATCGCCAACGGATTAATGCCCGGGTGGCGATAAAAATATTGATCCTCAAATAACAACAGTGCTTTATGGTATTTATCGGGCAGGGATTCTACCGGTGCAAAGCGCCACTGCTGATCTGCAGCAATAGTCGCGCCCAATAAGCTGCCATCGCGCGCGAGTAATAACGTGGCGTAAGATTGTTGTTGTAACGCGGGAGGAAGCGGCGCAAATGACAACGCAGAAAATATTATGACAGCGATTACCACTAGACCGCGCCAGTAGCGCGGTATAAAGCGCCTTTTTACTGCGCGGCGCTTTTTTTCATTTGCTCGCATTGTCATTATTATTGTTAATTAATTCTTCGGTGGCGAGCCTATGATAAAAGGGGAAGATTTAATGTGTAGGTCCTGCTGCGGAAACGGAATCTCAATTTTATACTTGCGAAATGCATCATCCAGTGCCCACAAATATTCAGATGTCATGGAGCTCGGGCGCTTCACTACATCGGCACTTACCCAAACCGCCAATACAAAATTCAAGCTGCTATCGCCAAAACCTGTCATCCATACCGAAGGCAAACGGTTGGTGGCCTCGTCATTTAAGGTCCAACCCACTGAATGCGCTGCCTCCAAGGCGGCAGTGCGCACCAGATTTTTATCGCTGCCATAGGCAACCCCAAACGGAATGCGAAAACGGCGCACTGCATCGGTAAGCGTCCAGTTAGTTACTCGGCCACTGACAAATTCCGAGTTGGGCACCAGAATATCTACATTGTCTGACGTGCGAATCAAAGTGCTGCGGATATTAATTTCTATTACTTCACCAAACACGCCCGATTCAAGTTCAATTAAATCACCAATTTTTAATGATTTCTCAAACAAAATCATAATGCCGGAGATAAAATTGCTCACTACATTTTGCAAGCCGAACCCTATACCAACCGACAGCGCACCGGCGATCAAGGTCAGCTTACTGAAATTTAGACCCAGCGCCGACCCAGTGAGAATAATTGCCAAGCCGATCATTACATAGTGAATAATACGGGTTAGGGTGTAGACTTGCGCGGGTGTAGTGCGATGGGATGCCGAGAAAACCCGTTGCAATACTCTCTGCAATATTTTACTGCCAAACAACACAGCAAAGAATAAAAAAACAGCAAATAAAAACCCGCTCACTTTTAGGTTGTAGTCATCCATTTCAATCAGACTAATATCCATAATTTGCTGCATTATTTTTAAACTGCTCGCCAGCGTATCCATAAAGAAATTATCCACGAATAATTTATCTCAATTTAGAAAGCATTAATTTTCTGCAGGATTGTTCAACTCACTGCCGCAGCGCGAACAATAATCGGCTGCTTGCTCGTGGCCTTTTTTTCCGCAATTAGGGCACTTAATTAATAACTCATCGCGGCGCATTTCACGTGCCAATTCCGCTGTCAAAATACCGGTAGGCACCGCAATAATCGAATAACCGGTCAACATCGCGAGCGATGCCACCACCTGCCCGAGCGGTGTTTGCGGCGTGATGTCGCCATAACCTACTGTGGTAATAGTGACTATAGTCCAATAGATGCTGCGCGGAATACTGGTAAAACCATTAGCAGGGCCTTCAACAACATACATGACCGAGCCGAAAATTGTGGCAAATACAATTACCACAAAGAAAAATACTGATATTTTTCTGCGCGATTGGAACAGTGCGCGAATGAGAACATTCGCCTCATCCAAATAGTTAATCAGCTTAAGCACGCGAAAAATACGCAGAACCCGCAGCAAGCGAATAATTAATAGATACGTGATATCGGCAAAAAACAGCCCCAAATAAGAAGGCAATATCGACAATAAGTCCACAATGCCATATACGCTTTTGATGTACTGCCATCGATTCTGCGAACAGTATATACGCGTGGCATATTCCAGCGTAAACAACACAGTAAAGGTCCACTCAGCAATTTTCAGGTACAAACTAAAGCGCTGATTAACCACTTCAATCGAGTCGAGCATCAACGCCGCCACGCTCAACAAAATGGTATAAATCAATACCACGTCAAATAATTTTCCTGCCGGGGTATCTGTACCAAAAATAATGGTATAGATGCGATCGCGTAGAGACTCGGTCATAACACACTCAAATAAATCAAATTAGGATAATTGCACCAACAGAACGCTGGTGAGTCAAAACAGGCTATTGATTGGGCCAGCGAATGTTATGCTCGTTAAATGCAATATGCAGGCGCTCAATCACTTCCGATTCAAAGCGCTTTTCATAGGTCACATCTAACACATACGCTTTAAGCAAGACGCGGGTAAAAAACATATTTTCCGCCACCTGATCTTTTAGCAATACCACAATCGGCTTTTCTAAATAAATGCAGCGACTGGAAATTGCCGCCTCGCGCACCAATTTTTTGACCAGCATAAAATCGTTATCGGGCGCAATGAAGATTTCTACTTCCACTTGCATGTCGAGCGCACCAGCATTAGCCGAGGTGACCGGCATATTCATAAACTGGCTATTGGGCACAGTGACAATCGAATCGTCCAAGGTGCGGATACGGGTTGAGCGCACACCAATGGAAATAACATCGCCATAAATATCGCCAAACTTGACGCGATCACCTACACGAAACGAGCGGTCAAACATAATAATAAAACCGGAGAGCAGCGATGCAGCCACATCTTTTGCACCAATCGCAAACGCCAAACCGATGGAGCCACCAATCGCAATGGCGGCCTCTTTTGAGCGAAACAATAAAAATATAGCGAGTGCTACTGAACCGATAATCAACACAAAATTTACCACTGTGATGCTCTGTTCAATGCGCAAACGATAATCAGGAAAGGCTTTGCTCATACGGCTGCTAAAAATCTTGGCCGCTTTTGCAATAATGAGTGAGATAACAATGACTATCAGCGAGAGACTGACACGCGAGAAGTCAAAGGCTTCAAATAACTCTGAAGGATTGGGGTTCACAGTTGACCTCCATGAAACAGAAACTGTCTTTTCACCAGATAATTCTCTACCGATTTAAACCAGAAACTGTCTACGTGCCAGCTTTCACCGTCCGTATCATCTACTGCATACACCATTGAATAAGATGAAATCTCTTCAATTCTGCGCAGTGCAATAGTCTCGGTTGTGTTCATCACCTCACCCAGACCGGTGAGCGTGAGACCATTGTGTTCAATCAGCGCGGCCAACAACATGAGCGAACCATCTTGCAAACGCTCTAAAATTTTTTGTTGTGGCACAGCAAATAATTGCACTGCAATCTGATCCTTGTCCCACACTAAGGAATTCTTCCAATGGTAGAGCGCGTGTCGTGGATTGCCGCGGGTATAGCTCCACAAAATGCGAAAATACAATTGCTGCGCCTTTTGATTGCCTTCGGCTGAGTGAACATACTTTTTACTTTTGGCGGAGAATTGCAACTGGGTGAAATCAGGTTTGTGCGTATGCGCCAGCCCATGACGCTCCATTACCATATGTGCAATTTCCTCTTCGGTCATGCCCTCCATATCAATGGCATCAGTAAAACAATCAATGCCACGCACTCCCTGTTTAGCGATAGTCCAGGAATAGGAGTTACAGCTGACCAACCACAGATGACGCGCTGAGGTGTGCAAAATGATATCGATCAATAAGGTAATTGCTTCAAACCCACCAATCTTACGCAGCAGTAAATTTTCTATATTTTCTGCAACAATAATCGACGGCGGCAGCTGGTCTATTCGCTCACTCAGTTTATCGCTCTCACCGCCATCAACGAGCGGGAAACTGTTGTTCAAATAGTTTTGCAATAGCTCTATATTTGCCATCGCAGGATTGAGATGTAATTGCCTGATTTCGGCATTATCTACCTGTTCCAGAAAATGGTTGATTAAAGCCGACTTACCAATCCCGCGATCACCACTGATAATAACCCGCGCACCTATACCCGTGCTTTTCCATTCGCGATACACAGTCTGCAGTTGTTCATCCTGCTCCGGACGTTTGACATAAGCATCACCCGCGATGCGCTGACGATAATCAAACAGATCGCGATAATCCGCAGGCATTTCATTGAGTGTTTCGTGCAAGAGCAGGCGCGGTTTTTGTCGCTCCAAAATTGCGCGGCTCAGGGTCGCCTGCAAACTGCGTGTCATATCCAGCTCGGATAAGCGTGCAGATATTAAATCCCATAACACGCGATAAACACCCAAGCCACCGCTAACCAATAACACCAATGGCTCCCACCAGCGATTGTGAGATTCAACTATTAATTTTGCCCAGCGCCCCTCTTTAACTATGGGGACGCCAATAAGTCGCCACTGTTGTATATGACGAGCAATTACAATATACACCGCCACAAAACAACCAAACCTTAAAAGCGTAATCAAATAGAGTTGCAGTAGATTTACATTTAAGATTTTAAACAGCGCCAACTCCACCAATCCAGCGACCAGCCAGTAATAGAGCAGCACTTTGGGTAAAAGAGTTAACGCACCTTCAATCGCTTGAGTTTTGTCACTGTGCGCATTGGAATTGCGTAGGCTGAGCAGCGGCACAAAATAATTTAACGCGCCCGACATTAAAAAAAACAATACTAAATGATCATAGATTGGCAAGAGTTCTAGAATCGGAGAAAAGCCTAAACTGGCGATAAAATCAATCACCAACTTGCCCATCAGGATTAACACCAGAAACACGTAAAAATATCTAAATAAATCAAAGCCCAAGGTAAGCATGCGACGCGTGGTCTCGGTCTGGGCACGACTATTTAGACGTTTGCGCAGAGAGGCAAGCAAGGGCGTTTTTTTGATTAATAAAATCGTGGTTAAAAACAACAACAAGAGCAAATTAATCAGATGCGCCAGATTGCTAACTGCAAATACACCATTCGATGATTCACGCCACCAGCCATATTGCATAGACCAGAGTGCAAATGAAGTGCGCGTCGCCAAGGTTTTTATTTCCAGCCACAAGGGCTCAGTGTTGCCTAATTGATACGCACCCTCTTCAATGAATTGGCCAATAACAACGCCGCGTAATGCCAACAATTCATCGCGTTGCTGCTGATTCCAGCGCAGCACTTCATGTAATAGATTTTCGCGTTCATGTTTCAATTCTTTAGCGCGCGCAATGAGCACTAGATGTTTTTCTTGCAAAGCAAAAATTAGCGCCTGCACTTGCTCCGAGTCTTGCTCTTCAATTTGCAGAGAGGATAGAGAAATCCGTGGATTCCAATCGTTTTCATTGATCCCCTGATAGTGGGCAAAAAAATCCGCCCGACTCCAAAGGCGGTCATTGCTTGAATACAACAACTTGCGCAACAACATCCTTATTTCATTACGCTGCAGATAACGTGCGCTGGTAAACTCCTCCTGAGTATTCGCTGGGGCAGATAGACCACTCAATTTTGCGGATTCTTGCCGCCACTCATCTATATCGCGGGCAAATATTTTTTTAGCTTGCGCGAGCTGCCGAAGTTGCAAGCCTATTTCACCCATCGCATCTTCAAGGGCTAGTTGCGACTCTAACAATTGAGTTTCACGGGCTGACTGACTGCGCTCAATCGCCCCGCTGATAGCTTGTTTATTATCGTTCGATTCCCGCGTTACTTCTTCAGCTTGGGTCATCGCGGCTTCGGCTTGAACTTGGGTACGTAACGCCAAGGCTTTAGCTTGCGCCTCCATCACTAATTGCTTGCGTTGCGGCGCAGAATATTTCAGCCATTGCAGTTTTAATTGCCACAGCAAGATGGATTCTTTGAGCTCAGCGAGTCGATCAGCAGAAAGCGAATCAGCAGCCTGTTGCGACAACAATTGAGTCAGCTGTTCTTCGGCAACTCTGCGCTCTTTTTTTGTGGAAAAACTTTCAGCCAACCACGCGGAAGGTATTACCCCCTCTAAGGATTCAATACCTACTAATTTTTTTTGAAGGAATTTTTCCAACACCGCAATCTGCTGCGCCAGTGTGGTGACCTGCGCAGCAGATGATGAATGGAAATTAGATGTCGGAGGGGGGGGGGCTACTATAGTCTCTGCCGCAGCAGATATTGCAATATTGATCTGCACCAACAGAATACAAATATGTACCAATGCCGTTTTGTTTATCATTCCAATACTCTCTGTTTACAACCCGGCATTATTGAAAACATTCTGCCAATAGCAATTATCAGCCTTTATTGGGCTCCTGATGCTGACCTGCTAACTCAACACTCAAGCGATAGTATTCGTTGGCGCGCTGATGCTCGCCCAGCCTCTCCATGAGATTGCTTAGCTCCATGCTCGCCTCCATGCTTTTTTGCAAATTCAAACTGCGTTGGAAATACTCTCGTGCCAACTCCCACTGCTGATTGCGCAACATAACACGCCCCATGCTGAGCAACAGTGTTGGGTCTTGCGGATTGTTTTTCAGCCAACCTTCAAGCGTGCGAATTTGATTGTGAATCTCTTTTACTTGCAGGCGCCCGTAGAGGCTCACTAACGGCTCATACCAGGTATTAGCAAGTGCCTTGCGCACAATTATTTCTGCTTCCTGATCTTGATAGTTTTCAACCAATGCTTGGGCATAAGCGGCAATTACCGCAGGCCGCTTTTGCACGCTGCGCGAATAGGATTTCCACAGGGTTTGCAATGCAGGCAGACGCTCGGCAATCAGTAGAGATTTACTTTGTACGCTCTGCGCCTGCATTTTTTCGCAGGCGAGCAGCACCTCCAGCGCTTCAAATTCCACGTTCGATAATACTTTCGCTTTGCGCATGGCTGGAAATATATCTTCCAAGGCACGCCAATTTTTCTGCGCAATATAAATATGGTGCATCAAATCCAATACCGCCGCCTGGCGTGGCATTTTGATATCGATGGGTTTTAGAATTTCGATGGCTTGTTCATAGCGACCGGACTGCACATGCAAACGCGCACGGGTCAACGCAACAGGTAGTTCACTGTGGGCAAGGGCAAGCGCTTTGTCGAGGATGTTGTCGGCCTCAGCTTCATCACCCATTTCAAAACTGCTGCGCGCAGCGGCAATATAGTTCGCCAGCGGATATTCTACTTTGTCGAGTGTGCGCAATAACTTCTTGTGTGCAGCGAGCCAGTCGCCAGTGAGATAATCAACCATTCCGGTTGCCGCACGTTTTTGTGCGCGCTCAACACTGCCAAATAAAAACATTTCACGGAAACGGCGCACCATCTCCACACTGCCGAGCATAAATTTACGCACAAACCAAAACGCGACATATAGCAATACAAGCGCTAAGGCGGCGACCCACAAGGTCATCTCAATAGTTTTAGTACCGTAGGCAATTAACAGATAACCGTCGCCACGCCAGAGAAAAAACACCAGACCACAGGCAATCAGTAAAAAGAAAATAGCTTTTAACAGACGACGTCTCATTAGCGCACCCCGCGACGTGCTGCAGCCATTTTTTCCCGCTTGGCGATGTATTCAGTCAAGGCGGCAGAAGAATTACTGAAATTAGTCAATTCAGGAGAGATTTCTTCTTGCTGTAATGCCTCCAGCTCTTGCAATACGGCAGTCGCTTTTTCGTTCAAGCTATAATATTGATTAATCCAGTTTTGCGCTTTTACCAAGCTTTCAAGATAAATATTTTCTTCATTGCGCAGGAGTGCAACTTGCGCCTGCTCCAACATCAAACGCAAATTTTGCTGCAAATACTTTTGCTCAGCAGGCGGCAGTACTGCATTAATCGTTTTGCCGTGGTCGCGCACCCGCACATAAGAACTTAGCTTATGCAACAGATCGTACAGATTGCGGGTGATTTTTTGTTTTAGGGTTTCTTCTGGCGGCACTACAGTCTCTTCTAACAATTGATTCTGACTGCCTAAAGGTTCAATAAAAGGAATTGCTTCAATTTGATTGGACAGGGCCGACAAGCGCAGATAAATACCTTCCCTATCAATCACACCTGCTAGCTTGAGCACGGCAATTTCCTCAACCAACAGTTTGCGCACGCCGACTAAATCTGCCTGATCCATATCGCGCAAAATATCGTCGGCTGAAAGCGCAAGAGCGATTGCATTTTGGCTATCCTGTTCTAACAAAATACGTTGATCGGCGAGACGCAATAAGTACTGCGCCTCTTGCAGTTTCCATTCATCGCGATTGACACTCGACAGTGACAGCAAACGTGCATTATTGCTATTAACTTGCGCAGCCAGATCATTCAGGCTTGCCTGCACCGCAGACTGCTGCTCAACCAACTCTTTGTCCAAGCTGTCTTCCAACATTTGCTGGCGCGCTTCTGTTGCCTGCGCTTGCTGCTCAACCTGAATGCGCAAGCTTTCAATAATTTGCTGTTGATTCTTGGATTGTTGCAAAACGAACAGTGCGCCGTAGCACACCGCTGCAACAATCAGCACTACAAATAACCACAGCAGCGCAAAACTGGCGACGTGCGTTTTTGCTGGTGCGGGCACTGCCACGGAAGAGCTAGCAGCAGGTTGTTGAGTTGTCGTATCGGAATCAGTCACTGTGTTAATCCTGTAATAAAATGCACTCTTGCGTGCGACAATATTCTAGCAAGGCTGCCGTCATCGCCTTATCGGTGGCATTTTCGGCACATATAACGCGCTTGAATCCTGCTGCTTGCGCTGCCGCAACTATGCGCGCACTTGGCACCAGAAAGACACTGTTGTTCATCCATGCTTGCACTCTTTGCTGTTCAGGCGGTGCAAATTGCGCCAACACCGCTAACAAATTTTGCAGACTTTCACCGCTGTGTAAGCTCACCAACCGTTGCGCAGAACTCGCCTCGGTGTCGGCAATTAATTGCAGCAATTGGGCCTGCGCTGCCGCAGGTAAAACACGCTCGTACAATTCACAATAATCTACCTTGGCGCCGCGTTTACGCAATTCATCGGCGAGATGACCGCGCCCGCCACAGCCGCGAAAAATAAGAACTTTTTCGCCATCGACCTGCTGTAAATGCTCCGCACTTAAAAGGTCTTCACTGGTCATGCCGCCGCCAGTGCTCGCCGCCAAATCTTGCACGGCCACGCCATAGCTCGCTAATTTTTTTGCGGTGGTGGCGCCTACCGCAAAAAAATCTATGCCTATAGGCATTTGCGGCCAATAATCCTCTAGCCACGCCATACCAAAATCTACCGCATTTTGGCTGACAAAAATAATTTTCTGATAGAGATCAACATCCAGAATTCTATTTTTGATGGCGCGAATTTTTTCCGCGTCGCTCACCGCCACTATATCGAGCAAATTCACCCGCGCGCAGTTAAAACCTAACGCTTGCAACTGCTCAGCCCAAGGTGCAGCCTGCGCATCAGGGCGGGTGATGACAATAAAATAATCTTGCGCTGCATCGGCCATGGTTTATTCCGCGCTTGCGTAAACCTTAGCGAGAATTTTATCCGCGCCGGCCACTAGCAAACGCTCAGCCAATTCGATGCCCATTTTTTCTGCATCGGCAACCGAACCGGTGATCTCATCAAACAACATTTGGTTGCCATCGGGCGAGCCAACTAATCCGCGCAGCCATAAATGATCGCCGCGATGAATAGCATAGCAGGCGATAGGCACTTGGCAGCCGCCCTGTAAATGGCGATTGAGCGCGCGCTCGGCGAGCACCTGTTCGGCGGTCGTTTGATGATGCAGTGGCTTGAGCAACGCAATAGTGGCGTCGTCGTCCACCCGGCACTCAATCCCCACTGCACCCTGCCCGCCCGCTGGCAAACTTTGCTCGGGTGTAATGTAAGCGCGAATACGCTCTTTTAGTTCCAGACGAATCAGGCCAGCGGCGGCGAGGATAATTGCATCGTACTCGCCATCGTCTAATTTTTGCAGACGCGTTTGTACGTTGCCGCGAAGAAATTTAATCTTTAAATCCGGGCGATTTGCCAACAATTGGCATTGGCGACGCAAGCTGGAGGTGCCAACTACCGCACCCTGAGGTAAATCATCCAGCGAGTTAAATCGATTGGAGACAAACGCATCGCGCGCATCTTCGCGTGGACAAATGACGGACAGCCCCAGACCTTCAGGAAAATCCATCGGCACATCTTTCATCGAATGCACTGCGATATCCGCCTCATTCGCCAGCAGTGCCTGCTCCAGCTCTTTCACAAAGAGGCCTTTGCCGCCTATTTTCGCCAGCGGAACGTCGAGAATTTTGTCACCGCGGCTGGTGAGCGGAACTAATTCAACCAACAGGCCGGGATGATGCTTTTCCAACTCAGCTTTGACATATTCAGCCTGCCACAGGGCAAGCAAACTTTTACGGGTGGCGATACGCAATGGGCGCGCGGCAGAGTAAGTCATGATAGAAATTCACACTATTCGAATAATAGCGGCCATGATAACACTCTGACTTGCGCTAGGGATTAGCAGATACTTACTGAGTTGAAATGAGTTCCAAAAAAAACGCCAGTCGTATGACTGGCGCTTCAGGTGAATTGCATATTTGAAATACCGGCGCTTATTGACCCGCTTTCAACAATTCCCAGTATTTTTCGTATACCAAAACTGTATCGCCCAGATCCTGATGGAAACTGCCTTTGGCAATATCTTCTGCCGCAGGGAATACCGTTTTGTTATTCCGCAACTCTTCGTCCAACAGCGCAATACCAGCGGTGTTAGGTGCTGCATAACCCAATTCTTCAATTGCCGCTTTTGCACTTTCAGCGCGCAACATAAAGTCGATGAATTTGTGCGCGTTGTCGACATTAGCAGCGCCTTTCGGAATCACAAAGCTGTCAACCCACAGTACCGCACCCTCTTCCGGATAAATGTACTGCAGGTCTTCCATCTCTTGTTGCGCCATATAGGCTTCGCCGTTCCAGATTGCGCCAATGCTGACGTTGCCTTGGATCAATGGGGTTTTGGGCGAGTCAGAGTTGATCACCTTGATGCTTGGCCAAAGTGCTTTTAATTTCTCGTAAGCGGCCTTAATTTCTTCTTCGTTAGTGCTGTTGTTTTGGAAACCGGCTACACGCAAGCCAACATAGAAATTGTCGCGAACGTCGTCCATGATCATCAACTTGCCAGCGTATTCAGGCTTCCACAAGTCAGCCCATTTAGTGATTTTGCTGGCATCAACATCTTTATTATTGATCGCGATGGAGGTGGCGCCCCACAAATAGGGAACGCTGAAATCATTATTGGGATCGTAGGGTTTGTTCATCATATTGGCGTCGAGATTGCCGTAGTTAGTCAGCAACTCTTTTTTCACCGGTTGAATCAAACCTTCTTTACGCATTTTTTCAACGTAGAAAGTCGACGGTACAGCAATATCGTAGCCCTTGCCGTCCATCAATTTGATTTTGGCGTACATCGCCTCGTTACTTTCGTAGGTGGCGTACTCAACTTCGACGCCGGTTTCTTTGGTGAATTCTTCCAATACCGCAGCAGGAATGTATTCGGTCCAGTTGTAGATCACCACTTTTTGCGGGCCTGCCGGTGCCGCCGCTTCTGTAGCAGCAGGCGCTGCGGTAGTTTCTGCAGGAGCTTGGGTTTCGGGTTTATCGGAACATCCGCCAATCAACAGTGCTGCGGCCAAAGCCAACCATTTTTTCATCTTATTTATCCTCACGTAAGAGTAGTTGGGAAATAACAACCAGAACCAAAGAAACAACCAATAAAATCGTCGAAATTGCATTTACCTCGGGTGAAACACCTACGCGCACCATGGAGTAAACCTTCAGCGGCAGGATTTCGTAACCTGGGCCAGTGACGAAAGCACTGACTATAACGTCATCCAGCGACAGGGTAAAACTCAACAGCCACCCCGATGCTACCGCTGGCAATGCCAAAGGCAGGATAATCTTCCAGAAAATACTGCTTTCTGACGCCCCCAAATCCCGCGCAGCCTCGAGCATTTTCATATCAAAGCCTTTGAGGCGAGAGTAGACCGCTACTATGACAAACGGCAGACAAAAAGTGATGTGACCTATCACCAAGGAGATAAATCCTAATTGAATGCCAAGCGCCATAAACACAATCAACAGCGAAATTGCCATCACAATTTCCGGCGTGAGCATACTCACAAACACCATGGACGATAAAAGTGCCTTTCCTTTGAACTGATAGCGATGTAATGCAACAGCAGCAAGCGTGCCAATCACGGTTGCCACAGTGGCTGCAACAATGGATACCGTTAGCGAATTGAGCGCTGCCGTCATCAAACCATCGTTATTCCAGAACTTTTCATACCACTTGAAGGTAAAGCCGCCCCATTTAATGCCGTATTTGGATGCATTAAAGGAGTTCACTACCAGCACCAAAATGGGGATATAAATTACAAACAGGATGAGCCCGGTGAATCCCCATCTAAAAATCGGAGCCATTGAGTCCTCCTTGTTTGCTGACAAAACGGGAGGCGCGGAAATAGAGCCACAACATAAAACCGAGCAGCACAATCAGAATCACGCTGAAGGCAGAGCCGAACGGCCAATCGCGGGTGTGCAAGAATTGGGTTTTGATCACATTACCGAGCAGCAGATTTTTTGCACCGCCAAGTAAGTCAGAGATGTAGAACATACCCATCGCTGGCAGGAGTACCATCAAACAACCGGCCACAATACCCGGTGAGGTGAGCGGCACAGTGATATGCCAAAAGCGGCTTAAGGGCCCAGCCCCCAGATCTTTGGCGGCGTGATGCAAACGCACGTCGAGCTTTTCCAATGCCGAATAAAGCGGCAACACCATAAACGGCAAAAGGATATAACAAAGACCGAGAATCACCGCGAATTGGGTGTAGAGCAGCTGCAGCGGCTTATCGATCACCCCCAGACCAAGCAAGGCTTTATTGATAATGCCCTGATTACCCAGGATAAATTGAATCGCATAGGTACGCACCAGCGAGTTAGTCCAAAACGGCAGAATCACCAGAAATAGAATCACCGGTTGCCAGCGTTTGGGCAGACTCACAATGGCCATCGCAAAGGGATAACCAATCAGTAAGCAAGCAATCATCGCTAACAGCGACATGCGCAGCGAGTCCCACAATACCCGCAAATACAGTAGATCAAGGGTGCGCACGTAACTGTCAGCATTGATCGGCAAACTTACCGTGGCTTGCGGGTCGCGCGTTAGGAAACTGGTCAAAACAACCAGCACATTGGGAAACAAGACAAACAGCGTCAGCCAGACACTGGCAAGCCCAATTGCCCAGAAACGGAATTGACCAATATTAGACTTCATGGGGCAACACCACTTCCCAGCCTGGCACCCACTTGATCGCGACTTTTTGATTCAAGCTGTAATCGAACGAGGGATCATCTTCATCAAAAAATTCACTGGCGATGACTTCAATACCAGAGGGCAACCGAATCAGTGAATCAAGCGTTTTGCCTTTGTAGTTGCGCTCGACAACTGTACCCACCAAATACTGGTCGGGATGCGGATCATCAATGTACTCTACCCGCACATCTTCCGGGCGCAACAATACATTGACCTTATCACCCACTTTAAAATTGTGCTCCGCATGCAAACGCCACTGCAGCCCCTCCACTTTCACTTCGTATTCGTGATTGCCGTCAATTTCCACAATTTCACCAGCAAGCTGGTTGATCTCACCGATAAATTTGGCCACAAATAAGTTTGCAGGCTGCTCGTAAATTTCGCGCGGCGTGCCCAACTGCTGCACCTTGCCTTTGTTCATTACCACTACGCGATCCGACATGGAAAGTGCTTCTTCCTGATCGTGGGTTACATAGACAAAGGTGATGCCGAGTTTGCGCTGCAAGCGTTTCAGTTCAATCTGCATTTGCTGGCGCAGTTTGTAATCGAGCGCAGAGAGTGATTCATCGAGCAACAAAAGCTTGGGGCGATTCACCACCGCACGGGCGATGGCGACACGCTGCTGTTGTCCGCCAGAAAGCTGGGCCGGTTTACGCTGGGCAAAATCACCCAAGCGCACCATCTCCAACGCCTCGGTCACACGCGGTGCAATTTCTTCTTTTGCTACGCCGCTCATGCGCAAACCGAAGGCGACGTTATCGAATACCGTCATATGCGGAAACAGCGCATAACTCTGAAATACGGTATTGATCGGGCGTTTTTCGGCAGGAACCTGGCCAATATTGTGGCCATCCAATTGAATGTCGCCGGTGTCTGTATCTTCCAGCCCGGCAATCATTCTAAGCACGGTCGTTTTACCGCAACCAGAAGGGCCTAGTAAGGTAAAAAATTCACCGTCAAAGATAGTCAGATCAAAATTATCGAGAACCCGGTTAGTACCATAGGTTTTGGACAAATTATTGAGATTTAGCAAGGCGCGCGATTCATTCACCTCGACAGAGCTCCTCTGGTTATTTGGCAAGGGATCAGATGTCACGTGCAGGCGCGCTCGGGACGGTTCAGGTTAGCAACAGAGAAAAATTCAGCTGCGAACCTACGCAAAAGAGCGGCCATTCTACTCAAATGAGCAGCTAAAAATCCAGCATTCAGCGGCGCAAAAAACAGCCTGGCCACATTGGCTAAGCCTATGGATTTAAAGCAAAAAAGATTGAGAGATATTCACTGGCAAAAACACGTCGACCCCAGTGCGGGGCCGACAGAGGATAGAGACTCTTTAGATAGGGCGACCACCATAATCCGGGGTCGGTTTTTTCGGTGGATCAGCGGTGACATTAGCCGGCACTTCATTAATCTTGCCACCACGCGCAAGGAAGGCGGCAATTTGCGCTTCTAGCTCATCGCGCGCCTTTTGACGCGAGGCGATACTGAAATCCTCCAGTGCTTCAGACTCAACCACCTTGGCGGCCGGACTGGCATAGCTCACTTCGTCGCTATCGAGCGCACCGTCCACCTCATCGGCGTCGTCCTCCCCCTCTACGCCAGTATCTTCAATCTCTTCGTCGTTAATGGGGTCTTCATCAGTCATAATGTCACCTGAAAACTTGTACAATGTGAGTTCTTAGTATTTTCATCCCAACCAAAGCCTAGCGTATTTCGATAAAGGCTTGGGCTAATTTATAGCGCAGACTCTTTTAAACGTCATGATATTTGGTGATGAATTTTTAGGCTTTTTTTGTCTTACCAACAGCCATTGCGGCGGATTTTAGTTATTAACCTTAAGCAAGTCTAGCACCCATCAGAGGCGTGAATAAAAGTTACAGAAAAGCTTCAGTTATAGCTAAATTTTTGCACGCCAAGTACCCTTCAAACGACTATTTATTAAGCTTATGAACTACAAACAACTTGCAAAACATTTTCCAGAATTGGCAGCAATGGAGCCAGCAGAACAACAAGCGCTGCTCACTCAGGCTTACCAAAATGCCTTTGCCACAGAGCATAAAATGAAAAACTGGCGCAACAATCTGGTTAGCGCCGCTATTATGCTAAGTCTGTGCTTTTTGTTTGTTCTGGTGCTGCGGCCAGCGCTGGGCATGTCACAGCAAACCAGCGCACTTATTTTGATGTTGGTCGCGCTGCCAACCTATTTTTTTATTCAGCAGCGCCGCTTTATCAAACAATTGCGCCATAGCTTACAAAAACTTTTACCCTAAAAAATAATCGGAAATTATTTTTTAGGGTTGTTTAGCAATAGCTCGAAGAGTATCGAAATCGAGCATCAATACTAAACCATAAAAAAACGCCACGGTATAAGTGGCGTTTTTGTTACTCACAACAACTTAATAAAGTTGTGCCTAGCTGCTCAATTAAACAGCATCGGAACCGGTTTCGCCGGTACGGATACGAATAATTTCATCGAGCGGAGCGATGAAAATTTTACCATCGCCAATTTTTCCAGTCTGTGCCGCTTTGGTAATAGCCTCTACTGCCTGCTCGACCATTGAGTCATCTACAGCCAACTCAATTTTTACTTTCGGCAGAAAATCTACAACGTATTCAGCACCACGA
Organism: Cellvibrio sp. ATLC23; assembly: GCF_057196725.1. NCBI lineage: Bacteria > Pseudomonadati > Pseudomonadota > Gammaproteobacteria > Cellvibrionales > Cellvibrionaceae > Cellvibrio > Cellvibrio sp. ATLC23. Next base: position 127,981 of record NZ_JBXUOS010000009.1, on the reverse strand, counting down.
TACAGCTCAGTGTGACCTTTTTGACGACCAAAGCCTTTTACTTCAGTCACAGTCATGCCTTGAACGCCTACGTCAGATAATGCAGTGCGCACATCATCGAGTTTGAACGGTTTTACAACAGCGGTAATCAGTTTCATTATTAATTCCTTTGCTGGAGTTTTGTGAGTGCCGGTGCCGGAAATTCATACCAATTTGCGATTAGTCTGAATCCGGAAGCTTGGGGTTAAGATACACCCAAGCTTCGCACATCAACAACAACTTTATAGCGGATAGAGTTTTTACTGCTGCCAAATCTTAAGCGATTTGGCAGTGGCGATGAATGTTACTTGCTGCGAGTGAATTCTGGATAAGCTTCCATACCACATTCAGCAATATCCACACCTTCGAACTCTTCTTCTTCAGAGACGCGGATACCAATCACCAACTTGATCACAAACCAGACCAGCAAACTAGCACCGAACACCCAAGCAAAGATAATCGCAGCGCCCGCCAACTGACCAAAGAAAGTAGTACCTTCAGCTGTGAAAGGTACAACCAACAAACCAAACAAACCGGCCACACCGTGCACAGAGATAGCACCTACTGGGTCATCGATACGCACTTTATCCAAACTAAGAATAGAGAACACTACCAGCACACCAGCAACCACACCAATCACTGTTGCAGCAAGAGCACTTGGAGTATCCGGGCTGGCGGTAATGGCAACTAAACCAGCAAGGGCACCGTTGAGCGCCATGGTCAAGTCAGCCTTACCAAATAGAATACGGGCAACCAACAACGCACCGATCAAACCACCAGCAGCAGCAGCGTTAGTGTTGAGGAATACCATAGCAACAGAGTTAGCATTAGCGATATCGCCCAGCTTTAATACAGAACCACCATTGAAACCGAACCAGCCCATCCACAGGATGAATGTACCCAAAGTTGCCAAGGGCAGGTTTGCACCGGTAATTGCATGAATCTCACCGTTTGGACCGTATTTACCTTTACGCGCACCCAATAACAGCACACCAGCCAACGCCGCAGCGGCACCCGCCATGTGTACAATGCCTGAGCCAGCAAAGTCTTTGAAGCCAAATTGGTCATCGATGTTCAAACCAAACATGCCTTCGGCACCCCAAGTCCAGGAACCTTCGATTGGGTAGATAACACCGGTCATCACAACTGCGAACAACAGGAATGCCCAGAGCTTCATACGCTCAGCAACAGCACCTGAAACGATCGACATGGCCGTCGCAACAAACACTACCTGGAAGAAGAAATCTGATGCGCCGGAATAGATAGAGCCGCCGGTGAAACCATCTTCGCGCTCGGCAAAGCCCTTCAAGGTTTCATCAACATCAACACTGGCGATACCAGACAGGAAGAAGTCGCCGCCGTACATAAAGGCATAACCGCACACCATGTACATAGTGCAAGCAACGGCGTAGAGCGTTACGTTTTTGGTCAAAATCTCAGTGGTGTTTTTAGCGCGCACCAAGCCCGCTTCGAGCATGGCGAAACCAGCCGCCATCCACATCACCAAGGCACCGCATACTAAGAAGTAAAAGGTGTCCATCGCGTACTGAAGATGAAAAATATTCTCTTCCATTGGTCTTTCCCCGTCTGTTTATTAAAGTGAATTACAACGCTTGGTCGCCGGTTTCGCCGGTACGAATTCGCACCACCTGCTCCAAATCAGATACAAAGATTTTGCCGTCACCAATCTTGCTGCTGTTGGCAGCCTTACTGATAGCCTCAACCACTGAGTCAGCTTCAGCGTCTGAGACGGCAATCTCCACTTTGGTTTTCGGCAAAAAATCCACCACGTACTCTGCCCCACGGTAGAGTTCGGAATGGCCTTTCTGACGACCAAAACCTTTTACTTCGGTCACGGTCATGCCGTGCACACCTATGTCGGAGAGTGCTTCACGCACCACATCCAATTTGAATGGCTTGATGATCGCTGTTACCAATTTCATTCATCCCGCTCCTAAAAAAATCCCCGCACCTGGAGGTGCGGGAAACACCGGAAAAACTATCAAGAGGTGAGTGGATATCGCACAAACCTGGTTACCTGAACACTTTGGGCAACGCAAACAATGCGAAAACAACTAACCTAGCCTCGTAAATGATTCATTTGCAATTTTGCACAGAGCAGGCCAATTTCATAAACCCGATAAAAATCAATATGTTACGATATACCCCCATAGCGAGACGCAAAAATATCCAAGTTCGCATACAAGTGTTGCACCATTTTTGAGCAATGCAATAAACAGCAAGCACCATTTATGCACATCGACGTCAAAAGCAACATTTGACAGCCACAGCTGCCGGCAAATTAACAAAACAGGAGATAAACGATGGATGCAGCGGGATTGGGCAGGAGGTAGACTGCAATAAATTTACTGACAGGATAACCTTTGATGATAAATGATCTAGCGCAGCGCTTACTGGAAGAGCTGCACACACAACTCCCCAATGCCGAGCGCCTCATCCCCAAGCGCGAGTTACATCTCGCACTGCAGGCAGCACTGGCGCGACTGGATTTGGTTACCCGCGAAGAATTTGACGCACAAACGGCGGTGTTGCTGCGCACCCGCCAAAAACTGGAAGCACTAGAACAGGAACTGACGCGCCTGGAACAATAAAGAAAGGCCCAACAGCCAATTGTTTTATGCCGACTGATTGCTTTATAGTCGGCCAATATTTCGCTGCAAGGTTTGTGGCGAAATAAAAAAACTGTTCAAAAACAACCACAAGGATTGTCCATGTCTCTCGCCATCGTAAACTCACGCGCCAAACTCGGCATAGATGCCCCGCAAGTTACCGTTGAAGTACATATCTCCAATGGCTTGCCCAGCCTCTCCATCGTCGGCCTACCCGAAACAGCAGTAAAAGAAAGCAAAGATCGGGTGCGCAGCGCGCTGATCAACAGCCATTTGGAATTTCCCGCCCAGCGCATCACCGTCAATCTAGCGCCCGCTGATTTGCCCAAAGAGGGTGGGCGCTACGATTTACCCATAGCACTCGGCATACTCGCCGCATCAGGTCAAATCCCTGTGGCGCAGTTAGCGCACTACGAATTTTTGGGGGAGCTGGCACTTTCCGGCGAATTGCGCCCTATTAGCGCGGCGCTACCGGCAGCGCTTGCCTGTGGTGATGCGGCACGCGACTTGATTATCAGTAACGCCAATGCCAAAGAGGCCGCGTTTAGCAGTATTACGCGCGTATTTGGTGCAGATAACCTATTGCAGGTCTGCGCGCACTTGCACCAACGCGAACTACTCAAGCAAGCCGAATATACCCAGGATGACGGCAAATTCACTGAAGATATGCTCGATATTCTCGACGTAAAAGGCCAGTCGCAAGCCAAACGGGCACTGGAGATCGCGGCCAGCGGCGGTCACAACTTGCTGTTTTACGGCCCACCGGGCACCGGAAAAACTATGCTCGCCAGCCGCTTACCGGGAATACTGCCGGGCCTGAGCGAGCGGGAAATGTTAGATGTCGCGGCGATCTACTCAGTCGCCGCACAAGGGCAGGATTACCACGGGCGCCGCCGCCCTTTTCGCGCCCCACACCATACAGCGTCGGCAATTGCGCTGGTTGGCGGTGGCAGCAATCCCAAACCGGGGGAGATTTCACTGTCCCACGCCGGTGTGCTTTTTCTCGACGAATTACCCGAGTTCCCGCGCAAAGTGCTCGAGGTACTGCGTGAACCGCTCGAAAGTGGCGAGGTACGCATCTCACGCGCGCGCAACCAAGCTTGTTTCCCCGCACGATTTCAGCTGGTGGCCGCAATGAACCCCTGCCCTTGCGGCTATCACGGCAGCGACGCCAATCGCTGCCGCTGCACGCCCGACCAGGTTAGACGCTACCGCGACAAGATCTCCGGCCCCCTGCTTGATCGCATCGATATGCACGTGCCAGTGAGAAGTCTGCGCCAAGGCGAATTGCAGAACAAAACGCAGGGGGACAGCAGCAGCGTCATTCGCGCGCGGGTGGAGCAGGCGCGTGCGCGGCAAATCGCGCGGCAGGGCAAAGCCAATCACCAATTGAGCGCACCCGAATTAGAGCAGCACTGCGAACTTACACTTGCGGACAAAGCCCTGCTGGAACAGGCGATTGAAAAATTGGGGCTATCGACACGTGCTTATCATCGCGTACTAAAGCTGGCGCGCACCTTGGCCGATATGGCCGCCCGTGAACAGGTTAATACCGTGGATATCAGTGAAGCCTTGAGTTATCGTACACTGGATCGCCAGAGCAGCAGCACCTAAATCAGTTCAGCATTAAATGCTGATGTGAAGCCGACATCTGCAACCAATTGATAATTTCAGCGTAGGACTTGGGCGCGGAAAAATAATAGCCCTGCATCAAATCGCAGCCCATTTCCTTCAGCCATTCTTTTTCTTCTTTAGTCTCCACACCTTCAGCCACCACCAATTTTCCAAGATTGTGCGCGAGCGTGATCATGGCCGAAACTAACCGTTTGTCGGTATGACTGCGATTTAATTCCTGCAAAAAGCCCAAATCAATCTTCACTGTGCTGATCGGCAAGCGCTGTAAATGCAACAGCGATGAATTGCCCGCACCGAAACTATCGAGCAAAAAATTAATCCCAAAAAAAGACAGTGGCCGCATACACAGCGACACCAACTCTATATTATCGGCAAACACTGTTTCGGTAATTTCAAATTCAATATCGCCCGGCTGAATATCGTTGTCCGCAAAAATCTGCGCAACTTCATGCACCAGATTGTCATCCTTGAATTGACGCATGGAGAGATTAATCGCCATCATCAACGGGCCATCCCAAAACTCTTGCAACATTTTTAAATCATTGCAGGCCTGACGTATCACCCAGTAACCCAAAGCAGTAATAATGCCCGTTTCTTCTGCAGTGGCGATAAAATCGCTCGCATTGACTATACCCACACCGGGTTTGTCCCAGCGCAACAGAGCTTCAAGCGCTATGACTTTGCCGGAAGTGACATCAACGCGCGGAGTGTAGTGCAATATAAACTGTTGTTTTTTTAACGCCGCACGTAAATCAGACTCCAACAATAATTGACGGCGCACGTCCTGATTCATCATTTCGGTAAAAAATCGATAGCTGCTGCCACTTTCCTGTTTGGCCTTATACATCGCCATGTCGGCGTGCTTGAGCAAGGTATCGGCATCGCGCCCCGCCTGCGGATAAATAGCAATACCGATACTGCAGCCCACCACCACTTCATGACCATTAATGTCAGCAGGCCGCTCAATCGCGCCAATAACTTTTTCGGCGATGTGTGCAACATCGGTATTGATCGCAATTTTTTGCAGCAACAGCGTAAATTCATCGCCCCCCATTCGGGCGACAGAATCGCTGCGGCGCAAACAGGCATTTAACCGCTCAGCACAGATACGAATAATCGCATCGCCCGCGTCGTGGCCAAAATTATCATTAACTTGTTTAAAGCCGTTGAGGTCGATAAACATCAAAGTAAAACTGGCGCTATCGCGCTCGGCCAAATGAATTGCGTGCTCGAGGCGATCGCGAAACAAAATGCGATTGGGCACATCGGTAAGAGGGTCGTAATGTGCGAGGCGAGTGAGGTGTTGCTCGGTTTGTTTGCGCTCGATGGCATAGCGCAATGTGCGCTCTAAAAGTAGGTGATCGATCTGACCTTTAATTAAATAATCGGCAGCTCCGGCGCGAATCGCTTCGCGATCCACCTCGGTTTCCATCTCATCGGTCATCACTACAATCGGTGTCTGACAGGCCTGCACGCGAGCGGTATTTAACAGTTCGCGCGCATTGGAATCGCCCCAATAATAATCGAGCAGCGCCACATCAAATTCTTGCGATAAAATTTTATTCAGTGCGAGATCCAGCTGATCGCACCAGACAAGTTCGTACTCAACATGACGAATATGCGACAACACTTCAGCGATGAGCAGATACTCGCCCTGCTCACGATCAATAAATAAAATTTTTATTTTCTTGTCCATTGCTCTCGATCCCTTTCAAGCGCTTGTTGGGCACAAAATCCCGCACACAAATCAACATCATGGTAACAGTCGCACCGAGCAAACTAAACGCTTTGCGATATAACAAATAACAGCTAGAACCTTTCCTGTCTTGCCTTGTGGTTATAGCAGCCAAGATCAACGTTGCATGCGCAAGCGAGCTTGTTAGAATGCTCACCCTTCTGCTTAAGGCCGCCACTGTGACTCAACTCAATCCACGCCAAAAAGAAGCCGTGCTCTATATCGATGGCCCCTGTCTGGTACTGGCCGGTGCCGGCAGCGGCAAGACCAGCGTGATTACCCGTAAGATCGCCTATTTGATCGAGCAGTGCGATATGCCTGCACGTCACATAGCTGCGCTCACCTTTACCAACAAAGCTGCACGCGAGATGAAAGAGCGCGCCAGCAAACTGGTGAAAGGCAGTGCGTCCAGAGGACTCACTGTATCCACCTTCCACAACCTCGGCCTCAACATCATCCGCCGCGAACACAAAAGCCTGGGGTTTAAACCTGGCTTTTCCATCTTTGATTCCGAAGACGCTCGCTCACTGCTCAAAGAGCTGATGCTAAAAGAAGGCGATCTGGATAGCGATCATCTGGATACGGTGCAATACCAAATCTCTAACTGGAAAAATGATTTGGTTAACCCCGCGCGTGCACTAAGCATGGCGCAAAGTCCCGCTGAACAGACCATCGCCATCATTTACCAACGTTATAACCAAGCGCTACGCGCCTACAACGCAGTGGACTTTGACGATTTAATCCTGATCCCGGTGGAGCTATTTCAAACCAATGCGGAGGTACTTGGCCGCTGGCAACGCAAGATCCGCTATCTGCTGGTAGATGAATACCAAGACACCAACTCCAGCCAATATTTACTCGTACAACTGATTGTAGGCGATCGCGGCGCGCTCACCGTGGTGGGAGACGACGATCAATCAATTTACGCCTGGCGCGGCGCGCGGCCGGAAAATATGAGCCTGCTCAAGCAGGATTATCCGAGCTTACGCGTGATCAAACTGGAGCAGAATTACCGCTCCACCAGCCGCATCCTGCGGGTAGCCAACCATCTCATCGCCAACAACCCGCACGAATTCGATAAGGCGCTCTGGAGCGAAATGGGTTTGGGCGACCCGATTCGTGTGCTGCGTTGCAAAAACGAAGAGGCCGAAGCCGAGCGCATCGCCACCGAAATCATCACCCAGCGCCTGCAAAAGCAATACAAGTTCCGCGATTTTGCCGTGCTCTATCGCGGCAACCATCAAGCGCGATTGCTAGAGATGAAATTCCAGCATCACCAAATTCCCTACAAAATCAGTGGCGGCTCTTCGTTTTTTGCCAAAACTGAAATCAAGGATGTGATGGCTTATCTGCGCCTGATTGTTAATCCGGATGATGACAATGCTTTTTTGCGCATCATCAACACCCCCCGTCGCCAGATCGGCACCAGCACGCTGGAAGCCTTGGGCAGTTATGCAAGCGAACGGGAAATCAGTTTATTTGCTGCTTTGGATGAGATGGGCTTACAGAGTCGCATTCCTGAAAAAAACCTGGAGCGTTTGCAGCGTTTTGCGCACTGGATCAAACAGATTACCCACAACTGTCGCGGCGACAAACCCGTTGATAGCATCCGCGAGATGCTGAGCGACATAGATTACGAAGGTTGGCTGCACCAAAACTCGGCGAGCAGTAAAGCGGCCGAGAAGCGCATGGAGAATGTGTTCTATCTGGTCGAGTCACTGCAAAAAAGTCTGGATAAAAATGCCAATGACGATGAGGAGCAAGAATCCCGTATTGAAGATGCCATCGCCAAACTGGTGCTGCGCGATTTAATGGAGCGTCAAGAGGAAGAGGACTTAAGCGATCAGGTGCAACTCATGACACTACACGCATCCAAGGGTTTAGAGTTTCCCCATGTGTTTATGGTGGGTATGGAAGAGGATTTACTGCCCCATCGCAACAGCATTGAAGACAATAATATAGAAGAAGAAAGACGCCTGACTTATGTTGGCATCACCCGCGCCCAGCGCACCTTGTCGATGACACTGGCCGGAAAACGCAAACAGTTTGGCGAAATGAGCGAAACCACCCCCAGCCGTTTTTTGGATGAGCTGCCAAAAGAAGATGTGGAATGGGAGGGGTTTGGCGAGCAGAGCCCGGAAAAGAATATCGCTAAGGGTGAAGAAACGCTGTCCAACCTGCTCAATTTGTTTGATTAATCGTCGCGACAAAAACAACAAAGGCGGCTCAGTGCCGCCTTTGCATCAATAGTGCTGAACTGATTACTTACTGCCGTCCAGCATGTAATCCACTGCAGCTTTAATTTCATCATCGGAGCAAGCGGCGCACATTCCCTTAGGCGGCATAGCATTAAACCCACCAATTGCATGGGTGTAGAGCGTATCCAACCCTTTGCTCAACCGCGGCGCCCAGTCGGCGGCAGCACCTAGTTTGGGAGCCCCCATTACACCGGCGCCATGACAAGTGGTACAAAAGCTACCGTAGACATCTTTACCGGACTTTGGGCCCGCAGCAGCAGCGGGTGCAGGAGCGGCAGCGCATTCATCACCCTGCATACAACTACCGCCCACTGGCGCAATACGCGACTGCACGGCTTCATCGCTGGCAACAGCAGCGCCGCTGACTAAAGCAGTCATTAACAGAATTCCAACCAATGTTTTCATATGACTCACGGCATTTTCCTCGTTGATATAAGGCGACTGAAACCCAGCTTCAGTCTGCCCAGTGTAAATTCAGGTGATCAAACGATCTTTAGGGCGCGCATTATAGCGGCAAATACCCACACAGGCGATGGCGGTATTCAATAGACACTTAAGAATCTTGTGACGTTTTGATCTGCCAGTGCCAACTGTTATGCTTATTGCCACGTTTTATACCGCCGCATAGGATTCTAGTCAGTATGGAATATAACAGCGTTACTTTTGTAGCCTATTTTAGTGCCGCAGTCGTGTCCGCCCTGCTCACTGTCGCCTATTTGCTGCAACTGGTACGCAATCAAAAAACCTGGCTATTTGCCGGCGCTGCCGCCGTCCATACTCTGCACCTCGGGACTATCGCGCTGTCGTTTTCCGAGCAGTCAATCCCGCTTTACTTGCTGATCATTTTTGAATACCTGCATTTTAACGCCTGGGTGTTCTGTATCGGACTTAGCCTCAAACACAATACCCAGCGCAAACAACTGCCGACCAGCTTGCAGTTGTTGTTTAGCGGCGGCTGGCCAATCACTGCGCTCGCAATTGCGATGCTGTTTCTCCCCAATATGAATCAGGCGGGATTATCGGTGTGGTTTGCGCTGGGACTGGCGGTGATCGCGCTGGTCAGCGTTGAGCAGCTTTATCGCTATGCTGCAGAAAATGACCGTCAGATCAAATTGCTGTGCATGAATCTAGCGGCGATTTTTCTCTACGACATCTACTTATTTACCCATGCGCTGATCTTCAAGGGGCTCGACCCCATGCTCTGGCAATCACGCGCCGCCGTGTCCATTGCCACCTGTCTATTTATGGCACTGGGCGGAATGTTATTGCTGCAACGCAATGACCGCCCCGCCAACTTTAATCTCTCCCGGCCGATTGCCTTTTACACCACCTCACTGGTCGCAGTGGGGATATTAATCACCGTGCTTTCTCTCGGCGGCTATTACGTGCGCCTCTATGGTGGCAACTGGGGCACAGTTTTTTATAGCCTGTTACTGGTGGGCGCCGTTTTATTGATCACCACCGTGTTTATCTCTAGCCGTATACGCATGAAGCTGTCGGTTTTGATCAATAAACATCTGTTTCGCTACAAATATGATTATCGCAATGAGTGGCTGCGCCTGATCAACTATCTTGCGCAACCGGCAGAGGCCAGCGAAGTAAATCAGCGCGCATTTTTTGCCGTCGCGTCTACTACCAAAGCACCAGCAGGTGCGATTTGGCTGCGTAAACAGGGCTTCTATGAACCGGTTTATCGCGCCAATTTGCCCAATTTTATCGAGCTGCAAGAAGAGCCAGTTGATAGCCCTTTCTGTCGCGCCTTTATCGAGTCCGAATGGGTGTTTATCCCCGACAGCGGCGATAACGAAGCACTGAGCCAGCACAATGAGCTGCTGCCCAGTTGGGCGCATAACATTCCTAATCTTTGGCTGATGTTCCCCTTGATTGTAGGTGAGGAGCTGGTGGGCTTTATGGCATTGACCAAACCCGCAGGCGATGAAACCCTCACTTGGGAAGATCTGGACTTGCTCAAAACCATGGGGCGCCAAATCGCCAGCTATCTCAAGCGCCATCAGCAAGCAGAACAATTAGTAGAAGGACGGCAGTTTGATACCTATAACAAGCTAGTGGCGTTTATTATCCACGACTTGAATAACCTGATCGCACAACAGGCATTGGTCGTGCGCAACGCTGAAAAACACAAAGGCAATCCAGCCTTTTTTGAAGATGCGATCAAAACCATCAGCAACTCGGTTGATCGCATGAACAACCTGCTGAAAAAACTGCGCCGCGATGACTCGGATCTGGTGAAGCGTTTATCGATTATGGACGTGGTGTATCAGGCGGTACAGGAGTGCCAGCGCGGCGGCCGCTCACTTACAGCTGAGATACAACCCACCCAGCGCACCATCAATGCCGATCAGGTACGTCTGGTGATGACCATTACCAACTTCATCAAAAATGCGCAGGAAGCCACGCCTGACGATGGAAAAGTTCATGTTACACTGCAAATCGACAGCAACTCGGCGATCATCACTATCGAAGACACCGGTTCCGGCATGGATTGGGATTTCATTCACAACCGTCTATTCAAGCCATTTGAAACTACTAAATCCGGCAAAGGTATGGGTATTGGTGTCTACCTGTCACGCGAATATATCAGCGAGCTGAGCGGCACACTGAATGTCGCCAGTGAACCCGGCGAAGGCACCACCATTACCATCACCCTCCCGTTGAATAAGGATCAGCCCAGCGCATGAGCAAATCGACCTCGTCCAAACCCATCTTACTCATTGTTGAAGATGACAGCGGGCTGCAAAGCCAATTGCGCTGGCATTTTGATCAGTACGAAACCATAGTCGCCGATAACCGCCAGGATGCAATCGCCGCGCTGCGCCTGCACGAAGCATCCGTCATTATTCAGGATTTGGGCCTACCGCCCGATGAAGATGGTGTCGATGAAGGCTTCAAATGTATTCAGGATATTTTGCGTATCGCCCCCAACAGCAAAGTCATAGTGATGACCGGTAAAACCGACCGCGACAACGCCCTGCGCGCCGTCGCCATGGGCGCTTATGATTTTTATCAAAAACCGGTTGATCCCAACACGCTCGACTTAATCGTCCAGCGCGCCTTTCACATCCATGAATTGGAAGACTACAACCGCCGCCTCAGTGTATCGCAGCAGGAACCACTGGAAGGATTAATCACCAATGACCCGCAACTGCTGAAAATCTGCCGTCAACTGGAAAAAATTTCTCCCACCACCGTCACCTGCACCCTGCTGGGCGAAAGCGGCACAGGTAAAGAAGTGATGGCACGCGCCATCCATCAACTGAGCCCGCGCAAAAACAAACGCTTTGTGGCAATCAACTGCGCAGCAGTGCCAGAGAATTTAATAGAGAGCGAACTCTTCGGTTACGAAAAAGGCGCCTTTACCGGCGCAAACAAAATGACCATTGGCAAAGTTGAAACCGCCAATGAAGGGACACTGTTTCTCGACGAAATTGGTGACATGCCTCTCAATCTACAAGCAAAGCTTTTGCGCTTTTTGCAAGAACGGGTTATTGAGCGTGTGGGCGGGCGCTCCGAGATTCCGGTTGATGTACGCGTGATCTGCGCAACCAACAAAAATCTTGAAGAAATGGTAAAAGACGGCAGTTTTCGCGAAGACTTGTTCTATCGCATTTGTGAAATGACGGTAATGATTCCACCGCTGCGCAATCGTCTGGGCGACAAAGTGTTACTCGCGCGCCATTTCAAACTCAAATTTGCCAAGGAACACGGCCAGAATGTCACTGGATTTACACCAGATGCCATAGCCGCCATTGAAAATTACACCTGGCCCGGCAACATTCGCGAAATGGAAAATAAAATAAAACGCGCAGTCATTATGGCCGATGGCAAACATATTACTCGCGAAGATTTAGGCTTGGCTGAGGCAGGTGAGCTGTCACTAAACTTGCGTCATGTGCGCCAAGAAGCAGAACGAGGCGCCATATTGCGCGCACTCAGCATGACCGATAACAATATTTCTGCCGCGGCTAAATTGCTCGGCGTAACGCGCCCAACGTTTTATGATTTAATCAAAAAATACGGAATGAGTCAGGAATGTCCAAGCGGAAATAATGATTTAGACGAAAATTAAGACGTATGAATGAATACTTATAAAAATACAGCGGCCGAAGTTACCCATGCGACCTCCACACCAATATAAGAAAAAGACATAATGGCATCCGTCCCTTAGCAATCAATCCCGCACAACAAGTGAATAAACAGTCGCATTATTAACAAAAATAGAATATTCACCATTCTACTTACACAAGAAGGTGCTAAACATATCACGTCTACTTCAATAGTTTGGTTCGCTGTCACACAAACATATCGATGTAATTTTTCAGCAGGTGTTTATTGATGTACATGCACGTAAAAAAAATGGCCGCCACAATACTGCCCTTATTTCTCACCGCGCTATTATCCGCGTGTGGCGGAGCACCAGCGGGTGAAACATCCCACAACCCAAGCAGTCTGGCCAATAAACCCGAAGTAAGCAGCGCAGAGGCATCCAACACTCAAAGCTCCAGCATTCAGGCCAGCAGCCTTGCCACCAGCGCTAGCGCAACATCAATCAATGCCAGCAGCTCGCCCAAAAGCTCAACAGACAGCTACACCCGCATCTCCAGATCTAGCGACAGTAGCAGCAGTTTTAGCAGTAATAGCTCACTGCCGGCAGGCGGAGCCATAGATGTCACGCCCCCCTCCGCGACCAGACTCATGATTTACCAAATCGCTGACACCAGCTTAAGGCTGATATGGGATGAGTCTACCGATAATGTGGGTATCAGCCACTATGAAATTGAACGCAATGGCCGACTGATTGCCACTCTTGTTCATCCCACCAATATACTTTCTGATAACCAGTTACTCCCCGATACCGAGTACCAATACACCATCACTGCGTTTGATACGACAGGTAATAAATCGGAGAAATCACCCGCTTACATGATACGCACATTGGGCACTGCAAACAGCAGCAAATCCAGCAGCTCCAAATCAACATCAACCAGTAGCGCCAAAAGTACTTCATCAATATCAAGCAGTGTCTCCAGCCAAAAATCGGCCAAATTAACCTGGACACATCCAAATCAGCGAGAGAATGGACAATATCTGGAGCTTGATGAAATTGGCGGTTATGAAATTCGCTATCGTAAGAGTACGGATAACCGCTACACCTACATACTAATCAATAGCAATAAGGTGACCGAATACACTCACGCCGATGCCAACGACACAGAATTTGAAATAGCCGTCTTCGATAACAATGGTGTCTATAGCCGCTTCGTGAAGGTCACTCGCTAATTTCAAGCTCAAAGATTGAACTAAAGATTTTTTTATTCGCTCGCGCTATTATGAACCGCATCACATTACATCGGACTGAATAGCGCCCTATATGGATTTAATTAGAAATTTAGCTCGCACCTTCACTGCTGCACCCATTTTTGCTGCCATTTTTGTTGTATCACTGCTGTATCTCTCCAGCTTGATGACACTCTGGCAAAAATGGGTGCTGTGGGATCAGGATTTAGCTCATGCAATCCCAACTATTGGTGTAATGCTGGTTTTACTTGGGCGCGCCAGCTACACCCTTAAGGATACTCACTCCACAAACCTTCTTTATGGCCTATTGTTGGTCGCAACAGCAGGTTGCTCCCTCGGGTGGTACTTGTTCGAAAGCCTCAGCATCAGCCTGCCCGCTTACATTCTGCTGATCGCCACACTCTGCTTTTTTATCGGCGCCTCGCTATCCACATCTACCATGTTGGGCACTCTGCCAATACTTGGCCTATTATTTTTTACCATTCCGATTTGGTCGGAACTCACCGGCGTCTTAGTAGAGCTCAGCACCCTCGTGGTCGGTAAGATGGTAAAGCTCAGCAATTTAACTGTGCTGATTGACGGCAGCAGCCTCTTTATTCCCAGTGGCACCATTCACATTGCCGATGGCTGCTCGGGCATAAGATACCTGATCATTTCATTATTGATGGGCTACATTCTTATCCTGATCAATCAATACCAACTGCGCACCGCAATCATTACGCTGGTGGCAGCGGCTGCCCTAGGCTTATTCGCCAATTGGCTGCGCATTTATCTGTTAGTGCTCATAGGCTACAACACGGATATGCAAAGCAGTTTAATGCACGACCACGAAACCTTTGGCTGGATACTCTTTGCCTGCTTGCTGGTACCGGCAATTTATTTTGCCCCCATCAATCGACATCCAAACAAAATCATCAATATCCCCAAGCGACCACGCTTCTTGGCATTGATTGCAGTGAGTATTGGCCCGCTGCTGCTGTACATCAATGCAAGCGCACCATCGCCCCACTTCCCACTGCAACTGAGCCATCTCGACGCCTTCAAGATCACATCCAGCGAACGTATAGGAACCGAGCTTAGCCCCGGGATCACCCGGGCAGATACACGTTTGGTTTCTTTGCAAGATATAAACATTCGCGTGGACTTATTTGCACACACTCCCACCCGCGCAAGAGAGGAGATTGTGCCCTATATACAAGGGCTAACAGACCGATCCAATTGGTCGCTTGTGCAATCGCAACGCCAGCGCAAATTTAATCTCGCGATTTACAAAAAAGTAGGCAGCAACACACGCATTGTGATCGCGACTCAATACATTGTCGGCAAGATCGAAACTGAACAATACATAGCCGCAAAATTTCTGCAGCTAGTAGCTAATGCAGCGGGCGATAAATATTTTGGGCTGCTCACCGCACAAACAAATTGTGCAAGTGACTGTCACGATGAATTGGATAAACTGACGCGCGCCTTCGCCAGCATCAGTGTGCCGCAGAGCTAAGCGGATTAGTTCCAGCAGCGCGAAGCAAAGATAAAATCCGCTCCCTATATGGCAGCAAAACTTGACTATGTACAGGCAAGGTCATAAACCGCTGCGCAAAATGCCGCGCATTGTGTAATGGCTCTGGCACAGTAATTAAATTATCGACACCAGCAATTTGATCAATCGCTGCTGCATACATAGGTGAAGCACCGAGCCCTGCTGCACTCAGTTGCGCTAGTAATTGATCTCTCATTTTTTCGTCAGGGCACAACAGCGGATAACGCAGCAATGGCATTTGCCGCGCAGCACAATTTTGATCGAGCTGCTGCAGCCCACCGGCTAACACCACTGAATCAAAACTCTGTGACAAGTCATTATTACGCGCAGAGTGCAAGATAAAATTAGCGGTGACTAATGCGCGCCTATAAGAATCAAACTGCGCAATATAGTCGAGAGGAACGTACCGGGTTTCACCTAAACGCAACAAGGGATTGCGATTTAACAATTGATATAACTGCGGTTTTAGCAACAAATTATAAGCCGCAATTTTTAGCGGTAGGAGTCGGGACGGCTGTGCCGATTTTTCTATTCTGGCCACAGCGCTCGCAACAAGTGGCCGTTTTGCGCAGAGCAACCCGCCCCCCAGCAAACTCATCGGTTTACCGCGACCAAACGAAAAGGTCACATAATCTGTGTTAAACCCCATCTCACTCGCGGCAGCCGGAAACCATTGCGCATTATCTTCAATCAATCGCGCAGGCAAATTCAGCTCGGCAATAAGCGCTCTCAATTCATCCAAACGCTCGCGGATGCCTAAAAAATTTATCGCAATAACCGCAATAACATTCGCATCCAAATGCACGCGCAATTGTGCCAAATCGTAAGCGGGATCATTAGCGCCAATATCTACCGCAACTGCTTCAACACCAGCATAAACACAAGCAGCCACCAAATCCGGACAACAATAACCGGGAATGATGGCGCGCGGCTTTTGAACGTCAGGGAAATTTGTTTTTGCATCAAGCAGCGCCAAGGCCAATGCTGAAGTACCTGAGTCGAGCCAATATTGATGCTCGCCAAGCATTGCCTCCAATACACAGTCCGCATTTTGCTCGAGCGAAATGCGATTGCCGACTGGAGCGAGATCGCCGTATAAAATCATCGCGCAGAAGGCTTCCAAACAGTCATACGCTGACCGGCCAAAAACTTAATGCCGGCATCCAGCAGTGCAATATTCACCTGCACAAAAAAGTACACCAACTTAATCAGCGATACAGCCTGTAAATTCGGTAAAAAATGAGCGACTACAGCAACACCATAAAATGCCAACTGCGCAAGAAAAACTAAAAAATAAAATGCACCGTTATCGGCAATCAACGCATTACTCAGAAATAACGCCAATAAAAACCAAGGCGTTAACCAGCGCATTAATTTATGTGAGATGACCTGAAACGAGAAAAAACCAAACTTACCAATATTCAACACTTCAGCGTGACGCGACAACCCGGTCATACCGCGAATAACCGTGCGGATTTTGCGTTGATATTCTTTTGAGGGATCTTTCAGGTCTTGATAAAAGCCCAACACATCCGGTGCAGTCACTGCACGCAAGCCCGCCTTTGCCGTATTAAGTGCAGTATTAAAGTCACTGGGTGAACGAATATCCCACTCGCTGCACAAGGATTTGCGCACCGCAAAAAAAGAGCCGCTCAACCCCACTAAGCCCGCCAATTTTGACTCTTGCTGACGCAACCACATTTCGTATTTTACGTAAGCCCCCTCGCCCGCTACCGCGCCATCCTGACTGATAAAACGATCTTCGCTGGATACAGCGCCCACACCCGGATCATTAAAATAAGTTACTAGTTTTTGAATTGCATCCGCAGGAATTTCGGTCGCCACATCGCTGAATACCAAAATCTCGCCGCTGGCTTCTTTGATCGCACACTGCTGCGCATGCTCTTTACCCAAACGCTCTGGCGCCCGCACCAAACGCACACCACGCTCAGCGTATTCGCGCACTATGTCGTCGGTAGCATCAGAGGAACAATCAGAGGCGATGATAATTTCAAAAGCAGCCGTATCAAATTGCAACTGCAAACTGTTTTCTATTTTTGCGCGCACCCGCGACTCTTCATTATAAGCTGTCACAATTAACGACACGCTAGCAGCAGCCGTTTGTGAGGTCATTTCCGCTTTGGGTTTTACGCCCACTCTTGCCACTAATACACGCAACACCAAGGGATAAATAAAATAACTATAAACAGCAGCAACACCAAACAACCAAAACAAAAATGTTAACATTTCAACCTCTGGAAACTATCCCTAACAAAACCCGCTGAAGACATCGACACCATGCAAACACCTGCAACTGCGCCGACCAACAATGACAAGCCGCCGATTTTACTCCCTCGCCTCAAGGTTTTGCACATTATTTCTGGCGATCTCTGGGCGGGCGCCGAAGTTCAAGCTTATACACTACTCACCACCCTAAAAGATCGCTGTGATTTATACGTAGTGCTGATGAACAATGGCGAATTAGCCGGAAGACTCCAACTAGCAGGCATCACCACCGAGATTATCGATGAGCAAAAAAATTCCAGCTTCGCCATCCTACGCCAACTCATCGCCACTATAAAAAACGTAAAACCCGACCTGATTCATACGCATCGTCAAAAAGAAAATATTCTGGCGAGCCTCGCCAATCTTCTTGCCGCAACACTTCCCTGGAAACGCATTCGCTCCTTACGCACCACCCATGGCGCACCTGAGCACAGCGCCAAGGGACTAAAAAAAGCGATTATCTGGCTCGATAACCAGATCGGAAAATATTTGCAAGACGCGGTCATCGCCGTATCCAAAGATCTAGCACAAAAATTACAGAGCACATTTCCGGCACAGCATATACACATCATCGAAAATGGTATCGACGCCAACGCACTCAACCAACTTATACCCGCAACCGATATCCGCGCCGGCGCTGAAGATCACATTCATATAGGCATAGTCGGGCGACTAGAGCCAGTGAAACGAGTCGATTTATTTATCGATATAGCCAAGCAGCTTCTCAAGCATACGCAGGTAAATCATGCGCAAGCACACAAATTAAAATTTCACATAATCGGCGATGGCAAACTCAAACAACATTTAACAATGCAAGCGCAGCAACTGGGAATCAGCCAAGCAATCGTATTTCACGGGCACCGCAGCGACTCGACTGCCGCCATCGCCGCGCTCGACATAGTTGTTATGTGCTCCGACCACGAGGGAACACCGATGACCGCGCTGGAAACACTTGCGCTCGGCAAACCACTGGTCGCGCACAGTGTTGGCGGACTGCGAGAAGTGCTCGCGGAAAACCCTGAATTACTGGTGAGCAACCACACCGCAGAAGGCTATAGCAAATGTCTGTTACAACTATTTGACCATCCGGTTCGCCCACTGCTCAAGCGCGTTTACACCAGCAAAGAAAACGCCGCGCGCGCACTGCAGCTTTATCGCACACTCACCAGCAAACCTGTCGAATAGATTTACACACCCCAAAATGATAATTATCCAAGTTGCTGTTACAAAAGGATTTTATATCATGGCACGCCATGTGCATGTACCGTTAGAGCGACCCAGGTTGGTCGTCAAACACTCACTTATCATGGAGATAGACAATGAAATTCATCAGTAAACTTTTCGCAGCAAGCGCATTGCTCGCAGCCGCTCAAGCAAATGCTCTTATTATCGACTTTGGCTCGCCAGCTTGGACTCCAGCTGCCAACAACCTGCCAAGCCACACTGTTGGTGATGTCACCGCTGTTGCGGGCCCAGCAGGCTCACTCTTGTTTGCTGCTGACCCACAAGACGGTCTTGGCGTTCGCGGTGGCGAGATTGACGAAATTGATGGTGTTGAATACATCAAAATTTTGTTTGCCAACGCTGTGGCACTGCAGACAGTCAAAATCACTGATTTGTTCAACAAAGACAATGAAGGCGGCGATGGTAGCGATCCAGTAAGAGGCGAAGTTGGTTACCTGTCCCTGTGGTTCGGCGGTGTACAAGTTGGCTCAACTCTGACTTTTTACGGTATCAACTCTACTCAAGCTAACGGCGAACAAACCTTTGTTGTTGGTGGCGTAACTGTAGATGAAATCAAATTTTGGGCTGGCGGTGTAAGAGACGAATTCTCTGTAAAAGCACTGGAAGTTCCAGAACCAGGCATTTTTGCTCTGCTAGGTCTAGGCTTGATGGGTCTTGGCCTGTCACGTCGTCGCTTGGCTAAAAAAGCGTAATTAATCGCTTGCTAAAAAAAGGCGCCTACGGGCCACTGCTGTCCCATAGTTTTATTCATAAAGCGAGCCTCATTTGAGGTTCGCTTTTTTTATGATCAGGAGGATCAGGCATTAGGATGCTTTTCAGGCTCCGACGATCAAATAAACTCAATTGAATCACCCGCATAATCCGCTGTACCGTCCAACCTGATTTCGCACTGTGGCGAGCAAATGCCAACAATAGATACGTAATCATGGCGATCCAAATTTGCGTTAACACCGCATTTCTTGAGGTGCCCACAAACGCTTTGATCTTCAGGTTTTGTTTGATCGCTTTGAAGAACAATTCAACCTGCCATCGATCCTTGTAAATCGCTGCAATTGTGGTCGCTGCCAACTGAAAATTGTTGGTGAGAAATTCATAAAACTTGCCGGTTGTTGCATCGCGATAGCCAATTCGACGCAACGTCGGTGCACCGCGTTTGATTGCATGAGCGCTGGATAATTGAATGACCTGATCGCTGAGAATACCTTTGCTGCTGTCGGCGTAACGGCGCTCTTCCACGCGATAGACCGCTTTGGCGCGCAAGCGCGTTACAAAGAAAACCCCTTTATCTGTCAGTGACTTAAACCATTGATAATCCACGTACCCCTTATCAAATGCCACAATACTACCCTTGGGAAAATCAAACTTTCGTCCTTCAATCATGTCGTTTTCCTGGCCATCGCTGAGCGCTACAAATTCAGGGATGTGGGTGCCGTGGTTCAAGCCAACACTGAGTTTTACCTTGGCAGTGTCGTCGCGATACGCTGCCCATGGAAATAGTGCGAGCGACAAATCAATCGCGCTGGCATCGAGCGAATACAGCGGATTTTTAAAGCGGAATTTGTGATTACCCTGCATGGATTTACAGCGGTGAAGCAGGCGAGCAAATATCTGTTTATAGAGTTCGGCGGGCTGTACTTCGTTTAATCGAGCCAGCGTTGAGCGAGCAATCGGCTTGGCACCGAGATGATAGAGCTTATGCTGCTGCGCTTCGAGATTGGATTGAATATCACGCAAGCTTTGACGGCCAGACAGTTGCTACATGGCCATGCCGACAAACTGATCCCAGCGAGTGGCCGAGCGTAATTTTTGGCCGACATGATGCTTTTTAGCTTCCGATTCAAATTCATGTCTCGATAAAGGTTTGAGTAGTTGGTGGAATGCGGTGTTAGAATGTGACAAAGCCTGTTTTCCTTTGTTTTTCAATGTTTGGTCGTACTCACATTGTATCAACTTGGAAAACAGGCTTTTCTTTTATCTACAAACTATGGGACAGCAGTGGCCTACGGGCGCCTTTTTTATTCCGCACAATTCCGTATTGCAACAAACTCTTATTAGTCTCTGTGGTAGAATCCCGCGCACCAAAACCATTTTCGCATGCATATTCCCCGCGAAAATCAATAACTCGCCTTAATAGACGACCAGGGAAATGAAGCCTCTCATCAGCATAGTGCTATGCACTTACAACAACGCCGATTCATTAGCGATAACCCTGAATCAATTGGCGACAATGGATCAACCTGAACCGGGCGCTATTGAAATTATTATCGTCGATAATAATTCACCCGATCACACCGCTAAAATCACTCAAGCCATTGTGAGCAACCGCCCTCACTTTCACTATTATTTTGAGGGTAGACAAGGCCTATCCCATGCGCGCAATACCGGCCTGGAAAAAGCACAGGGCGACTACATTTTATTTACCGATGACGATGCAGAAATTCCCGCGCATTGGGTCAGAAAATACAGTGAAATAATCCGCAATCTCGCCCCCGACTGCCTGTACAGCAAAATCAATATTATTTGGGATAAGCCAAAACCCTGGTGGTTTATTCCTGAATACACACCTTGTTTTGTTGGGCTGGATTACGGTGATAAAACACTTGATATAAACGATATTCACCACGAATTTTATGGCAAAAATTTTTGTGTACGCAAATCGCTGCTTATCGAACTAGGAGGGTTTGATCCCAATTTAGGCCGACAAGGAACAAAATTGGCAGCGGGCGAAGAGACCCTACTCTACCGGAAAATGATCTGGGCCAAGAAAAAGGTTATTTACTTTCCCGATGCCGCAGTGGGGCACAGACTCAAAGAGCGCGAATACAGCAGCGAAAATATTAAAAAACTGTTTGTTGATGGCGCTCACTCCTCGCACCATATCGCCAAACTGACGGCGCAAAAGAAAATCATGGGCAGGCCTGCGCGAATGCTGGCCGACTCAGTAAAAAATTTATTGAGCTCCACGCTACTGCTCGCGCTCGCCACCATAAAAAACAATACCACAAAGCGTTATTACCACTATTTGTGTATTTGTAAAAATATCACCTTGATAAAACTGTGGTTTAAAACTCCATGAATAACGCGCCCGCCATTCTTATAATGATTCATTGCGAGGAGCATACAGGCTACGCGATATCATCCCTTGAGTATGTGTTCCACCAGGCTGCACTTGCTGCAGGCTATACAAATGAACGCATTTTCTGGTCATTTAATGGCCTAAAAGATGCAGCCGCACACAATAAAATAGACTGCGACTATCGCAACCCTAATCCAGCCACTCTGGTACCCTATTTACGCAACAACAATATACAAACCGTAATCGCATTTGACCTTGGTTATCCAGCAAAGGTTATTAGTTTGCTTAAAGATAACGGCGTAAAAAAAATCATCTCTTACTGGGGCGCCAGTATGAGCAGCATTAATACCGGCCTAAAACTCTGGCTAAAAAAAGCTGAGTTTTTACTGCGTCGCAACACACCAGACCATTTTGTATTTGAATCGGAAGCCATGCGCCGTACCGCCACCCATGGCAGAGGCGTTCCGGCCAAAGCAACCAGCGTGCTCTATCTAGGGGTAGACACAGAAAAGTTTTCGCCGAATTACGGTAAAGATTTTTACGCCCACGAGCAGCTTGGAATTCCCCAAGAAAGAAAAATTATTTTTTATTCCGGGCACATGGAAGAACGCAAAGGCGTAAGAACCATTATCAATGCCGCAATTCATATGGCCACCACCGGCTCACTGCAAAATATTCAGTTTGTACTCTGCGGCAACAAGGGCGATGAAGCAAAGACCTATACCGATATGCTCGCAGGCACGGCAGCAGAACCCCATGTAACATTTGCCGGATACCGCAAGGATATAGCCGCATTGATGCGCAGCTCCAGCATCGGCGTTATTGCTTCCACAGGCTGGGACTCATTCACTATGTCCAGTGTTGAAATGATGGCATCTGGATTACCGTTAATAGTCTCCAACTTACAAGGCCTGTCAGAAACTATCGAAAACCAAAAAAACGGTTTCCTTATTAGCCCTGGCAATCACACCGAATTAGCAGAGAAAATATTCGTTTTGTGCACAGATACCACGCTCGCTCAATCTTTCTCTAAACACTCACGGCAGCGTGCCGAACAGAACTTTTCTGTTTCAAAGCAAATCGAAACGATGGCAAATATTCTTAGGTAAAGATCATGAATAAAAAAAACATTCTCATTTTTGATCAGGTAGAAACATCCGGAGGATCAATTGCAAGAGCCGTGGATCTAGCCAATGAACTGCAAGATTTTCGCTTTATCTTTATTACTTACCACCCTCTGGCAGATCTTTACCCCAAGCAACTCGCTGAACATGTGATAGCGAAACGTATTTTTTCGCTCTACAACTATCAACGCAAAAGTGACCACATCAAAAGACTTAAAGCCCTTACAAAAAATAAGCTGATAACTTTTTTTGGCTTGAAACTAATCGCATTACTAGACTTAATAAATGAATATTCGATTGTGGCTCAAACACTCGCCAAAACCTTTTCAACAAAAATAGACTTGGTTCAGGCGAATGGCGGTGTTCACCCGCTTCCTTATCGAATAGCAGAAATAAAAAATGCCGCTCTACTCTATTATTTTCGCCATCTGGATGACTATCGATGGGCCGAAGGAAAAATGCTCGCCCGCGCCAACGATTACATTTTTGTCAGCGCCAATTTAATGAAGGCACATCTTGAACTTCTTCAGACGGTGCCCAAGGACAGATGCCAAGTTGTGCACTCTCCTTTTGACTCGCAAAAATTACTCGCAAAAGCGCCGCCGTCAAACCTGCAATTCATAGATGAGCTTAAATCAAAAGGTTATATAGTCATTTTTCATGCTGCGCGCATTTGTCACGAAAAAGGCCAGCACATTGCCATCGACGCAATAATAAAAATTAAAGATACCCATCCCAATTTAGCGTTGATATTCGCCGGCAGCTTTGAGGATGACGGTGACAACAGTTATGAACGGTTACTCAAGGATAAAATTCAAGAACACCGGCTTGGTGAAAGAGTCTTATTCATAGGTCACCGCAATGACGTTGTACAAATCCTTCAATCTGCCGACATAGCCCTGCAAACACCGATTTGGTTTGAAGCTTTGGGCGGCTCACTGATAGAGGCTATGCAGCTAGGAGTACTCACCGTTAGTGCAGATATTGGCGGTACGAGTGAGGCAGTCATTCACCAAGAGACGGGCTTATTATTTTCCTCCGGGAATAGTGACGAGCTTGCCACCCTGCTCGCCATGATTGCTGAACGACAGATCGACACGAAAGCATTAGCTGATGCGGGTAAGGAACATGCATATAAACATTGGGGGGCTGAACTTATTCAGGAAAAGATGCGCAGCATCTATTTTAACGCCATAGCTACATTCACAGAAAAAAATAGAATTAAATAAACGGAGTATTTCTATATTCCAAGGCAAAAAAACATCTCAAAACATCTACAAGACTGTATTGAGAAGCACGGGTTTTCATTTTATTTATATCAACCTAAAACACAGCCAGCCAATTCACATCAAGTGGGCTCCTACCATTTATGTAGAACCTCAGTGTCGGCCAAAATATCTAAGGCACTCGAAGGCAAAAGCAAATAGTACAGAATATTTCAAATTTACAGAAGAACTTCATCTGGATTAAAAAATGAAAGTAACAGTATTTGGTATTGGTTATGTAGGGTTGGTTCAAGCCGCTGTTTTAGCAGAAGTGGGCCATGATGTTATTTGTGTCGATGTTGACGTAAACAAAGTGGAGCGCCTGATACAAGGACAAATTCCGATTTATGAACCAGGGCTTGAAAATCTTGTAAAAGAAAACCATGCCGCGGGTCGGTTACGTTTTACGACAGATTCAAAAGCCGGTGTAACACATGGAGAGATTCAATTTATTGCCGTAGGTACACCACCTGACGAAGATGGCTCAGCTGATTTGAAGTATGTACTAACTGTAGCTTCAACCATCGCCCAAAATATGAATAGAAGCCAGATCATTGTTAATAAATCAACCGTACCTGTGGGCACAGGAGACAAAGTAAAAACGAAAGTGCAGGAGATTTTACTCGAACGGAAACGAGCCGATTTAACATTCGATATCATTTCAAACCCAGAGTTTTTGAAAGAAGGGTCTGCTGTCGCAGACTGCATGAAACCGGATCGCATTATTATTGGCACCGATAGCAAAAACGCGGAAGATATGATGCGAGAGCTCTATGCACCATTCAACCGCAATCACGAGAAAATTATTGTCATGGATGTGCGTAGCGCCGAACTTACCAAATATGCCGCAAACTGTATGCTCGCTACAAAAATCAGCTTCATGAACGAAATGGCAAATTTGGCCGAATTGTTGGGTGCTGATATCGAAGCTGTGCGGCATGGAATTGGAAGCGATCCACGCATAGGTTATCAGTTCATTTATCCAGGCGTGGGCTACGGCGGCTCATGCTTTCCAAAAGATGTGCAGGCACTCATTCAAACAGCGCAAAAAATTAATTTTGACTCAAAAGTATTAAAAGCCGTTGACGCCAGAAATAATGAACAAAAAACGACGCTATTTAAAAAAATTAACACATATTTCGATGGCAACTTAACCGGAAAAGTAATTGCAATTTGGGGTTTGTCCTTTAAACCGAATACCGACGATATGCGCGAAGCACCTTCACGCACACTGATAGAAGCACTTTGGGCAGAAGGCGCAAAAGTTCAGGCATTTGACCCCGAAGCCATGAATGAAACTCAACGCATATACGGCAACCGAGATGATTTATTACTTTGCGGCACCAAAGAAGCAACACTAAAAGGTGCAGATGCCTTAGCAATAGTTACCGAATGGCAGGCGTTTCGTGCACCGGATTTTGATGTAATTAAGGATATGTTATCAAATGCAGTCATTTTTGATGGGCGCAATATGTATGACCCAACGCGCATGCAGAAAAAAGGAATTCAGTATTATTCTGTTGGAAGGAAGACAAAAAGTATCTGAAATACTCTATTCGCGAATAACATCGCAAATTTGATTCGTCATCACTCAGACAAACAACTGACAACAAATTGATTTCATGTTTTAACAATGGACACTGACCGTTTATGTATATCCTAAGTATCATCCGCAGTATTTACGCGGTTTTGAGCCGAGAGCAAAAAACCAAGATGCTGTTCCTGCAGTTCTTCTTTGCGTTCTCTGCCATAGTGCAAGTGGTAGGTGTGGCCAGCATTGCGCCATTCATCGGTATTATTTCAAACCCGGATAGTATCCACAGCAACAAAGTGTTGGCGACACTGTATGAACTGGGCAAGTTTGAATCTAACAACGAATTTATTCTGGGCTTTGCGCTGCTGTCGATTGCGATGATTGTGATTTCCAATGGGGTAAGCGCCATTACTCTTTGGCTACAACTGCGCTTTTCAATCTATCTGGGCAGCAGCTTTCAATTTCAACTATTTGAAAAATTTATCAATCGCGATTACTTATTTCACAAGTCCACCAATTACAACAAGCTGATCTCCATTATCTCCGCCGATGCTCCCCGCTTTATTTATATGGTATTGCAACCCTACTTGCTCATGTGCAGCCAAGCATTTGTAGCCATTATTATTCTTGTCGGGCTTTTGTTTCTTGATCCCGTTATTGCGATAGGCTCGGCGCTTCTTATTGGTGGCGCCTACTTAGGCACCTATTGGATTATTAAAAAGTCGCTTAAACAGCACGGAGATATAATCACCGAGCGAAATCGCTTGGTACAGGGCATATTGTCTGAATCATTTATTGGTATAAAAGACATAAAACTTAACGGACTTGAGAAGAAATACACTGAAAACTACCGAGTAGTTAATCAGCGCGGGCTCGACTCCAGCGCCTATATAGCACTCTCTGGCGACCTGCCAAGATTTGCAATAGAAACCATTTCGTTCAGTGCGATTTTACTATTTGCTATTTTGGTATTGTCGAGCAGCAATAGCACTAACGTAGTTGCTATTTTAAGTATCTACGCCATCGCCGGCTATAAACTGCTACCCACAATGCAGCAGATGTATAAATCCATTTCCAGTATCAGCGCCAATGGTGCGGTAGTACTTCAACTAAAAGCCAATCTCGATGTGATAACAGAGGCCAGCGCGCAACAAAGACCCGAGCCCATGGGTCAGGTTAGCGCAATACAATTGCACAATATTTCTTATCAATATCCCAATACAGATAAACTTGCACTGGACGACGTAACAATTAGCTTTATGCAAGGTCAACTCAATACTATTGCAGGGCCATCTGGCTCTGGAAAATCAACTCTAGCCGATATTATTCTCGGCTTATTGCCACCGGCAGCTGGCCAACTTACCGCCAATAACCTTCCTATCACCGGTAAATTATTACAGTCCTATCAAGGCACTATTGGCTATGTGCCACAACATATTTTTATATTGGATGACAGTGTAATTGCCAACGTCGCCTTTGGTGTGAGCAAAGAAGAAATCGATATAGAACAAGTTAAGCAGGCTCTAATTCACGCCAATGCTATGGAGTTTGTGGCGAAGCTGCCAAAAGGTTTGGAGACCGGTCTGGGGCAAGATGGCAAATTGCTAAGTGGCGGACAGCGCCAGCGCATAGGTATTGCACGCGCACTCTATCGCCAAAATAAAGTCCTTATTTTAGATGAACCCACCAGCGCCTTGGATATTGAGTCCGAGCACGACCTAATGAGCCTGCTCAATCAGCTTAAACATGAAGTTCTTATTATTGTAATCTCCCATCGTCCGGCCGCAATTAAACTATCCGATAAGATTTCTGTAATTGCCGATGGCAAACTCATTGCCGATGGCAATTACACTCAACTCTACACTGAAAATTATTATTTTCGATCAATGATAGAGAAAGGGTTTATGAGCCAATGATAAATAAGAAAAAATTATTAGTCTGTATGCCTGACTTTCCATTTCCTGCGCGGAAAAACGGAATTTCAATACGTTATTACCCAATTCTGGAAGAGCTGGCAAAAACATTTAACATCCACTTGCTGGTGATTGCGGAAGGCAAGGTTGATCAAGATGGCATTCAACAGGCAAAAGAATTTTGCGACAAGGTTTCGGTGTATACCCGCCAACCGCACCCAGCTTCCAAACTTCGGAAACTCACCACTCGCATCAAAGCATTTATTCCTTATCAAATACCCTTTGATTTAATTCGCTACGATGAGCAGCTAATTGCAAACTATATAGCTCAGGAAACCCAAACTGCGACTTATGACCATGCGCTATGTGTGCTACTCCCCTACCAGCATCTCATAAAAAAAATCGTTCGCGCCAAACGTTACGTGCTGGATCTTATCGACTCTCCCTACTCTACTAGCATGCGAACACGCGGCAATTCGCTCATCAAACATTATGATGCGCAGATGATGAAACTGTGGGAGCGAAAAACTATAAAGGCAACTAATTACGCCTGCTATGTATCTCCATTAGATCGCAAGCTGGGTGCAGGTGAAAATATCGATGAGAATAAAATTGGGGTAATTCCCAATGGACTTTTTTTACAAGATTTCAGCACAGACAGAGTTGATTACGGTTGCAATACAATTGGCTATTTAGGCCATATGGGTTATCCGCCCAACATCAAAGCGGCACTGCGGTTATATGCAATTTTCAAAGCGCGCCATAAGCAATTGCCCAATACTAAATTAGTTATTATTGGACGCGACCCAGCGCCCGAGATTAACGCGCTAGCTAAAGATCCAGATGTTATTGTGACTGGAACTGTTAACAATATTTGGCCATATATAAATGGTGTTAACTTGTTCGCATTTCCAATGGAAATTGGCAGCGGTCAACAAAATAAATTATTGGAAGCGATGGGTGCTGGTAAACCAGTGGTAAGCTCCGCACTCGGAAATTCAGGAATTGGCGCAAAGGATCGGCATGACATTATCGAAGCCAATAGCAATGATGAAATTGGCGACGCTATTGTTCTATTAGCCAATGATCCTTGTTATGCAACAGAAGTTGGTGCGGCAGCCAAACACTTTATTGAACGCACTTATTCTTGGCCTTCCATATTTACTCAAATTCATAGGCAACTTTTAAATGCACATTAACTAATGGAACTAAAATGACCAGGTTTTCAATTTTCGGCTACTACGGACAAGGCAATGCTGGCGATGAAGCGATTCTCGCAGCACTCATTGATGGGATACAAGCTGAATTGCCCGACGCAAATATTAGTGTTTGCTCTGCGCGACCAAATGCGACTAAAACAGAGCACCGAGTAAATGCGTACCCTTATTTCGGCATTGATCTCAAAGCAATAGTCAAAGGGATTTTAGGCAAAAACCGCATAGGTTATCTCAATGCAATTATTAGCTTCTTTAGGTCAGATGTAATTGTTATTGGCGGAGGCGGATTGTTTTTCGACACACCAGAAACCAACAAATGGTTTTTTGGTTACATTAACTTAATTCGCCGAGCAAAACGCTTTGGAAAAAAAGTGGCTCTTGTCGGTATTAGTGTCGGCCCCCTACACCATAAAGGCTCTGAGCAAGCAATTGCGGAAACATTCGCATTGGTAGACCTCATTTCCGTAAGAGACAATAGGTCCAAAGAGACTTTAATTCGGTGTGGTGTAGATGAAAGCAAAATCAACGTGATTCCAGATTTAGTCTTCACACTTGAATCGGCGAGCGAAAAACGTGTCCTAAATATTCTAAAAAAAGAATCATTTCCACTCAAAGGCTGCCGCAATATTGCGCTTACGCCCTGCAGCTATAACACCGAACAACCCGGCTGGCTTGAACAGTATGTAGAATTCTGTGAGCATGCTGTCGCCGAATTAAATGGCAATTTGTGGCTAATACCAATGCAGCGCCACGAATGTCATGACGACCTAAGTGCAATCGAGCGTATTTATTCCAATCTTTCTCCTGAAGCTCAGAATAAAACCTACAAGTTATGCGGCTTGTACAATGCAAAAGAGATTCAGGGAATTATTAGCAAGGCAGATTGTGTATTGGCTGAACGCTTACACGGTTCGATTATGGCAATAAACACCAATACGCCCGTAATGAGCATTGCCTACATGCCCAAGGTTGCTGGCGTGTTAAAATTGGCGGGGCTACAGAATAGAATCATTTCAAACGATGATTTTTTGTCAGGCAATTTTCTCAGTAAAACCTTGTTGTTTTACAAGCAAAGCGCAGCAGCTCAGCTTAATTCGATTAACCAACACCCTCGGCTTTTAGCAAAACAAAACTTCAAGCATTTACATCATATTATTTGACAAGCAACATACCGAGAGCAATTGTATTGCTCTCGGCAATACAAAATTAATGAAACGAAATTCTGCGAATAAAAACACACGCAATCAAAAAAACAAGCATAAGTAACGAGGGCTCGTTCACTTCTGTTTTTTTAACAAGTAAAGTACTTATTTCTGCTGCGCCATCCAAGTTAAAGAGATAATAATCTGAGCCATCATACTTCACGTCGATAATTTTCTTTTCTATACCTGCAATTATTCTATTAGCTGTAGAATTGACATTTAACGTTTGACGTAAAGGATTCGGTTCTTCCTTTATATAGGCGGCGCCCAAGTAACCTTCTTCGTCAACAAAATATCCCCATGCAAGGTAAGGTAGATTATCACTCGGTGTTTTATTCGCTCCACACAAATCAAATATTCCAGTAAGGTCAGAAATAGCCAACCTCTCCCAAAAACTAACAACTTCTGATTCAGTAGGAAGCCGCCACCCAGCGTAAATACCATTAAGATTACTAACAACCGAATTGATGCTTGCCCCATTGTTGACACCAAAATCCAACCACACCAACCCAGTTTCAACATCTCGCATAGCAAGATTATCGCTTTTCTGGAAAGCATCGAAGTTTTCTACAGTAATGGAATGAGCAGCGGTCGATAAAAATACGAGAAATAAAAATACGAATTTATATATTGGCTTAGCCATGCCTTTCTCCCTATTCGCATAAAATTGACTTGACTGAACATATAAAAATATCAGATGGCGTTCATTAAGTATGTTCGCCACGCCACATCTCACGAAGAATGCCAGGAGGCTAAGAGCTATAAACGACAAAGCACCTTATGCATCCCTTCAACAATCGTAAACCGTTGCCTCTCATCTTGGGAGTTTGGTCGTTTTATCTTTAACTTCGCTGTAAGAGCTGAGGCCATTCTTTATACCATTGCCAGCTAGAGCATATTTATTATTTAATCAATTGTGATGATTCTCGCGTAGAACTTCTTTCCACACAAATTGGCGTGACAAATAAAACTAACTCCACCTCGAAAGCTAACGAATACGATTATGTTTATGGCTAAAAATTGACGAAAAGCGTGCCAAGAAATAAATATAATTAAGAGCCATTGAAGAGAAAAACTGGGAGACGGAGATGACCTTTAGACGCTTGGTCAAAATCAGCAAATTAATCATAAATAAACCGGAAAATAACAGCAAAGCATGACCATAAAAACCAAAAATAATCGATATAAGAAAAAATACAGTCATAAGAGTGACGCATAAAGACAACAAAGCAACTTTGGATTTCATAAACTTTTCAATTGACTGAGTGTCGCCTATTCCATGCCATCTTTCTCTGGCAAAAAATGCTTTAACTGTCTTCGGATAACCTTCATGGTAGACAAAAAACTGAGGATCCAGTTTTATTAAGGCACCTTGCTTTTTCGCCCTTTCACAAAAATCAACATCCTCACCTGTTTTTAATTCTTTGTCGAATCCTCCAATCAAATCAAATAATCGCTTAGTGCAAATTAAATTTCCTGAGTTTATATAAGATGAGGACTTACTTTTAAGGCATGAAAACCAACTTGTCTCGATCCATGAAGGCTCCTTAGATACTGAAACTTTATTCCCAGTAACAAGAAAATTATTGGACTCTGCCTTTTTAGCAAAACTAGAGACTGCTAAAAACCACTTTTCTGTTACCAAGATATCTGCATCAATGAAAACTAAACTTTCACCGGACGACTTACCGACACCAACATTTCTAGCCTCAGCAACCGTAGTTCGGCAGCTTAATTGCACTAGACTTACCCAACTAAATTGCCTGCATATATCGGGAGTTTCATCGTCACTACCGTTATCAACAACAATAACCTCTATTTCGCCGCCACCAACAAAGTCTGCCAAGGTAGCTAAAGTCTTCTGAATAAAGTTTGCTTCGTTATAAGCAGGAATTACTATAGATATCATTAATAAAACTCACTGAACCTTGGTATTTACAGGTGAGCTTGGCCCCGTGGCATCGAAACCACCCGTAGTAATTTTGAGATTGTCGTAGTAAATCTCAAATGATTTATCTACATTCTGAGCCCAATCCAATAATGCGATTTTAGTAATTGGCCCGTTCGTTGGATGACGGTTAAGTAAACCCGTTGCATCTACATAAACTTTTCCATCAATTTCAACGTAGTATTCACCATCATTGATTTCTGTATATGTTCCATCTGCATTCTTAGTCGCCGAGTTAAATTTCACCTTAAATTTAAAGTGGTGCCATTTATCCCCCCAATCTGCTGCAGTGAAACCTTTTTTTTCGGGTGTTTTTACAACCGCTTTTCCATAAGAACGACCAATCCAGCTAGGATTTGCCCCATTGAAATTGATCACGTTTTGGGTGTCGTTAGTTACTGCTGTCCCATCACCGAATGAAACCTGGTGCAAAGTTCCCTTTCCAGCTTCGATACCGGTATAGTCGAGTGCGAAGGTAGTATTAGCGCCACCGAAAACTTTCAGAAACTTCAAGCCCTGTTTTTCCTTAGGCATACGAGCATGAAACTCTACGTAAACTTCATAGGTCTTGTAAGGTGTCATGTCGAAACTCGCCCAACCGTAGATGCCTCCTCCTTTGCTAACGGGATAAACAGCCTTCAACGCTCCTTTACTTGTATCAATATGTATTTGCTCTTCAGTTTGGAATGTCGTCGTGACAAGCCCGCCAGCCTGAGACCCAATTCCGAGACCAGATGTAAGACTGCCAGTTTTGTCAAAATTTTCTTCCAGTAAAATTTTGACCTCTGCCAGAGACGATCCGCATAGCGATGAAAAAATAACAACATAAGATAGTGATCTAAGGATATTCATGGATATCTCCAAAATTTGATACAACGTTGATCCAAGTGAATACTTTCTTTATCTTTCTTTCTTGGACGTAGCTACATCTGTAATGTTAGTCAAGCTAACAATAAACGCCAGATGCACCCAAAGAAAAGGATAGTAAGCCACTGTCACGAACTGGCCTGCTATTGTGTACCCTACCACACCAACTCCCAGACCTGCCGCAATTGCTTTAACCTCCGGCTCCAAATTTTTTATTTTTGTTAACCTGAAGGTCATTATGAAGCAGTAGCAAATAATTAAAAGGAATAATGCCACGGCAATAAAACCAGCATCAGTACCAACTTGAATTAAAATATTATGTGGTAGCTGAGCAGTAGGATAAAGCATGTCATAGCTAAAATGAGCTTCGTAGTAAGGAATGAAATTAAAAAAGCCAACCCCCGTAAAGGGATGCTCTTTCATCATATCCCATCCATGCTCCCAATATAGCAGGCGCTGCTCAGATGTTTTGTCATCGCCGGCATTACTAAATCTATCTTTCTGCTCCTGAGGCAGGATGTAATTCACTACTGCAATCAGAGCGATTACTCCAATCAATGGTTTTATTCTAAATACAGCTTTTCTAAACATAAGTATGAATTGAACCACCAAAGCAACCTGAGCCCCCCTACTGCTAGCACCAAGAATTGTCAAAATGGGGCATATCCAGAATGCAGCTAATAACAAACGTTCCCACATGACTAATTGTTTTTTCAACGCTTGGTACACATAAAACGCTAAGGGAAATAACATCAGCATTAGAATCGCCAACTCACCTGAATTTTGAAAGTATCCTTTGGGTCCCATCAACCCCCAACTTGTAAAAGAAAACCCTCTAGACACCCAACTTTTGGAGGTACCGAATGCTATTTTCCCAGCGGCAACTAAGAATATTAACAAGAAGATATAGAATCGCTCAGGAGTGTTAACAATTTTAGTAATAAGGAAAAAAATAATTACCCAACTATAAAAATCCATGTAGTACAGCTTTGAAATTTCTGGGTAAGTCGCAGTAAAAATCGATATTGCTATGACTATAGAAAATAAGATAATCGTCAAGTGCGCGAATGACCAAACTTTCTTTATTGTATTATCGGTGAATACGCCTAGCAGAGCTCCCATAAGAAGCAACTGCGCCCATGGTATAATCGCCAATGCAGGATACAGCGCCTGAGGCTTTACAAATTCAAAAAATAAATAGCCACAAATCATCCAAAAAGAATAATGCTGAGACTTAAAGTAAGTCCACATATTCTTTATTTTGAATGCGTAAAAATCTTTTACTGTTTTCTGCTCTTCCATATAAATTTCCGATCTGCTAGCTAACCAAAGCTCTGGCTCTCTTGAATAGAGGCTTTTCTACAAAGAGATGCACACACAACGAAACAAAAAGCACCACAATGATACCCGAACATAAAGCTGCATAAACTCCAATCGGAGCACGAAGACTATCAACCAGTTCCAAGCCTGCGCGACTATGAATCAGATAAAGCGGGTAGCTCATTCCACCTAGAATTGCAATCCAACGAGAAGGTTGGATTTTTTCATTTACTTTCGGAAGACAAACAAAAAGAATATAAAAACTTAGAGTAATTAGTACAGCAATTACCTTGTCCGTTTCAGTTACCTCTTTACAGAACCCATCAATCTGGTCCCACGACTTTATTAGCGAAAAGACCATCGCCACTCCAAACACAATCCACGCAAAACGGTCTTTTGAATTGCAAAAAAAATAGTATGCAGCAACTCCCCCGATAAAAAAGAAAGAGTACGATGGGCTAATAAACCAACCTAAAAAAAATGGTTCTTTGTAGAAGTGAAATGCAATTGCTAACAATAGCCAGATGCTTAACCAAATTCGATAGCTGGATAAAACACCGAACAAAATTAATAAAAATATACAGCCGTAAAATTTCAGCTCAGCTTGAAGCGTCCAATAAACACCATCAATATTGGAAACCCCAAAATAATCGTTAACGATTAAAGCATTCAGAAAAATGGCCGAAACGGAAGGAATTTCATTTCCAAATGCATAAAGCACTACTAATGTAATAATGAGACAAACAATAAATGCAGGATACAGACGCAGCACTCGTAACAATCCGAACTTAATGGCACTCCGATCATATGCGGACGCCATTATCACAAAACCACTTAACATAAAGAAAAAATTAACACCCAAATATCCGAACTTAAATATTGCAAAAGTGTTGTCGCCAGTTACTTTTAAAAGGTAATAGTGGTAGTGATACAACAAGACAAACATCGCGGCCACAAACCGTAGCAGATCGAGTATCGCCACCCGTTTATTACTTACAACATTGCTAGTCATTTAGCTACTTAGACGCCTCCTGATTTTGGGCTTCAAAGCGCCACCTAATTTCCAACGTGCTGTCCCTCACCAATTCTTCACAACGCGAAAAATATTCTGGCCGCGCGTTATAAGGATCATGCAAATAGGCCAGCGGCGACTGCAGCCATAGGCCAATCAGGGTAATTTGTACGGGGGCTTGTGCAAATTGCGCTTTTAATTGGCGAATATGCTTTGGCTCCATACCAATTAATAAATCACCCGCTTGCGGTGTGTATTGGTCAACACGCTGGGTGATGTGTTCATTTAGGTTGTAGCCATTCGCTTGTGCCCAGGCAATTGCGCGCGGGTCGGCTGAGTCGCCACCGCGTGTGTCTAACCCGAAGGATGTAGTGGGCACACCCTGCTCGCGCGCAACTGCTTCGCCTAATGGGCTGCG
This sequence comes from Cellvibrio sp. ATLC23, assembly GCF_057196725.1. Lineage (NCBI taxonomy): Bacteria > Pseudomonadati > Pseudomonadota > Gammaproteobacteria > Cellvibrionales > Cellvibrionaceae > Cellvibrio > Cellvibrio sp. ATLC23. The sequence goes on along the minus strand of NZ_JBXUOS010000009.1, from coordinate 92,425 downwards.
GCAAATATTGCCGTGGCAAACAAATACCAGACGTTTGACTTGGGTGAAATCTACCTTGGTAAATTTGCGATACACACCAAGCACACGCAGCACTTCGTATGCGAAATAACGCAATAGGCCTTTTTTTGAGCCGTAGCGATTTTTGATTAATTCTGTAACCGACACAGTTTTACCCTTAGTGGCAGATATTAATTGTTTAACAAGCGCTGATAGTGCTGCTGGTAAGCCTGCAGCATGGCACTTAATGAAAATGTATTGCGCATATGCGCTTGCCCGGCGCTGGCCAACTGCGCAGCGAGCGCGCGGTCGTCTTGCAAATGTTGAATCGCAGCGGCGAGCTGGCCTGGCATTTCGGTTGGAATTAAATAGCCGGTGGTTAAATGCTGCAGAATTTCTTCTGGCCCACCACAGCGGGTGGCAATTACGGGCAAACCAGCAGCCATTGCTTCAATAGTGGCGATGGAAAAACCTTCGGAGCTCGAGCAGAGTACAAACATATCCAACTGCGCGAGAAAATCCGGCGTGTTGTCGTAAAATCCAATAAAGTGAAGTTGCGCAGTCACACCCAGCGCTTGCATTTGCGCTTCCAGTTTTTCCATCAAATCCTTCTTTTTGTGCCCGGCAATAATAAAATGCAGGCGCGGATTTTTTAACAGCCCGACAGCAGCAATTAAGGTTTCGTAATTTTTTGCCGGGCGAATATTGCCGAGGCTGCCGATTAGAATGGCATCGGTAGGAATATTCAACTGCGCTTTGAGCGATGCTGCAGCAGGTTGTGTGTAGCGCTGTTGATCTACACCGTTGTAAATAACATCGATTGCTTTGCGCGGAAACAGGCCGCGATTTTCAATGTAGTTAGCCAGATCGCGGCTTACGGCAATTAGCTTGTCCACACCCATGCGCATAATAGTTTGTTTGATGGTAACAAAACGCTCGTTGGGGTTTATATCCACACGGCCATGCAAAGTCGCAATCAGCGGTAAGCGGGTAAATAGCGAGAGAATAGAATAAGTGAGGGTAGAGCCAAGTAAATGCGCGTGAATCAGCGCGATATTTTCGCGGCGAATTAATTGATACAGCTGGAAATAATAGGGAATTGATAAAAATCCGTGCGGCTTGACTATGTGATAGCGAATGCCGCGCAACTTTAATTGATCTTCCACCCAACCCGCACCTTTAATGATGGCAAGATTGTCATAATTAGCGAGTTGCAGTTGTTGCGCTATATCGAGAAAAACAGTTTCTGCACCACCGGGGCCAGTAGTGTCAATCGCATGAAGAATGGTGCGTTTTTTATCGGTCATTCATTCCTTCCGATCAGTGTGCCGAGCATTTTTGGTGAACGCATTCTATCACCTTCTTGTTGCAAGCTTGTGGATTTGTTGGGCAATCCGTATGATTCCAACTTTCATCTACTATATTGTTGTGCAGCACTCATTTGCACATAAATTTGATTGTTGTTTGATTGACATTCATTTGCTGACTAGGGCCGGTTGCAGAGACATGACACACATTATCCTTGTTCTTGACGCTGCGCAGCGAAGTGCTCTTGCCGTTACCCGATCACTGGGAAAGCTGGAAAATATCCGCATAGTTACCGCCGATTCTACGCCATCTGCTTTAGCTGCCCACTCCAAATATTCCAGCGCTTATTTGCAATCGCCCAGCTCTGCCGATGAACCCGAATTGTATTTGCAGTGGATTAAACGCATCTGCAGCGAAAGCCACTATTCGCTGGTGATTCCCGTCACTGAAATTACCAGCCAATTACTCTTAATGCACAGCGAACAATTGGGTGATATACGCCTGCCATTTGCGAGCTACGATACAGTGATGTCGCTGGCCGATAAATATCGCTTACTGGTGCAGGCAAAAACTGCGGGCGTGCCAGTACCTGAATTTACGCTGTTTTCATCCAGCGCCGATTTGCAACCGCAGCATTTAAGCTATCCCTGTGTCATCAAGCCCTGTTTATCGCGCATTTATACTGCGCTGGGTTGGATTTCCACCAGCGTGAAGCTGCTCAACAATGCGCAGGATTTACACGCGGCACTGGCCAGCGCACCTTATTTATCCCAGTACCCGTTTATGATTCAGGAATTTATTCCCGGCTCAGGGGCGGGCCTGTTTTGTTTATACAACAAGGGCAAACCGGTGACATTTTTTGCGCACCAGCGGCTGCGTGAAAAACCGCCCCAGGGCGGTGTGAGTGTATTAAGCGAAAGTGTTGCGGTTGATGCCACATTGAAACACTACGCGCAACAACTGCTGGACCATGTGCATTGGCACGGTGTGGCGATGGTGGAATTTAGAGTGACGCCCGAAGGCACCCCCTATTTGATGGAGGTGAACACACGCTTTTGGGGCTCGCTGCAATTATCGATTGATGCCGGTGTGGATTTTCCCCGGCTGCTGGTACAAGGGGAGCTGGGCATCGCCGGTGATATTCCCGAGCATTACACTATTGGCACTCGCCTGCGCTGGCTGCTGGGGGATTTGGACAGTTTATATTTATGTTTAAAGAGCGCTTATCCCCTAAGTTACAAACTCAAACGTATACTGGCTTTTTTAACACCATCGCCCTTTCGCACACGCCATGAAACTAATCGCCTGGAAGATATGGGGCCAGGCATTTATGAATGTAAAACCTATATTCGGCAATTGCTCGGGCGCAGCTAAACCCACTTTATCAACTCTGGATTTGTGTCTTTCATGAAGAAATTACTCAAGCAATGCGTTATCAGTGCCGCCAATCAATTTGGCCCGCATCGCTTTGCCGGGCTTGAGCGCGACCCGCAGCTTTGGCTGTTAATGTACCACCGGATTTTGCCCAAGGATGATATTCGTTATCGCCTTGAAGAGCCGGGCATGATCGTCACGCCCGACACGTTTGCCATGCATTTGCGCGAGCTGAAATTGCATTTTGACGTGATGGATTTAGCGGAGTGGCTGGCATTGCGCGCAAGTGGAAAAGCCCTGCCGCGCCGCGCCTGCGCAATCACCTTTGATGACGGCTGGTACGATAACTACGAATTTGCGCTGCCCATCATTCAGCAGCAGCAAGTTCCGGTGACCTTGTTTGCCGTGGTAGAAAAAATCGGCACCGATTTTCAATTCTGGCCCAATCTGGTTAGCGCACTGCTCGCCAGCAATGCAATCGCCGCGATGCGGCAGCACCCGGTTTTTGCGCGCGCCTTGCAACAGGTTCCCGCCGCCGATAACCCTGATCGCAAAACTATCGACCGTGAATGCATGGCCGCGGTTATTCTCGCCCTTAAACAAAATAGCGATGCCGACATATTTGCCGCACTCGCTGCGATTGAATGGCAGCAACATTTAAATTTTGCACTGCCGCGCGGGCTGATGAATTGGGACGAGCTGCGCGCTTTGACCGACACGGGTTTAGTGAAAGTGGGTTCACACACCTGCAACCACAAACGCTTAAACAACCACTTACCCAACGCCGAAATTCTGCATGAGGTGGTGGACAGCAAAACTTTGCTCGCGCAACAGCTGCCCAATGCCGTGGATATATTTTGTTTCCCCAATGGCGATTACAACGCGGTCGCACTGGATGCGGTGAGCAATACCTATAGCGCAGCAGTGACTACCCAGCGCGGCATAGTGCATGGGCGCAATACTCCTGCACATCAACTCTGCCGCATCGGCCTGCATGAAAATGTCAGCCATTCACCGCGCCTGTTGGGCGCGCGTTTATCCGGGTGGGTTTGATCCAATGAGCCGTTTTTTTTATCGCGCCCTCGCCTCTAAACGCATCGCAACGCTGATGAATAAAATGGTTGGCCACTACGCCACCATCTATATGATTCATCGCCCGCGCCCGCGCGATGGCGCCTATGAAGGAGTTAGCCCGGAGCTGCTGGAAGAATGTATTGTTTATGCAAAAGCAGCGGGCTTTGAATTTGCCTCAATCGATGAAGTAATCGAAAAGGCGCGCAATAAACAAAAACCTGATCGCCCCACTTTGTGTTTTACCCTGGACGATGGCTATGAGGATCAGCTGGAACAACTGGTGCCGATTTTATTAAAACACCAATGCAAGCCCACACTTTTTACTATTGTGGATATGGTGGATGGCATTGATTGGCCCTGGGATTCAAAAATCAGTGCGGCAGTTTGGAATACACCACAAAAACAACTCGCGTTCGATTTTAATAATCATGCATTTGCATTGGATTTTAGCGAGCCACATGCCAGGCGTGCCAGCCGCCGCCAGCTGACCCGCTTTGGCAAGAGCCTGTCCGCGGCACAGCTCGAACAATATGTCACTGCGCTGCTCAGTGCGCTTGATGTTGAACCCCATGGGCCAGCGCCAGCGGATTACAAGCCCAGCAATTGGGACAGCCTGCGCAAGGCGGAACAAGCGGGCTTGCGTATTGGCTCACACGCCTGCAGCCATAGAGTATTTGCAGCGCTTTCCGACGAGCAAATCCAACAGGAGTTGCAGCGCGCACAGGCTGTACTCACGCGCGAACTGGTAAATCCGTCGCGGGTATTTTGCTATCCTTCCGGCACGCTTAACGATTTTTCGTTACACCATACCCAGCTGGTAAAAGACACCCAATTTTTTATCGGCGCGGTGACATCCATGCCCGGCAACATCAGCCAACAGCAAATTGCACAACAGCCTTTTTTGGTTAAACGCCACAGCTTTCCGGCAAGCTTTGATAAGTTTGTCCGCTACTCTTCCTGGCTGGAATATATTCGCAGCCGCATCTAATACGTTTTTCGCTGGTTATGAGAGAGACAATGGAACAACAACTCCACCAACTAAAATTGCTCAAAACGCAAAAAGGAATTATTTCGGGCAAATTTAAACACTTGCAAAAAAATACTGCCGAATATGCGCAGCAACTTGCGCTGATGAAAGATATATCGCAACAAATTACGCAACTCGAAGCGGAAATAAAATCGGCTCAAGCACCAAACATCACCGCGCAACATAACTCACCTGCACCAGTAGAACCGGCGTTTGTGCTTATCGATAAAAACAATTGCTGGGGAGGTGAAGTTAAGATCGCACTGGCGGCATTTGATGCGGTTGGCGACTGGGCTGAGTTTGTGCGCAAAAACAAGACTGCACTGCCTAGCCACAACCCGGCATGGGCGCGGGTTATTGCGCAAAGTTTTGGCCACCACTCGCTTATCCTCTGCGCTCGCTCAACAACCGGAGAATTGCTTGGCGGTATTCCGCTAACGGTTTTTTCATCGCCACTGTTTGGAAAATTTGCGGTGTCTATGCCCTATTTAAATTACGGTGGCGTAGTGAGCCAATACAGCGATGTATGCCACGCACTAATGCAGGCACTTGAGGGCGTGCGCGCGCAATTAAATTTGCAGCACATTGAAGTGCGCAGCATACAACCCGACCTTGGCGAAAACCCCTCGACCAAAAAAGCCTCTATGCTGCTACAGTTGCCAGCAAACGATGAGGCACTGGATAAAATGCTGGGCAGCAAAGTACGCGCGCAATACAAAAAAGCCGATGAATTTTTTCCCGACTGTAAAATTGGAAAAAACGAATTGCTGCAGGATTTCTATCAAGTTTTTTCACACAATATGCGCGACCTGGGCACACCGGTTTATGCAAAAAAATGGTTTGAAAATATTATTAATGATAGGGAATTAGATGCCCACATTATTGTGGTGTATATAAAACGCAAGCCGGTTTCCTGCGGCTTTTTAGTAAAGCAAGATGGGCTAATGGAGATCCCTTGGGCATCCACCCTTAAATCCGCCAATAAATACAATACCAATATGTGGATGTATCGCCGCATTTTATCGTTTGCGATACAACAGGGCTGCGCGTATTTTGATTTTGGCCGCTCAACCTTGGATGCGGGCACCTACAAGTTTAAAAAGCAGTGGGGCGCAGAACCGTGCCAACACTACTGGTACTGCGTATTGCCACCCAATACACCTAAACCGGAAATGAACCCCGACAACCCCAAACTTAAATTATTTGTGGCGCTGTGGAAATGGCTGCCGGTGTGGGTGGCCAATATGCTCGGGCCGCATATTATTAAGGGAATTCCCTAAGCGTTTGCCCGAGCAAGGATCAGCGCTTATTGCCTACGCTTGAGCAACTCTTGCATTCCATATAAAAGACGCGCAAATTTGCTGCGCACCAGCATGACACTAACCAGTGTGGCGCTGTGTGTAGCAAGGGATTTTTTATAATCGCTATGCTTGCCATTGCCTGCCATAAAGTCGTAGCTATCCGCACCCGAGGCAAACGCTTTTTCAATTTGAAAACCAAAGTGAAGCGTACCGAGGGAAATGCCGTCTTGAAATTTTTCGCGATACCCGCTCTGAATATTATAAATTCTTCCGCGATATTCTAAATCCAAGGCTGCCGATACAGCCTGACCATTGCAGTAGATGACCGATAGATCTGGTTGCCCACCCGCCATTGCAATTTTTTTGAGGAAGCCGGTAATTTGTTGCAAATTACGCCCTGAGTAACAGGGTTTGCCCCAGCGCTGTTGATGAAACTGATTTAGTATTTGTACAAATTCATCGATATTTGGCCAGAGGTTTTGCAGCGAAATATCGCCCAGCTGATAAAGTTTTTTGCGCTTATTAAATAACTTCAAACGGGTATTGCTACCCAAGCCTTTTAGATAATCGGTAAAACTATTATCGCCAAGTTGCACGGCATAGGTGACGGCATAATCGCGCTCTATTAACTTGAGGCGCTCCGTTTGTGCAATTTCACACAGCTGCTGGTATTCAGCCGATGCTTGCAAAAGATCCGGAATAAAAAACTGATCCCATTTAAATAACAATGCGGATTTTACCAACGCGGAAAGGTTTTTTTTATCTGGATTAAAATATTCACTGCGCAAGCTTGGGCTGGCGGGTGTTGAGATGCCTGCGGAAAAAAGAGTCTTCAGGGCGATTAGCGGTCGGGGTTTTTGTGTGTATAAATAGAACCCATCGCGACAATTTTCCACATCCGAATGCCGCTGCAATGCGGTAATCGCCGCACAGTCTGCCCATGCATCCTGCCATGCATCTACCCATTCATGGGTGGCAAAAATTCCGGGGTAATGTGCGGCGGGGAAAAATTCAGCCATGCGGATAGTATCGGTGAAGGCAGAAAGAAAATCGCGAGCTACACAGGGTGAGCTCGCGATTGGGTTATATCTATTGTCGGCTTTTTGCTTCTTTTAGATGATCCTGTATTTCTTGATTGCCTGGATCTAACTGAACGGCTTTTGACAACAGCTCAATGCCTTTTTGCAGCTCGCCTTTTTCTACCAATATCCACCCATAGGTATCAACAATGGGCGCGCTATTAGGTGCCAGCTCATAGGCTTTTTTGGCATACTCCAACGCGCGAGGATCTTTGCGCTCATAGTAGAGCCAGGCAAGATTATTTAACGCCGCCGGCATATTGGGGTTTAGCTCCACCGATTTTTCGTACCAGGTGACTGCCTTTTCTACATTATTGTTGTTTTGCGCTGCAACCGCCATCATGACTGCTGCCGCTTTACTCTCTGGAATTTTCTCAACCCAGGAGGCAACAAATTCTTCCGCCTTGGCTTTTTCGCCCGCTTTTTGATAGTAACCAAAAATTTGTTCGGCGACAGATTCCATAGGTTTGGCAGCCCAGGAATCCAGATAGAGCTGAATGCCTTCGTCTTTTTTGTCTTCTGCAAAACGAATCAGCCCCTGTAAAAACAGTCGCTCGCCTTCGTTTTCCGGCACCTTAATAAATTGATCCAGCAGCTTTTGCGCCTCAGGAATATTGTTAGCGGCGATTTCCGTTTCGATCAGATTGCCCAGGAAGCTAGCATTTTCCGGCTGCAACTTTACCGCTTTCATTAAATTTTCACGGGCTTCTGTCAACTTATTTTGACTTCTAAATTGAACGCCCTGTACACGATAAAGATTGGCGGTTAATTGTTTTACATTGGCGCTTTGGTTGCTCCGCACCAGCGCAAGCTCGGCATGCTTGATCGCTTTGCCTAATTCCTTATTCGACATATAAAGTTGAGCGAGCACAATTGACGGCTCCCAGCGCGCTGTTTTTTCTTCCAAACTCAACAAAAACGTAAAGGCTTCTGCGTCACGTTTTAATTTGCGCATTTGGGCAAACCAACGGGAATAACCAACAACCATGCTGGGGTCTTCTTTGAGTGCAAACTGCCAAGCGGTAATTGATTTTTGAGTTAGATCCTGCACTTCATATAATTGCGCGAGCCCGGCATAGGCCAAGTTTTTTTCACTGCTTTCGCGTACTGAAATCGCCTTTTCAAATTGCTGCTCAGCTTCTTTATAGCTTTTTTGTTGGAACTTATACCAACCATTGAAAAAATAGCCACGGGAGCTTTCGGGGTTCTTGCTGATATAGAGCTTAATTTCTTCTTCCAGTTTATTCGTTTGTTCACTGACGATCAGTGCTTTGAAATAGGATTGCTGGATATAAAAATCATTAGGTTGTTCTTGATAAGCCTTTTGCAGCTGGGCAACGGCCTGCTCTTGTTGATCCATGGCCATATGTCTATTAGCCAGCGCAATTCGAATACGCTGCTGCCGTGGATCGAGTGCCAGGCTTTTTTCCAGCACGGTTACTGCCTCATTGCTCTTAGGATCCTTGTCGAGCAACGCCAACCCATAGGTCGCCAGTACAATAGGATTATTGGGTTGGCTTTCCGCCGACTTTCTTAATAATTCAACCGCATCATCGATTTGATTGTTGCGGAATTTCACTAGCGCCGCGGCCTGCAATACCGATGGTGTTACCGTTTCAGGGTCAATAAATTCATCGAACAAATCTTCTGCTTTACGATTTGAACCCTGTTGATATTCAATCAAGCCCAACAATGTGCCGGTATTTTTATCATTGGGGTACTGATCTCTCAGCTCGCGCAAAATTACTTCGGCCTCAGCAAATTTACCCTGCTGATACAGTTCCATCGCATCATTAAAACGCTGCTGGGCTGCAGCACCTTCAGGATTGGATTCGGCCAGTAGTTTTTGGTAGGTATAGGCTTCGCTGGTGCGCCCCAGCTGAATCAGGGTATCGGTTAACAAACTAATAGTCTGGCTTTTTCTGGTGTTCATTATGTCGGTTTTTTTAAGCAGGCCCAGCGCCTTGGTCAGGTGACGCTCGGCACCATCGAGGTCTTTAAGATAGAGACTCACATTGGCCATGGTAGTCAGCACATCAATATTTTCCGGCGCGGCTGCTAGCACCTCCGTTAAAACGACCTTGGCATCTTCTATCTCACCTTTTGAGATCAAATAGTTGGCGGTGATATATTTTGCCTCGCTCTCTTTTCCGCCTACGGCAACAAACTCCTTCAAGGCAGCTTCATAACCATCTTTATTACCAAGATAAATGTTAGACATTGCTTTAAGCCAAGCTTGGCGAATTCGATCTTCTGGCTGGGACGCATCAGCAGGATAGGTGGTAATAGTATTGATCGCAGTGAGGTATTTTCTATTTAAAAAATGTGCATTCGCCAACTCTGTTGCTACAGCAGGAAGTTTTTCTACAACCGACAACAGCATTGATTGAGTTGCCGTGTTAGCACCAATTTCGTTATAGATGCGTGCGAGAGTTATGTAGCCTTGCGGCGAATCCGGTGTTAATTGAATGGCATTTTTTGCTTCAATAATTGCGGCCCGGTATTGCCCTTGCTCTTGATATACTTTTGCAGAGGTAACATGGCGCTGTGCGTCTTCACTATTTTTTTCTTGTTTATCCGCGCATGCCACCAGAGTCACACAGAGCAAGACAACCATTGTTTTTGCGATGCTGTACATTTTCTTCACCTGTTTGTCGGTATTATTCCTATCTACACTCTAACTACAAGAATCAATGCAGGGCTTAAAAGCTATACCCTAAACCAATACTGTAAATATTTTCTTCGTAAGTTCCATTACCATTCTCGCCCTCTGCTTTTCTATCTTCATTTCGGGCGCTAAACCGGGCATTTAAACCGTTCGAAAAAAAGTAGGCATACTCAATTGAAATGGTATTTAACTCATAATCGCGTGTGACCGATTGATTATCAAAATCAACATCAGCGCTCGCATAACTTAATGAAAAATTCGCCGCGCGAGAAAAAGAATAAACAAATCGCGCGCGCTTATAGATGCTCAAGGACAACTCATCTTTTTCCAAATAATCATCTTCAATTGCAGAAACACCAGTAGAAAACTGACAGCGAGTGCAAACAACCTGTGTCTGCCAGTTTAACTCTGCAGTATTTCGATCAATTCTGCTCACTGCTTGCGACAAGCCGTCACTAGCGGGCAATCCAGTAGTGCCTTCGAGATTGCCGTTGCCGAACGAGTTATCTGTCAATACGCGACTTGCACTGAAATCCAACTGGTTAAAGCCACTTAAATAACTGGCAGAAATTCGATAGGAAGGCGCGCCTTTACTTTCACCGTTTTCAGGTTCGCTTTCGTTATAGCCAACCTCCACACCATAGGTCAGTTTGCGCAGCTCCACACCATAAACCAGCATTGCACCGGAATAGGTGTAATCGGACTCAGGGAAATGTTCAAAGCTTATTTTTTGCTGCCGGGAGTTGAGCCGCAAAAAACTTGCTGCTGACAGCGGATGCAACCACCCCAACGCGATGCCATCGCGCTGGGAATTTTGTAAATCATTTTCAGGAAAATTGACCCGGGTAAACTCCCCACCAATGAACAATCTATCTGCAGCAAAAATACGCGCACGCGCCTCAGGCCTGGCAGATATAACTTCGCGCTCTTGTTGATTTTGAGTCAGTGCCACTGCGTCGGGCGCGGTCAACAATATTCTTCGCGAGTGATTGAGTTCAAGTGCCAATGGATCTTCTTGTTTGCCAAACAATAAACTGGAGCTACCTTCCGCATATTTATCATCAGCTTGTGATTGCTCTGAATATGTATGGGAAACCCAGTCGTAATCGGCATTTGCTTCAATCAACCAATTTGAATAGTCAGCAGAGACACCAACCTCATATAAATCCTGACGCTCATCTATCGGCTCCTCTAGCGTTTTTAAGCTATTATCGGAAAACATACTGGAGGCAGAGAGCGTGGTTTTTATGTCATTTGCTTGAGCCGCAGCGCAACACAAATAAAGAACTGCCAAAGGGTAACCCGCATTAACCTGCATTGTTTTTCTACGCATGACTCGCCTCTCTCATCAATGATTGAAAACAAGACCGGCAAATTTTTCTTTACCTACTGCGTCTACTGCAGACAAGACCTCGTCTGTTACCACTTTGCCGAAAGGTACGACCAGCAATGCATGGTCGCAATACTTCGCCAGAATTCTCGCTTCGGTTGACTGCTGAATACTCGGTGCATCAAGCACAATAAATCTATCGGGATAGCGCGATTTTATCTCTGCAACCAATACTTCCATGCGTTTTGAATTAAAAAATTCTGCAGCGGATTCACTCGCGCCACCAGAAGGGATCACGCGCAAACGTTCAACACCACTGGCATAAATAATGTTTTTGAGCGGCACAGTGTAATCAGTTAAATAGTTCGACAGACCGACATCTATTTCTGAAGTTACATATTTATCAACATCAGAGCTATAGGGATTACAGTCGACAAACAATGCTGTTTTATGCTGATCCAATGCGAAAGTGGCCGCCAAGTTAAAACTAAAGTAACTGGACGGTGCATCCATAGCAACCGACGACACCAACACGACCATATTGTCAGAACGGTGGCGACTCAGAAGTTTGATGCGCACTTCGCGAAATGCGTTAAGCACATCGCGCTGCCGCATGCCGGTAAAGACTATTTTTTTTTCGTAAAGCTCTTCTTGAGTCCACAGCTGTGGCATCTCCATGTTCTTGATTTTTTCGCGCTTACGATGCTCCAACACAGCGCTTTTGACCAAGTTGTCACTGGCCTCAACTAGAGCATCAACGTCTTCCATCAGCTGAGTCAAATTTTTCTCTTTTCGCTTATCCATTGTTCTGTCCTGACAATCAATAGGTTCAACCTTTGGCGACTAACCAATAGATGGCAATTGCTAGATAACAAATCATCCCAACCGCTGCCACCGAAAAAATCAGCAGGACATCTTTTTTAAGCAATCGCTCACCAATAGGTGATTTGTAGTGCGGCACAACACCTATCACTTCGATATCGGGTGGTAATTGTTTTTGCAATGCTCTGGCTGAGCGCACATGCGGGTCGACTAATATAAAAAGAATTAGCAGCCCCAGCGGACACAAAAGCCCAATAAACGGCCCCACTAATGCAAAGTGAATAAAATGCAGACCCGATGGTTTCAACGGGAAGGCTGCCGGCTCTTGAATTCGATAAGAGACGCCCTGCCCTTCGATATCCAGCGTCATCGAAATGCGTGCTGTCTCCTTGCGCTGCAACATTTCTTCATACACTTTTTTAGTTACATCGTAATCGCGGGTCAAATCGGAAAGGCTTGCTTGATTGGCGGCAATTCGCTGCTGCCTGGCATATTCGTCTTCTTGCAAAGAAAGCAAAGACTGCATTCTTCTTTTCTGGGAGCGTAGACTTACATCAGCATCCGCAAGCTGTTTGCGCAGTTCTTCGTAGAGCGGATTTTGTACCTTGTCCGAACTGCCATACACTTCGCCTCCCGACTGCTGAATCTTTTCAATCGCGCTATCTAGTTCACCAATTTGGGCGCGCATTGAAACCACATCAGGATAGTTCTCTTGATAGCTAAGTAGCATCTGCTCTAGCTGGGCATTCAATGTTTGGCGACGCTGTTTTAATTCATCTATCTGGCCTTTCGCCTGCAAATACTGCCCTTCGGTATTAAGCTGCTGCTCAATAGTGGTGATCCGCGATTGCGTTTCTTCGATAGTGATTTTTAAACTTTCAATTTCCTGTCGCAGTGAAGCAATGCGCGCACTCACCGCATCCTCACTGCCATCAGTATTTTTTGACTTAAATTCTTTTAGTTTCTCTTCTGCGGACTCGAGTTGCTTTTTGTAGGTTTGCACTTGCGCATCGATAAAGTTATATGCCCCTACACTTTCGTCACGCTTGCGCTTAGCGGTGTCTTCAATAAATACATTCACTACCGCATTTAAGATTTCAAAGGATCGATCGGGATTGGTCGTGGTGTAACTGAGCTGAACATAATTTTCATTGCGCTCGCGCGCCACTTTTACCCCTGCGCGAAGCTGGGCAACAATCGCATCCTGCTGCTCTTCGGATGCTCCCGACTTCAGTAGTCCTGCTTGTTTGGCGGTCTCCAACATTATGCGGCGCGTATAAATGACTTCACTGGCCTGCGCCGACCTATCAATTTTGGTTATTTCGGCACGCCCTTTAAGCAAGGGTTCGATAATATTGGTGACATCCGCAAACAGCACCACTTTGGTGGTGTAACTTTTGGGCCAAATGAGACCAACGAAGAGAAATAGATAGGCCACTCCCAAAAATAACAATGCGCACCAAAACCGAAAACGAATCAATTCTGCGCGCAATGCAGCCAATAAATCTCTTAGATATGCTTTATCCATGAACTATCTCGATTGGTATTTCAGAAATCTATTAAACCTGGCTTGTTAAAAACTTCTTTCAGGTACGGTAACTATGTCTGATGGCTGCAAATCATAATTTGTAGATACATCACCATCATTGATCAGGTCATCAAGTTTGATTGGATAGGCTTTTAGTACACCGCCCACCTTCCGATAAAGCTTTGCTTTATTGGCCGAAGCAAATTGATTGGTGCCGCCCGCCAATAGCACTAAATCGAGAACGGTCATGCCCTCGCGATAGGGAATAGATTGTGGATTGGCAACTGCACCGGTAATTCTGACTCGCCGCTGAAAATCAGAACTGCTTGGATTTGCGACAATGACAGTAACCTGTGGGCTTCTAATAAAAGTGGTAAGACTTGTTGTAATGCTTTGGGACAGTTGTGTTGTAGTTAAATCGGCAGCCACCACATCGCCAATTAATGGCATGGATATTTTACCGTCAGGGCGAACAGGTACACTGAGAGATAATTCCGGGTTGCGCCATACATTAATGGTCAGCGCATCACCCACACCTATTTTGTATTCTTCCAATACCGCTGCATCTGCAGCAGCAGGTGGGCGTACCGATTTGTTACTACTGCATCCAACCAAGATGGTTAACAGCAAACATGCCAGCAAGATAAGATAATTATTTTTCATCTAGAACGTCCCTCGGTAATTAATGAACACCTTTGCCTAATAAAATAATTTCCACAGTTTGAATCATGATTAACATATCCATAAAAAAGCTGTGGTTCTTGGTGTAGTAAAGATCATATTGAAGTTTGTTTTTGGCATCTTCTACTGATGCGCCATAGGGATATTTCAGCTGCGCCCAACCCATTAACCCCGGTTTAACTTTGTGGCGCATTTCATAAAAAGGAATTTGCTGCGCAAGCTCGGTGACAAATTCGGGGCGCTCAGGGCGCGGCCCGATAAAACTCATATGGCCAGCAAATACGTTGTAAAGCTGGGGCAACTCATCCAAGCGTGTATTGCGAATAAACGCACCCACACGGGTTACACGGGAGTCATTTTTTTGCGCCCACACCGCGCCATTTTTCTCCGCGTCTTGCCTCATGCTGCGAAACTTATAAATACGGAATGTGCGCCCATTCAGGCCGACACGAATTTGGTGATACAGCACCGCACCGGGGCTTTCCAACTTTACGGCCAACGCCGTAAGCAACATAAATGGCCATAACAACATTAAAAATACTGATGCTAATGCCAGATCAAATAAACGTTTTGCCAACATGCGACGCTTTGAATATTTGAACCCATCGGAAAACAACATCCAGCCTGGCTGCAGCAAAGAAATATCGATTTTGCCTAATTCGCGTTCACAAAAGCTCAGTGAATCGCTGGATGGTATACCGGCAAGCTTACAATCCAAAAACTGACTTAAGGGAAAGGCATCGCCGCTGCTGCGGCGGCGCTCATCGGGGGAGATTACTATTTCAGAAATTTGAAATTGTTTGGCGAACACCAGCCAATCTGAAGGCTCTTGAATAATCAATCCAGCGTCTACTTTTACCGGCTCATCTGCACTGGGAATACAGCCAACAATTTTTACTCCCAATACATTTACATCAGGAGCCAAATCAGCGAGTAATTTTTTAGCTTTACTGCCTGCGCCATAAATAACAACGCGCCGCTTCAACTGATCAACATCCACGATTTTGACAAAAATCCAGCGGGATACACACACCAACAATGTTGATAACAACACACTCCAAAAAATTAACGACTGATTGATAAAGGAGCCTTCGAACAACAAATTTATAAGATACAGGGATAGACTACCCAGCAAGAAAAAACTGACCATGGTGCGCAACACCATGCTGGAAAATCCCTCGCGTATCAATGCGGTATAAACCCCCATAGACAGGGTGCAACAACTCAGCACTAGCGATAGTGTAATAACCGGCAACCATTGATGAGAGGCGATATCGTAGGGTTCAAGGATATCCGCTTGGAACCCGAAATATTGAATAGACCAGGCAACACCTGCAACGATAAGCGCATCTACTACACCGAGGTAGAGATAGGGCAAATGAATATAGTGCTTATTCAGACGAATATAGGACAAACCCGATTCCTTCAAGTTGATATGACAGAAGTTTTGACAGCGCCGGATTATATCAAAATTTATGACAATATTTCGACTTATTACCCGTAGCGCCTTATTGCCACATTAACATAGCCAATTCGCATTTCACTTCACTCACGTCATTTAAACTTGGGGCGAATATGCTATTTTAGTGACCCGTTTGTGGATCACCTCCCGCTAAGGAATAATCATGTTTGCAAGCAACCCCAAGCTCTGTGTTATAGGTCTAGGTTATGTTGGCCTGCCTCTCGCCGTCGAATTCGGTAAAAAAGTTACCACCCTCGGTTTTGATATCAATCAAGTGCGCGTCGCTGCACTGCGGACAGGAACAGACCACACGCTGGAATTGACTACCGAGGAACTCAACGCGGCCGAGCAATTGAGTTTTACCACTGACGAAGCCGATATTAAGGGCGCCGATGTTTATATCGTCACTGTGCCCACGCCAATCAGCAACAGCTACCAACCAGATCTGACGCCTTTGGAAAAAGCATCCGCACTCTTGGGGCGAGTGATCAACAAAAACGCCATCGTTGTTTTTGAATCCACGGTTTACCCCGGCTGCACCGAAGAAATCTGTATTCCGATTATCGAGCAGACTTCCGGCTTGCGCTTTAATGAAGATTTTTTTGCCGGTTATAGTCCCGAGCGGATTAACCCGGGCGACAAACAGCGGCGCATCCACAACATTGTCAAAATCACTTCGGGCTCCACCGCTGAAACCGCTGATTATGTCGATGAACTCTACCGTAAAATCGTGACAGTTGGTACGCATAAAGCGAGCAGCATCAAAGTTGCCGAAGCGGCCAAGGTCATCGAAAACACCCAGCGCGATCTGAACATCGCGCTAGTGAATGAATTGGCGCTGATTTTCCATCGCCTAGGTATCGATACCCTTGAGGTATTGGAAGCCGCTGGCACTAAATGGAATTTTCTCCCCTTCCGTCCCGGTTTGGTAGGCGGTCACTGTATCAGCGTTGACCCCTACTACCTGACGCACAAAGCACAACAAGTGGGTTATTACCCCGAGGTTATTCTCTCTGGTCGCCGTATCAACAACCGCATGGGCGCCTTTGTGGCCGACTCGGTGGTGAAAATGATGACCAAACGCAAAGCCCATGTGGTTGACTCCAATGTACTGATCATGGGTTTAACCTTTAAAGAAAATTGCCCCGATCTACGCAATACCGGCGTGATAGATATCATCGAAGAGATGCGCAACTACAATACCAATGTGCAAATTTACGATCCTTGGGCGGACCCTGCCGAAGCAAAACATGAATACGGCCTGGATCTAATCGACCAACCGATTCCGGGCAGTTATCAAGCCATTATTATTTGTGTCGCGCATGATGCCTTCCGCGAAATGGGCGCCGAGGGAATTCGTGCACTGGGCGCCCCCAATCACGTGCTCTTCGACGTGAAGCATGTACTGCCAAAAACGGCAGTAGACGCACGCCTCTAAGATGAAAATACTGGTCACCGGCACAGCCGGATTTATCGGCGCCGCTCTCGCCCAGCAACTGCTGGCGCGCGGCGACGAGGTTATCGGCGTCGACAACCTCAACGATTATTATGATGTGCAACTCAAGCAGGCGCGGCTGGATCAATTAACGCCACACGCAGGTTTTACCGATCTGCGCATTGCGCTGGAAGACAAACAAGCGGTTGATCATGCTTTTAAAACGTATCAGCCGCAGCGTGTGGTCAACCTCGCCGCACAAGCAGGTGTGCGCTATTCGCTGAGCAATCCGCAGGCCTACATCGATTCCAATATCACCGGATTTTTAAATATATTGGAAGCCTGTCGCCACTTTGGCACTGAACATTTAGTCTACGCCTCCAGCAGTTCTGTGTATGGCGCTAATACGCGAATGCCGTTCTGCGAAAGCGATAATGTAGACCACCCCGTCAGCCTCTATGCCGCCACTAAAAAATCCAACGAGTTGATGGCGCATACCTACAGCCACCTATTTAACATTCCCACCACAGGGCTGCGCTTTTTTACGGTGTACGGCCCCTGGGGTCGCCCGGATATGGCGCCGATTATTTTTGCCGACAAAATTCGGCGCGGTGAAACAATCGATGTATTTAACTACGGCAAACATCGCCGCGACTTCACTTATATCGATGATATTGTCTGCGGGATTATCGGCGCGCTAGACAAACCCGCGTGCGCCAATCGCAACTGGACAGGTGACCAACCCGATCCGGCAAGCTCACCAGCGCCCTACCGCATCTATAACATTGGCTCTAACAATCCAGTGGAGTTACTGCATTTTATTGAATTGATGGAGCAAGAGCTGGGCAAAAAAGCAGTAAAAAATTTACTGCCACTGCAACCGGGCGATGTGCCCGACACCTATGCCAATGTGGATTCACTGGCCGATGCCGTAGGTTACAAGCCGCAAACCTCTATTGAAGAAGGGGTGGAACGCTTTGTTTCATGGTATAGAAATTATTACCCCACACACTGAACCCACCTTTTCCGAGCACACAGTACATGTCACTCACGCACAGCAGCGCAACGCCTAACAAAGTCACCCATGCGATGACCGTGGATGTGGAGGATTATTATCACGTTGCCGCCTTCGCTAAGGTGATTAAACCGAGCGAATGGAAAAACTGGCCATCACGGGTAGAGGAAAACACCCATCGCCTGCTGCAACTATTTGATGATGCCAACATCAAAATTACTTTTTTTGTTCTGGGTTGGGTCGCCGATCACTATCCAGAACTGGTCAAAGCCATCCGCGCGCAAGGCCATGAAATTGCCTCCCACGGTTACAGCCATCAACTTATTTACAAACAAAATCCGGACGTTTTCCGCGCGGAAACCGCCAAATCTAAAATCATTCTGGAAGATCTCGCGCAGACACCGGTTACCGGTTATCGCGCCGCCAGCTATTCGATCACCCGTAAATCACTCTGGGCGCTGGATATACTGGCCGAACTGGGCTTCACCTGGGATTCCAGTATTTTCCCCACCCGCCACGACAACTATGGCATTCCCGGCAGCCCCGAGGAGCCCTATCGCATCATTACCAATAGCGGCGCAAGTTTGCTGGAATTCCCCTTAACCACCGCCAAAGTGCTCGGCCAATCTGTTCCCGCTGCAGGCGGCGGATACTTTCGCCAATATCCCTACGCACTATCGAAATGGCTATTTGAGCGCGCCAGTCTCAATCAAACCAAACCACAAATTTTTTATCTGCACCCTTGGGAGATAGACCCGGAGCAACCGCGCGTCCCCAATGCCAGTTGGTTTAGCAATTTCCGCCACTACACCAATCTCAAACGCTGCCTGCCCAGATTGGAACGAATGTTGGGTGATTTTCACTTTGGCACCATGAGTGAAAGCATAGGCTCAACCCAAATCACTAGAGAATTAAGCATTCACGATCTGGCGATAGATTTAAATCACAAATAAATTTGCCATAGACGGGCGCGGCCAAGGACAGTAGAATCGCCGCCCTCAACAAGTTTTCCTTCCTGCACCCGTAGCTCAGCTGGATGAGGCAAACGTTTTTCAACGCGTAGCGTTGAGTGCAGCCGACGACTGCATGGATGCAGAAGGTAGACAATGCAGGAGCACCTTGTCGAATGCCAAACAACCTGTTGTTTGGCCGGACTTGAGCGAAGCGAAAGGAGTAGCTGCAGTGCGAAGCGCTTCCAGAACTTGCAGCAACTTAAGATGTAATTTTAGATTTTTCCTTCCAGCACCCGTAGCTCAGCTGGATAGAGTAGCGGCTTCCGAAGCCGTTGGTCACAGGTTCGAATCCTGTCGGGTGCACCATTCTCCAAATTATTTCAACTCTCTTATTTCTACTAAATTGCCCTGATCATCAAATTTCCACTCCTGATCAAAGTGATAATTACCCTGTTCTTCAGCGGTAATAAATTGCACCAAATCAATTTTATTGCCGAGGTTAGCAGCAAACTCTTTGGGTGGAATGAAATAATAATTTGCATTTTCACCGCCTTTAAAAGAACGAATAGACTCCGGGAATACAAATGGATGAAACGGCGCTGTTATTCCTGAGACCAACACATTGACACCACCATCAAGCGGCAATAGTTGCGTCGTTGCTTTACGAAAGCCAGCCAGCATATTAGTTTGAATTTTTTCCTGAGTAATAACCCAAGTGTTTCTGCTATCGCCATAATTATGCAAACTGGACAGTGGACTTAGCGCAACAAGCACGGCAAACGCCACCATAATTTTTTTTGAGTAGAGTTGATCCTGAAGCAGCTTTACAGCGAGAAAGGTAACTGCAAAAAAAACATACAGCCCGTTAAAGGAATAACCTTTATAGTGATGAAATGGCAATAAAGCATTGGGTAGCCAGGCCAGTAAAGCAAATATTGCGCTGGCAAAAAAAGATATGATCAGTGTTCGACTTTGATAACTTTTGTAGAGCTGGAATAACAGCAGCGAAAAAACCACCACCAACGCAGGAGCAATAGCCTCATTGGAATAACGCGCTAACTCCTTAATGATACTGAACGGGTTTAGCACCATATGGTAAGGAGACCCTTGCTCTGCATCTGGATTTACAAACACTGATTTGGTTTTGAAATTCACTAATGCAGCAATAGCTCCAGAAAATACAATTGCCAAACCAGGGGCAATGGCTCTAACCGGATTCTGTTTAACGTAGTAAATAAGCCAACAGAAAGCAAAAAAACCTATTGACAGAATATATGTCTCCTTCACCAGAAATGCGCAACTTGCACAGACAAATAGAATAAGACTCGCATGAATTACGTTTTTCCCAGAGATACCCAAAAATCCATACACACCCAACAACAAAAACAGGAACGACAACTGCGAGCCAATATCCTGAGAGTAGAAGGTGTAAAAATAAGGTTGTGTAAATAGTAGATAACAGTAGAGGAGATAGAATAGGCAAAAATAGATATCTATCTTCAGGTTCAATAGACGTTTAATTAACAATGCCAATAACGCACAATTAAGAAACACAATAACCACAACCCAGGCCACACTACCTGCATGCCCTAGATACCCACTTAACTTATAAGAATACATGAAGAGTGGTCTGGGCCAGCTCAATAACCCTGCAAAACTATGTGCATCCGCTGTGGAAAATGCAAAGGACGCAGGAATATAAAAATCAGAGTGATGAAAGGATAACGGGCTGTAATAGCCCGGAAAAATAAAGTACAACGCAACAAAATGCATCACCCAAGCACCCAATAATAACGCCAAAAAGGTGAATGAGTTTTTTGCCGTAATGAGACCAATTCCACGATTAATATAGATCATACTACCTTGCCTTAAATTGGTGAGCGAATCCTGATCTGCCAATCTATTTTTTACAAAATACATACTGGGCCTTTCTATCAGATACCAAGACAATGTTCCTGCCGCGATCGCAACCAACGCCGCCGTGAGCTGGTGAAATACGATTCCCTGCCCCGGAAACAGGTGTCCCAAACACTGCTGAATCACAAAACCGTAGATATAGACCCCATAAGAAGGATCAGCGGGAATTCTTAATTTTTCCACAATAACTTTGAGCGAGCCAAAATAAAGACAGAAATAGAAGAAGGATAAATAAAACACTCCCATCTTCATGCCTGTCTGCCAAAAGACTACCACTAATAAACCTAACGCTAATACACCCTTGATATTAATCGAGATTATTTTTTGATTGGTTGCGAAAAGTGCTCCGAGTGCAAAGCATCCAGGCAATAGATGAGCTTCCGAATTATTGGAAAATAAAGAAGGCAAAAATTGTGGCATCACGAACGATAGGAAGATGACGCCAAACAGTGCAAGATTCGCCAACAACAGGGATCGCCATACTCCAACAACATAAAAAACGACTAAAAATAAATAGCATACAGCTTCTAGCGGTAAGGTCCACAAAGACCCATTTAATCCATACTTACTCTCGCTAAACACACCGGGCAAGTGCCACTGAATCTCATATAAAAATGTATTATCTATCAAATATTTCCACGTCTGGCCATGAGAGAAATATTCCGCCAGCGGCAAGGTAGTAAACATGGGGCCAACGACAAAAACCGACACGCACAAGCAAACAAACAAACCAGGTAAAATACGCGCAGCACGCTTAATGACAAATTCAACTGAATGCGGCCGATTTAATAGACTTGCCGTCACCAATAAACCGCTGAGCATAAAGAAAAATTTTACTGCCAAAGACCCGGAATAATCAAATCCAAGCCAACGTGCCACCCAATCCGTATTGACAGCAGCTGGCACAAATGCATATGAGTGCCCGTAGATGACCAGTAAGGCAGCCACAAGACGCAGCAAATCAAAATTATTATTTTTGGGAATCAATACCTGATTTAGTAACATTCATTAGCTATCCAATGAGATCATCGAAGAAAATTGCGTCTAAACAACAGTCGCATCAACAGGAAATTTAATACTGTAGTCAACGCCATAGTAATCAGTGCAGCTATTTGTTCTGATGCGCTAGCGTGTACTACGAGCGTTTTTAGGCATTGTAGGCCGAAAAGAAATACAAGCACATACTGTGTTATTAACAATGCTAATTTCTTCCATGAATTTTTGCTGCCAACAAATACTTTGGAGGGATAATAAATAACAATAATCAGTAAACCTAATACCCAACTTAGAGCATAGGCAAGTTGGTAAGGGGCAAATAATAGGAAGAATAAAAAAGCAAGATAACTGATAGCGGTATTAAGGCCACCACCAATTAAAAAACGAACACCATCCTTAACTACCGTCTTTGATTTTAATTTATCAATTAGCGGCATTATTTTTTTCTTCGATCGCCGCCAAGAACTCTTCATAGTTACGAATATAATCATTGGCTTCATAATAATGCGAGGCAAAAACCAGCAACACCGCATCCGATGAGTATTTGTATTGGATACCCCAAGTTAGCGGCGGCAAATAGAGCCCCAAATTGGGTTGATCCAGCAAAACCTCGCGGCGCAACCCACCATCATCAGCCACCACCGAACAGGAACCTTTAACGCAAATTAAAAATTGATGGCACTCGTGATGCGCATGTTCACCGCGCGTTTTTTCAGAGGGGACATTAAACACGAGAAAATAACGTTTTGGCTCAAATGGTATTTCTTTGGTGAATTCACCCACCGATAAATCACCACGATAATCCTTGATCAACTTAAAACGATGCAGGGTTACATTATTAACACCAATATTGACTACATCGTCATTGGTTGCAGTAATCACATTGCTATTCTGGGCGATATCGTCGGTTTGAGTGTAGCCGGTAATCTTGGCGGGATTGCCACCCACAACTGCATGTGCAGGAACATTTTGCAGCACAACGGCACCAGGCTCTAAAATTGCGCCCTGTGCGATGGTAATATCCAAACCAATAATACAACCGGCGCCGATAATAGCGTTTTCAGCGATGCAGGTATTGTTAGTATTTTTTTCATCTTTTAAAAAAATGACGCCGGAACCAATACGCACACCAGCTTTAATAATTAAACCATTCCACAGCTGTGTAAACCCATCGATTACAACACCCGGATCTATTTGACTGCCAGGGTATACATAGACATGCGTTCCTTGGAGTTTGGCTTCTGCGTACAATGATTGAGTCATGAATAGCTACCCTGCATTAACGTTAAATATTTCTGCAATATTTTGACAAAATGTGTGAGCTTTTGCCAAAACGATATCCAAATGAAGCCCACACTTTAAGCACGGCTCTGTTGGTTGATTGTGTCGTCATAAAGGCGATATCAATCCCCTGCTCTTTAAACTTTTGTGTCATTTCACCAATTAATTTCACGTACCAGCCCCTGCGTTCGGTTGCGACTGCCGAAAGCACCATCTTTGCAATTTTTTTATTGCTCAAGCATCTCGGTGAACTAATGTAATTAGCCGTTAAAAAGGCATTGGCGATACCGTCAGCCGGAACCATTACTTCATCGGCAAACCCTAATACTGAATTCTCGGTGTATTTTGCGAGAAATCTATCCGCCTCATCGGCGGTAAAGAAATCATCAGCATGGAAGCGGTCAAAAATATTCACAGCTTCTATCGCTGTTTTGGAGAGTACCGCAATATTATCCTCAGTTGCCTGGCGAGTGGCGTAGCGCCTTGTCATATCAAACTGTTGGATTTGGTCGTTAAAATAGGTGAGACGCGATTCAATCAAACTGTAGCCTGCCGCTGTCATACTCGACAAAGCCTGAATATCTTCCGATGGAACTTCGGCAAACAAATAGAACTCTGAATGTTTCAATTGCAGATGAGCAAACAACTGCTCAAATGGATCTTTCGCCTTTCGGATGTCATCGGGAATATAGGAGTAGTCAATTCGATAAGTAGGAATAGCAAAAAAATCCGAGTCCCATTTTAAATGGCGATAATAAATCTCTACACCTTGCGTAGATTTATATAAAATCAGATCGCCCCTATCTACCGACACCAAAAGCTCTTCATACCACTCTTTGGTGGAATCATCGCTATTGCTAAGAAAATTAAACCCCGCATAAAATTTACTTGTTGGGCGCGATGCAATTTTATCCATGTAAAACTCCTATCGATTCCATGCAATCAGCATTATTTTTGATTGGTCATTCTGGTTGCAATAACAGCAAGTGGCCGCTGTTTGCTATTCTCATAGCTGCGCCACGCATAGGTTCCAACCAGACCCAAACCAAATAAATTCATTGCACCTAAAATCAATACCGCTAGCATAGTTGCAGCATAACCAGGCACTTCGATGTAGCCGAGAATACGCGCCGCAGCAATAAGGATCGCAAACACTATTGAGAAAAATGAGCCAATCGCACCAATCCTCATTAACAACCGAATGGGATAATCGGTAAATGCAAAAATGCTATCCATCATGTAGTCGATTTTTTTACTTAATGTCCAGGCCGATTTTCCCTCCTGCCGCACGACTCGCTCATAACTAATTAATTTTCTTCTAAATCCCAACCAAAAAATCAGCGCAATAAGCGATGAACGGGATTCTTCAAGCTTAAGCAGTTCTTGACGAAATAAATCATTGCAGCCAAACACATCCACCCCACCAGCAGGCATATCCTTAACGACCAGCTTTTTATAAAGATGCCAAAATAGTCCGGATGCCACTCTGGATAACAATGGATCGTTTCTGCCACTGCGGGTGCCAATTGTTACATCGCATTCATCAGCTCTTAATGCTTTAAAAAACTCAACCAACAATTCCGGCGGCTCTTGTAAATCCGCTGCCATCACCCCAAAATATTGGCCAGTTGCTGCAGTCAAGCCAGTACGAATTGCGGGAAATGAACCAAAGTTACGCGAATGAGCAATTAGTTGGGTTGACATTTGAATATCAGGTAGCCGTGCCTTTAGCATTCCAAAAGATTGATCAGGACTACCGTCTACTACAAAAACAACTTCCAGCTGCTTATCTAATGCCTCATTCATTTCTGTCAAGGCAGCAATTAGCCTGGGGATAGACTCCTCATTTTTATAGACAGGAATAATAACGGAGTAAATTACGGCGCCCATGAATTCACCGCCTCTGCTACGTTCCTGACTTGTGCATCAGTTAATTCAGGGTAACAGGGTAAAGTCAGAATAGTAGCTGCTAATGTTTCAGTAATGGGTAATTTAGTATTGGAAAATAGTTCCCCAAATACTGGCTGTTTGTGATCAGGGATTGGGTAATGTACCTCGCTCGCTATCTGATTCGCTTTTAGATGCGCACGCAGACTTTCAGGATTTTTTGTTTCAATAACATAGAGATGCCCAACGTAATCCTCACCGTTAAATACCGGTAACTGCACCGCAGGATTTTGTATTAGCTCAGCATAAAGCATGGCAATTTCGCGACGACGATTGTTCCATTCATCAAGCAGCGGCAGAAATTCACACAATATTGCAGCCTGCATTTCATCAAGACGACTGTTGCGTGAATTACCCAAAGTCACCTGGTATTTGGATGACCAACCATACTGACGCAAACGAGCGACGGTCTCAGCCAATTGCATGTTGTTGGTTACAACCGCTCCGCCATCACCCAACGCACCTAAATTTTTGGTGGGGTAAAAACTGAAACAGGCTATATCGCCAAAAGAGCCCACCATTTTCCCATCTACTTTTGCGCCGTGAGCTTGGGCACAGTCTTCAACCAAAGGGATTTTATGGCGGGCACAGAGTGCAGCAATGGCGTTAATGTCGGGGGCGGCACGGCCGTATAAATGCGTTACCACAATCGCTTTTACACCAGCAGCCAGCGCACGCTCACACTCTTGCAATGTAGTTGTGCGAGAAGCCTGATCAACATCGATAAAAAATGGCTGCGCACCTATAGCGATCAATGCAGTCGTGGTATACATACCCGCATTCGCCACGGTTGCAACCTGATCACCTTTGCCTATACCTATCGCACGTAATGCAAGTTCAAGTGCATCGGTACCATTGGCCAGTGAAACAGATTTGGCAACGCCAATATACTGCGCAAATTGCGCTTCAAATGCGGTTACTTCAGGCCCCAGTACAAACCAGCCGCGATCCAGAACCCGGGCGATTGCTGCATCTGTTAGATCGCGCAATTTTTCAGAGTGCAATTTCAAATCATTTATGAGAAGCATTTTTGTCTCGAAAAATAAAGGTACGATTAAAAATATTAGCGCTTACCACGCCAATCTTTTCTGATCCCACATGAGATACTATTCACCGATATAGGTCAGCAATATTCCCAACTCACGCTGATCAGCACTTATACCTGCCTGAAGCGGTGATGTAATTTGATCAACCTGCAAGGTCACCGTCGTTCTTTTGAGGTTCATTTGATCCAAGCGCAATAAAAACTCTTTTCCTGGATCTATGCTGATTACGTCTTGTTTATTGCCGTAAGCAATCTTCAGAGTTCGCTGGCTAAAATTATCCGGCAAGTACCCCTTAATGGTAACAATTGCAGCGCATTTACTTAGTCCAATAGCCCCCTGCTTACCCATCCAGCGTGCATCATTACCTTCACTATCAGAAGCATACCAATCACCGCGATATGCAGCATTTTTTAACGTGCAGCGCGGTTCATCACTCCTCAACACGGCGAGCTCATACCGCTGAGCAACTTCTACACCTTTCTTGGCAAAACCATGGCGTGATTGCAACAATATCTCGTCCTCTTCATTTCGCACACCATTACGATACACAGACGCCATCGATTCCAAAACTGCTGCTCGGTAAGGTGCTGCATTATATTCAACAACCCATGTGGCAATATGGCCAAGAATGGCGCCTATCAAAAGGAAAGCCATAACTAGTTTCAGTGAGCGCAAAAGATTCATTACCGGTATAAATTGAAACCGTTGATTAATGACCGGAGAAATCGAATGCGTTGTAAAAATAATGCCTACAGGAGCCAGAAGCAGCCATACAAAATCGACAAAATATCTTGATGCGCCAGTATTTGCGAAGTAGACACCGCCTCTGGCAAAAGTAACCCCCGCCAAAACTATCAAGGCAAACACCATGAGGCTACACAAAAAAAATTTTGCAGGAGATTGCTGCATCAAGGTAATTAAAAGGGTGCAAAAGCACATTATTAAAATTAATGCGCCAAGAGCTATAGGGATACCAACAGGAAGTGCTAACTTTACAATAGATTCATTACCTATAAATACTGTACCAGCACCATAGAAAAATCCATTAATCACATTGGCGATTGAAAATCCGTCTATATTAACGGAGGATGCTTTAGTGAAAATGCCATTCCCCAAATAAATATAAATAAGCTGAGAGATAAGCATTACACCAAACACAATAATTGCATTTTTTCTGCATTCGCGATGATGGAGAGACAACGCAAATAATATAAAAAATGACGCAGCTAAAAAAGGATAAGACCAACCATATGTGGCAAAAAGGATAAGGAATCCACCACAAACCCCATAAAGCAACGCATTTAAAATTGAACTATGCCACGCTCTTCTGATAGAAAGCTGATACAGAAAAATTACAATAAATAAATTTTTCAACAACTGGGCGAACCCCAAACTCAAGGTCCAGAGTTCAAAGCCCGCAGGACTAGCAATGATAAACGCCGACATACACGAAATAAAAAGTACTGGCAATGTAAACCGATTTTTTTTATCAAGACATTCCTGATTTGAAAGCAGAAAGGCTTTTAACCAGTAAAAGAATATAGCTGCAACGATAAATCCGGTAAGAACTGTCGATACTCTCGCATCTGCTCCCCACATCATCCATTCAATAGCAGTTACCGCAGGATAAATAAACCCACGATGCTCTCCTGCACCATACACATCAAACCAGGAAATTTCACCTCTGATAATTTGATCAATTTGTACAAGAAACCGCATGGTATCCATGTAGGGAACTTGTGGTGAAACTATGGCAACATAAACCTGAAATAGAGCCAAACATATTGTCAAACTAATAAATATAATATGGTTTCCGACTATTTTTTTTAACACTGCGTCGAACTCCTGTAAAAATGAATATTCTTCACGTATGGCTCCTGCGTCATCTAATATTTATAAATGCATTCACCAAGGTAGCTTTCATTGCTCCGCCTGAATAACGACTCGCGACATAGGCATTGCCTGCATTGGCATAAATAGACCACAGCTCGTCATTATCCAACACCGAACACACTGCTGCAGAAAATTGCTGGACATCAGAAGTCACTGGAATTAATTTGTCAGCACCATCCAATCCCTGAACACCGATCTCTGTCGTAATTAAAGGCACGCCATATGCCATGGCCTCTATCACTTTATTTTTAACGCCCGCACCAAAACGTAAAGGAACGACTGCGACTCGCGCTGTAGCGTAGTGCTCAGCCAGCATTTCATCAGTTACATAACCCGTCACAATAATGGATGCTGATTTAAGTTTTAGCACTTCTTCAGTCGGCTTTGAACCGATAAGATAAAGCATGGCATCCGGCTGATGAGCTTTAATGCGCGGAAAAACGTCCTTAACAAACCATACGGCAGCATCCGTATTAGGTGGATGCCCAAATCCAGCGACAAAAATAATTTTGTTGCCCTGAACAGGTTCGCGCTGTGCAAACTGATCCAGATTTTCATAGACGTAGGGGCAAACACAGGCGGCATTAATAGCAGGCGCAATTTTCTTAACGGTCTGCGCCTCTTCTTGCGATGGATAAAGCACTACATCAACTTTCTGCCAGATAGCCGTTTCGAGATTATAAAAATATTCCATGTCTTTTTTTAGCGCTGCCGTGGGTTGCAAATCATATTCGCGTTGCAAACGCTCAAAATGTAAATCATGCCCATAATAGACTGTGCGAATAGCAGGAAATGCTTGCAACAAATCAACATAATTCGCTGCAACATGGGGGCGATTGAGTAACACATGGGACACACCACCCTCAGCACTCAGCAGCCACTGCTTGAATTTACCGACATGCTCAGCCCCATATACTACCTCGACACCTAACTGCTGTAGCTTAGGTGTGTATTCGGGATCAAACCATAAATTGTCTGGCCAAAATTTTACGGCGAAACCCATCTTTAGCAGGCTGGTGATAATTGCCAAGGTAGAGCGGGAACCGGCATCGCGATCCGGCTGCAATACATAATGATCAACAACCACTACGCAAGGTTTTTTCCAACTGCGATCTTTCGCCTTAAATACACATTCAGCATTGTGGTAATGTTCGGTCAGTACATCTTTCCATTTTTCAAAAAACTTCTGTTGATTAATAACCTGATAAGCTTTGATTCCCGAGCCTGTATCTGTGCCATTAGAAATGCCCTCATAGTGAATAATTACCGATGCAGGCTGGTAGTAGACTTTTTTACCTGCAGCCCTGACTTTAAACGCGAGGTCTGTGTCTTCGTAATAGGCAGGCACATAAAGCTCATCAAACAATCCGAGCCCGATAAAAAACTCCTTATCAATTAACAGCGAAGCACCCGAACAGTAATCAGCTTCTTTAAGATAATTAAATTCAGGCAATTGTGGGTTTTGCAAACGCCCATAATTCCAGGCGGAACCATCACGCCACAAAATGCCACCAGCCTCTTGCAGCCTGCCATCTGGATAAACTAATTTTGACCCCACCATTCCGCAGTCATCATGTGTGGTAAACACATCCAACATACTATCCAACCAGCCCTCGGTAACTTCCGTATCGTTATTGAGCAAATAAATATATTTTCCCTTGGCCAAAGACACTGCTCGATTACAAGAGCGCAAAAAACCCAAATTTTCCGGATTAACTTCGTAACGCAACCCCTGCACTTGCTGCAAACAATGGATATCGTGATCACTAGAACAGTCTTCTACTACAATCACTTCAATAGCAACTTTGGGTTTATGACGTGCGATAGAAGCCAAACAGGTTAGCGTGACAGGTAAATTGCCGTAGCTGGGAATAATCACCGATACCAAAGGTGCTTTTGATGAAGGAACGACCAACGTCGTTAAAACATTTTGTAATTCGCCTTGAGGAATAACGCCGGTAGCGGCAATTGTGGGTAAATCCGGCTTTCCGCTGCGGCGCCACATTTCATAGTGCACTACACCCTCAAACAGAGGGCCCGCCACACGGTACATACACCCAGCCAAACCATTTTTAATGCGCGGGCTGAGCGGTAATTTTTTATAAGCATTGCGCGCAACACGTTGCAGTTTCGGTTTCAGTGCAGCAGCAATAACATCTGTCTCGCCACGCACCAAGCGAGCCAGGACACGCAAGGGTTTGGTGATTTGCCAGGAGTGAGAATTAATAATTTCAGCGTAATTAGCGGTAACTTCGTTGAGTTGTCGGGTGAGCTCTTTATTTTCGCCCTCCCGGTGAATCAGCTGCTGTGCTTGGTAATCTAGCTGCTGCGATTGGGATTCAAGTTGCTGCGCAGCATTGAGCAGCTGCCCATCAAGATCACTTACCTGCTCAACTAACTGCAAATTTGTGTTGGTAATTTTTGCTATATTTTCTTTTGCTAGATCAGCCTCACGACGCAAGTGCTGCTCTCTGTCTCGCGCCTCACATAACTCGGAATCCAAACGCTTGGCCCATTGTGTTCTTTCCTCGACTTGCTGCTCCAAGGATTTGGCCCAGACCGTGCGCTCTTCTACTTGCTGCGCCAGCTCTTTTACATTTGCGCTTTTATAGGCGTAGACTATTGCGGACTTTTCAATCTCGTCAAACAATAGAAACTCTGCATCCAGATGATTTTTATTGTCCTGATAAAATTTTAGCAACTCTTTGCTTGCATTATTACCAGTCGATAGCATTTGCGTAACCAGTTTATAGGCTTCCACAACAGCAGCAGGGCAGCGCACATCATTGAGCAATGCTGCTTCATCGAACCTAGTGTGTCTTAACTCCTTATCCAAAAATTCATTGGCAAATCTATCGGCCATATTTCTATCGACAGTAAAGTTCAATTTTTTCGCCAGATAATCAATATGCTCCATCGGCTTTTCCATCAGCTGATCGTAATCCAATGCGATCAGGTGCAGATCTTGCGCCTCAGCGGCAATCGATAAATTGTAACTTAACCAAAGCAAATAACCCTTTTGAATAGGCGATTGGTTGCGCTGCAATAGAGAATTGGCAACACTTAAAGGATGACGCAAACACAGTACATATTGCACTTCACAATCGATACGGGAAAAAACCAACTTCCAAAACTTTAGCAATTTTGAAACGCGGGGATCTTTAAAACCAAACACCGGCGTGCCTTTTAACTTCTCACCTAATAAATCAACGGCTTTTTCAAGATAACCTAAAGCAATTAACTTATCGATATCAGCATTACTGACCAATGACAGACTAAACCAGGTCTGCCCAATAACATCCAGCATTTCATTATTCAAATCATTGACTGATTTGTCTTCAAAAAAGCCTTTAGGATTGTCAACGCCCGGAGGCAACAAATCATCACCCAGGCTTACGCCCAAACAGGCCAATGCATTCATCACAGTACTGGTTCCACTGCGATGCATACCAATCACTACAATTAATTTTTTTCTCGTATTCACAAACAATCTCGTATTAAGAAGTGGCTTACTGGCTCGATTGCGCCGGCAGTAAATAATTCACTATCTGTTCCACACAGTCTTCTACTGAATGACTGCAGGTATCCACTACTAGCTCAGGATTTTCCGGGCGCTCGTAAGCGCTATCTATACCGGTAAAATTTTTAAGCTCGCCGCGCCGTGCTTTGGCATACAACCCTTTGACATCGCGCCGCTCACATTCACTTAAGGGGGTATCAACGAAGACTTCGACAAATTCAGCGACATCAAATAATCGCCGTGCCATTTGCCGTTCCGCTTGAAAAGGTGAAATAAACGAAGCCAATACAATCAAACCGGCATCAACCATCAATTTCGCCACTTCCGCAACACGGCGAATATTTTCCACGCGATCAGCCTCGGTAAAACCCAGGTCGCGGTTTAAGCCGTGGCGAAGATTGTCACCATCGAGCAAATAGGTGTGCATCCCACGCTCGCAGAGTTTTTTTTCCAATAAATTGGCGAGTGTCGATTTTCCCGAACCTGACAAACCGGTAAACCAAATACAGCGCGGGCGCTGTTGTTTCATCGCGGCGCGCAGTGTTTTATCGACACTTAGTGATTGCCAGCGGATATTCGTTGCTCGATGCAGTGGGAATTCAATGTGCCCTTTTCCTAATAATTCAGATGTCTGCAAATCGACGAAATCAAAATCGGCATTCGTATTTTCATCAAGACTTATCGGTTGGGCCGTACTGATATTAGCAATACCAGTTTCACCCGCATTGAGTTTTTTGGCCGAGAGATGCTCACCGGTTTTGCCATCTTGTCGATATTTAAGTGCTGTCACACTCACCAATAATTCTTGCTGACCTCGACGTAATAGATAAGTGCGCCCTGCAACCAAGGGGCGCGCCGATTGCCAGACAATTTTTATTTGGTATTGATCGGCAACCTGCAGGCTCATTTTAAAATCCCTTAAAGTATTATTCGAAGACATCCGCGTTAGCAAACCTTACCCCTAATTGATCTTTTGCAGATAACAGGGGAGCAAAAGGAGTTTGCCAATCAATAGCTAAATCAGGATCATTCCAAGCGATACAGCGCTCCGCCGATTGTAGATAATAGTCCGTTGTTTTATATAAAAACTCTGCACTTTCGCTTAACACGACAAAACCATGAGCAAACCCTTCCGGGATCCAAAATTGACGTCTATTTTCTGCACTGAGCTCAGCGCCCACCCACTTACCGTAGTAGGCAGAGTGCTTGCGGAGATCGACAGCAACATCAAACACCGTTCCCTCCACTACTCGCACCAATTTCCCCTGTGGCTGCTGTATCTGATAATGAAGTCCGCGCAGAACACCTTTAATTGAGCGACTATGGTTGTCTTGTACAAAATTAACTTCTCGCCCAACGATATCGTCAAACCTGTTTTGATTGAAACTTTCATAGAAAAAGCCCCGCTCATCGCCGAAAACTTTAGGCTCTAAAATAAGGAGATCCGGTATTTTTGTAGTAATGAAGTTCATTGTGAATGCCTTAACTGCCCAATGATATCAATCAAGTTATGTTTGAAATGCGGCACTAAGCACCCTCATTCTTTAGCAATCGCATCAAGTATTGACCATATTCATTTTTTATTAACGGCTGAGCTAATTTTGCTAATTGCTCGGCAGAAATAAAACCCGCACGATAAGCTATTTCTTCTGGGCAGCTAACTTTTAAACCCTGACGATGTTCAATAGTTTCAATAAAATTACTAGCCTCAATTAGGCTTTCATGAGTTCCAGTATCTAGCCATGCATACCCGCGACCCATGATCTCCACCTGCAACTGATTTCGCTCAAGATATATTTTATTGACATCCGTTATCTCGAGTTCACCTCGAGCAGAAGGCTTTAAACTTTTTGCAATATCGACGACTTGATTATCGTAAAAATACAACCCAGTTACTGCAAAATTACTTTCGGGATTCAACGGCTTTTCTACCAGTGATGTAGCTCGCCCTGTTTTATCAAAAGCCACAACGCCGTAACGCTCCGGGTCGCGCACTTGATACGCAAAAACAGTTGCACCAACATTTCGTCCTACAGCCACAGACAATTCTTTTTCAAAATTATGACCATAGAAAATATTATCGCCTAACACCAATGCACAGTTGTCGTTAGCAATAAACTGCTCCCCAATGATAAATGCTTGGGCAAGACCATCGGGACTTGGCTGTACGGCATACTGTAGATTCAATCCCCAAGCACTACCATCACCCAGTAAGTCGTTAAAACGAGGGAGATCCTGCGGTGTTGAGATGATAAGAATATCTCTAATACCCGCAAGCATCAGCGTACTAAGGGGATAATAGATCATTGGCTTATCATAAACAGGTAATAGCTGTTTTGAGACTACTTTAGTTACCGGATATAAGCGAGTGCCTGAACCGCCCGCAAGAATAATACCTTTACGTTTTTGCATTTGAATTATTCCAGTATTTCGCACAGAGTTCTTGCAACACCCAATTTCCAGTTAGGTAAATGCAGTGAAAACTGGTCTGTTAATTTAGCGCAGTTGAGCCGCGAGTTATGTGGTCGCTTTGCCGACGTAACAAACTGTTCGCTATGAACAGGAGTGACACCACTAGACTTTAATTTTAAGTCTGCACCGTGTTTGTGGGCGCATTCAAAAATAAATTGTGCATATTCATACCAAGTTGTTACGCCAGCTGCAGTTAAATGATAAACACCGGATATCACCTTATCTGGTTGTTTAAGTACTAACGCTGTTATATCGGCAATAAGATCCGCTCCAGTAGGTGATCCAAATTGATCATTAATTATTTTTAGTTCGTCCTTTTCTTTGGCCAAGCGCAACATGGTCTTTATAAAATTGCTCCCTCTCGCTGCATATACCCAACTAGTACGAAACACTATGAACCTACAGCCCGAGTCAAAAATTGCGC
Source organism: Cellvibrio sp. ATLC23 (assembly GCF_057196725.1). Classification (NCBI taxonomy): domain Bacteria; kingdom Pseudomonadati; phylum Pseudomonadota; class Gammaproteobacteria; order Cellvibrionales; family Cellvibrionaceae; genus Cellvibrio; species Cellvibrio sp. ATLC23. Next base: position 57,875 of record NZ_JBXUOS010000009.1, on the reverse strand, counting down.
ACTCACCTAATACTTTCGATTTCCCATACGCATTAATTGGATTAACTGCATCAAGCTCACGCCAAGGCGCGCCCTCTGTTCCATTAAATACGTAATCGGTAGAGTAATGCACAAGAAGAGCGTTAATTTGTGCCGCAGCTTTCGCCATAACAGCGGGCGCATTGGCATTGATCAAATTTGCTACGGCAACTTCCGACTCAGCCTTATCCACCGCCGTATAGGCTGCAGCATTTACAATTATGTCTGGATTTATTTTTATAATTGTATCGCTCAAACCTGCAAGGTCGGTTAGATCTCCGCAATAGTCCGCTGAATGGCGATCAAGTGCAGTTAACTCTCCCAATGCTGCAAGACTACGCTGCAACTCCCAACCTAGCTGCCCATTTCTTCCAAATAAGAGAATCTTCATTCACTGCGATCCGAATAATTTTTACTGACCCAATTGCGGTACGCACCAGTTTGTACATTTTCAACCCAAGATACATTATTCAAATACCACTCAACGGTTTTTCTAATCCCACTTGCAAATGTTTCGGCTGGGCGCCAGCCTAAATCGCGCTCGATTTTACCCGCATCTATCGCGTAACGACGATCATGACCCGGCCTATCAGTGACATAGTGAATTTGCTCTGCATACGATTTTTTGTCTGCGCGAGGATTAAGTTCATCCAATAAGTTGCAAATTGTTTTTACGATCTCGATGTTAGGTTTTTCATTCCACCCACCTATGTTGTAGGTTTCACCTACGCGGCCTGCATCAAGCACCCGACGAATAGCACTACAATGATCTTTAACATATAGCCAATCACGAACTTGTTGCCCGTCACCATAAATAGGCAATGCTTTCCCTGCCAATGCATTAACAATCATTAAGGGAATTAGTTTTTCTGGGAAGTGATATGGCCCGTAATTATTAGAGCAATTAGTCGTTAATACAGGAAGCCCATAGGTGTGATGATAAGCTCTAACTAGATGATCACTTGCGGCTTTACTGGCGGAATAAGGGCTATTGGGTTCATATTTGTTATTTTCAGTGAAGGGCGCCTGCGAGGGAGTCAATGAGCCATACACTTCATCGGTCGAGACATGTAAAAATCTAAAGTTACCTTGCCTTTCAACGGAGATACTATGCCAATATTTTTTAGCTGCTTCCAATAGATTGAAAGTCCCCACCACATTTGTTTGAATAAATGCATCAGGCTCATGAATGGATCTATCAACATGACTCTCGGCGGCAAAATTAATTATCGCGCGCGGCTGGTATTGCTCTAACAAATCAACCACCAATTGCGAATCGCCAATATCACCATGCACAAATATATGGCGGGCGTCATTCCTCAACCCTGATAACGTGTCAATATTTCCTGCATAGGTTAACTTATCTAAATTAACTATGGGCTCATCATTAACGACCAACCAATCCAATACAAAATTAGCGCCGATAAAACCTGCACCACCTGTTACCAAAATCATATTCAGACCTACGTAAGTAATTTAAATTATGTATTTGAATTCGGTTAATTCCGTGGCACAAAGATCCATCAGCATATCGCGCTCCTCATTATCATAATCATTTGTTCTTTTCCTCGAACGCGCGACAATAGCTCCAAGCCCACCATCATACTTTAGCTGTGCATTTAGCTTATTAATGAGCTGTGTCGGGTTATCCGTCAGGTCTTCATAACGCCATAAAAGGAGATGACTTTGATAGTGCAGAAGAGTTCGCGCCAATAGCCGCCATAATAGAACTCGCCGTAATGCAGCATTAGATTGTAAATCTATTTCTAACAGTGACTGGCGCTGCCATGTAGACCATGCAGGAAAATCTGGGTTAGCGATCGGAAGATTTGCTACTTTTGCTTCCGCAAGATGGCTAAACGTATTGCGCCATGAAGCTAGCGTATCCAACGGATTACGAATCATTGCAACAATAGGCCAATTCAACTTGATGAGATATTCCATTGAAGCTATATATGCTAACGTATTTTTTGACCCCAACCAAAAATCACTACGCGAAATCTCCGGATGATATGACACCTGCTGATCAATAATGGCCGTATCCTCAATCACTTTTCCATCTTTAATTTTATTAAGGATGGGTTGCCCCGATAAAATGCGTTCGCGGCATTCGGCATAATATAGATCAATGCCAGAAGCATCTGTTCTACTTTGTAAATGATTAAAAATCTCACGAGGTTCGTTTAGAACCAGCCATTCCACTTGAGAATCAAGAACGCTTGTTAAATAGCTAGTGCCGCTGCGCGGAATCCCAGTAATAATAAAATTTCTTTCTTTCTTTTTATACTCAAGTGAAGGAGTCCGCTTATTTATAAGCACTGACCACTGTGGGTTTGCACTTATAATCTTTAGAAAATCCGGATGCTCTGATATAGCCTTTTGAAACAGGCCATGCAGTCTTGGCTCTCTTAGAATAACGCCCGGCGTATGGTAATGCACCATACCAATATCGATATCTCCCAACGAACGAAGATGTGCAGGATAATTATAGAATTCTGACACCAGAGCCCAATCGCCGGTTTTTTCCATTGCAACTGGCAAAGCAATCTGATCAAGCCAAGGATATTTATTTTCTAAGCCCAACTCCCTTTCATTTAATTTTTTGGCGATCTCCTGCCAGTGCTCCGATAGCACTTCCGGCTTATTCGTGACGATGAAACCAGCATTAAAGTACGGATAGGAAAGAACATTATTGACCGTTAATCGCACTCTGCGCACAGGAGTAGGTACATTCAATAACTGATATATTTTTTGCCAGCTGTCTTCCGTTCCCCAAGTTCCCAGATCTGCAGGTTTTGCTGCGGAGTCTCTATTCTGCAGCGCATCGGCGATACTCCACTTAGACAATGAAAGCATATCCGAATCAAGAAAACAGCCCATCTCATTTTGCGGCAATAACGCCAGCGCAGAAATTTTATTTCCTATTGGATATTCATCACCAAAAACGGGAATAAAATAACGTAATTCGACACCTAACGTTGTAAATAGACTAGTCGTTGCATCGGAAATTTCTTGCCAATCTTTGTATTTTGGCAGCGCCGCAATTAAGCGAATATTTTCTCCGTGTGTGTTTCGTAGCGACCATGCTAACAAAAGTGATTTTATTTCCAGCTCGCCTTTTTGGCATACAAACACCACGTTCATGTTAAAATCTCGCAGCTTCCATTTAAATCTACTACAGCATCAAAACGTTTTTCTGCAGCAATAATGGTAAAGTCAGCAATTCCCACCTGTTTATCGAGCATTTTTACCTCGTGTGGGGATGGGCTATCATCCAAACGCAAAGTAATTGCGTAATCGCCCAGCTGCAAAGCAGCATCAAAGCCAAATCTAACTTTTATTATACCTTCTTCATTTGGCTGTAGCTTTTTCATTGCATAGCGCTCATTAAACCCAAACAGATTAAAACCTCGCCGGTCTCTAATCGTCATTTGTATTTTTGGATACTGAACAACTCTCGCAATTCGAGCAGTCACCTCCAACTCTACTCGATCTCCCTGATCGACTAGCACCGACTTGCCGCTACCTTTTCCAGTTACTAATACCGCAGATGTTATTGAGCCAAACTCTGAACCAAAGCTTAATTTTGCTCCCTTCGCCTCTGCACTCTCCCTTTCAAGCTGATGATCGTGCAAACTCTTCTCTCGCGTTTCATTCAAATAGACTTCAGTTCCTTCTTCTGCTGCGCCATCATAGACTAGCGCCCCTTGTTTTAGATATAACACGCGGTCGCAGTACTGCTTCACCATTTGCACATCATGAGTAACTAACAATATTGTTGTACCCCGCTGTATTAAGCTTTCCATACGCTCAAGGCATTTTGCTTGAAAACTAACATCACCCACAGAGAGCGCCTCATCAACAATCAATATGTCAGGCTTAATATGAATCGCTGCGGCAAATGCAAGACGTACATACATACCGGACGAATAGGTTTTAACCGGCTGATGAACATGCTCGCCTATATCTGCAAAATCTAAAATTTGGGGCAATATATGTTCAAGCTCCGAACCAGAAATACCATTCAGAGCACAGTAAAATTTTACGTTTTCAATTCCGGTATATTCAAAATTAAAACCCGCACCCAGTTCTAATAGAGCTGAGATGCGCCCATTAATTTTCACGCTCCCGGATGTCGGCGCAAGAGTTCCACAAATAATTTGTAGCAAAGTTGATTTGCCCGCTCCATTTGCTCCAACCACACCAACTATCTCACCACGATCAACATTAAAGCTAACTGAATCAAGGGCAGCAAACCTCTCACGCCGGCCCCAACTACTCACTATGAGCGACTTAAAACGATCACCAGGTGAGAAAAATAAATTAAATTCTTTACAGAGGCGATCTACCTCTATGACTACATTTTCTGGTGATTTTTTAAAATTTGTATTCATCTTTTGTACCGACGCAACAGACTAAAGCACATCAGAAAAACCTCGAGACAGCTTCTTAAACAGATAGTAACCAATCCAGCACAGTAGCAACGCAAAAGCGCTGTAAATGGCCAATAAACCAAAGTCCGGCAAACGCCCATAGATCAATAAATCACGCATTGAATCTATGACAATAGTGAGAGGGTTAAAGCGTAAAACAGGTTGAATTATACTGGGTGCAAACTCCAGCGGAAAAAACGTGGTGCTGGAAAACAACATGAGAGTCGACAACGGCGGAACAATTAAGGTCAAATCGCGAAAATAGACCGCAAGCGCCGATAGAATCCAGCTCAAGCCCAGACCCAAAATTAGGAACGGAATAAACACCAAGGGAAACAGTAATAGAGTAGAAGAAATGGGTTTAGCGCTTAGCAACATAAAAACCAGTAAAACTATGAAGCCTATTAACATGTTTAAAAATGCGGTTGACACTATGTTCCATGCAAGTAGCGGCAATGGAAATACTATTTTTTTTACATAGTTACTATTTTCAATAATTATTGTGCTTGAACGCGCCAACACTTCCGCCAAAAAGCCGTGCAAAAGCAAACCAACGAACAGCACTGAGGCAAACTCGACGTTGGTATTGGACACATCAGGCCAGCGGGCCTTGAAAATGACTTTAAATACAAATGTGTAGAGCGCCAGCATTAGCAGTGGATTTAACAATGACCACAACCCACCCAATAGAGTGCCCTGATATTTATTGCCCAACTCACGCTTTACCAACTGAATCAGCAATGCTCTATACTGAAATGCAATAGCAATTGGGCGAATTATGCACAGCACCATCTCAACGTCTCAACAGATTACTTTTGTTACATTTCATATAAAAGAAAAGGGCAGCCTAAGCTGCCCTTTTCTTGGCTTTCAGCGATATATCTACCGCCTACTCAACATAACACATAAGCACTAATAAATTAGTTGCCAGAGTTAGTTGAAGTAGAAGGAGTGATGCCATCGTTGTTGCCATCGGTAGTTGCAGTTGAGTTGATCAACACACCACCAGCGCGAGTCATGTTTTGACCTACGCAATTTTGGAAACCACCGAACAACACAACACGTGCGCGACCGGTCCAAGCAGGTACACCCAAAGCAGCCTGTACTTGCTCAGGAGTGAACACTTGAGTTGCGTGACCTTTCAGCTCGGTAGACAACAAGGCACCGTCAGTACCCAAACGAGTACCGTCTTGAGCCCAAGCACGAACACGTACTGGACCAGCTGAGCCAGTGGTGTTAGTCAAACGCAAGAAGGTTTCGTCAGCAGCAGTACCGTTTGCAGCAGTAACGTTGAAGAAGGCTGCAGCACAACCATTGCGAACCCATGAACCATAGTTATCAGCTTTGTAAGATGGATCTTGATAAGTTGGCTCTGCGTTGTTGTAAGTAGCAGAAGCTGAGAAGCTTTGTGGCTCAATAGCTGCGGTACCTTTAGCAACAGCACAAACGGTGTATGCAGTCAGGTAGTCGTTAGTAGTCCAGTTAATGGTTGCAGTTTTAGCACCCAAAGTGAACTTGTTAGAGCTCAAAGTTGCACTTGAACAAGTACCACCAGAAACGAAGTCAGCTTCTTTAATTGAATTGAAGCCAGTTTCGCTGCTAGAAGTAACAGTCAGGCTAACAGTATCCGCACCGTCTGGAGCGTATTGGTTACCAGCTGGGTCAGAAATTTGACCTGCTTGCACGTTTGCTGCTGCGGCAACTGCTGGCAGAGCAACATCCAAACCGTTGTATGACTGGAATTTGCTGTCAGTATTAGTTGTTACAACAAACTGCAGAGTACCAGCATGGTTAAAGGTTTGACCGTCATTCAACCCATTGTTGGAATATGCACCAGCAGAGAATTTCAGGTCTGAGTTAGCCATGTTGATGGTATTTGGGTTTGCAGCAGCCAAAGTACCAGTAGCAGTCAACTTCAACGGATCAGCAGAAATAGCGATAACAGTTGAAGGAGTCAGGTCAAGACCACCTTGAATAGACACAGAAGCCTTGATTGCAGTACCAGCAACACCCAAAGGCTTAACATTTCTTACTTCAATGTTGGTGTTTACAGCAGTAGCAGCAACCAGAGCAGCTTCGTTCGCGTACAGAGAATCTGCAGCTGAACCACGAGCCAACAAGTTCAAGGTATCGCCAGCAGCCAAAGCTACGCCCAGCTTAACAGTTACGTGGAACGAACCATTAACACCGCCAGAAACGATTTGAACCAAAGAACCAGCGTTACCACCGGTAGCCAAACCTGGGTTAGCAGCACGGTTAACAGCAAAGTGGTTGATGGTGATAGTGTCGTTGAATACAGCGTTGTCCAACAGGTTGAAACGAATTTCAGTGCCAGCTGGAATTGCTGCTGCTGCCTTGTAAACCAAGTCTGGCAGGTATACTGCTTGAGCTTCAGAGCCTTCGCCGAAAATGTGCGTTGCGAACTGAGAAGACTTACCTGCAATGTTATTAACTGCCAAAGTACCAGCTTGCGCTGCACCAGCTGACAGGGTCGCAGCGATAGCTACGGCTAAAAGCTTTTTGTTTTTCATGCTTAGATTGCTCCGTTGAAAACTAATATGTACATATTTTATTACACGTGTAAAACATAGCTAGGATGCTTATGTTTACCACAATTTCCTCTGAATGACAGGCGAAAACGATAGCCAACACAGCAGAGCCGCGACCGATATTAGTTAGGTAATCCGAAAAGTTCAACACTTTTCATTTTAGATTTTCCTTTATCGGCCTTTTTTTTGTGTTTTTGCCGAACAATCATCCTTAGATCAACACTAGAGCCAAGCCAAGCTTGCTTAGACCCGACACTAATAAAAATGCAGACAGGCCTAACATAGTTGAAACAAGGGGACGCTCAACAGCCCTCAGGGTCACCCCATTAAAAAGCGCAAGCAAATGTACATTAAATTTACACTAGCGTCCAGCGCGATAGCCGGCACGAGCAGACAACAGACTCGTAAATTACTCCGTGCGTGGGCGCTCTGCCCCTCCAATTACAGACCCTATACTTTCTATCGAAAGCTGATCGCGAAACTGATTAGTAATTGACTCAGCTTCTTCAGAATCATTCAATACATAAGGCACAACCATAATGAGCAACTCAGTGCGCTCTTTATTGTCTGAGTTGGCTCGAAAGAGGTGCCCCAGCAAAGGAATTTTACCGAGCACCGGAACACTGGTTTCGCCATCTGAACGCTTGGTGCGAATCATCCCCCCTAGCAGCACTGAACCACCGTCTTTGAGCGACAAGACCGTTTGCACTGAGCGGGTGGATATTGGCGGATTTCCGCTGCCATCTGCCGCTCCCGGCTCACTGACCTCTTGACTAATTTCTAGTTCGACCCGATTTCCCGCATGAATAGTCGGCGTCACACTGAGCACAGTACCCGCCTCAACATAGGAATAGGTTTGGCGACTACCACTTGAACCGTTAGTCACTTCATCGCTCACGGTATCCCCCGTGACCACCGAAAACTGCGTGCTTACATTGACCGTAGCTGCCGCGCCGCTTTTCACTAACACACTTGGCGTCGAGATCAGGCGAACGCGCGACTCGCCGGCATAGGCGCTTAACTTGGCACGAACGTCACCCGCATTATTAACAAAGGTAAACAATCCTGAAGCCGGTAGTTCACCCAACCCCCCCTCTGTAGTGAAAGCAGACTTTTTACCTGCCAACCCCACCTCTTGGGCGAAGCCCTCAATACCCAGCGCAAAATTATCCGATAAAGTCACCTCCGCAATCGTAACCTGTATTAACACTTGCTTAGGCGGTATATCCATTTCCTTTATGATAATTAGAAGCCTAGCCCATTCGGCCGCGGAGCCTTTATAAATAATGGAGTTGCGGACCTTATCAACTACAAAATGCGTACCTGAACCTGCAGAACCAGTAGATCGATCAGCACTATTAACACCTGCTGCTGGCGTGTTCCTGAATACCCCGACACCCGAGTTCTTTGGCGCTTCTGCTTCTGCACTCACACCACCATCACTAGAGCCTCCCCCATATAACTGGTTAAGCACCCCAGCCACCTCCTCTGCTTGGGTGTTTTGCATTTTATAAACAAACAGACCCGCAGAGTCGGCCGTATGCGGTGCTCGATCAAGCTCAGCGGCCCAAGCTTTCACATTAGCCAATACATTGCGATCCGCAGCAAAAGCTATCACACGATGCGCAGCCTCTAACGGAATAAGTATGATGCTCCCCCCACGCATACCCTTGCTGACTTTGAAACCTTGCGCCTCCAGCACTTGGGCCAGCTGCTCCTCTAGCTCTTTAACCGTAAGGTATACAGGCGCAATAGAAATGCTGTTCTGCCCTTGAAAAGCAGGCTGGTCAAACAATTTCACCGCTTCGGCAAGCTGTCGCACTTTGGGTTGAGGCCCCATTAAAATCAAACCGTTACCATCTGGATCGAAATCCACTTTTACGCCAAGACCTTCGTAGGCCATCATCAACCAGCGTTGAGCGTAGCGAGCATCTACCACTTTAATAGGAACATACTGAAAAACGGTACGGTGCGATGCAGGCACCTCTGGCAGCGCGCTACCACTAATTAATAGAGGTGGCTCACCACTGCCCCCCTGAGGGTTCATAGAAAGACTAAAACGAATAATGCCGCCTACATTTGAAGACTCAATTCCATAGCGAGCCAACACTTGTACCGCCATTTTGGCTAAAGCGGCAGGCTCCTGCTCTCCTTCAATGCGCAAAGTCACTAAATCTGTTTTTTGTTGCAGTGCGGAATCTATTTCGTAAGATTGCTTGAGAATATTTCCAAAGACTTCATCAATAAATGCCGCCACAGTCAGGCCACTTAAATTGACTTGTACCGAGTCACCCGTTAATGCATCGAACTGACCACTAGCATTGTTCCCCACCATATTCGTTTTACTGACGCCCGGTTGAGGCATAGTTTTGAATTCAGTAGCTCGCCTTTGCGCGCGCTGGTTTTCTTGTTGATCAATTAATACTAGATCATCATTAGATAGCGGCGCCTTCTTTACCCGAAGAGCCCCAGGTAAAACCAAGCCCTGCTTGCTTATCTCAGGAGTAATGTCTTTATCAATAGGTGACTTTTGGTTGGCACAACTGAGCAAAACACCTACTGCACACATGCCGATAATCAAACGCCCTGTTTGAATAATGCTTGATTTTAGACGGGCTACACTTGCTAACATTATGACTCCGATTGCCCCCACTCCTGAGACACATGTGGCGCACAAGAAACCAAGGGGGGATTAATGCAAAATAAACGATGGACTAACGATGAATTTTCACAAACCGCGCTTGCGATTCACCTTTATCACCAGAACCCGAAACTGTTACACCAGTCTCTTCAACCTTAATGATTTTGTCACCTAAAACCTTATCACCAACGGCAAGTCGGGAGATTTTATTATCAACTGCAACCAAGGCAAGCAGCCTAGAGCCCACTTTTATAACACCTTTTAGTTGCCAGCTCGAAGCCTGAGAGACTGCCTCGCTGTTGCCTTCAACCAACCCCCAAGCAGGATGATTTGCCGCCGCCTCAGATAAAGTCAGCAGCTGCGAGCGATCAACCAGAACCGGCAAACGCCATGTCTGATCAGATGATTTTTTTACGGTTGAGACAGATGGAACCTGTAGCATGGCAGCTTCAATTACGATGACCGCCACGACAAACCCAACCCCCCAACGAATCCACGTTTTATTGAACTGCTCCATCTATAAGATCCGGATCAAGAATTAATATGCTATCAAAGCGCCTGAAAATAGAAGCGAATCCTTATCCGGAAAAAAGGGAGGGATTCTCTGGCAAACTCCGCTAACACAACTGTCGTCGATTTTGAGTTTGACTCTATTTGACCAAGCAACTGAGTGTAGGCTTGAGGATTAAATTTTCCTTGCATATTCATTTCAACGATCCACAGCATCCCATCAATTACGGCCACTTCATCATTTGCAACTATGCGGAACTCTTCAATATTTAAACCAGTTGCCATCTGCTCCAACCAAGCCTGTGCATCCGCTTTTGCAAGCCCTTGACTAGCGCTAACCCACAACTGCGCCTGTGTTTTTGCACGTAATTCACTACTCTGAGCCGCACGCTCAACCCAACCTGTTTCATTTGCAAGGGCTTTTATCTTTTTTAAGTTTGCCGTCTGAACCTCATAAGAGTTCAGTAACTCATCCCTGTAATCCGCCAACACCAATACAATATAAATCAGCAAAATGGGAATAATTAGAACAACACCTAATCTAAGCCGAGGATTAGCCTGAAACTCTGAAACCAGTTGAGCAAGAAGTTGTTTAACCGTCACGACTTAAGCCTTTAGCGAAAAATAATCAAAGGTGGCGATAATATACGCACTGGCTATGGTTTCATATCAGAAAACTCCATTTCTTCCTCAGCCACCACCTTAGCTTTTATAGTGAGATGGCCTCTGGCTTGATCAGCCTGAGTCGATACAGATGAAATATAGGGGATGGACTCAAATGCTTGGACATAGTAGCGAGGGTCAAAAGAGGTACCTTTTAACGTTATATTCAAGTCGCCATCCTGATAGGACCATCGCTCCAATACCGTTCCATTTCGCGGGATTTTATCCAAAACCCCTGCAAGTACTTGTGTCTGAGGAATCGCATTGAGACGGGCATTCAGTGCGTTTGCTATAGCCACATCTTTATAAGCTGCCTCGCGAGCCTCGATCACCTCACTTATTTGAGACTCATAGTTCGCAACTTCGGTTTTAATGCTGCTGGTTGCAAACATCACCATTGCAATATTGAGCAATTGCCATGAAAGTGCAATGAAATACACAGCAGTCACAGCAATAATTCCAGCCCAAGCTTGTTGGCTCAGTTTTATCTCTTTGTGAGCGCGGTTTTTCCCCCACACCTCTTCTGTAAAAGAGGTCTCGATTTGCGTATCCAAGCCCGTCATATCGAGCATTGGAAAACTAGCCTGTAAGATAGAAATTTGGCGCCTAGTAGGTAGTGATGTTAAACCAATTGACTCAAGAAGCTCCCCATTCACCCATATTTGTACATCAAATTCTGCTTTTGTTTTCAGTAAACGTGCACCGTCACCAAGGGCAGGATAGAAAAGGGGCTCTGGAACAATAACGGTCTCAGGTGGCAGCGACTGCGCAGCCAAACACGATTCTATGTTTTCTTGATCCCATATCCAAACCATCGCCCCAGTGGGACCAAAAACTATATAACGGCCGGTTTTCGTATAAGGCGACCACTGAGTAATACTTAGATGTAACGCACCCATCCAGTCATTTAGTGGTATTCCCTCTAATGCAAAATGACGATAGCTGCATAGGCTGCGAGCAAGAACCCATACCGGACTACCCGAAACGGAACCAGAACCGACCTCTGCAGGTAAAAATATTTGTTTATCAGTCTGTAGATAGTAACGCTTTAGCGAGAGAGCCTTCCAGCGCCCCTGGAGCCAGGTTAATAAGTTCAGGCCAAGCTTGGACTTTGTTTTCATAGGCGATTAACCAAGGTTTTAAATTCATAGGTGATTTGGGCGTCAATTCTAAATGTATTTGCTTTACGGCTCCCCAATCTTGATACCAAATCGATACTCTTAAATAACGAGAGCTGAAGCGATTTACATTATCCAAAGGTATACCAAAACCCTCACCAGCAATTTGACCAACCTGCTCAGCCAACGTAATTACACGCTCCTTTCGTGCTGCCAATAAAAGTCCAGCCGCCTTTTCACTTATCCCATCGATTGACATAAGCACGCCTAAAGGAGCTGTGTTCACATTGGGATACCCGCGCGCCTGAGTCGTGGTGTAACGCTGAAATAAACTCCGGCGCCATAGCTGTTTAACATCCGTCCATTCCATCACACGCCGAGCTTCTAGGGGCGTAGCCAAAGGACGGTTTGCAGGCCCCCCCAGGCCCTTTTGCGCATATAGTCCTCGTTCAGCACCGTGAAGGCGACTGATATTATCTGAGTCCGTAAAGTCCAGCAGCTTGTCTGCCATTGAAGTCGCTTGAGGTGTGGCAACACCAAAATAGTTTAAAAACCTACGCATGCCAGATGAGGAAAAATAGTTCACATTGAACAATCCGCCCTCGTCCTGAATCGAAAATACTGCACTACCGATCCCCTTGTAGGGGGAGTCATCTAATTTAATTTCATTGCCTATAGGGGCAAGCTGCAAAGAACCCATCTCATCAGGGTTTGCCGATATACCGGACGAGCCATCTGATCGTAAACCACCATATGTCATCCCTTGAGTAGCTACTAGATACAAGAGGGTTGCTTTGGTGGATTGAACATCCAGACTACCTTGAGTTTGAGCCTGAATCAGCTGCGCGCTTGCTCGTAAATTCTGTACCCACAACGCAATAAAGGTAGCCCCTACGGCTATCACCGCCAGAACAACCAATACCGTGGCCAGCACAAACCCACTACTTCGTTTCATTCAATAAACCGCTCAGTTGTTTTGACATTTTTTGCATTACCCAAGCGAGCCAGCCAACTTATTTCTCCCGCCCTTCCCATATATAAGAAAATGGCCTCTGGCAGGGTATTAATTTTGTTCGTATTTATGGCACGATTATGAGGGGGCCATTCTGAATGCAAATCACCCGCCTCATCCAAATACTTAAAGTAAGCCTCACCTACTATTTCATTAACAATGGGAATACTCTCAACGGAGGTTCCTGTGTTAGCTATTGAGTCAAATTGATAGTAAGCCAATGATTGCAAACCTCGCTCAGTTAAAATCCGCCATGATATATAGACCCCTGGTCGATCTGGGCTTATCAAAGGTGACAAACTAAAGCCTTTGAACTCTCGGGCACTACCAATAAAACGGTAGTCGTTATCCTCAGGAGGGACTGCTAAACTTGCAACAGATTCCACGAACCACTGATGGTGCAAAGTGGTATTTACCATCTCTTGCTGAAATTGCGCCATGCGCGCTCGCTGCCCCAGCACGTAGCCAATCCCTTGAATAGATAGAGTGGTTATAAGGCTGAATAAAACAATCACTACTATTATTTCTATCAGAGTAAAACCTTGTTCACGCGGAGCTCTAGCCATCATTAAGTCTCCGGAAACTCTCTTACTTTTTTAAATCCAACTTGTCGCACGCTATATGAAAACACGTCTTCGCCACGAAAAACTTGCACTTGTACTTTATATAACCCCAGCTGGTAGACACTTACCCCATCTGGATATTCAACGCCATCCCTAATGTTTTCGAGTAATTGTGAATCCCATTTTATTTCGTATTGCCCCAAGCGATTTCGGCCACTACTTACAAGCATTGGATTAATAGTTTCAATGTAGGGCAGAGTTTCTCGCACGATCTGCTGCTGCACCATAACATCGTGAACCCGGTTCACCGACATTAATGAACTGTTCATCCAGCTATACAATGCAATTCCTGTTGTCGATAGCAACACTATGGCTACTATGGCCTCCAACAAACTAAAGCCTCGGTGGCGCAACCGCATAGAGAGTCCTAAAGTTTGGGAACACAGTTCGGAGGGAGAAGCACAAACTTGTAACTCACTTCTCCATAAGAAGCGACCAAGTTACCACCTAAACATATGCCATTAGGCTGATAAACAATGGGGGCATCTGCTTGGACAACCCACCCATCGGGAATAGAAATAAACAACGATTGATTTACATTGGAAGGAAGTGAGATCAACTCATATCTGATATTCGAACTGAATGCTTGCAAAGGAATCCGCGCCAAGCTAAGCCTTACATCCTCCAACTCAAACGCTGCTTGCGTGCGGTCGTACAATTTACTCATTCTGGGCAGTACCACACCAGCCACAAGCCCCATTAGAACCAATACAACCATTAGCTCCAAAAGAGTAAACCCCTTGGCGTAAAAAACTGGTGATTTCATAATTCTGATTACTGCTCTGGCTTATTGAGCAGGAAGATACCCAATATCCTCATTCACACCCTCACCACCGACCTGACCATCCGCTCCTAAGGAATAGAGTGCGAACGGCTGCCCTTCACGACCACGGGTGCTAAAGAGGTAACTATTTCCCCAAGGGTCAAGTGGAACCTCGTCATCTAAATATGGCCCCTGCCAACGACTTGCCAAACTTGCTTCCGTTGGTTTGGCATACAAATACTTAAGCGCAATTTTATCATCAGGAAAACTGCCCATATCTAGACGATAGGTCTCCAGCGCACCACGGATCATTTTGATTTGGGTTTGTGCCGTCTTCACTTTTGATGAGTCCACTTTACCGAACATACGCGGGCCGACAAGCCCCATCAACAATCCAAGAATTACCAAAACAACTAACATCTCCAGTAATGTAAAACCTTTGGATTTACTGTGCTTCATTAAATATAGCCTCACGTTACAAATGCTTAAATTGCGATATCGTTTACACTGGTGATGGCAAGAATAATCCCCATCATAATTGTTCCTGCTACCAAACCGATAAATAGGATGGCAATAGGCTCCACCAAAGACAACACACGCTTCATTTTTGTTTTACTACTTTCGGAATATACTTTTGCCAATGAATGAAGCATTTTAGGCAGCTGCCCTGCCCGTTCTCCTGCGCTAATTAAATTGTACCCTGTAGTTGTAATGGCATGGGTATCCTTTAATGCAGCAGCCAACGGACTTCCGCCCTGAACCAATTGGGTCACATGCACAAGACGCGCTTTCACACGCGACAGATGAACACCTTTAGCCGCCATATCCAAAGACTTGATAAGTGAAACTCTATTGTCGAGCAGAGTGGCAAGCAGAGCACCCCATCTTGCTATATTTACCTCTAGCAACCAGTCACCTACGATGGGTATTCGGCCAAGAAAATCATATAACTGCTGACGCTTTAGTTCGCTAGAAAAAAAAGATACCCCAAATGCTACGGCAATAATTAGTAACAACAAACAGAGATACCAATAATCATTAAATAATCTTCCTGCACCAAGCACCATGAATGCCAAAAAAGGAAGGTTAGCATCGGCTTTATCCAATAGATTTACGAACTTTGGCACAACCATGATAAAAATCGTAACGATTGCGCCTACCCCCGTCATTATCAAAATTGCCGGATATGTGAGCGCACTTTTAAGCTCTCTGGAAACCTGCAATTCATACTCCCATTGCTCCACTCCATTACGCATAGCCTGAGCCATATTGCCAGCCATCTCACCAGCTTCAATTAAGGGGGGAAAATATCGAGGAAGATCCATCTCGGCCTCTACCACTGCGTTCAGAAATGAATCACCGCGCGTAATAGCATCCAAGACCCGGGAAAATTTTTCCGCAATTGCTGGATGCCCTTCAGACTCAGCTAATGATTGAACTGACTCCCGCAAAGACACATCAGACTCTAACAAAGTTGCCAGTTGATGCATGTAGATTACTAGGTCACTTTCTCTGATACGCTTATAGCGGGATTTAGAGTTAGCACGGGGAATCACCTCCTCCAGAGCAAGCGGCTTTAGCCCTTGTCTTTGAAGCTGATTGAGTGCATCCAACTGGCTTGGGGCATCCACAATACTGTGAATAATGCCGCCCTCCGCGTTTAAAGCCTTATATTCATAACGCATAATCAGACCGCTGTAACCCTGATAACTTCTTCGAGACTCGTAACACCACGCCAAGCTTTTATTAGACCATCGCCACGTAAAGTACGATGATTCATTGAGTTTACATACTCTTTCATCTCCGCATTACTACTGCGGTTAACTATCATTTTTTGCAAAGTTTGATCGACAGGAACAAGCTCGTAGATGCCCACTCGCCCAGAATACCCAGTGTGTTGGCACTTATTGCATCCTACTGGTTTCATCCAAGTCCCGGAGGATACTTCATACCCTTTGGGCATAATTACCTCTGCTGCCAAGCCGCTAGTATCTGCAGGCTCTTTACATACATCACACAAGCGGCGCAATAGCCGTTGCGCCATGACGGCATGCATAGGCGTTGCAACCAAAAATGGCTCTATACCCATATCAATTAAGCGATTGAACGCGCTAATCGCATCATTAGTATGCAATGTCGACAAAACCAGATGGCCAGTCAAGGCCGCCTGAATCGCAATTTCTGCCGTTTCCGTATCGCGAACCTCCCCCAGCATGATGATGTCCGGATCCTGCCGCAAAATGGACCTCAAGGCATGCGCAAAGGTATAGCCGATTTCACTATGAGCCTGAATTTGAGTTACACCTTTTAGCTGATACTCAACTGGATCCTCTACTGTTATGACTTTATTCTCCTCCTTATCAATATAATTCAAAGCTGAATAAAGCGTGGTTGATTTACCTGAACCAGTAGGGCCAGTGACCAAAATAATCCCATGCGGCTGATGTAACCATTTTTTTAGTTCCGCTTCATGATCGGCTTCCAAACCAAGATATTGCAAGTCAAAGGACTGTCGCGTTTTAGCAAGTAGACGCATGACAACCGACTCTCCATGCACCCCTGGAGCACTCGATACACGAACATCCACTTCATCGCCACCAAGACGGATACTAAAACGGCCATCTTGCGGCAATCGACGCTCAGAAATATCCATCCCTGAAATAAGTTTAATTCTCGAAACAATTGCGGGGTATCTCTCACTAGGCAAAACAAATTTGGAGTGCAGAACACCATCTATACGGTAGCGAATTGCGAAATTCAGCTCAGATGGCTCAATATGTATATCAGAGGCTCGTTGCTCATAGCCTTGGCTCATAATGCTTTGCACAAACTCCACAACAGGCGCAGCCTCAGCCAATTCACGCAAATGCTTATCTGCATATATGTTGCTCATATTACTGTTGTGTATTTGCGCTACGGCCTCAAACGCTCTTTCAAAGTCATAGTTTTTAACAATGCACTGCTCTATCTCCACATCCGGCAATGCGCGCTCAATAACTTCAAATGAAGCAATATTAAAAGGGTCACGAATAAGGCAGCGATACTTCCCTTCAGACTCCTCCCAAGCCAAGACCTCCTGCGCAAGCCACCAGTTTTTTGGTATCCCAGTTTTCTCAATAGTTGCGATATAAGTATATGGATCTTGAGGCAGCTGCTCTTGGGTTAGCAGAGTAAAATCATAAACATCTGCAAGTACTGGCAAAAGCTTATCTTCTGAAATAGCACCTAAACGCAGCAGCACACTATCTACTCGAACCTTCGCACCACCTAAGACAGGTGTAATGCGATCAACATCGACAGGGGTAATCAAACTACGCTGAAGCAATTCAGTTATTAATGGCGATTTAAGATCCACAGAAAACTCACTAAAATTTTGTTATGCTCAAACCAACAAGTGACATGACTAAAATTATGAAAATTCACACCCCATATACATCGCGATGAGCACAACTCTCAACGCTACCGACACAGAGCAAACAAAGTCAACTTAGTCACTTAGCACCAAAGAGATGATAGGCGCGCATTCTCGCATGCCTACCATAGCATTACTACTTCACCCAACGACTACCCCCTACCATGGACAAGCGCATTCGGCCAGTGAAAATATCCACCATTATTGTCAATTACAACGCCGGAGCAGGCCTGGTGAGCTGCATTCAATCGGTTATCGACCAAGTGGGCGAAGTGATTTTGGTGGATAACGCCTCGCGCGATAACAGCATCGCGCTGGTGGAAACACAGTTTTCGGGCGATGGGCGCCTGCGCATTATCCGCAATGACACTAATCTGGGCTTCGCTGCTGCCTGCAATATAGGTGCGCGTGCGGCGCAGCATCCCTACTGGTTTTTTCTCAATCCCGATTGCCTGTGTGCCGCTGGCAGTGTAGCGGAGCTGTATCGCGTACTCACCGCCAACCCAAAAGCCGGCATGGTGGGTGGCTTATTGCTCAACCTCGATGGCAGCGAGCAGGCCGGCGGGCGCCGTTTAACGCCCACGCCGAGCCGAACATTGGTAAGCGCTTTTGGCTTGCGACGTTTTGCCAAGCGCTGGCCAACATTATTAGTGGATTTTAATTTGCACCAACAGCCATTGCCGGATGTGCCGGTCAGTGTAGAGGCCATCTCCGGCGCCTGCATGCTGGTGAAGCCCGAAGCAGTGACTCAAGTTGGCCTGTGGGACGATGAGTATTTTCTGCACTGCGAAGATCTGGATTGGTGTATGCGGTTTGTGCGCGCCGGTTGGGAAATTCTGTTTGTGCCCGCTGCACCCATCACCCATGCACAGGGTGTGTGCAGCAAAAGCCGCCCGCTGTTTGTGGAGTGGCATAAACACAAAGGCATGACGCGGTTTTATCGCAAATTTTTTCGCGAATCTTATTCGCTGTCACTGCTGTGGTTGGTGATTGCGGCGATTTGGGGCAGATTTGGATTAATCGCAGCAACCAGATTTTTCAAAAACCTAGCCCAACGCAATTAACTGGCGGCTAAATATGGTAATTTCGGCGATATAGCCAATACTTAAGGGAGTTTTTGCCAGTACGGATGTTACTCCCCCCTATGAATGAAAAGAGTTTTAACTCAATACTGTTATTGGCAATTTTAGCGACCTTACTGGCCGTTTTTGCACCGCAGTATTTCCCAAAAAAACGCCTGCTGGCTTGGCCCAATGCTAATTTTATTTCCTATTTTTATGCATCCAATCAGGCCGATGGCACTCCTGCAGCCTTTTGGTTGGACCAAGAGCAAAATCTATGGCGCTGCGTCTACCCTGAAGATGATAAAAGTGAATACTTTGCCTGTAGCTTTAACTTTTTGTTTGGCACCCTTGAGAAAGCTGGCGCTGAGGATTTGTCTGGGTATAAACACATCAACCTGAAGCTAAATTATACGGGTAGCGCCAACAAGCTACGGATGTACATGCGCAACTACAACCCGGCGTACTCCAACCCGGATGACGCAAACAGCACTAAATTCCATGCTGTAACACTGCACACCAAAGACTTAAATCAGAAAATACAACTCAATCTGGATGAATTTTTTGTCGCTGACTGGTGGCTCGGGCAATACAACATTCCGCGCAATTTATCGCGCCCGGAATTTACTCAAAGCGTCTCTGTGGGAATCGATTTTTTAGAAGGCCAACAACCGGGCTTCCACGATATGCAAATCGAAAAAATTGAATTTGTAGGTGAGTGGATCAGCGAGGAGCATTGGTATCTGTTTATTCTCGCCTGCTGGATGTTAGGCATATTTTCATACGCCATTGTGCGCTTGGTGCAACTACACCAACAGACCAAACACGATGTGCAAATCATCAACCAACTCAGCGACAACAACGCCCAGTTACAATTAGAGACAGATAAATTTCGCCGTCTGTCTACGGTTGACCCTCTCACTCAAGCTTACAATCGTTTTGGCATAGACCAAATTATCGCAACTCTGATGAGTTTCAATAAAGGAAAAAATGAGGATAAAAACTCACCCGATTTTGCATTGATGATTGTGGATATAGACCACTTTAAACGCATCAACGACCGGCGTGGCCACGACACTGGCGACCGGGTATTGCAAAACATATCAGCGATTATCAGCAAAGGAATACGCAAACAAGATTTTCTCGGGCGCTGGGGTGGCGAAGAGTTCCTCGTCATTATGCCCAATACGCGCAAAGAATTTGCCATCGCACTGGCCGAAAAAATTCGCCTGATGATCCACGACACAGTGTTTGAGCCAGACAACCCACTTGCCGTTACTGCCAGTTTTGGCGTTAGCGATAAACTGGGCGATGAGGATTTTGCAACCACCTTCAAGCGCGCTGATAAAGCACTTTATGAAGCTAAAGCTCAGGGAAGAAATTGTTGTGTGATAGCGGATGATGAATTGCTTTTGTGATTGTATTGCGCCGTTCATATCCATTACGACTTAAATACTCCCGTTAAATTATATCTCTCTTCGTCACTCCCGCTTGCGGGAGTCCGGTTTTTAATTTAGACCTATGACAGCAAGCGGGGATGACGATTCCATTCCGAACAATAAAGTCCCGAACAGACTTACTAAGATAAGCCCAATAAAAAAACCCGCCGCAGCGGGTTTTTTAAGGTTCAGGCTTGGTGATTACAACTTATCAAACGAATCCGTTATCAAACAATCGAAGCGACGAGCATCGTATTCCACTACTTTTGCAACATCGTGCGGCTGAATAATATTTTTCTCTGCCGCATCTTTAGCCAGCGCCTCGGTATTTTCACCCGAAATTTTTCCGCTATTTTTCGCTTTGATAAATGCATTCCACACAGGCCCCAAGGCCAACAGTAGTTGATAAGTACTTTCCACACGGCCAAATGCATCTTCAGGATTATGGCTAACATAGAGATACTGGCCGAGCATCTGGCGCACCGGATTTTCTTCCATTATCAAATCACCCAATTCACGGATTAAATCATCATTGGGTTTGTTAACCACATTGCCTAGAGGCATAGCGATAAAACGGATCATTTTAGCGAGCCATTTAAGCGGGAAGTTATCGGCAAAATCACGCAGCGCTTCTTGCGCAATAAACAGCGAGCGGGTGAGCGCATATTCTGCGTGTGCATCTTCCGCACGTGAACGCTGATGCGCTGAGTGAAACTTCAAAATTGAACTGGCAATAAATAATTGACTGTGCACATCACCCAAACGCGCCGACAATAACTCACGACGTTTTAAATTGCCGCCCAAAACACCTAAGGCAATATCCGACATTGATGCAAGTGCCGCACTCAACAAATTAATACGTTGATACCAGCGTCTACTAAAGCTATCTGCATTAGCCGGTACATTGCTCATCCGACCACCGGTAAAGCCTAATAATTTGGTGCGCAACAAATTGCTGAAAATATGCCCCAAATGCCGCGAAAAAAGCTGATCGAATTTTTTCAATCCTGCAGCAGAATCCTCTAGCTGCATGGTGAGCATTTCTTCAAACAGGAATGGATGACAACGCATTGCCCCCTGCCCAAAAATCATCAGCGAGCGAGTGAGGATATTGGCGCCCTCTACGGTAATGGCTACCGGCACCGAATGATAGGATGCAACCAGAAAGTTGCGCGGACCTTTTTGAATGGCGCGGCCACCCACAACATCCATTGAGTGTTCAACGGATTTACGCATCAGTTCAGTGGCGTGGTATTTCGCCATTGCCGTCATCACCGATGGCGCGCCGGTTTCCAGACCTTTAGTCACAAATTGCCGCATAGCTTCAAGCGCGTAACCACTCGCCGCGATCTCGGCTGTTGCCTCCTGCACCCCTTCAAACTTACCAATTTCCATGTTGAATTGACGGCGAATTTTGGCGTAAGCACCCACCATGCGGTAATTCATCTCACCGCTGGCAGTAGACAACGCGGGCAAGGACACGCCGCGACCAGCGCCAAGGCATTCAATCAGCATGCGCCAGCCCTTACCGGCCATGGCAGCACCGCCAATAATCCAATCTGCGGGAATAAACACATCGGTGCCGTAAATCGGCCCATTCATAAATGGCGAACCTGGGTTGTGACGTTTGCCGATCTCGACACCGGGATGTTTGGCCGGAATCAACGCGCAAGTAATGCCGTATTCTTTTTTATTGGGATCGCCAAGCAGGCCTTCAGGGTCGTAGACTTTGAACGCCAAGCCCACCACTGTTGCCACTGGCGCAAGGGTGATCCAGCGTTTGCTAAAGGTGAGCTTCAAGCCGATTACTTCTTGGCCATCGTGCATGCCCTTACAAACTATGCCGGTGTCGGGAATCGAGCCTGCATCTGAGCCAGCTTCTGGCCCAGTTAACCCGAAACAGGGAATCTCCGTGCCATTAGCCAACCCCGGCAGCCAGCGCTGGCGCTGTTCTTCGGTGCCGTATTTCACCAGCAGTTCACCTGGGCCGAGGGAGTTAGGCACCATGGCGGTCACCGCTGCAGTGCCCGAGCGGCTGGCGATTTTGCTCATAATGCGGCTTTGCGCGTAGGGGCTAAAATCGCGCCCGCCGTATTCTTTGGGGATGATCAAACCAAAGAAGTTTTTATCTTTAAGATATTGCCAAGCTTCAGGCGATAGGTCTTTACGATTGTTTTGGATATCCCACTCATCCAATAACTCACACAGCTCGTTGACTTCGTTGTCCAAAAAAGACTGCTCTTCCGCCGTCAGTTGCGGCAAGCTGATTTGGGCAAACTCATTCCAATCAGGATTGCCGCTAAACAAGTCCTTTTCCCACCAGGTGGTGCCAGCCTCCAATGCATCGCGCTCGGTTGAGCTAATCGGCGGCATGGATTTTTTTAACATGGCAAACACGGGTTTGGTGAGCAGGGCGCGGCGTACCGTGCCGACATTCAACACCACAAGTACAGCCACAAAAGGCACGACCAACCAGGGCGATAACAAATACGGAGTGACCAGTAAACCCAGCCCCAGCCAAGCGATAATCACAAGACAGGACGAAACAATCAACGCTACTTGATGATAGGTTAATACGGCGATCAGCACCCATATCGCCAGCAACGAAAGCAATAACATCATTTTTTTGACCCCTGAAAGGTTTTGTTTTGGTGAGTTTCCGGTGAGAACTCTACCCTTAACCTTAGCTCAATACCGTTAAGTTGGTGAGATTTCCTGCCTACATTTGGCTCTAATAGTCTCGTTAGTGCGCCAGAACACTTCATTCGGGTGAGATTGGCAAGCGGCAGCGGAATAACTCAACTTCCAGCGAATCAATCGCCAGCGCGGCGTCATCGATTAATTCAATACGGCTATCGAGCAGCTCTGGTTCACGGGAGGGTTCCGCATCCGGTTCGCTCTCCAGCATCAGTGGCTTAACACTGAGCACGCCATTTTCCGCATTAAACATATACACACCTTGGTCAGTATTCATCACCGCTTTGGCGCGCACCATGTTTAACCCGGTCATCCAGCCAAACAGCTGGTTGAAATCAAACCGGATTGTGGGCTGGAACATCCAGCCACAGGAATAGAAACCCTGCCCCTGATTTTCGCGGCGCAAGTAATCCTGCCCCTCGGGCAATTGAATCGCGGCATTGTAGAGTTCGCGCTGGGGCTGCAGGCGATTGTTGCGCTGCACGGCATGGAGCTGGGGGTTATTAAGGGTGTGTGCGGTGCGCGGATAATCCAGCCAAGCCAGCTCAAGTTGCCCCTGCTGCACACTAAACGCGGCCTGTTTGGGTGGATTAAATTGCGCTACCAGGGCATCAAAATTCGCGCGATCATCCTGCGAACACAAATCGATTTTATTGGCGACCAACACATCGGCCACCGCAATTTGATCTTTGAAATTGGCATTTTCAGCGTAGCGTTTATCGTCAAGCTTGCGCGGATCAACCAGCGTCAAGGTGGCGCGCAGGTCCAACACCGTATCGTAATATTCACCGGTCAGGGTGTTGATAATTTCTTCCGGATGACCGAGGCCAGTAGGTTCAATAATGATGCGGTCGGGTTTAGTTTTGGCGATCAGCATATTCAACGCAATTTTCATTGGCAGCCCCGCCACACAGCAAATACAACCGCCAGGCACTTCGCGCACATGGGCATTGGTATTTTTTAGCAGTGCGCCATCGATACCAATTTCACCAAATTCATTAACCAGCACCGACCAGACTTCATCGACCGGTTTAGTGCTGAGCAGATGGGTAATTGCCGTGGTTTTACCCACACCTAAAAAGCCGGTGATGATATTAGTGGGGATAAGTTTGCGCCCGACAGCAGCATCGGGCGCAGAGAGGTGTTCAGTAATCATAGGGCTAGCCTTGGTCAACAGAGTGCAAGCATTCTACACAGCTGCGGTGCGCGGCCAAGCCTAAACCTTAGCGGGTGATGCTTATATCCTGCACATTTACTTTGCCTGCAAAACCTGGAGCAGCAGAGCCAAACAAGCCATCCAGTTGTGTAATTGATCTATCCCGCGTGACACCAAAAATCGGCAATTGCCAGCAGCAATTGTCGATTTTTTTATGCTTTTCCTGTCACCTTAGGTTACACAAACTGTAACCGTTTACAGAAAATTTACCTTATAAACAAAAACCAACAAACAATCCGACCTTACCTGTAAAAACTAACGCCGTCATTAAAATGGCGATAAAATCTTCATTATAATCATAAACATATCACCGAAAGATATTTTATTCTCATATTATTCTGGCGCAATAATAATCATTTTTTAATGTATAAAATACGGCTTACATAATTTTTTTCCACACAAAATGTTTGAAAATGTAAACGATTACATCTAGGATTCCGCCATCTCAGTGGAGGACGGCGACACAACTCCCTAGCGCCATCGTCCCGACTGAGTACCTGCCAACCCAACCCCGCAGGGACAAGATCACTCAAAACAAGCCACATAAAAAGTCAAAACTAGAGGACGCCACATGAACAGTTCTACAAGTTTTAATCGAAAACTGCTCTCCACTATGATCGCCGCCTGCATTGCCACTGGTGCTTATGCACAGGGCGATTCAGTCGAAGAAGTTGTTGTCACCGGTGTGCGCGGCGCACAGGAAAAAGCGATTGATGTGAAACGCAACTCCGCACAAATTGTCGATTCCGTTGCCGCTGAAGATATAGGCAAGCTACCGGACACCACCATCGCCGACTCGCTCCAGCGTATTACCGGTATTCAAATCCAGCGCAGCGGCGGCCAAGGTAGCCTGGTGAGCGTGCGCGGCATGGGTCAGGTGCTGAGCACCATGAACGGCGAATATTTTCTAACGCCCGCCAGCATGACCACTAACGGCGTGAACTTTACCGATGTTCCCGCAAGTCTGGTTTCTGGTTTGAATGTGTCCAAATCCCAATCGGCAGCGCAGTTGGAAGGCGGCATTGGCGGCAGTATCGATGTACTCACCCGTCGTTCACTGACATTGGATGAAGGCTTCAGCGGTTCAGTGCGCCTGCAAGGCAGCAGCGGCAGCATCACTGAAACGACTGATCCGGAATTAAGCGGCTTGGTCGGTTGGAATTTTGATGATGTAGCCGCCATGTCCTTGGCTTTTTCCTACGGTGAATCTACCCTCGCGGAAAATCAGGGTCGTCTGCGCGCCGACCGGGTTGCCGAAAGCTGGGGTTGCAGCAGTAGCTGCGCAGATCTGGATGGCAACGGCAATACCAATGGCGATTTCATCAACCCGATGAGTTGGAACAGCCCGGAATTTTCAGCCCGTGAAATTGAGCGCGAGCGTTTAGGTTTAGCGTACAACTTTAATTTAGCGGTAAGTGATGCACTCGAATTAAATGCCGATATTTTTTATACCGCAATGGATGAAAAAGCCGCAGGCCAATTTATTTATTTGGGCAACCAAATTGGCGGCCGCGCCGGTTTCCATGAATACACTTTAGTGACTGGTAAACCAGCGATTGTAAACCCAGGTGATGGCTCACTCGGCGGTCAACCGTTTTACGCCACCGACATGAATATGATGGTGTCCGGTTTCCGCGCCGGTGTGCTCGGCGATTACCGCGAAAGCTCCGCGCTCAACTCTAACGTGGAATTGAAATACGATAACGGTGGCGCATTTACCGGTAGCGCGCGCTGGGTATCGGGCAATGCCGATAACGACAACAACAATCTCACCCTCGCCCAAGTCAGCAATGCGATGATGGTGAAGCGTTCACCAACAACTGATCCAGTTAACATCAACCCTGGCGCTATTGATGACGGCTTGATTTACCCCATGCATGTTCAAGTCAACAGCGAAAATGTTTTGGCAAAACTTGATCCGGCAATGATCAGCAAAATGGCCAATCCGGAAGCCTGGTATTTGCACTCTGGTTGGATTGAAAGTACTTACGCCGAATCCGATTTTGATGTACTGCGTTTTGACGGAAATTTTAAATTTGCTGATGAAGGTTTGACTTCGGTTGATTTCGGTTACCGGTTTGCCGATCGCAATACCAGCTTCAAAAACATGTCATTCTTCTCACCTTCTGGTGTCGTAAAAGACGGCGTGGAACTGCTCAATAAATATCACGAAGTGGGTTACGCCACCGGCCAAGCAGGCAGCACCGGCACCGCCGCTGGTTTAACTTACGATCCGCTGCCCGTGGTTGAAATTACCGATGCAAAACTCAATGGTTACATCGGCAATGTGAGTAATTTCGGCGAAGCCTTAAAAGGTTTTGACGTAACGATTCCCATGATCGATACACGCAAAATTGATGACCCGATTGCGTTTAACGATATGATTTACGGCAAAGGCCAACGCATAGTCAACCCGGATCGCTCTTACGCGATTACCGACAGCAAACAAAGTTTTCATTTCCAAGCTAACTTTGATAAAGCGCTAAACGATACGTTCACCGTCAGTGGTAACACTGGTGTGCGCTATGTAAAAACCGATTTAACCGTCACGCAAAATATTACTGATCCGCAAAAACTGAATCCGTTAATTTTGGCGGGCACAGATCCGAACCACACCACCTATACGGATCTTGGCGATAAGATTACCAACGTCTCTTACAATCACTTTTTGCCCAGTTTAAATTTAAACATTGGCATTGCCGATGATTTCAAAGTGCGCTTAGCGTTTGATAAACGCATGACACTGCAAGATTTGGATCGCTTGGGTCAAGGCTCTATCACTTATTTGAGTTCAGAAGAAACCGTTACAGATCCAGTCACCGGCGAATCGGTTAAAGAGCCATTCCAACGGGTTAGTTCACGCCAGAACAACGGCAACCCTTATCTCAAACCCTGGTCTGCCAATGTATTTAACATTGCCGGTGAATGGTATCCAACCGACAATGCCATTGTGTCGCTGGGTTATTTCAATATTGAAGTAGATAGTTTTACCTACACCAAAGTTGAAAAAAATCCCACACTGGCAGATAGCGATGGTGTAGTGCGTCGCGGTGGTGAAGAGCAAACCGTTACCAATGGTTCAGGCGGAACGATTAAAGGTTGGGAATTTTCTTACCAACAAAGTTTCGATTTCTTACCCGGTTTGTTTGGCAATACCGGTATGACCTTCAACTATACCTATTCACCGACCGAGAGCCCTTCCAGCGAATTGTTACCCAATGGCAGCGTTGCGCCATTTAACAATACCGCTGAAGATCAAGCGAACTTGGTGCTCTGGTATCAAGATGATAAATTTGAAGCGCGTATTGCCGCCAACTATTTGGGTGATCAATATCAAGGTAAAACCTCTGGCTGGATGTGGAACCCAACCAACACCGACAAAGGTATGCCGCGTTACATGAAAGAAACTTTATTTGTTGACGTCACCACGGCGTACAACATTACCGAAGAACTGCAGATTACACTGGCGGTAAATAACCTGACGGAAGAAAACAACATCACCTATACCCAATGGGAAGATTTTGTTGATTCCTACAATATTTTTGAGCGTCGTATTACTGCGGGGGTGAACTACAAGTTTTAGTAATTTGCTGCTTTGAATTTAATTGAAATTGTAGATTAGTTTAGATAAATGGATCCCCGCTACGCGAGGATGACGATTCCCTTCTTAAAGGGCATTCGTAAAAGGAGCAGATGCAAATCTGCTCCTTTTCAGTTTTAGTGTCCGCAAAACCTTGTCGTCATACCCGCGTGCGGGTATCCAGATTTCTGATTTTACAGGCATAGTTATGACCGATACACGCATTCGCTCTATTGTTATTCTCGGTGGCGGCACTGCTGGCTGGATGGCAGCGGCAGCCCTCGCCAATCGTTTTAAACAAGGCGTCACCAAGATTACCTTAGTTGAATCAGCTGAGATCGGCACTATCGGTGTAGGTGAAGCCACCGTTCCCTATATCAAAGAATTTCTGCAAGACCTGAATATTAATGAAGTCGATTTTATGCGCGCCACCCAAGCGACTTATAAACTCGGCATCGATTTTGATGGCTGGTATAAACCCAGCGAAAAATTTATCCATCCTTTTGCCGGATACGGCGCGCGTATCGCTCGCATTCCCTTTCATCACTACTGGACAAAATTGCGCGCGCAAAACAAAGCGCAGGCACTGGATGCTTATTGTCTCGCAGTACAAATGGCACGACACAATAAATTCGCACTGCCCAAAGCCAATAATGATGTTGAATTATCCAGTTTTAATTATGCATTTCATTTTGACGCAGGTTTATTTGCCCAATATTTATCATCACTCGTGCAAGGCATGGGCGTTAATCGTATTGAAGCCAATGTTGAACAAGTTATTCAACATCCGGATACCGGTTTTATTCAATCGCTAACACTGAGTAATGGCGAAAAAATCGAAGGTGAATTTTTTATCGATTGCTCGGGATTTAACGGTTTGTTAATTGAGCAGACACTAAAAACGGGTTACGAAAGCTGGAGTCAATGGCTACGCTGCGATCGCGCAGTAGCAATGCCCTGTGCGAGCACACTTGCCCCCCAATCCGCCACCCGCGCCCTCGCAATGGAAGCTGGTTGGCAGTGGCGAATTCCTCTGCAACACCGTGTTGGCAATGGTTCTGTCTATTGCAGTGATTTTATTTCCGATGAACTCGCCGCTGAAAAATTACAGGAAAATCTGCAAGGTGATGCACTTGCCGAGCCAAAATTTATCCGCTTCACTACCGGCATGCGCAAACAAGCGTGGCATAAAAATGTATTTTGTTTAGGCTTGGCCAGTGGTTTTATGGAGCCACTCGAATCCACCAGCATCTATTTAATCCAATCAAGTCTTACCCTGCTGCTTAATCATTTCCCTAATAATCAATTCAATCAAACCCTGGTCAACACGGTGAACAACAACTTGCGTATACGGCAGGAGAAATTGCGCGATTTTTTAATCTTGCACTACTGCGCCAACCAGCGTCACGGCCAAGCCTTTTGGGATGAATGCCGCAACATGACAATTCCCACTACACTCAGCGCGCGCATCGAACACTTTAAAGCCACCGGGCAACCCCAAGTGGACGAGCTGGATTTTTTTGGCACTAACAGCTGGCTGGCGATGTTTTCTGGGTTCAATATTCACGCGCAGCACTACCACCCGGTGGTAGATGATTTTGATGTGCAACTCGTCGAACAGGAATTAAAAGCAATCGCTGCAAGCATTGCCAATACCGTTAGAGATTTACCCGATCATCTTAACTTTATCAAACGAAATATTTCACCCGGGTAATAACAGCAATGCGAACGATTGAACAGAAGAATAATTGCATCATCTGTTTAATCGCTTTTTGCGTCGCTATTATTTGGCTTGGTTCAACCGATCTACTGCCAGCGCCAAAAACATATAATTAGCTTCGCCGCCGCCCATCACATATTCGGTTTGCTGCCAAAAGAACGGCCAGATTTTTAATTCCGGCAAATCCGGGCGAATTAATGCTGTGCCAGAGATAACACCACCGGGAATATAGGACCAATCGGCACGGTTCACACCGTAAGCAACCAGCGCTGAATTAGCACCTACACCCGAAGCAAAACTTTGTGTATTGTCGCCGGGGTGCACACCCAAAACAAAATTAAGTGCGTTTACATAAGAGTCTGTGCCGGTTAACTCCGGCCAGGATTTATGAAAGAAATATTGTTTAACACCAAACTCCTGAATACTCCAACCAGCGCCCCATATGTTGGGTTTGTAGGGCACACCGTAGGGTGATTCTGTCTTGGCGCGCTCACGCACTTGCTGCTGGTAAGTGTCGACGGCCGCGTTTACCGCCGCGACAAATTTTGCATCGCCAATTGATGGCATTACCCGACCGATCGCCCAACCTGTTTTATCAATTTCAGCAACAACTTGTTGCTGCAGGCTAATTAATTCAGCGCGGTATTGATCATCCCCCGTCGCCAAGATTAGTTCTGCTAAGGCAAAAATGCGCACATCTTGCCGCTTAGTTTTGGGGGCGGCGATTTTGTAAAGATCTTGTGCCGCCGCGAGCACCTCTTGTGCCATTTTTGGATTGTAGGTTTTCAATACTCGGGCAGCAGCTGCCAGACCCGCTGCTGCATCTAATTCACGCTCGGGATTATCTTCGGTAAAAACCCAGCGATCATCCGGTGTACCAGATTTGCCATTTTTTACTTCACCATCTTTTAGCGATGGGTCATAGGATAGATTATCGGTTTGTACCATGGCATCGCCGAGCAATACATATTGGCGAATGGTCGGTTCGATAATGCCGCGATACAAACGCCCCATGGCTTTGTAACCGCCGAGCACACTCAACAAGCCGTGCTCAATTTGTTGCAGCGCATCGTTTTTACCATCGGCAACATGAATTTCAACCAATTTCTTTTCTTGATCGATCAAGGTTGCATCGTGATTTAAACCAAATTCTTCCACCATGGTAGCAAGCAGCCAAACAGTGCCCATTTGCGATTCCACACGCAGATCGTAATCGCCCGCATCATGCCAACCACCGGCATTTAAGCCCGGCACTCGTTCACCCGGTTTGAATTTGGTGCGCGTGGTATCGTCAGAAATATAGCCGTCAATATGGTTAAAATTGAGCGGCATCATGATGGCGTCATCCTGATGATCCAACCCATGCCAGACACGATATTTTTCATTCACGCGCATGTGACACATTTGTACCGGTAAAAAATATTCAAGTGTCGGTTGCCATGCGTGACGCGAAAACACATCGTCACCAATTTTAAATGCGTGCGAGGTTTTATCGCGATAGCTTATTTGATACATGCCCGGTTCTTTTATATCCGAGAAATCATGAGTCATATATTGATAGCGCAGGAAATTACCCCAAGGTTTCACCTTGGTTTTTTTCACCAGAGTTTTGCCTGCTTCACTCAATTTGAAAATTTTAATTTCCGAGGCTTTGGTGTCGCGCTTGTCTTGTTCGATTACCACTTTTTTAGGTTGCTGCGAGCCATAACCTAATTGCGATACTTGAATGACCGGCTCGTAAAGCCAGTTTTTAATCACATGGGGTGTGACAATCCACTCCAGCGCCGCTGCAGTTTTGTCGGCGGGAATTGCACCGCGCACTATGTACCAACCGTTATTGTGATTGGCGCGGCCATCCCACAGCTCCAGCGAACCGGTTTTGCTTTCAATCGTCATGCGCTGTTTATCGGCATCGGGTGCCACAATTAATTTTTTACCAGTCGCCAGCGGTGCTGTTAAAAATTCACCGTGCGGATTTACCAGCGGGCCATTGGGCTGCTGCGGAAAAATTCCGGCATGCTCATCCAACAACCAAGACTTGCCAAAAAATTCACCGGGGAATATTTCAAAATTAAAGCCGATTTTTCCCACCCACTCTGCCGGTAAAGGTTTTTTCAAATCGACCGTAATTTTGAATTGATTATTGTCGAGCGCAGTAACTTTTACATCATAGGTAAACTTCAAGTCGGGATAAATAATCGGGTTAAAGCCTTTGCGATCCTTGCTGGGATCGGGATAAGAGAGTGACTGGGTAATCGTTTGTGTTTTTTTATCGACAGTTTGTTTGCCACCTACTGGCACTGGCGACCATTGCCCCGGTGAAATTTCCAAGCGCAGATCGCCGTTGGCAGCAACGCGACTACCGTGCTGAATAACGGTTACGCCAGTCTGATGGCCATCAGGATAAATATCGCTAAACACAGTGACATTCAGCCCCTGCATTTCAAAATAATCTTTATCGTTAATTGTTAATTCATCAGCAAAACTCAGTGCGGAAAATGCAATCGCGGCAGCGAGCATACTGCGATGAACAAAATATTTTTTAATAGAGGTTTTCATAGGTCTCTTCATAGGTGAATGCCGTATTGATATTTGTGCGAGCGGTGAGTGAAGAACTCTTATGGTCAGAGAGCACAAAAGCATAAACCTATGCGAGCGCAGAGGTGATAATAAATTTGTCGATATAGGTTAAATAATGTTAATGGTGTAAAGCCGCAGAATTAGGCTTAGTGATACACCACATCTTTGTAGGTAGGCGCCAATTTTGCCAATAAGCGATTTTGCGTGGGCACCGGAATTCCGCACTGCTCCATTGCCAAAATTAAATCGTCCACAATCGCGTTAAATTCGGTATTGGTATAGTTGTAACCTGCATGCACCAATTTCATATTATCTCCGCCATAGGTACAGGGTCCCTCAACCACGGCACAAACATAATCCGACATGCCTTTTTTAAACTTGCTCATGTTCACGCCTTTATAGCGATGTTTAACCCGTTCATCTTTGGCGATATTCAAAATTAATTGATGGGTAATTTTGTTAATACCTTCATATTGCCCAAGCGCATCATAGAGCGATTGCTGTTTAGATAGATTGGAACAGGCAGAAAAACACACACACAACACAATGCCGACGAATATCTTTCTAATGCGCAAATTCATTGTTAAAAACTCCCCTGCAACGATAGGTACCAACCAGTCTGATTTTTAAATGTCGCTACCTCACCTAAATCGACATAGGCTGCTACCAGTGCGATGCGCTTATTAGGAAACCAACCGACAAACGCCGTGTGCCAATCATCTTCTTTAATAAACGATAAATTATTGGGTTTCTGCCGATACTCAGAGCCAACTAACCAGTGACGATTGAGCAACACTCCAGCGGAAACTTCCGGCAGCCACTCTTTGCGGGTATTTTTATCGCCGCCAAAACCAACCAACCCGGTTTGGTTTGCATTGGTGTAGCGCATGTTGGCATTAAGCAATAGATTGCGATTTAAAAATCCACCGAGAATTAATTTTGTTGCAGTGATATTGAGATCTGTACCCGAATCATTTTTTGCTCCCACTGCGCTCGGCACTAAAAAATCCAGATTTTTTTTATGCTGCACAGCAATACTGATTTGCGGCATAGGGGTATAAATCAAATCGCCAGCCACTCGCACCTTGGCGGCAATAATACGCTGACTAATCGAATCCGTTGGCAAACTTAATGCTGCAGTGAGCGAGTCATGGCTTAGTTTTTGTTGTGCGATAGATAGCTCTAACCGATTGCGCCAACTCCAACTGCCACCGATAACGTCTAATTGGTAATCGCCTGTATCTACATGGCTGGCAAACGCCACTGCACTTTGTTCCTCTTGCGCACCGTAGCCAGCAATCACTGCCATAGGCACTATGCCGCCACCTGCAGCGCCTTCAATACTTGTTGCACCACCGGTAGCGAGCAAGCGGCTGCGTTTGATTTTGCTATCACTGGCGAGATCTGTTTCAGTTACCGCTGCGGCCACAGTGGCTTGCAACGCAAATACTAAAACCATCACCAAAATAACAAGCGTATTTTTTCCGAGCATTATTGAAGCTCCGCGAGATAGCTGTGCACCCATTGGATAAAATCATTTTCCGGTAGCGGTTTACTGTAGAGATATCCCTGTGCGGTATCGCAGCCGTAGGTTTTTAACAGCGTTTTAATTGCCTCTGATTCAACTCCTTCAGCTGTTACACTCAACCCGAGGGTGTGCCCTAGATCAATCGTGGAGCGCACAATTAGCTGATCATCCGCGCTGGTGTCCAGATTTAAAATAAAGGATTTGTCAATTTTCAGTTCTGACACGGGCAGTTTTTTTAATTGCGAGAGCGATGAATAACCTGTACCAAAATCATCAATTGATAGCGTGATACCTAAATCGCGCAAACGCCGCAAATTATGCAAGCATTTATCCGCTTCGCGCATTATCGCGCTTTCAGTAATTTCCAAATATAAATTTTCAGCAGGCACTTTATGTGATTGCAGCAGCTCTGCCACATAGGCTGGCAAATCATCGATTAACAGATCCAACGCCGACAAATTAACTGAGCAGGTAATATCTAAATTCTCGTCGAGCAGCCGACGTAAATGCGCTATCGCTGTCTTTAATACCCAGCGAGTTAAAATCGTAATTTGCCCCGAACTTTCAATAATCCCAATAAACTCGTCGGGACTGACAAAGCCCATTTCTGGATGGCGCCAGCGCACCAGCGCTTCCGCCCCCAATATCTTCGGCTGCTCCAAATTAATTTTGGGTTGGTAGTACAAGCTAATATGGCCATCGCGCAGCGAGCTTTCAAATTCGCGAAACAAATGTAACCGACGCAAATGTTTTTCATCCCAACCCTGTTGATACCAACAAGTACTCTGCTCGCTACCGCGCCCTTCATTAATCGCTAAATTTGCCCGACGCAATAAGGTCTCGGCGGAATCGGCGTCTCCAGGGAAAGTCGCTATGCCGATATTGACCTCGACACTGACCTGTAAACCACTCACGAGCAGAGGATTTTTAAACGCGGAGTGAATTAACTCTGTTAACTCAACAATGGTCTCTCTGGCGGGCGACATTAAAATCGCCAGAAATTCATCACTGCCAAAACGCAATACTTCACCATAAGTGAGAATACGGGCAATTTTTTGCCCAACTTCACGCAATACGGCGTCGCCAATTTCATGGCTCAATTCATCATTAATCTGGGTAAAATTTTTAATATCGATGACTAAGAGAAAGACCGATTGCTTAAGCGGACGAGAGCGGGAAATGGCATCTTTTAGCTCGGGGAAGATACGCAGGCGATTGGGTAAGCCCGTCAGCGAATCGTGTTCCGATTGAAACAGCACTTGTTGTTCGCGCTCACCAATTGCATCTTGCATGCTAATAAATGCGCGGGCGAGATCACCCAACTCATCATTGGAATTGACTGAAATCGGCGTCGCATAAAAGCCGCTGGCGATTTTGCGCGCTATATCAGCCAGCAGCCTTACCGGGCGTGTCACACTGCGCGCCAAAAATAATGCCGCAATACCCGCTAGTGCAGCAAATACTAGTGCCAATAAAAATAACTGTACATTTAACCGTGAGAAGGGCGCCAACACCTGACTTAATGGAACTTGCAATACAGCCAACAGATGATTATTTTTCCGCGCTGCAGGTACCGCTAACGAAATAATTTCATCGTAAACAAATACCTCGCCCAGGGTTTTCGTAGCCTCTAATTGTTCTACCAAGTTTTCGCGCTGCTGCTCGCCTTGTGTGCCATTCAAATAATGAAATTGTTTCCCATCGTGAATCACAAAAGACACTTCCAAGCCCGTCAAGCGCTGCAACTCGGCACTAAATTCCTGTTTAATTTCAAAACCCATACCGGCAAGGCCGATAATGACCGGTGCTTTTACCGCAAACATTACAAATTGGTAGGCGCGGCCATCCACAATAATGATGTCATAGGCTTGGCCGCGATTTTGTGCCTGCTCTTTGAGGCTGTTAAATTCATCAAGGATTTGCAACCCAAACATTTCATCGCTGGCAATAAATTTTCCATCGTTGGTAATTAGTACACCTATATCGGCTTTTACTCGCGCGGAGTGATTAATGAGTGCGGAGGCAATGGTTTTTTCATCCCGTGTGGCAACCGCATCTTTAAAACCAAAATCGTCGGTAAGCACCTTTACCGAGAGCGCTAATTGTTCCACTTTATTTTGCATAATGCGGGTAAATAGCTCACCTCCCGCAAGCAGTTCAGTGCGCGCATTTTGGGTTACCGCTTTATTAATAACCAGACGAGTTGCGAGATAGGAAATAGTTTCCAGCACTACCACTAGCCCGATTAAAAAGGCGAGTAGTTTGAGCAGGTAGCTAAAGCGAGGCATTAGTTGGCCCGCCTAAAATAGATCGGAAAATTCATCGGTAGGTTCAGTCGCCGTAGGCGGCGATAAGTTATTTAATACAATGGATTTTTGTTTAGTCGAATCACCCAACACTAGGCGAGACGCGGGAAAATTTTCTCGCATTTGAGGATGGTATATTTGCAATTGATACTCTCCTACTGGCGCGTTGAGCTGAATATTTCCCTGCTGATCACTGAGTGCAAAAAAATCCGTTTCCACTACATAGATGTAGGCCACCATGGAGTCGTGAATATTACAGCCCAATACTACAGTACCAGGCTGATCAAATAGCACTGGCTCAGCAGTCATGCCATGGTACAAACGCAGTTCAAATTTTTTGGCCGGTGAAAACGAATAGACATGATGACGAACATCGTCGCTATTGGGAAAGCGCACCAGCGTATTTACACGAATCGCTAATACACCTGGCACAAACATATTATCGCGCTGATCCATAATCGCAGGTGGCACAGAGGTGAAATCAGTTGCTTGTGTTGGCACCAGTGCGGCAACTGCATTGGGAATGACTTCGCCATGTTGATTGGTCACTGTTAATAACAGTTGCGCCGATAACGCAGGTACCGAAAACAATAGAAAAATACAGGATAAAATTCGGATAACGACCATACAGCTGTTCCCATTAGATTAGTTGACAGCGATTTCTGCCCGAGGATTTTGCACTATAGAGCGCTTGATCCGCACGTTCAAATGCCATCTCTAATACGTCATTTACTTTAAATTCGGTTAAGCCTACCGATAAGGTAATCGACAGAGGTTGATCTTTATAATTAAACGCTGCATTGGCGATTGCTTTGCGAACAGTCTCCAACACCTCCAACGCGGTTGCACTATCCGTTTCCGGCATCAACGCGACAAATTCTTCACCGCCGTAACGACAGAAAAAATCGACCTCACGCAACCGTTTTGCAATAGAGCGGCCAATCACTTTAATCACTCTATCACCCGCTTGATGGCCGTAGGTATCGTTAATGCGTTTGAAATGATCTATATCGAATATCGCAATTGTCAGTGGCCGACCATAGCGTTGCCAGCGCTGCACTTCTGCTGCTGCGCGCTCGTTGTAGGCTTCACGGTTAGGTAACTCGGTGAGCGGATCATGCAGGGCCTTTTGCCGATGGGTTTCCAGAATCGTACGATTATTCTCTGCTTCAGCTTCCATGGTTTTTATTTTTGCACCGAGCGTTTGCAATTGCTCCGCCAACAATTGTTGGGTTTTATCGGTTTGCTGATAGTGATCGATCACCTGACGAATATTACCCAATTGGGATTTCACTGTATCTTTAAGCTGATTAATATCGGTAGCGCTGGCAGCAGTCGTTTCCAGATCACTCATTTCACGCATTACATCCGCTTGCAGCTTGCGCGATGCGGCTCGTTCATCTTGCGTATTTTTTACCGCACCGCCAAGCAACATATAAATCTCGGCCAATTCCTGATTTACGTTATTTAAATAAGTGACAAAAGCCTGATTAGCGGCAAGATAAGCTTCCATCACCAGATCGCGCACGTTATCAAGCAGTGGAACAAGGTTATCAACACTGACGCCCTGCTCTAATCGCAAGCGCATTGCCGCTACTTTATTTGCAATCACAGATTCATTTTCAAGACTGGTAAAAAATTGGTTGAGTACGCGACTAATTTGCGCGGAATAATCGTCGGTTAAATAATTGCCCCGCGTTTCTGCCTGAATTGGAAAAGAAGAGGTTCCCACTGATGCAGATTCATGCAGCATCTCAGGTAAATGAGTGCTCAAATCCTCGGGCTGTTCAGGTGCAGCTAGTTTAGCGTTGGCTTTGTTGCCCAGGATTTTGTCAAGCAAACCACGTTTGGGTTGTTCAATTTCGCTTAGTACCTGTTGTTGAATGCGAGCCAATTGCTGCAGCAGTGCCGGGTACAAGCGCACTTTTTTGCTGCGCTGAGGCAGTTGCGCAAGGTAAGTGTTGAGCTCTTTTTTTACACTGCGCGATAGCTTGAAAGCTTGCAGAGGCTTGGCGGTATCCACAAGCGCCTGCTGAACATCCTGCACCCCTTGTTCGCGGTGCTTCTCGAATGCCAGAGCAGCCGATTCCAATTGTGCCAGCGTACGATTGAAATCTATTGAGTTCATTTTGCCACGCAGTTGCTCGCGCAAATTCGCCATAATCTGATCTAGGGTTTCATCCTGTCCATCGGCGGCAACACTCACTCTCACTAAGGCGCTACGCAGCATTTCCTGCTGTTCGGCACACTGCTTTTCTAATTGCTCTTGTTCATCCAACGCATTGAGATATTTTTCTCGCCAGTTGTTTTTATCGCCAGAATTGACTGTCATAACACGCTTGTAACCTGCCGGATCAGAGAGAGGAAAGGAAAAAACTACTCCTGAGTATAGCCAGTCAATGCCGATTCACCTTTCCAACGACACAAAATATCACCCTACTCCAATTAACTTACAGCCAATAAAAAGCCCGCACCGATTTCCCGGTGCGGGCTTTTGTAACAAGTAAAGTCTAGTAGTTTACTGGGCAGGCACTTTGGTACCGCGCTCAGTGCGCGCTTTGGCAACCAGGAAATCCACTACTTTTAACATTTCCGCATGACCACCGGCCAGACTGGCACTGACACGGTATTTGCCTTCAACCACCATTTCAGGTGTACCGGTGACTTTGTAACCGCGCGCGCGCGCCTCAGCTTGTTTGATTTGGCTGGTCACACCAAATGAGTTAAAGGTGCTTAAGGCTTTGGCTTTATCCACACCATAGACAGCAAAAAAATCGGCCCACTGCTCTGCTGTAATGATTTGTTTACGCTCCAAATGCATTGCTTTAAATACATCCATATGGGTTTTTTCTTTTACCTTCAGTGCGATTGAGGTGTAGAAACCGCGTACCAGAGGCTCCATTTGCGGGTTCCACATTGCATGGGTTTGAGACAGATATACATCTTTAGGTTGTTTCTTTTCCCAAGCTTGCAGCAACGGTTCAAAATCAAAACAATGTGGGCAGGAATAGGCAAATACTTCAGCCACTTCTATTTTACTGGGGTCGGACGTGCGCACAGGCTGCTCCAGCAACACATAGTGCTGACCTTCCAGATACTCGCTAGACGCTTCTTGAGCACAGGCGCTCAAGGAAAAAACCAGGCCCATCAGGGCAGCCAAAATACGCATACATCGCTCCTCAGTACTTTTATTGTGAATAGATAATCGTGTAACTCTACATTCGATCGGATATCTGCGGCATTAGTCTCGCAAATGTCATCCAAGTTCCCAATCTGGAGCCGGATTCTGCTGCGCTCAGCCGGATCTGTAAAGCAAAGATACAAAAAAGGCGACCAGAGTCGCCTTTTTTGTATCTTAATCAATCATCAACAAAATCAAATAATTAATTTAATCCAGCGATGTAGTTAGCCAATGCAATGATTTCCGCATCGCTCATTTTGTCGGCAATCGAACGCATAATCATTTGATCGCCATCGTTAGTGCGATCACCAGCGCGGAATGCGCGTAATTGCTTCTCGATATACTCAGGGTGTTGGCCACTCAAGCGTGGGAAACCGGCAGGGATGTTGCCTTTGCCATCCGGTGCGTGACAACCGGTACAGGCGGGAACGCCAGTGGTTGGATTGCCAGCGCGGTAGATGCGCTCACCCAACTCCAGGCCATCAACTTTAATACCTGAGTTTACTTGCACTTCAATTTTCTTGGAGCCGGACAACTGGGTAGTTTGGCTAGCATAATGTGCCGCTATGTCCGCCAGATCCTGCTTGCTCATATTAGCGAGCTGACCAGTCATCTCAGGGATTGCACGGCCAGTCTTCTCTTTTTTGGCCGCATCTTTTTCCAGATCCCACGCTTGGATATCGACCAGTTGCTTCAATAGGTAGCGCTCACCCAAACCTGCAAGTTTGGGGAAGGTTCCCAGCATGCTATTGCCGTCAGCACCGTGACATGCGCCGCACACAGCAGCCTTGGTCGCACCAGCGGCAGCATCTCCCGCCGCCATAGCGCCTTGTGCAATGGTTACCAATCCGAGCGATAAAAGTGCATTTCTTACGATATGTTTCATTGGCTAATCCGATTGATCGATGAATCTGATTGTTATGCGTGCGTCTTCGACTGTTGAGTATAGAATTTAGCTGATGGTTCGCTTAATGACAGGTCAACAAGCTACAATCGCACTTTTAATTCCACTTGATTCCGCATGAATCCTGCTTTTGGCGCGCACGGCGGCTGGTAAAAGCGGCGGCATTATATTACCAACGCGCTAATAACACACTATTTTGAAGGGTTATTATCTTGACCGATATCGTTTTTACCAAGGCTTATTTTACCAAAAGCGCTCCCAGTATTCGCGAATGCCCACCGGAAACCGGCTATGAAGTTGCCTTTGCCGGGCGCTCCAATGCAGGTAAATCCAGCGCTATCAATGCCTTAACCAATCAAAAGCTGGCGCGCACCAGTAAAACACCCGGTCGCACCCAGCTGATCAACTTTTTCAATGTTGGCGAAGACCAGCGTCTCGTCGATCTACCTGGCTATGGTTATGCCAAGGTATCGCGCGATCAAAAAGAAAAATGGCAGCGCGATTTGTCGGAATACTTGCAGAAACGCCAATGCCTTAAAGGATTGGTGCTGTTGATGGATATCCGCCACCCGTTACAGGAATTTGATACGACCATGCTCGACTGGGCGATCAGAGGCAATATGCCAGTTCATATACTGCTAACCAAGGCCGATAAGCTGAGCCGCATGCAAGCCAACAATTCATTATTTGCCGTACAAAAACAGCTTAAACAAACTCGTCTTGATCAGTTAGTGAGCATCCAATGCTTTTCTGCATTGAAATACGCCGGGCTTGACCAACTCAAAGCGAAATTGCAATCCTGGTTAGCGCCCGAACAACCAGAAGCAGCTGAGACTGCAGAAAAATTACCGCCCCAATAAAAAAATCCGATGATTTAACTAAATCATCGGATAAAAACTGGCACCCTTGGGGTGATGCCAGATGGGCTAAGTCACAAAGAACAACACATCACTAGAAACAACAGGCTAAACAGAGAAAGGCTCCATCAAACTAGTTGCAACTAGGACGCAAGCTAGGCCAAAAAAGTTCAAACAAAATC
The DNA here is from genome assembly GCF_057196725.1 of Cellvibrio sp. ATLC23. Classification (NCBI taxonomy): domain Bacteria; kingdom Pseudomonadati; phylum Pseudomonadota; class Gammaproteobacteria; order Cellvibrionales; family Cellvibrionaceae; genus Cellvibrio; species Cellvibrio sp. ATLC23. The sequence continues at coordinate 16,882 of NZ_JBXUOS010000009.1, read as the reverse complement.
GTAAAGCATTGTAACTGCAACAATTTTTGCACAATTGCCCTCACTCTTTCCCCAAACGACAGGCAAAAAAAACCCCGATAAAATCGGGGTTTGCTTAGCATTAATACTTTTCGCTCAGCTGGCTTAAAAGCCATTAGGGGAGGAGTTAGCTCATGATCGTAAAACACACATAACTGAGACCTACCCTTTTCCAAATTAGTTCAAACTATTTTTAAAAAACTTGCACAATTTTTTGTTAATTTGGAAAAATCATTTAAATACATGTACTTACAAGTCACCTAAAACCAAAAAACAGCTATTTTTTTATTGCTACGCTCATCTTCGCTTGCAGCAATGACAGAAAATCAGGCTGTACTTTTAGTTCAAGCCCCTTGACCAAAGGATTTTCCAAATAGATCACCTTGCGCGCTCCCAAGTTGACCGAGTCCAAACTGGGGCGATGGTGAACCAGCCACAGCTGCTGCAACGAACCATCGGCATAAGCCCTATCCAACCCCAAGCTAATACGCTTTTTGGCAAGCTGGTTGGCTTTATTAAAGTAAAAAAAGCGTGGCAGGGGATAAACCAGCATAAAGTGATCATCTATCGTTAATTTTGACAAATGCTTGAACTGCTCTGTCTCCCCCAAGATCTCATTGACACCGCGACAAAAAAAATCGACCCGCCCGCCGATGATCATCAAAAAAATACCATCGTAGTTTTCTATTTCCTGCACTTTTAAACCGTTGTGACGGAATATTTCAGTATCCGCCCAACCCACACCATGAACAAAACTGTACTGCTGCAGCTGTGCCAATGTTTCAATTTTTACGCCTGCCGCTTTTAACTTTGGGTTAATAAAACAGACTCTATACCCCAACACGCCCAAATCTACGGGGAAATTTATATAGTCCAATTGCGCATGATGGGTTAAGACTTGTTCATAACTCGTCTCAACCACTAAATTGGGATAGGCATTATCCACCACCGCTTTTAATGAGCGGGCGTAATTGCGCGGCGGCATAGGCTGTAAGCGATAATCGCCATATTCAGGGCGCGTTTTTTCCAGGGCTAACCGCAACAGCGCGGTGCTGTACTCGTGATGAGTGTCGCCGGGAGCATAGGGCGAGCGATGACTCACCACAAACTCCGCGCTCACCCAAGGTGATGCAAATAGTAAGAGCGCCAATATAAAGCGCCGCACTGCCTTGACCATTTGTGTAACCTCTGCAGACTCACCAATCGCCAGCCGTGTAATAAACCTTAAATACACGGCAAGTGTACCGCTAATGCGCCTCGTCCCAATTGTTGCCAACGCCCGCCTCAACCAACAGCGGTACTTTGAGTGTAGCAGCTGCAGACATATGCTCGATCAAACCCTCACGCACTTGATCTAACTGTGACTCGGCCACTTCCAGCACTAGTTCATCGTGTACCTGCATGATGATTTGCGCATCGAGCTGCGCCGAATCCAGCCAGGCCTGCACTTTGATCATCGCGGTTTTAATAATATCGGCGGCAGTACCTTGCATTGGCGCATTGATCGCCGTGCGCTCGGCCGCCATCTGCAGATTTTTATTTTTCGCGTTGATTTCCGGCAGGTACAAACGGCGACCAAAAATAGTTTCGACATAACCCTGCTCGTGTGCGAGCGCACGAATATTATTCATATAGCGCTGCACGCCGGGATAGCGTTCAAAGTAGCGATCAATATATTGCTGCGCTTCATTGCGGCCAACATGCAATTGTTTGGCGAGACCAAACGCGGACATGCCATAAATCAAACCGAAGTTGATGGCTTTAGCGCTGCGGCGCATCTCAGGTGTAACGCCATCAAGGCTCACACCAAATACTTCAGCGGCGGTAGCGCGGTGCACATCCAAACCTTTTTCAAACGCGCTGAGCAAACCAACGTCATCGGACAAATGCGCCATAATGCGCAATTCAATTTGCGAATAATCCGCTGCGACTAATTTATATCCAGCAGGTGCAACAAATGCCTGACGAATGCGGCGCCCCTCTTCGGTTTTAATTGGGATATTTTGCAGGTTCGGGTCTTGCGAGGATAAGCGCCCAGTTGCCGCTACTGCTTGGTGATAACTGGTGTGGATGCGGCCAGTGCGAGGATTAATTACCAGCGGTAATTTATCGGTGTAAGTTGATTTTAATTTCGCCAGACCGCGATATTCCATCAGCACTTTTGGCAGCGGATAATCCAGCGCTAGCTCTTGCAACACTTCTTCTGCGGTAGAGGGTGTACCAGTAGGAGTTTTTTTCAACACAGGTAATTTTTGTTGCTCAAATAAAATCACACCGAGTTGTTTGGGCGAACTTAAATTAAATTCTTGCCCGGCGATCTCATAGGCTTTGCGCTCAAGCTGAACTAAACGTTCGCCCAATTCAATACTTTGTTGGCCGAGTAATTTTGCATCAACCAGCGCACCATTGCGCTCGATGCGCGAGAGCACCGGCACCAGCGGCATTTCAATTGTGTCAAAAACCGATTTTAGCGAAGGGATCTGCTCCAGCTGCGGCCAAAAAAATTGATGCAAGCGCAAAGTGATATCCGCATCTTCCGCGGCGTAATGCCCTGCCTCTTCCACTTTTAATTGATTAAAGCTGAGTTGTTTTACACCCTTGCCCGCAATTTCTTCAAAGGTGACGGTTTTATAATCCAGGTAATTTTTGGCAAGGTCATCCATGTTGTGGCGACTGCCAATGGAATTCCACACATAGGATTCGAGCATGGTATCGAATTTAATACCGCGCAATTCAATACCGTAATTGAGCAGCACACTGCGATCGTATTTTAAATTTTGGCCAATTTTTATTTTGCTGGCATCTTCCAGAATCGGTTTTAATTGTTCGAGCACCCACTCCAGCGGCAATTGTTCCGGTGCGCCCATGTAGTCGTGACCACAGGGAACATAGGCGGCAATGCCCGCTTCAATCGCAAAATTCACACCGACAATTTTTGCATCCATAATTTCCAATGCAGTGGTTTCAGTATCAAACGAAAATTGCGCAGCTTGTTGCAATAAGACCAGCCAATCGGCAAACATTTTTTTGTCGGTGATAATGTCGTAACGAATTTCAATTGGCGCAGCGGGTAAGACTGGCTCCGCCTGTTGCGCGTCGTTCACAACCGATGTGGCAGCGGCAGACGCATCGGTTTTGTCATCACCTAAATCTTTTACCCAATTTTTAAATTCCAACTCTTCAAATAATTCGCGCAGACGCTGATTGTCTGGCGCGCCGCGCTGAATGGATTCAGGTGCAATCGCCAATTCCACATCGACTTTAATGGTGGCGAGGCGATAGGACAAATAAGCCATCTCGCGATGCTCAATTAATTTTTCCGGCATGGTTTTCGCGCCGCGAAATGACAGGGTGCGCACTTTTTCCAGATCGGCGTAAATCGCATCCAAGCCGCCCATACCCTGAATTAAACCCTGCGCGGTTTTTTCACCTACGCCGGGCACACCGGGAATGTTATCGACCTTGTCACCCATGAGCGCGAGGTAGTCGATCATCAACTCAGGACCGAAACCGTATTTTGCATTGACACCGGGAATATCCAATACAGTTTCGGTCATGGTGTTAACCAGCGTGACGTGGTCATTCACCAACTGCGCCATGTCTTTATCGCCGGTGGAGATAACCACCGGCATTTGCTTCTCGGTGGCTTGGCGCGCAAGCGTACCAATCACATCGTCCGCCTCCACACCGTCGATCACAAAGAGCGGCAAACCCATGGCCTGCACTATGTCGTGAATCGGCTGTACCTGCGGACGCAAATCATCGGGCATGGGCGGGCGATTAGCTTTGTACTCGGCGAACATTTCATCACGGAAGGTTTTGCCTTTGGCATCAAAGATGACGGCAATTGGGCTCTGGGGATAATCCTTGAGCAGGCGACGCATCATATTCACTACTCCTTTTACCGCGCCGGTGGGGTGCCCCTTGGAGTTAGTTAATGGTGGCAACGCGTGATAGGCGCGATAAAGGTAGGAAGATCCGTCAACAAGCACTAAAGGTGCGGCAGTTTGAGTCTGGGTCATAGGTAAACATCTGTAATTAAGGCGGTTTTTGATGGCCAAAGGATACACCAAAGACATCTTCACCGAGCCGCAACCCTGATTCCTCAGCAAGATGAGTAACGATACATCGCTCATTGAAGCCAAAAGTGTTACCGGCGACAGAATGTGTTACCAGGCGCCATATCTCGAATAAAAATCACCTTTTGCCGCTAAGCTTCGGTATTTATTCACATTTAACTAATTTAAATAGTTAAAAAGTGTACTGGGGGCTAGGCAAATTAAAAAACTCTGTTACCATGCGTTACATAAGGTAACAAATTAAACCTACCCAAGTTGATTTGGTACCTAGTAAACCTAACCCAAGACAAAAAAGGTTGCTCAAAAGGCAACTGGATTTAAAAACCATCGGAGGAACCCACGATGAAAAAGACCGCACTGATATTTGCAACCCTGATACTGACCGCCACCGGCGCATTTGCTGATGAGGCTACTAATACCGAATTGACCCTGGCTGTCGCCGATGTTGGCGTTAAGACAGTTTGGGTTGAAACCCAGGAAGATATAGAAGCACGCATTACGGAAGAATTGGCAAACAAGACCGAAATACTGAACGAGAAGGCTAACAGCAAACTCGAGCAGCAACTGGAAGCCAAGATTGCACAAGAATTCGCCCTTTAAGTTGTAGCTGAAGCGGTTAGTCTCCGCTTCAGTGAGCTTTCTTTAAGCTGTTGTTTTTATTGGACTATCTCCCTTATTTTCTCCTCGTGTATTAGCCCTGCACTTGACCTTATAACTTTTTGTTTGGTCACTGCGGGGCTCTTTTTTTGTACTAGTCACAAATTTGCAATTTGCTTTGACTTGGCGCCAGAGTCCCTCGCCGCGTTTATTTTTTAACCTAGAATCGAATTAAGAGGCTGATTTACCGCCAGCATCTCTAAACAACTTCGCTCAACAGCTCTTTAACGCACTGGAGGATGTCAATGGACACCCTAATTTTTTCCCAAACCGCAATTTTTCGCATGCAACAACTCGCGAGCTGTGTTTATCACAAAACCGGAATGCGTCACCGCATGGCAACGCAAGAGGGGATGTTGACACTGTTGCGGGAGGCAGGCGCATCAGCCGATAGAGATATAGGCCGCTACTATGATTCATTTGTGATGGAGCTAAACAAGCGCCAGCTGGATGCTCTGGAAGCGCGCGATGTAAGTATGCGCAAACCGTTCTATGCCTCAGTGATCTCGCCGATCCGCAAGGCAGGTTAAAAAACTCTGGCTGAGCTGCTGTAACAACTGTTGATAGCTGGATACCTGTTGATCGCCAATGGGATCCAGCAAACCAATACCTAGATTCAGTGTGGTGACCATCTCCTCCATACCTTGCACCTTGTAGTGGGGCTCCATAAACAGGCACCTTCCCTCCTTAGCTAGCACTTCCCGCAACTCCTTCAGGTGTTTTGCACCCGGGCGACGCTCCGGTGTGTAAGTCACATAAGCAACCTGATGCAAACCATAGCGCCCGACAAAATGGCCATAACCTTCATGGTAGACCGCAAAACCCACCGCTTTTACCGGGTTTAGTTGCGCTGCAAGTTGTTTATCCAAGGCTTGCACAGAGAGCGCAAAACGCTGCGCATTCGCCTGAAACTTCACCGCCGATTGTGGTTGCAACTGCGCTAAACGTGTCGCTAATGCCCGGGCAATCACCACCGCATTGCGTGGATCGAGCCACAGATGCGGGTCTTTATCGGTGTGTGCATGATTAGTGTGATGATGTTCGTCATCCTGCTCTATTGCAGGCCAATACAATCCCGGCAGCTGATAACTGGTGAGAACCTTGCCAGCAGGCAAATTGCCCAGCGGGCGGGCGAGAAAACTTTCCATCTCCGAGCCTATCCACAACACCAGATCGGCACTGCGTAAATTGCGGTGATCCGACATTTTGAGCGGATAATCATGAGGCGACGCGGTAATCGGCAACAGCATCGTCACCTCCGCCTGATCACCCACCACTTCCTGCGCGATTAGCGCCAGCGGTTTGATGCTCGCCAACACTTGCAACTTAGCCTGCGCCGGTAGCGCCAAGGCAAATGCCAAACCGAGCAGCATGCCGCACCGAACAGAAACACTGCAATACCCCATACCCAAACCGATCCCGTGAAAACCATGCTAGATGATAGGTTATAGAGTAACATAGCTGGGAATTTACATCGCCCTTTCACTGCTCGAATCGAGTGTGCTTAGCCTGAGTAACGTATGGAACATACCCCTATAGCCTGTAGCCATCACGATCACAATCACTGCATCAGCGATGCGCTCGAAGCCGCCCGCCAGCTGTGCCGGGGGCGCGGTGTGCGCCTGACCGATTTGCGCCTGCAAGTGCTGGAGCTGATCTGGCAAAACCACAAACCACTCGGTGCCTATACCCTGATGGAGATGTTGGGCAAGGCCAATACCCGGCGCGTGGCACCGCCGACGGTGTATCGCGCGCTGGACTTCTTGCTTGAACAGGGCTTGATCCATCGCATCAATGTGCTTAATGCTTTTATCGGCTGCCCTTCGCCGACCACCAAACACCAGAGCCATTTTTTGATTTGCCGCGCCTGCGGTATCGCCATTGAGCTGAATCAACCGGAGCTCAGCCAACAAATCATCGACGTAGCGCGGGATGCAGGTTTTGCAGTGGAAACCCAATCGCTGGAAGTCTCTGGTTTATGCGCCAACTGCGCTGGCAACACCGAACACAGCGAGCATCGCCATGAGTGATTTTTTAATTAATGCCCGCGGCTTGGGTGTAACCCGCAATGGCCGCCACATTTTGCAGCGCGCCGATTTAACCCTGCAGGCCGGTAAGATTGTCACCCTGATCGGCCCCAATGGCGCGGGTAAAACCACATTGGTGCGCGCGGTACTGGGTTTGATCAAGGTCGATGAAGGTTCCATCGAAAAGGCGCCGGATTTACGCATCGGCTATATGCCCCAAAAGCTTCATATCGATGCCAGCCTGCCGCTCACCGTCGCACGCTTTCTTGCACTCGGTGGCAAGGCGCGCGCAGATTTGAGCGAAACGCTGGCGCTGACCGGCATCGATAAACTGATCCATATGCCGATGCAATCCCTCTCCGGCGGCGAAACCCAGCGCGTTTTACTGGCGCGCGCGCTGCTGCGCGACCCGCAATTGCTGGTATTGGATGAACCTGTGCAAGGGGTAGATATAACCGGGCAGTCGGCGCTCTATGCCCTGATTAACGAGATCCGCAATCGCCGCCAATGCGGAGTGCTATTGGTATCCCACGACTTACACTTGGTGATGGCAACCACCGACACAGTAATCTGCCTCAATCAGCATGTGTGTTGCGAAGGCCACCCGGAGCAGGTAACCAATGACCCGGCCTATCTCGCCCTATTTGGCGAGGCAGTCGGCGCAAGCAATCCGCCGCAGGTGGCGATTTATACCCATCACCACGATCACCAACACGATGCCCATGGCAATGTGATCAATGCCAAACCCGGCAGCCATGAACATAAGCACGACAGCTCTTGCGGACACCACCATGCCTGATTTTTTACTCCTCGCCCTGCTCGCTGGAATCGCCGTGGCACTGGTCGCCGGCCCTCTCGGCGCTTTTGCAGTCTGGCGCCGTATGGCCTATTTTGGCGATACCCTCGCCCACTCGGCTCTGCTCGGTGTGACCTTTGGCCTGCTGCTGGATATCAACCTCAACCTCGCTATCGCACTTGGTTGTCTACTATTAGCGCTGATACTGGTGGCCTTGCAAAACAACCGCTTTCTGGCGACCGATACATTGCTGGGGATTTTGTCTCATTCAACGCTCGCGCTCGGGCTGATCTGCGTCAGCGTGTTCAGCGACAATCGCATCGACCTGATGGCCTATTTATTTGGCGACATTCTCTCGGTCAGCCAAACCGATGTGATGAGTATTTGGGTAATTGCGGTCGCGGTGATTGGTGCGCTGATCTGGCTCTGGCGGCCACTGTTGGCGATTACCGTGCACGAAGAATTGGCGCAGGTAGAAGGTGTGCCGGTGACGCGGGTGCGCACCGCACTGATGCTGCTGATGGCATTGGTGATTGCGATTGCGATGAAGGTAGTCGGGGTATTGCTGATTACTGCGCTGCTGATTATTCCCGCCGCCGCCAGCCGCCGCCTGACCCACACCCCGGAGCAGATGGCGATGGTATCCAGCCTGCTCGGCATCGCCTCTGTAATGGCCGGATTGGCCGCCTCCTATTGGTGGGATAGCCCCGCCGGGCCGGCGATTGTGCTCTCATCTACCCTGTTATTTACCCTGACCCTGCTGAAAAAACAGCAGGCCTAAGACCGGTTTTGCACCAGTATGATTATGGTTTTGTAGGCAATGTCTCACAAGCTTTAGCGACAAATGCGACTGTTTTCACATTTTAAATTCAGCGATACTGGTCAATATCCCGCCCTGACAGCAACGTAAAGATTGGCGGCAAAATCAGCAAGGAAAACGCCATTATGACTATTTTAAACATTGGTAACCAAGCTTTTAACAGCACGGAAGTTGCTGAAAAAGTGCAACATGACATCAATTTTTTACTCGCGCGTATTGAACACTTACAACAGCAGCTCAACCCCAACCCAGTAGTACTGCACACTTATAAAGAAATGCTGGAAAGCCGCCAGGCAGTCTTAAATTGGTTGGTACACGAACAACCCAGCACTACAAATATTGCTCAACAAGTGGGCTAGCTGTCACCCAAAGTTCATCAAAATGTTGTGTTTTCGTCACATGTTCACCGCAAACTGCGGTGAAACAGCCATGGAAACGCACTATGACTTATTCGGCCCGCCCCCTCACTGCGCCCTTGCCTGAACTCGCCAACAGCGGCGATTTACCCACCCCCAAACCCACCCGTCATTTGATTAACGCGCGCACTGTATGGATCTCGGATATCCATTTGGGCTTTCGCGATTGCAAAGCGGATTATCTGCTCGACTTTCTCAACCACATCCACTGCGACACACTCTATTTAGTGGGCGATATTGTGGATTTATGGTCGCTCAAACGCCGTTTCTGCTGGCCGCAAAAACATTATCAAGTGATGCTGAAATTTTACGAACTGGCGGCCAAAGGCGTGCGTGTTGTCTATGTACCCGGCAACCACGATGAGCCCATCCGCCATTTTAGCGGCCAGCTATTTGGCCCGATTGAGATAGCGCAAGAGCATGAATATGTCGCCGCCGATGGCAAGCGCCTGCTGATCATGCACGGCGATGCCATGGACGCCTACATCAATCACAGCTGGTTAACGCGGGTTATTGGCGACCACGGCTATGAACTGCTGTTATTTATTAACCGCTGGTCTGATCGCCTGCGCAAGTTGATGGGTAAACCTTACTTTTCACTGGCGGGATTAATTAAAAGCAATATCAAAGGTGCCAAAGCTGCCATCGCCACCTATGAAAAAGAAGCCTTGGCTGAAGCTAAGCGGCGCGGTTATGACGGCGTTGTATGCGGGCATATTCACTACCCGGCACTGCGTGAAGAAGGCGGCTTGCGCTACGCCAACTGCGGCGATTGGATCGAAAACTGCACCGCGCTAGTAGAGGATCATCAAGGCCATATGCGTCTGCTGCATTACAGCGACAAAATTTATTGGCAAGAGTTGGAACAACCTTTATTGCAGGCAGCTTAAAAAGCCAGCCCCCAAGCGGCTGTGGTGTTTGATTAATTATGCATAGTTAAACGTCAAACCAGGCGCGCACCGGATCGGGCAAGGGTACCGATTTACCATCGGCACTGCTCACCCAGACCACTTTAGAGTAACCCTCTGCCGCGGGCATTTCTGGTTGGGACAAGGTGTAAACCTTGTACTTGACCATAAAACTGGAGCGCCCTGGCTCGCTGATAAACACATCGATACGCAGGGTCTCCGGATGAAAAATCGGGCGTAAAAAAGTACAGCCAATCGTGACGACCACCGGGTGAGTATCGCTTTTGAGGGGGAGGCCTTTATCGAGCATCCACTTGAATCGCGCCTCTTCAAAATAGCGAAAGTAAAGCGTGTTATTGATATGGCCATAGGCGTCCATATCGCCCCAGCGAACCGGGATCTCACAGGAATAAAATGGCGATGATTCGTCGTGATTCATTGATTGCTACTCCTTAAGCGGCAGATTTAGGGTTAAAAATTACTTGCATGCTACCTAAACCAGCGTAGTCAATGTGGATATTGGTATTGAGTGGCACCTCGATCACACCAGCATAGGAACCGGTAATCACCGCCTGCCCAGCGACTATACCCTCGCCCCGGCTGCGCAAGAATTCCGCCAACCAATAGAGCGGTGCACGTGGATGAGTATTGGGGTGCTGCCCCTGACGCTCAATAACTTCGCCGTTGGCACAGGTCATAGTAATCGTAAAACTACTCGCGCCACGGGCATTTTCCGCATCCACTTCCGGGCCGATAAACAAACCCTGATTGACCAAGCCATCGGCCAGCATTTCCGGGAACTCGCAGCTGGCTGGATCGGCATAGCGGCTATTGATCAACTCCAGCGCCATATGAGTACGGGCGATAGCGGCATCGACATCAGCCGGGGTGTAAGGCTCTGCACGCGGGGGCAAATCACTGCCAAAGATAAAGGCCAGTTCCGGCTCAATGCGAGCGCGGTCGCCCTTTGGCCAGAGACTTACCGGTGCGACAGAATCAATCGTGCGGGTGTATATGGGGCCAACAATCAACTTATCCTCGGGCGGCTGCAGGCATTTCCATCCGCCAACTGTGTCATCCATCTGCTCACACCAATGCGCAGTAACCGCAGCTTGAATCGCCAGCGCTTGGTCTAAATTTTGGGGCCGACAAGTGTCGGGCAAACGCTCGGACTGAATGCCATTGATACGACGCTCAACCAAAATGGCAGCTGCAGCGGATGCAGGGAAATCTGAAGACATAAACAATCACTCTCTCGCTAAGGGGGGAACAACCGGCAGTATACCGGTAAAAAAATCGCTGACACTAACAACAAAAAACCCCATGGAAGGGGTTTTAATTACCGTGAAATACAGATTTACCAACCCACATTAATGATGTGGCGACAGCTCGTGGGCGATATGTTTGAGATCATCACTTGACTCAATAATATTCGCCACCGTGGTATAGGCCTTTTCCGGGTCCAGATGCAGGTCTTCAAATACTTGCGGAGGAATCGCCAGTTTCGGACCACGGCCAATATCGTGTTGGTGCAGTAAACGCTGGGCCACAAAAATCAGCTTGGCATAAACCGCGTTTTCCCCTTGGTAATGCGGGTTATTTTGGTGGCGAAGACCCACCACAACTTCTTCCGGCATAGACCAAAGCGACATCAAGGCAGCACCTAATTGCTCGCGAGTGACACCGAGCAGATGGCGTTCCACCGCCTGATGATCAACATGGGGATTGGTGTCTGCCAATTGGCAGTAGTTGTGGAAATAAGGTGGAAACACTTCCGCCAAAATCAGATAGCCAAAGTTATGCAGCAAGCCACACAGATAGGCCATGCCGAAACTGGGGCGATGATCGCGTGGAATTGCCGTCACCAAACCTTCAATAGTCGCCGCCATATACACCGCTTGCTGCCAGTAAGGTAGCGAACCATGGGGGCCTTCTTTGGGGATGGTCATAGCTTTGCCGAGCGACAAACCCAGCGCCAAATTGAGCACCATATCAAAGCCCAGCACCCGTACTATGGCATCGTGAATGGATTTGATTTTGCCCGGCGCAGAATAGTAAGGCGATGCCGCCCAGCTCACCACCTGTGCAGCAAGGCTCGGGTCGGTTTCAACAATTTGGGCGAGATCACTGATATCGGCATTGGGGTTTACACGCAGCTTGATAATGCGCTGAGCAGTGTCCGATAAAGGTGGCAATTCGAGGGTTTCTTCCAACCGTTGTTTGACGCGGAGTTGGGTGAAATTGCGCACAGCACCGAGAATCTGGTCGTTATCACTGGTGCTGGTATCGTCGATTTCCAAGGGCTCAAGTGGTACGGCGATATCACAAATCGTCGCGTCGTCGATAATTTGCTGAAACTCAGCGCGACTAAAACGCAGCAGTTGTTTTTCATCGCCGGAATCTGCCAGCAATTCGTTGCGCTCCACCAAGCTGCGGTCGATAAGCGTCAACAAACCTGCCAGCTTGGGTAATGCAGGAATAGATTGCAGGTTATGGGAGAGGCAAAACTTTTGGATATCTTCCGGCTTGGCGGCGTGAAGCTCGCGGTTTAATTGGCGGTTGACTGCTTTGAGATCAAGCAATCGGTCCGCGGCAAAAATCACCTGCACTCGCCCTGTACTGTCTTGCAAAATTACTGATTTGGCTGCGCTCATAGTGCGTAAATGCTGGTCATGCCAGAGCGCTCTTTCATCCTCAGTCACTGGCACCTCAGACACCTGATAATGCACATTTTGCTTGTTGAGCAATGATTGAACACTGGTAGGGACTGACACGGCCTACTCCTCTTAATATCTGCAAGTGGTTGATATGCATAGGGTTAAATGACTCTAAACATCTTAGTTCGATGAGTGTAATCCAGCAAAAAAAATCTTATTTGGCCGAATCAGATCACGACTGCAGTCATGGTTTCCCAGCACAGGATCTAACCAAGCATAGTTCAAATTTAAAGGTGCACAGATCAATATGAAAGAAGATAAAAATAACCTGGCTAAAAATTGGAGCAGTTCTCATCTCAATGCAAAAACAACCGCCACAGCCGTATCAATCCAACCATTACACCTGCAAATATCGCTGACTATCACCCAACCAGCGCAGTACCAGCTGGTTGCAAAGTTGAGGGTGATCGCTCATTAGCAATAGCGCGGCATCTTTTACATCGGGCAACAAATGGCTGTCGCGCTGTAAATCGGCGATTTTGAATTGCATTTCACCGGTTTGACGGGTGCCCAGCACCTCGCCGGGGCCGCGCAGCAGTAAATCCTGCTCGGCGATATAAAAGCCGTCGCTACTTTCACGCATTACCCGCAATCGCTCACGGCTGTTATTCGATAGCGGCGAACCATACAGCAGCACACAGTGACTCGCCGCCGAACCGCGCCCGACCCGCCCGCGCAGCTGGTGCAATTGCGCAAGGCCAAGGCGCTCAGGGTTTTCAATAATCATCAAACTGGCGTTGGGTACATCCACCCCCACTTCAATCACCGTGGTGGCGACTAATAAATCCAACTCATTGGCTTTGAAAGCCGCCATCACCGCTTCTTTTTCCGCCGGCTTCAAGCGCCCGTGAATCAGCCCGATGCGCAGATGCGGCAGGGATTCCGTAAGATTCGCTGCGGTTGCCTCCGCCGCCTGCGCCTCCAGAGTTTCCGACTCTTCGATTAGCGTACACACCCAGTAAGCTTGCCGCCCCTGCTCGCAGGCCAAGCGCACCCGCTCAATCACCTCTTCGCGGCGGTTATCGCTAATCACTACCGTCGTAATCGGCGTTCGCCCCGGCGGCAATTCATCGATCACCGAGCAGTCCAAATCCGCATAAGCACTCATCGCCAAGGTGCGTGGGATAGGCGTGGCGGTCATAATCAGTTGATGGGGGCGAAGCAGGCCAAATCGCCGATTTTCATCCCCGCTTGTGCCTTTTTCCGATAGGGTTAGCCGCTGATGCACACCAAAGCGGTGCTGTTCATCGATCACTATCAACCCCAAATTGGCAAATTCCACCGACTCTTGAAACAGTGCATGGGTACCCACCACCACTTGCGCCGCGCCGCTGGCGATAGCCGCCAACTGGGTGCGCCGCTCGGCCACCTTTAACTTGCCGGTCAGCCAACCGAGGCTAATGCCCAGTGGCTCCAACCATTTGCCAAAGTTAAGGCGATGCTGCTCGGCAAGGATTTCGGTCGGCGCCATAATCGCCGCCTGTTTGCCGCTGGCAACTGCCGCCAACGCCGCAAGCGCCGCCACCACGGTTTTGCCGGAACCCACATCACCCTGTACCAACCGCAACATGGGAATCGGCTTGGCCAGATCGGCGGCAATTTCATCCACAACACGGCGCTGGGCGCGGGTCAGGTTAAACCCCAGTTGCGCCAAAAAACGCGCTTGCAAACCCTCATCCAAATTCAGGCGAGTAGCGCCATCGGCTTGGGTTTCCCGGCGCAGTAACAGCAAACTCAGGTGATGGGCGAGCAATTCTTCAAACGCCAAACGCTGCTGGTAGGGATGCTCCCCGTCAATTAACTGCTGGATATTGGCGTTAGTCGGCGGTTGGTGCAGGTAGCGCAGGGCATCGGCGAGGGAGGATTGTTTGAGTTGGCGGCGCACACGCTCCGGCAGCAACTCTTGCAGCGCGTGTTTATCGAGCCAGGTCAGCGCCTGTAGCGCTAGTGAACGCATACGCGGCTGGGTCAGCCCTTCGGTGGCGGGGTAAATCGGCGTGAGCGATTGCTCCAGCGGCAGCGGCGCGGCGGTACTCAACTCATCGTATTCGGGGTGATACATTTCCAAACCCGAGGCACCGCGGCGAGTTTCGCCAAAAATCCGCAGGCGCGTGCCACTCACCAAGCGCTGCTTTTGCGCATTGTTAAAGTGATAAAAACGCAGCGTAATCGTACCGGTGCCATCCTGCACCTTGCACACCAAGCTGCGGCGCTTGCCAAACACCACATCGCAGGCGCGCACTTCCGCCTCAATCACCGCATTCATATTGGGTTGCAGCGCGCCAATCGCGGTAATACGGGTGCGATCCATATAGCGCAGAGGAAGATGTAACAGCACATCTTGCAGGCTAAATAGACCGATCTTCGTCAATTTAGCAGCCAATGCCGCACCAACGCCCTTTAAGGCGCTAGCGGGGATTTGATCGAGGGTTTTCTCACCAGCAACTGCCAAGGTAGACATTACCCGTCGTAATTAGTGTCGACAGGCTTTAATCGCCGTGCGCAATGCATCTATCGCCTTATGGCGCGGGAAGCTGGCGCGCCATGCGAGCGCGACGGTGCGGCTGGGCGATGGTTCGGTGAAGGGGCGAGTGACCAATACATCGGAACTGTAGAGCGAACTCTCGGCAGCCGAGGCGGGCAAAATGGTCAAGCCCAAACCAGAGGCGACCATATGGCGCAGGGTTTCCAGCGAACTGCCTTCAGCGGCGGTGCGCACATTGCTGCTGTTGGCACTGGCTTCGCTGGCATGCTGCACACTGGGGCAAGTGGTTAACACCTGATCGCGGAAGCAGTGCCCCTCACCCAGCAACAGCAGCTGCTCATGACTGAGATCCGCTTGATCTACCTGCTCTTTGGCGGCGAGCGGGTGATCCTTCGGCATAAGCACCACAAAAGGTTCTTCATACAGCGCTTGGGTCACCACATCCGGCTCCACAAAGGGCAGCGCGACGATAATCACATCCAACTCGCCATTGCGCAGTTTTTTGCGCAGGTTGTGGGTATAGCCCTCCTCCACATAGAGCGGCATTTTGCTCGCCAACTGCTGTAAATGAGGGATAAACTTCGGCAGCAGATAAGGCCCTATAGTAAAAATCGCCCCCACCGATAAGGGACTACTGAGCTGGTCTTTACCGGCGTCGGCCAGGTCTTTAATCGCCGCCGTTTGCTCCAGCACCAAATGCGCCTGAGCCACAATCTGCTCACCCAAGGGGGTTGGCTGCACGCGAGACTTGGTGCGCTCAAACAAGGCTACCCCCAGCTCGTCTTCCAGTTTTTTGACCGCGATACTCAGGGTGGGCTGGCTCACATAACAGCGATCCGCCGCGCGGCCAAAATGTTGTTCTTGAGCAAGTGTGACTATATAGCGCAACTCGGTAAGGGTCATAATGCAGCTCCATTAGCTTGGCTTTTATGAATAGCCTAAAACTATCAGATATAAGGCATTTATCAAATGACAATTAACCTATCTTCACCAGAAAAATGCCTGATTATCGGCTGTGGCGATATTGGCCAGCGCCTCGCACAGCAATTGCACCCATTTGACTATCAAGTCACCGGCCTGCGCCGCTCGGTATGTGATCACTTACCCTACCTAAACTATCGCTCAGGTGATGCCACCAATCTCGAGCAGATGCGCGCGCTGTTGGCAGAAGGATTTAACATCATCGTTATCAGCATGACACCCGGGGAGCGAAGCGATGCAGGCTATAAACAGGCCTATGTGGATAGCTGCCAAGTGCTACTGCAGGCCTTAGATTTACAACAACAGAAGCCACGCCTGATCCTGTTTGTCTCCAGCACCGCCGTCTATGGGCAGCAAGATGGCAGCTGGGTAGATGAAACATCGCCCACCGCCCCGGAGGGTTTCAGTGGCAAACGCCTCTTGCAGGCGGAACAGTTGATCATGCAAAGCGGCTATGCTCATATCATCCTGCGTTTTAGCGGAATTTACGGCCCTGGCAGACGCCGCTTGATCGACCAAGTCGCACAGCAGCGCGCCTCTGCCAGCCCGTATTTCACCAATCGTATTCATGCGGATGACTGCGCGGGTGTGCTGGCTCATTTCATTGAACAGAGCAAACAGCAAACGCTGGATTCGCTTTATCTCGCCAGCGACTCGTCACCCACCCCTATGATAGAGGTGGTGAGTTGGATAGCTGAGCAGCTGGGAGTTGAGGATTTTCTAGCAGTGGATGCAGTTAATGAGCGCGGCAATAAACGGATTAGCAACCAGCGACTACTGGCATCAGGGTATCGCTTTCGCTATCCGGATTTTCGCAGCGGCTATGCAACACTACTTAGCAAACAATAACTGCCCTATTCAGCAGCGATAAAAATGTATGGTTCCCCTCATTGTTGCAATCACTTTTGTGACAATGAGGTGGTTTGCGCTAATGTATTCGGAGTCCTATTGGGATCGAATCCCGCTCCACGATGAGCA
>NZ_JBXUOS010000008.1:0-238620 GCF_057196725.1 Cellvibrio sp. ATLC23 | reverse complement strand
GAACATTATTTGCAGCAAGAGATTGCTGGCATTGAACAAAAACAAGAAACTGTTCAACAAGCATTAGAGTCGGATACTAAAAATTCAACTCGCCATAGTGCGCAAAAAGTTACGCAAACTTCAAAGCAAGATATTACGCAATCTGCACCTGCGCCAACAACCTCCGTTAAAAGTATTGTCGATATCGCACAGGTTCTTTTGTCCGAGCGCGAACCATTATCCCTATTGCAAGGTTTGCGGTTTGATCAAGCGCAATGGCAGCAGCTAACAGTCGCCTTAATGCAGCAAGAACCGCTTATTCACCTCGGCTCAAATACTGACTTAATAAAAGCGATTCAACTTCACGCCTTAAAAACGGTACGGGTATCGGCCTATTATCAATTATTAATTAATTCGATTTTACAGAGACAACCAATCGATCTTGAAGCTTGTGTAGCCGCTGCTGTTGATGGTGCTGGTCTGGTTAATAAAAACACCAATAACGAGAATTTACTCGATACAGATAATAGGCAATCAGAACAACCAATATTACATCAGGCAATGGACTATCTACCAATCAGTGAAAAAGATCGCAGCATAGATAATACTGGGTTACTGCTACCAGCGTTGCTAGGGGCCGAATTGCCTCTCAATCGAGAGCAACTGTTGGCCTTGCAACAATATATTAATCAGCTTCTGAATCGCCCAACTCAGGCGATTTTTGCAGAATGGCGGGCATTGTTAGCAATTGCACAACATGCGCGAGTGCTTATCAATTCAATCCCTGCGCATCTACTGCATAGAATAATAATGCGTTTGCAGCCGGAGCGTTACCCGTGGCTCGATGCAGTAGTAAAAATTGTGATGGAAGCCTTGGCGCTATTAGTGGCTGATACCAATAGTCTCCTTATTAAACAAACAAAATGGGAATTTATTTTCAATTATGTATTCTCAGCTGCTGTTATTAACACCAGTCAAACCCCTGCGCAGGCATTAGATCTTGCAATTGAACTCTGTGGCCGTCTGGCAAATGCGACGGGTATTGAGGATGAGCAGCGCCTGGTAAATCTCACGCAGCGCCGTCTTGCGTTATTAAGACCGCCGGCGACGCTAAAACCAGCGATGCGATTGCAGGAGATAAATACCAATCCCACAACTAATAACGACGAGACCACCCCGCAATGGGAATCGGGCTTGCATATCAACAATGCAGGTCAGGTATTAGCTGGCGCATTTCTTCCACGTCTATTTTCTATGTTGAACTTGATTCAGGATGGAAAATTTATCCATCCAGCTGCGGCAGATCGCGCGGTGCATTTAGTGCAATTTATGGTGACGGGACAAAGCAGCACGCCGGAATACGATTTGATTCTGAATAAAATTTTATGTGGGATCAGCAGCAGTATTCCAATCAGTGCTGGCATTGAGATAACTGAACAAGAGCGAACACTAATCGAGCAAATGCTCACTAGCATGATCCAACATTGGAAAGTTCTAGGCTCAACTTCCATTAGCGGGCTACGCGAAACATTTTTCCAGCGTCAGGGTTGGTTGGTACTGGAAGAAGATTGTTGGCGATTGAAAGTAAAGGAGCAGACATTTGATTTGCTGCTCGATCGCCTGCCATGGAGTATCAGCCTGATTAAACACGGGTGGATGGATAAACCGCTGCGCGTTTCCTGGCGCGATTTTTCCTGATAATCGACTGAGATAAGTGTGCCATGATGATTAGCCAAGCTAATGCTAAAACACTCGAACAGGAACTTGCCTGGTTTGATGCTGTATTGAATTTACGTTTTACCCATTATTTCGGTGCGCCTGAAACGCAACAAGCCACTGCCGATGTGCGCAGCCTAATGCCGCCGGATCTACAGAATGACGCATCGCCCTACGCTGAGATCGTGCGCACCTACACGATGGGATTTGATGAGCGACTAATTTTTATTTTATGCCTAATCCCACATTTGCGGCCGCAGGCATTGGATATCTTTTTTACCCAAAGTCAGGTTACTGGCCGCACTTATACTGAGTTTGGTGGTTGGCGCGGCAAAGCTCATAGCGGCTTCTTGCCCACAGCGGAAACTGCGGTATTTATCTTAGCCGGGCAGGAATTAAATCGCCGTTTTGATGCATTGCAGTTATTTGATGAGCAGCATTATTTTTTGAAGCAGCGGTTGATTAAGCTAGAGCATCAAGCCAGTGGCGAACCCTTTTTGAATGCAACTATTTCGGTCACTGCAGAATTCTTACATCGCTGTACACATGGCCATGTACATAAACCGGATTACAGCATTGAATTTCCAGCAAAATTAATCACCAGCAAACTCACTTGGGATGATTTGGTCTTGTCGGCTGACGTAATGGATGAAATTGATCATTTGCACACATGGCTGCGTCAAGGCAAGGAGCTGGTGAGCCGCTGGGGATTGGAAAAATCCATTAAAGCAGGCTATCGCAGTTTATTTTTTGGGCCACCGGGAACAGGAAAAACCCTAACAGCTACATTATTGGGTGCCAGTGTAGGTGTAGATGTGTACCGCATTGATTTATCCATGGTGGTTTCCAAATACATAGGTGAAACGGAAAAAAATCTCGCTGGTGTATTTGACCAGGCAGAAAATAAAAATTGGATCTTATTTTTTGATGAAGCCGATGCCTTGTTTGGTAAGCGCACTCAAACGAGCAGTTCAAATGATCGCCACGCAAATCAGGAAATTTCCTACCTGTTGCAGCGTGTAGAAGATTTTCCTGGTGTTGTTATCCTCGCGAGCAATATTAAAGCGAATATCGATGAAGCCTTTGCGCGCCGATTTCAATCGATAATCTATTTTCCATTGCCTGATGAAACTGAGCGGTTGCGCTTGTGGAGAAATCTATTGCCAGACACTTCCCTGTTAGCCAACGATGTTGATCTGGAAGCATTGGCAGAAAAATATGAGCTCTCTGGCGGCTCACTAACCAATGTGGTGCGCTACGCAGCCATCCGCGCAACTCGCATGCAGCGCGACACCCTTGAACAAGCTGATTTAGTGCAAGGCATCAATAAAGAACTTCTCAAGGAGGGGCGTACGCTCTAACTGCTATGATTACTGCCTTAACAAAAAAATCACCGTTACTACTGTTAGGTTTTTTATTCGCAGTCGCATGTAGTTTGCATACTCAGGCTGCTCCTGCAGGTGCAACATTTAACAAAGACAAATGTCTCGGTTATGAGTTGGAATATAAAAAATATCCCAAACCCGTTATTGCCCAAGTACAGGCGGATATGTACCAGCTGTACCATCTGGAACCGGAGTGGAAAAAAGACGCAGGCCGCCCCGGCAAGCCGTTAAACGATGGCATTCTAGGGCCAATTACCTGGTCGTGGATGCAGCGCTTTTGTAATAGTTTTGCCTTGGATAAGGATGGTGAAGCGGTAGTTGTGTTGCCAGCAAGAGCGACGGCTATCGCCAGCTTTTCAGAAAAACACCGCACCGACACAGATACTCTTATCAGCAAAGAATTTGCCCTCTGGGCGGCCACACATTTCACCGCATGTGACCTGGATGTGAAAGAAACTCTAGCGCAAGGCAAGGATGAGGAGTTACAAACGCTACTAGATTGTTATCGAAAACCACCAGCACCAGCCGCAGAACAGCGAATTGTTGTACCGCAACCGGTTAAGCCTTTTCATCTCTACGTACTGCGTGAAGATGATTTTGAAGCTATGGCCGGGGCGGTGAAAAAGATAAGTACTGCAGAAACTGTGTTGGATGTAATCAAAGGGAAGGAGTTTCCCGATAAGCAGTCAGCAACGGCGGAAATCGCTGCACTCCTAACAAAATTGCCGCCAGAAGAAAGTCAAAAAATTACCGATAAAATCAGTAGCGGTATTGTGGAATACAGGCGTTATGAAATAAATGACGATGTATTAAACACGCTTGTGCAGCAGGGTATTAGCGATGCACTATTTGAAACGCTGTCCGCAATGAAAGTTAAATCGTTTAAAGATCAAAATGCATTTAGAAAGGCGATAACAGCGGCAATAGAAAAGTCTAAGCCAACTAACCCTCCACCGATTGCTGCTGAGCAAGCGCAAACTAGCTCGGCAATTAGTTCAACTGCTGCTGAAAATAGCGCAGAGGTTGCAGCTGTCAATGTTGACAAGCTGATCTTACAAATTCAGATCGCCAGTCAAAGCAGCTACTTTATGCTGAGCGATGCAATGGCAGATTCAATGCGCAGCAGTAAAAAGCCCCTTGCTAATGTTGTTATAAAATTAATGCAGACCCTCAAGGATGTTGAATACCCTAGTGCAGAACTTTTACAGTTAGCGATTAAAAACAAAATTTTCAAAGCCTCGGGCATTTGCAAACTGGATAAATCCAATACCCTGGACACGCAATTAGGCAACCTTGAGCCCGCCGAAAAAGCCCTGCTATTTAATGAGTTACAGACTTACTTTAAAGATACTACGGATGGGCCGATTAAATTTTGCAATGAAGATCACGTGCAGTCTTTAGGCAAGTATTTTAACAAAGAACTGATGCCTATCCTCGAACAGTTCTATAGTGAGCCCATGCCACCCTACACGGGCAAGCCCATCCTTTGGAGCGGCGCCCATGAAAATTGCGGCTGTGTACCAAAAGAGATACAAACAACTGCCTATGGCATTTTCCCTTATTGGAAAACAACCGATACAGTACAGATATTTGATTTCAGCACGTTTAATCGGGTGGCGTATTTTGGCTTAACTGTTAGTGATACCGGCCAATTAAATCAAATAAATAGTCGCCCTGGCGTCGCAAATCTATTGACTGACAATAGCGATAGTGCCAAGGCATTTATTCACGAAGCGCGCCGCTACGGTAGCAAAGTAGATTGGATTATTGAAAAGGAGTTTTCACTGTCACCTGAACTGGAAGACGATAAAAACTTAAAAATATTTTTTGATAATTTGAAACATCAACTAACCACGTTTTTATCGCTACCCCTTACTTCTACTGAGGCGCGCCTACTTCCCTGGTTAACCTTGGGGTTAACCAGCCAGCCAAATAATGGCGATGGGGTAACGTTTTACTTTAAAAATTATCCTCGGTCGCAACCGGCCAAAGATAGATTTGATGCCTTTTTTAAAGAGCTAAAGGCGGAACTTGCATTGCAGGATAAAGTCCGCAATCGCTTTCATGCGATAAAACATAACACCTATATCAATATTATGGTTAGACAATCCGAATTCTTAGAATCGGATTTTGTATTTAGTAACAATCATCTTGATTTGTTAACCGGGGTTAATCGTTACTCGCATAACAATCTTTCAATTCCCGAGGTGCAGGAAAAAGTCGGCAGCTTGATAGTGTTGATTATGGAAGACCCCTATTACACCGCGCTTGATGAAATTTATGCAGTGACTAAAAGCATGAATCGCGATCTTCTCGCCCCGTTGATGTTTATTGATTATTCCGCAATGGAAAATAAATCACTTAACAAAGGAATGGAACAAATTGATGAGCGACAAAAACGGTTGGAATACATTCATGAAAGTTTTGGTGGTGGAAGCTTCTGGCCAATACTGGAATACATTGGCGCAAGCGATGGCAAAGACTATCAAGCAGTTAATAGTTATATTGGTACACATTTCGCACCCGGTTATTCTGAATCCTTGTGGAATGAAGTGCTCTGCGGCTACCGCTGGTTGCTAATCGCTATCATGAATATTTGGTTAGTGGTGGCGTTGTTGTACGTATTGATTGTGTTCTACATCTATCCACATCGCTGCAAAAAACTTCCTACTGTTATTGCATGGTTGCCTCATCCGTTAACCGTCATAAGTGCGCTCTTACCACCCATTATAGTGTGGGTATATTTAATTGCGGTTGATCCGCTGTTTAATATGGTCAATTTATCCAGTCTGTTAGGCTTGGTGTTATTAGGTCTCGCGTTAAAGGCTGGTATTAATGCTGTTACAGCACTGAAGGAACAAAAACCAAATCGCAATCTATTGCACCACCAAAAAATCGCCAGCTTACCTCGACGTGACTTACCCGCGCCAAGCGTAGAGCAAGCAAGTGAATCAGATTCAGAATTAGATGACGGTGAATATGATGACCGCATTTAATATGAAACAACAAAATAATTCGGGCGGTAGAATTGGTTTGTGGGTCGGAGCCCTGTTGGGGCTAGGCACGTATTTTTGGGTATCTAATAGTGTTGCTCAAATTGATTGCGCAGAACATTTCCCGGCCGCCACTAACACGATTAAATTGGGTATGAGCACGGCCTTGAGTGGCCCGATTCAATATCTTGGTGTGTCTATGTCGCAAGGTGTGCAGCAGCGAATTGCAGAAGCCAATTGCGATGTTTTTTGGCGCCGCCAAGGCATTCAGTTCGAGCTCATTGTGTTGGATGATAGTTACGACCCAGAGGCCGCAGCACATAATACCCGTGAACTTATTGAGCAGCACAAAGTGATTGCCATTGTGGGCAATGTCGGTACGCCAACGGCCGATAAAACCTGGAAGATTGCCAATGAAAGACAAGTGGTATTTTACGGTGCGTACACTGGCGCAAATATATTACGGCTGAGCCCTCCCGCTGCTTATGTCTTTAATTATCGCCCTAGTTATGATCAGGAAATGGACGCGATAGTTGCCGATATTGTTAAACAAGGTATCTCAATTAAATCCATCGGTTTATTTTTGCAAAATGATTCATTTGGCAATGCTGGTTTAGCCTCTTTGCAAAAGTCTTTAGCCAAGTTATGCAATGAGTGTCAGGAAAATGTGTTGCAAATGCGCTACGAGCGCAACAGCTTAAAAACCAATGCCGCATTGCAAGAATTTATTAAGGCCAGTGTAAAGCCCAAAGTAGTTATTTTGGTGGGCGCGGTTGAGCCAACCGCTGAATTCATTCGTTTTGCGCAGCGCTTGTCGCCTGCTACTCGTTTTTATAGTTTGTCATTTACCAGCGCGACTGCATTGACAGAAAAGTTAGCTATGAAAGATCTTAATCTTACGCTTTCGCAAGTAGTACCAAATCCCAATAGTGAAAGCGCCAAGGTTTACGAATATGGATCAATACCGAATGAGGTGTATCACGAAGGTTATTTAGAAACTGAATTGTTATTAAGTGCAATACGCAACATTAAAGATGCTATCAATAGCCAGACATTGCGTGCGAGTTTGGTGCAATTAGAGCGCGAGCTACCCGGTGAGGTGGGTGATCATCAAATGATGGATAGGGTGTGGTTGACGCACTTACACGATAAAAATGTAAACAATGTGCAAGGTGATGCCGAACATGTTAAATAATAAATCGCGCTTATTTTTGCTTGGCTTGAACCTCATAACAGCGGCACTTATCCTATTTGCTGTAGTTCAGGCAATCTACGTGTTTAATAAATATCAACAAGGTCAACACAGCTCCAAATTATGGGCGGAGCAGCAAACACGATTTTTGGCCGATGATTTATCCAACAAAATTCAGGCGATTGCAGCTGTTGCCGACGAACTTGCCGCACTCTTGAGTGCAGCTGATTGTAGCCCATGCAAAATAGAAGAAAATCTGCGTGCTACCTATCTACAGCACACTGAATTTGCCGCCCTGGGCGTAGCATTTGATGCAGAGGCTTCCGGGACTCATTTTCGCCTTTATGCCCCCTTTATTCGGCAAAACGCCAAAGGCGCCAGAATTGAACGGTTAGATAGCTATTACGATTATTTTGTCGGTAATAATCAGCCGCAGGATTTACTGCACAACCCTGAGGCTTGGTATCAAATTGCAAAAATCCAGGAGCGTCAATGGCTGGCACCGTTTTATGAGGCAGCACTGGAGCAACATGTCATTCGTTATACCGCGCCAGTCTACAGTGCGCAGCAGAAAAAAATTGGCGTGGTTTTTGTCGATATCAATTTTGAATGGCTACATGATCAAATCGAGAAATATGACGTTAAAGATAACAACTACTTAAATCTTGTCACCGCGCAGGGTAATGAGTTGTACCACAGCTTAATTGGTATCGCCCAGACGACCCAACAACTTGCCCGGAGGACATTAGTTAACACCGCAATTAATAGCACAACTAATGTATTAACAGGTGAAGAGGCATGGCAACACAGTGTAGCGATTCCCGCAACCCAATGGCAGCTTACAAGTGTGATTGCCAAAACTACGATTGCGGAAATTGTTGAGGCGTCTACCGCGCGGAACACAGATAGTAACTTACTGCATAAACTTACTAAAAATGATCGTGTGGATTGGGTGACCCTATTAGTTATTATTGGCATTTTGTTTTATAGCTGTGTGCGCTTGCAGCGTAAAAGAACCAGTAGATTGCAGCTGTGGGTTGATACCGGAATTTATACTGTAATTTTCTTTTCCGGCGTTATCAGTATTTGGGTAGTGGAATATGGCGTTATTAACCCACCCAAAAATCAATCAATTATCTTGGCTAATAAAGCCATCATCGAAAAATTTGAACGTAAAAACGCTTTGCGCTCACTCAATGCTTACGATGATGCTCCCGTCTATGTGCCGGTTGGATTATTTATTCAATCCATCGAATTTCTCAGCGCTAGCAATGTCAACATTACCGGCTATATTTGGCACCGCTATCAGGAAGGGCAAGATTCCAATTACGAAATTGGCACAGTCTTTCCTGAGGCAATCACAACTAATATCAAATTGGCATATGCGCAGGAAAAAAATGGTGAGACGTTAAAAGGCTGGTATTTTGAAACGACCCTGCGCGAAAACTTTTCCCCCGATCTGTTTCCGCTAGATCGGCAATCTGTATGGATAAGGCTCTGGCACGAAAAAATTGGCGATAACATAGTGCTAGTGCCAGATCTAAAGTCTTACGACAGCCTTAATACCCGCTCATTGCCGGGCATAGAAAAAGATTTTGTGCTGTCTGGTTGGTCGTTATTTCGCTCATATTTTGAGATGCGTGAAAATCAGTACAACACTCGCCTTGGCATTGCGAGCAAAACTCCTGGTGGGGTAGTGCCGGAGTTGTATTTTAATATTGAAATTATGCGCAACTTTATCAATCCATTTCTCGCACATCTATTTCCGTTATTTGTTGTTGTGCTGATGCTCTATGCTATTGTCATCACTATGTCTACCGATGAAGAAAAGAAAGACTTTCTCGGTTTTAACGCCGCTGGCGTAGTGGCGTCTTGTTCAGCACTATTTTTTGTCGCACTTATATCCCACGTGCAAATGCGCAATGAGCTAGCCGCCAATTCGGTGGTGTATTTAGAATATTTTTATTTAATAACCTACGTGATTATTCTACTTATTACCGCAAATGCGGTTTTGTTGTCGTTAAAAGTAAAATTTTCATTTATTCAGTTTCACGACAATTTATTACCTAAACTCTTTTATTGGCCAGCTATTTCTGGCGCACTGTTTATTTGCACTGTCTGGGCGTTTCGCCACTAGTCAGTAGAAGGAAGTAGCGGTACGAACAAACGTTGCTGTTTTTATCATTGATCTACTATCAGGGAAATCCCGGGAGAACACCATGGCCTTCACAACTCGCCAAACTGCTAGCGAAGAAAAATCGGCGCAACAAGCGGCTGCCAAACCCAGTGTGCAATTATTTAACGATCAGCGCGCCTCCACCGCCGCGCAACTCAAGCAACAACAGATGATGACCTCATCACCAATCACACCTCTGCAACGCGCTGAAGATGAAGAATTGTTGCAAGGAAAATTCCAAATAGCACAATTAATGGAGGAAGAAGAGCCGTTGCAGGGAAAATTTGTCGCACAGCGTATGGAAGAGGAAGAGCCACTACAGGGCAAATTTGAAACGGCACAATTAGTGGAAGAAGAGGAACCCCTGCAGGGAAAATTTGAAACAGCGCAGCTCGCCGAAGACGAGGAATTACTACAGGGTAAGTTTGCTAATGTTGCCACTGCACAATTAGAAGAAAAACCTAACAACACCGGATTACCTAATCAACTGAAATCTGGCATTGAATCTCTGTCTGGGATGAGTATGGATGGCGTAAAAGTTCATTACAACTCAGACAAACCCGCTCAACTAAACGCCCACGCCTACGCGCAAGGCACTGACATTCACGTCGCTCCCGGTCAGGAACAGCATTTACCCCACGAAGCATGGCATGTTGTGCAACAGGCGCAAGGCCGTGTACAACCGACTACGCAAATGAAAGGCACGTCGGTTAATGATGATGTGGGGTTGGAAACTGAGGCGGATGTGATGGGTAATAAAGCCTTGTCAATACAGGCCAAACCGATCCAATCTAAAAAAGATAAAAATTTCAAAGGTGTCACTACTCAACTGAAATCGTTAGTTGCGCAATTGCAGCAAACAGATGTATGCCTTAAATCAGCATCGGGAACTTACACAGATGCTGAAGGTACATCTCAGACATTTACTTTTAGACAAGGAAGTAAAGGTAGTGATGTTTTATTCACCACGAAAAGTCATCCGAAAGGACATATTGATCATTCGGCAGAAGTAATTGATTATCTTAAAAAGCAAAGAGAAATTCCGGATGGAGCCACCAACATAGTACTTACTAGTTATGATACTTACGGAATTAAGAAGTAATTAAGTATTAGCTTTACCTACAAGCATTAATTGGTAATGCCGTCGTGAAACCCTAAGCTCTCGATAGTTGCCCGTATGAGGTTTAGCGCAATGCGGGCGCTTTTATTGCGGAACAACAAAAGTCAAATCTTCATCTATTTCAGGGTAGTGGATGAACTGGCCGTCATCCATGTTGACTAGTAGTCCTTTTTGTAAAAACGCCCAGTCTGCCTGTGGAAATTCGTGACTGAAAAGACTGTCTTCGATTATGCAGACAACTATTCCACACTTGTCTTTCCAAAGCTGGACTTGATCATGAAGCTTGATGTCCTGGCCACTTAAATATTTCATGATGAATTCACCGATTTATACGGTTAAAGATTTCTTAAATAACAGATTTAATTGTTCAATATCCCGCTCAGTATCTACTTCAACGGGCTTATGCTGTTCATAATGTTCCAACATACTTTCAATAAATTGGTTAAGTACTGGAATCGCAGGTGCCAATTCCTTTTCCATACTTTGTTTTTTGCGCTCTAATAACAATTCAATCTCTTCATTCACCTGGGGGAAATCGGTTAATAAGTCACGCAGCCGGTGAAATTCAATGGGTGCCGGTGTTTGGTATTTTTCCAACCACATAATAGAAAGCAGCGGGCGCAATACATAAAAATACTTTTTAAGTGGCACAATTTCTTCTTTGAGATAACCGCGATAATTCGTTTTGGCCATACTACGATAGTGATAAATCCCCTTCGCCGGTGAATAAATCTCCGGCAACAAAGCGCGCGCCGCAGGCGCAAACACACCGTCGTCCACATACACAATGGGCGATTGCAACCACTCCACAATTCCGGGGTTTGACCGCCACAAGAGTTGTAACGCCTTGCGAATATCCCAACCGTTAATATCAATCTCATCCACAATCGGGTATTCAATCACATCACGCTTGTCTTCCACATCAATCGTCAAATACAAATCGCGCGGATGCGCATAAATAAACCGCACATCAAAATCGCTGTTCGGCGATGCAAAGCCCCAAGCGCGGCTGCCGGATTCAATCGCGTACAGAACTTTAACACTGTGTTCTTGCTCTGCGGCTCTAATGCGTTTCAGGATTTCAGTATGGATGTGAGCTGGGATCATAAGTATCTTCTTTTTAATTTGTAAATCTATCGCTTAGGTGGTTGCCGTTTCTTCTCCGGCGCAGCGGCTGATGAAACCCAACCTTTGACAAACAACCCCAAGCCCAAACCACCCAGAAACACCAACCAAAATAAAAATAGCGGTTTGTTTTCCAATCCGCTTGGCAAGTTCATGCCAAACACGGCAGACACACTCATCAATGGAAATGCGATAGCGGCGAGAATATTGAGTTTGTGTTGCGCGCGGTTGCCAACTTCAGCGGCGCGCGCCTGTGCTTCTGCGCTGCGCGCCAAACGAAATTCCAGCGACAAACGCGCATCGGCCAATAGCAATTCAAAGCCGCGCGCAATATCCACACTGCGGTCGCGCATGTCGATAATAAACGCATCATTGCCAAGCGCTTCACGCGCGGTTTGCAGTGCCTGTTTCATATTGTTTGAAGAGCGCGCAAGCGGAATCAATCTATCGATAATGGCAAACAGTGAATCAATGCTGCTCACTTTCTCAAACCGGTCTTCAAGTTCGTTGTACAGCAAACGATAGTCTTCCATAAACTTGGCTAGCGCATGGTCGCCATGATCAATTCCCTTACACAACCATTTACCTTGCGGCAAGCGCAAAAAAATCTCATGCTCCCGCTCATTGCTATCCGCCTTCGGCGGCGCATGCAAAACCAACAACAAATGATCCGCTTCAAAAATCGCCCGCTGCGCCCCCCAGCTTTCGCTACCCAAACGAGCATTAATTTCGCTGGGTAAACTCCATTTATAATTGCTGCGTTTCATGAATGTTCTCCGAACTGAATGATTGAGAAGTTACAGCTTGCCTTGGATTTCTGCCGATTGCGAATCATACATAATCCAATTCGCAGCGGTGTGAATTACCTCATTAAGATTGCGGCGGGTTTTGCCTTTTAGCGCGCATTCCCAAATCACTAATACCTTCCAGCCCATCGCGCTACAAGCTTGAATATTGAGTTATATGCGGCAATTTTTCATTGCGGAATCCTTGAATGATATTTAATTATTATCGGATTCCGCATGGAATTGGTCTACAGACTTTAAGTCACATATAGAAAATTTTTAGACTGCGATCTTTAATTGTTTTACGGGGATTTTTGACTTTGGTTTTACTATGGATGATTTTTTTGATGTTGTATTCAACATTTCGATATCATTTAGTAACGCGACTAATGAACGGCCAACTGCGTAAGCAAGGTTAACGGGAACCGCATTACCTATTTGTTTATATTGCGCTGTGAGCGGTCCAGAAAATTCCCAGCTGTCGGGAAATGTTTGGATTCGCGCATACTCGCGCACAGTAAGAGGTCTATTTTCTTCTGGATGACATCTTTCAGTTTGTTTTTGCGCCGGGGCACAAGTTAATGTGAGGCTAGGCTCTTCCCAAGACAAACGTCTCGCCATGCCTGTTTTTCCGCCACCTAAAAAATAGCTTGCTTTCATATATTCGCGTTGCAATTTATCTGGAAGGTCACGCCAATATCCTCCTTGCGGCACTTTTGCCAATATTTCTGCCTTTCTCTTGGGATATTTTTGTCCTTCAGACTCGGGAACATCAGTAGGATAAAGCTCTCCCGCTTTCAATGCGTCACGCATAGTCATTATACGGTTATAGGGTGACGGCCAACTAAAATCCACTAAAGGCGCGAGGTCTTTACGAATACCAATTAAAAATAATCGCTCACGTTTTTGCGGAACCTGGTAAAACACTGCTTTTAGAACACGCGGATCAACAAGTTCATAACCAATGTCATCTATTACATCAGTAATTGCTTGAAGCGTTGCGCCATCCTCATGCTTCAGAAGACCACGTACATTTTCTGCAATAATTACTTTTGGATTCGTTTCCTTTACTGCACGTGCAAATTCATAAAAGAGTGTCCCACGTGTATCGTTAAACCCAAGCTTTTTACCCGCGTAAGAAAACGCCTGACAGGGGAATCCACCAGATAAAATATCAATTTTATTTTTGTAATCAGTGAAATCAACTTTTGACACATCGCCTTCAACGACATTCCAATGCGGGCGATTTAATTTGAGTGTGTTGCAAGCGTGTTTATCAATTTCATTAAGCAAAACTGATTCAAAACCCGCCTTTTCCATTCCAATTGCTAACCCACCAGCACCAGCAAACAACTCTAATAATTTATATGGGCGCAAAGGCTTAGTTTTCATTTCTTTTGCCCAAGTACTTTTAAATAGAACTTGAGCTTGCTCAAAGGTTTCGAGCTGAGATCGGTGGTAAACACGGTAATTATTATCTGGATGGCGCTGGGGTACCAACGTACCGTTGGCATCCCAGCGACGAAGGGTTTCTTTAGAAAGTGAGAGGATATCTGCTACTTGGGCGATCGAATAATATTCAGGAACCATGGCGTACACCTTGTAACATTGGACATGGTTACAACTGTATACGCATACATATATTTTGTCAAACCTTAGTCATGGTTATCACCATAAGCCATGGCAAAGTACTTGCTAAATAATTCCTTTCCTTCAAGTGTAAAGCTCTCTTCTGGATAATATGTTTTGTACGTATCCTCAATTACTTGTGGCAATACATTGTAAAGAGCTTTTAGTGAGTCTTTTTGATTTGTGACTAAGTCATAGAAACTGGCTCCATCGATAACTCTAATTTTTTCATTGGCTGCGCATTTAGTACCTTTATCTTTATCTGAAGGCGTAAATTCCTTATCCACACGTGTAGGTTTGTTTGGAATTATGTTTACGAAATAAGCAGTGTAACCCCAATAAATACTTGCTTTCGGCATAATTAATCTTTCTAACGACAGGTATTCGTTCACAAGTTTTGCGCCAGTAACGGTGGAGTATTTATTTTTAATTTCAGCAATTATTTTTCGATTTTCACATCTCAAATCGACATTTCCACCTACAGATAAATCTTCCCATCCTTTGACACTTCCAAGTATCTTTTGATGGAATGCTCCTACGTGATTTTGTACAGTTTTTTGCGCTTGTCGCGCCTCTTCGTTATTCCTCCATGCCTCGTGCGAGAGCTTAAACCCCCCAGCCTCAAAAAATGCACCAAATGGATCAATCACATTTGAATGAAATTTAGTTGCCGCAGAACTCTTTGCCTTTCGAGCTATATCGAGCACATGTTTAACAGCACCGATTAAGTTTTCATCATCAATAAAATTAAGGTATGGCATGTAATCCTCTAATTTGAAATCAAGAAACTATTTGGATATAGGTTGGTTACGTCCGGGGTTGGTCTGATGCAATTTGCCAAACGGCGTGCGGCAGTAAAGGTGCAGCGTTAACAACAGTTCATCTTCTTGCCAGTTATTCGCCACGCGCTAACCCTCGGTGGCTGGTGCTGCTGTATTTATTGTTCATCACTCTATTCCATCGCTGTTCCCTGGGGCGGATTCTGTACCAAATCGGAGCAGATGTGAAATACATCGCATTACAGGCTGGGGATTTGTATAGCTTGCCTATACAAATCCACCAAAAGTTAAACCAGTCAGGCTTTTGCCAGCCTAAAATTTCGACCCCGGTTCTTGCAAAAACTCAATCTCCTCCTCCGTCGATTCCCGTCCAAGAATCTTATTGCGATGCGGATAGCGGCCAAAGCGGGTGATGATGGCTTGGTGTTTTAGCTCAAAGTCGAGATTATTTTCCATGCCCGGTGCGCTAAATAAAGTCACCGCAATCTGGTGGATTACGGCGGATTCGCTGTGCATAAAGGGCATATAAAGAAAACTGCGCTCGGTGGGGGATAAGGCTTTGTCGGCGTCTACGGCCAGCGCCTCTTGTGCAAGTGCTAAGGCGAGTGAGTCTTGGGCGAAGGCGTGCGGGGTGTCGCGGAATATATTGCGGGAGAATTGGTCGAGAATAATAATTTCTGCCAGGCGCCCTTTTGCGGCCATGCGCCAATCAAATAATTCACAGCGTATTGCTTGGCTATGAATTGCGGAGTAGCGGCGTTTGATCTCTGCATCCAAGGATTGATCTTTCTTCCACCAGTGTACGGGTGTTAGTTCGTTAAACCAGAAGTTGAGAATGTCTTCGTACATATCTATGCCCTCCAGGAAAATGGCAGATTACTGTAAATGGAGCCTAATGAAGATGCCGTTTGCTAATGCATATGAAGTTGACGATTATCCCTTTCCCCCTGTAGCTGCTCCTTCTATGCTTGTCTACACCACAAAAAACACAGTGACAGTAATCCACAGCGAAAGAGAGGTTTTTATGCGTTGCCCCATCAACTTATTCATCGTCCTGCTATTTGGTTTATGCGCGTTGTCCGCGCAGGCTGATGATGCGGATGCAGAAGTCACAGTCTACAAGGCAATCCAGTTTGCCAAGCCCGACAATTTCCCGCTCACACTGGATATTTATGTGCCGAAGACCGGTAAAAAAACCTATCCAGTACTGGTGGTTTACCACGGCGGCGGCTGGTTAATTAATAACAATTCGATCATGAATGATTTTGCGACCAAAATCGCGCGCGATGGCGATATGGTGGTGGCGAACATGAATTACCGGCTGCTGGTGGATCAAGATAATAGCGTCACTATGAATCAAATTGTGGAGGATGCATTCGGCGGTCTGCTGTGGGTGAAAGACCATATCGCGCAATACGGTGGCGATCCAGCGCGTGTCGCCATAACGGGTGATAGCGCCGGTGGGCACCTTACGGCGATGATTCTGTTGCGCGGGCGCCAGTTGGAGAGCGATGGTTTTGCGGGTGATAGTTTAGGCTTTAATCCAAGTTATCTACCGGCTGGCAAAACCGCCGAGCAGGTGGCACAAGAGGACGGTTTACAGGTGCAGGCGGCAGTGCTGAGTTACGCGGGGTTTGATCTTTATACTCGTGCGGCTTTAGGTAATTTTGAGACAGATAAAAATAGCTTTTGGAAGTTTGCTAACGCCGAGGCGCGCGGTTTGTTCGGCAATCATATTAATGTGAAAGACAACAGCGATTACTACAAAGCGGTATCGCCGATATATTTTGTACCCAAGGCGAGTGAATATAAATTGCCCCCGCAATTTGTACACGTGGGCAGTCTGGATACCGCCACGCCACCCGCAGCGGCGCAACATTATGTTGATTTATTAAAAGCGGCCAAACAACCGGTGGAGTACAAGGTCTACCCCAATAAAAATCATGCCTATTTGGATAACGGCTGCAACTGGGCGGGCAGCTGCTTTGCGCGGGACGCGCTTTGGCCGATGGGCGATATCATTCGCTTTCTCAATAAGACGTTGGAAAACTAGGCCAACCCGCCAGTCACACCGCACTTCGTCACTCCCGCTTACGGGAGCCCAGCTTTAGGCCTTAAAACCTATGGATCCCCGCACGCGGGGATGACATTCTGGAAAATATAGACCTTTCTAAAAAATGATGAATATATTCATCATTGATGTTGATATCAGTCATTATGCTGTATATATTCATCATAATGACTGATCACCTAATACACCTATGAACTCTGCCCTTGAACAGCTCGGCTCACAAATCAAAACCCTGCGCAAACAGCGCGGGTGGAGTCAGTTGCAGCTTGCCGAAATGGCCGGTCTTGATCGCACCACCTTGGGTATGCTGGAGCGCAACGATTACACCGATATTGGCATCCGCAAGATTGAGCGAGTGCTGGCCTTATTGGGGAAAAAATTGACTCTGGCGAATGCGGGTTTGCCCACGCTGGACGAGCTGGTAGCAGCTCAGGCGGAGGGGTCGCAGCATGCAGGATAAGCTCGATGTGTTTGTCGCCAGCCAGCGTGTTGGGCGGTTGGCGCGCGTGCAACAGCGCCACAGTTTCACCTATGGCCTGGATGCAGCCGAGGCGCTCTCGCTTACCATGCCGCTGCGGCTAGAAACCTATAATTACGAGCAGGGTTTGCATCCGCTGTTTCAAATGAATTTGCCTGAGGGTTACTTGCGTCAGGCAATTGAACGTTTTGCCGCAAAACATTTTGGCAGCGATGATTTAAGCTATCTCACCCTGCTGGGCAATCATCAGATTGGACGCTTGCGCTACAGTCTGGTCGATAAAAAATTGCCAGATGAAACCGCCGCAAATCTATCACTCGATGAGCTGTTAAATAGTGATGATGCCGAACTATTCCAGCAATTATTTGACCGCTATGCGATTCATTCAGGTGTAGCGGGTGTGCAACCTAAAGTATTGATGGATGCACACAATACCAATTCGAACCCGCTGACCGACAAAGCAAGCTTGCCATTAAAAAAATATATTGTAAAAAGTTGGGGCCCCGAGTTTCCCGAGTTGGCCTGCAATGAATTTTTCTGTTTAACCCTCGCGCGCAATGCTGGCTTAGCAACACCGAATTTTTTTCTCAGCGATAACGGTAAGTTGTTGGTGTGTGAGCGGTTTGATATTGACGAGCAAGAGCAGTCACTGGGGTTTGAGGATTTTTGTGTATTGCAGGGCAAAACCACGCAACAAAAATATGAATCCAGCATAGAAGCCTGTGCCGGTACAATAATCCAATTTGTATCGCCTGAGCATGTTCAGCAAAGTCTGGAGTATTTATTTACGCTAACTCTACTGAATATCAAAATAAAAAATGGCGATGCACATTTAAAAAATCTGGGTGTGCTCTATTCCGGATTAACAGAATATCGCACAGGGCAAATGCCTTCAGTCACCCGCAAGCTCGCGCCGGTATTTGATTTAATCAGCACTACACCCTATATTCCCCGCGATTCCATGGCGCTCACCTTGACCGGCAGCAAACGCTGGCCAAAGTGGAAAGTGCTGGAAAAATTCGCCAAAATTCATTGCCGCTTGAATGGCAAAACTATCGAGAAAATTGTGAGCGATGTTGAAGAATCATGTGCGTCCAGCCATGCGTTATTGGAACAGCTAATGAACACTCACACTGGGTTTCAGGTGATTGGTGAAGAAATAGGAAAATTATTGCAGCAAAGGATGTTGTGATAGATGAATACTCCGCTTGCTATTTTAAATTCCACTT
Source organism: Cellvibrio sp. ATLC23 (assembly GCF_057196725.1). NCBI lineage: Bacteria > Pseudomonadati > Pseudomonadota > Gammaproteobacteria > Cellvibrionales > Cellvibrionaceae > Cellvibrio > Cellvibrio sp. ATLC23. The sequence continues at coordinate 219,963 of NZ_JBXUOS010000008.1, read as the reverse complement.
TCGGCTACCACGAATTTCGCGGCCCGCAGGCGGCGGTGATTGATGCATTGGTGGCCGGTGACGATGTGCTGGTGCTGATGCCCACTGGCGGTGGTAAATCTCTGTGTTACCAAATTCCCGCGCTGGTGCGTGAGGGTGTGGGTGTGGTGATTTCACCGCTGATTGCCCTTATGCAAGATCAGGTCAGTGCACTGCGCGAACTGGGTGTGCGCGCCGGGTTTTTAAATTCATCGCTCAGCGCGCAGGAAATGCGTGCGACCGAGTTGGCCTTGCAGCGCGGCGAATTGGATATGCTCTATGTTGCGCCCGAGCGTTTGATTCAGCCGCGCACCTTGGAATTATTTCACCAGATAAAAATTTCCTTGTTTGCGATTGATGAGGCGCACTGTGTATCGCAATGGGGGCATGATTTCCGTTCGGATTATTTAAAACTGGAATTGCTGCACCGCGAATTTCCGCAGGTGCCGCGCATTGCCTTAACCGCGACTGCAGATGTACGCACCCGCGACGAAATTATCGCGCGCTTGCAATTGGAAAATGCGCAGCAATTTATCAACGGTTTTGATCGCCCCAATATTCAATATCGCATCGCGCAAAAAAATAATCCCAAAATTCAGCTGATGCGTTTTTTGCGGGAGGAACAAGCGGGCAACTCGGGCATTATCTATTGTTTGTCGCGCAATAAAGTGGAGCAAATTGCCGCTTGGTTAAGTGGTGAAAATTTTACTGCGCTGCCCTATCACGCAGGTTTGCCGGCCAATGTGCGGCAAAAAAATCAGGAGCGATTTTTACGCGAAGACAACATCATTATGGTGGCGACTATCGCCTTCGGCATGGGTATAGACAAACCCGATGTGCGTTTTGTCGCGCATTTGGATCTGCCCAAAAGTATTGAAGCCTATTATCAGGAAACTGGTCGCGCGGGGCGCGATGGTGAACCAGCTACCACTTTATTGCTTTATGGTTTGGAAGATGTAGTGAAGCTGCGGCAGATGATGGCGCAGAGCGAAGGCAGCGAAGAATTTAAACGCAATGAACAACAGCGCTTAAATGCAATGTTGGGCTTGTGTGAAATTACCAGTTGTCGTCGCCAAAGTTTACTGCGCTACTTTGGCGATACGCTCGCGCAACCCTGCGGCAATTGCGACTGCTGCATTACCCCGCCGCAAACCTGGGATGCAACCGAAGCGGTGCAGATGGCGCTCTCCTGTGTCTATCGCACCGGCCAGCGGTTTGGTGCGGGTCATGTGATCGATGTGTTGCGCGGCAGCAATAATGAAAAAATTCTTTCGTTTGGTCATCACAAATTAACCACCTACGGCATTGGTAAACATTTAAGTGCGGATGAATGGAAAGCGGTGTTTCGCCAGCTAGTTGCGCGCGGTTTGCTCGATGTGAATGCCGATGGATTTGGTGGTTTGATCTTAAATGAAAGTTGCCGTGGGTATTTGCGCGGCGAAGAAAAAATTGCCCTGCGGCGCGATATAAAAATGGTAGCGAGTTCACCGCGCCGAGCCAACCTCGGCCAAAATATCGAAGCGGAAGATCAGGGTTTGTGGAATGCACTGCGCAGCTGCCGCAAACGTTTGGCAGAAGAACAAGGCGTACCGCCCTACGTTATTTTTCACGATGCAACATTGCGCGAAATGTTGGAGTTCCGCCCACTCACTACCGAGCAGTTGCGCAGTATTACCGGTGTGGGTGAAAGTAAATTAAAACGTTTTGGCGATGAATTTTTAGCGGTCATTCGCGCAGCGGAATACGGGGAGTAAAATGGACTCTTTATCACAAATTGCCTTAGGCGCTGCCGTTGGCGTTGCAGTGATGGGGCGCAAAACCGCGCTGTGGAACGCTGCCTTAATGGGCGCTGTGGTGGGCACCTTACCGGATCTGGATGTGTTAGTTAATCACGGTGATCCGATTCGCGAGATGACCATGCATCGCACCGAAAGCCATGCGCTGTTTTATCTCACCTTGGTTGCACCATTTTTTGCGTGGATTGTCGCAACGCTCGCGCGGCAAAAATATCTATTTAAACGTTGGTGGCTTGCTGTCTGGTTGGTTTTAATTACCCATCCATTACTCGATACCATGACGATTTACGGCACCCAACTCGCGCTGCCGTTTAGCGATTATCCCTTTGGTATTGGCAGTGTTTTTGTTATCGACCCACTCTATACCTTGCCATTATTAATCGGTACAGGCATTGCACTTGGGCGCAAACAACTAGCGGGATTGCGGTGGAATACCATTGGTCTTGCCGTTAGCAGTGTGTATTTATTGTGGGGCCTGGCGATGCAATTTTATGTTGGCACACTCGCCGATAAATCCCTCGCGGCACAGGGTTTTTCAGTGCAGCAGCGGCTTGTCACTGCAGCGCCGTTTAACAGTGTGTTGTGGCGCATAGTGGCGATTACGCCAAAGGGTTATGCCGAAGGATTTTATTCATTGCTGGATGGCGACACAGATATACGTTTTGTTGAATACCCGCGCGGAGAGGCAATTTATAATCTTGTGCGCAGCAACTGGGAAGTCAACCGCATCGCCTGGTTTAGTCACGGCTATTTTAAAATGGAGGAAAAAAATGGGGTGATCAGTATTGCGGATTTGCGTATGGGTGTTGAACCCTATTACACCTTTACTTTTGAGGTTGCCGATTACACAACTGAAAACAACCATACAAAAATAATCTTCACACCACCAAAACAAACCAGACCTGCTATTAATAGTGAACAAACGTTGCAATGGTTTCCAGCGCGGCTATTGGGTAATACAGATCAGTCACTAGTGGAGCTTTTGCAAAAATAGTTTTGTGCTTTTGTAAGCTCTGAATACAAGTAAAAAATCACGAATAATTTTTTAGGGCTGCTACTATCCCGTCAAATCATCAAAGCCCATAATGACCGACTCGCCCTGAGCAACCAGAATTCTAGTGGTTGTCGCGAAGTATTGATCTACCAACGCTGGGCAGCGCGAATGAAAGCTAATTCACAACCCAACCATTAACAGCATCGGAGACAGGAAATGTCGGAAACCAATCCCTATCAAACACCAAAGAGTAATCTTGAAGATGAACAGCCTGGGGGCATTTACCAACCTAATTCTAATTGGGATATAAGTCCTGCACTAAAAGAAGCGTGGGCCCTGACCAAGGGAGTCAAGGGCACCCTTTGGGGAGCAATTTTTATTTACATTGCTATCTCTGTAGCTGTGTCGGTGCCTTTCGAATTTATTGGAAAGGATTCACCATTCATGATTATCATTTCCCAGATCGTTATTGCTCTAGTTACCTATCCCATATCTGCAGGAATTACCATGATAGGAATCAAGCGCAGCGTTGGAACATCTACGAGCGCCACAATGGTGTTTGATTACTACTCCAAAGCTATACCGCTATTTTTTCTCTATTTATTAATGATGATACTGATTCTGCTGGGATTGGTATTGCTGATCATTCCAGGAATCTATTTGATGGTAGCCTATTCAATGGCAATGCCATTGCTTGTGGAAAAGAACATGGGGATCTGGGAGGCATTGGAAACATCGCGCAAGCGGATTACCAAGTGCTGGTTCGAAATTTTTATTCTTTATCTACTTATCCTTATCATTTTTACGATTGCTGTCATACCTCTGGGTATTGGTTTGATTTGGGCTATCCCCTTCAGTGTGATGTTGTTTGCAATTGTTTATCGTAGCTTATTTGGTGTTAGCCAAAAGATCTAAATCTAATTTCATCTGCATTCCCCTACTCAGCTTGGGAGTGCAGATGAAACAGTCACTGTAGACGCTGAAATTATTCACAGCGATATCGATGCTTCAGCGTCCGCTGGGCCCTGCGCAAAATCTTTTACTAATCGATCACCCCCCCTGTGTATCGCAACCGAGTGAGAGCATTTATGCCGTCCTGGATCGAATAGCTACAGCAACCTGTATTGACAATAGCTATACACTGGGTAAAGTGTGTATATCTATTGTGTATGCATTTGGAGCTAGCTATGCGTGCTGCAGCGATTAACCTGCGTGCTTTACCGGAACAGCGTGATCTGATTGATCAAGCCGCCAATTTACTGGGTAAAAACCGCTCTGACTTTATGCTGGAAGCCGCTTGTGAACGGGCTCAGGCGGTATTGTTGGATCAAGTCTTTTTCAGTTTGGAAGGCGATAAATTTCAACAATTTGCTGCTCTGCTGGACGCACCATTAGAGGCAAATCAGGGTTTGGAACGGCTGATGGCTGTGCAGGCGCCTTGGGACGAAACTAAAACATGAGTTTGCAGTTAACCAGGCCGCAACCCTTGGTTGCATCCCATGTCATCAGTGAGTTTGAGTGCGGTGAAGCGAGCTTGGATGACTGGCTCAAACGGCGTGCGCTGATCAATCAAGTGAGTGGCGCCAGCAGAACTTTTGTGGTGGCCGATCAAGATAATCGTGTGTGCGGTTACTACGCACTTACCGCAGGTGCGGTAGCGCATCAATTGGCGACAGGTTCAGTACGGCGCAACATGCCCGATCCGATCCCGGTATTAGTGCTTGCGCGTCTTGCAGTGGATCACCGCGCCCAAGGGATAAAACTGGGCGCAGGTTTATTAAAGGATGCAGTTGCGCGGGCTGGGTCGGTTGCGCAAAACGCAGGGGTCAGAGCGCTGGTAGTTCATGCGCTAAATGAAAAGGCCAAAGCGTTTTACCAACACTATGGTTTTACTGTATCCCCTATTCATCCTCTGACCTTAATGCTGCGTTTGAATTAACGCGTTGCTGTTATCCGGCGCTAGTGTTGCTCAGGTTGTGTTAGCGCAGGCGCGGCCACTTCGGTTGCTCTTAATTCCACGGGCGAAATAGAAGCGTGATGCAGTGTTTGAGTTGGGAAGGCAATCTCCGCGCCGTGTTTGGTGACGATCTCATACACCTTTAGCAGCACACTTTGTTTTACTTCGTGGTAGTGAATCCAATTAATCGTTTTGGTAAAACAGTAAATAAAAAAATCCAGCGACGATGCATTGAACTGATTGAAATTGACGATGGTGGTTTGGCTGGTATCGATTTCATCGTCATCAATTAACATTTGTTTAACGTCTGCAACAATCTTGCTCATCAGGTGTGCATCGTCATAGCGAATGCCAATCACTTCGTGAATGCGGCGATGGCTCATGCGCGATGGATTTTCTAACGAGATAGTGGCAAAAGTGCCATTGGGTACATAGAGCGGGCGTTTATCGAAGGTGCGAATAGTAGTAAGGCGCCAGCCGATTTTTTCTACAGTGCCTTCAATGTCCTGATCGGGTGAACGCACCCAATCGCCCACGCTAAAAGGGCGATCCATATAGATCATCAAGCCGCCAAAAAAATTCGCGAGCAAATCTTTTGCGGCAAAACCAATCGCTATACCGCCAATACCACCAAAGGCTAACACACCAGAAATGCTGTAGCCCATGGATTGTAAAATCACTAACACGGCAGTGATGATGACCGAGCCGCGCAGCAATTTACTCATCGCCGATACAGTGGTTGGGTCCATCGGGTCGGCCATTTTTTCCGGCGATACCACGATGCGCTCTGCGCCACTGATTAAACGCACAATAAACCAGGCGATCATCGCAATTAAACCGAGCCGCGCAACGGGTTCGGCAAAAGCGTAAAACGTGGTGCCGGCGACATGATCAGCCATCGCCGCAGAGAGTGATAAACCGACAATCCAGATCATGGTGCTAATCGGTTTGCGCGCTGCCCACAGAATGGTGTCATCCCACAGGTTGTTGGTTTTATCAAAATGTTTTTGCAGTTGCTTGAATATTTTCCCCACAACAAAACTGACGATAAAGGTGAGTAAGACCAACGAAAATATTTTTATACTGCCGCCCCAACTGGTGTCGGCCATACCAAAACCTTTAAATATCTCGTCGAAAAAATCCAGCTTCATACTTACCTCGCAATTACTCTGGTGTAGGTTTAAGTTAACACTCTAGGTTAATTTAAAATTCGCCGTCGCGCGCCATGCGCTCGCGTTCTTTGCGGTCTTCCTCTTCTTCTTTGGCGTTTTCAATAATGCGCATCATGGTGGCGAGATCAGCCTCCACATTGCTCTGCGCAAATTCGCCGGTGAGTTTGCTGTCGGGGTGCAAATTGCCGTGCTCAAACAAATCCCACATTTCATCTGCGTAGTGGGTGACTAATAAATCGGGCGCGTATTGGCCAAAATAATCGCGCATATTATTCACATCGCGGGTCAGCATCATTTTCGCGCTGTTGTTACCGGCGGCATTGACCGCTTGGGGCAAATCGATGACCACGGGACCAGAGTGATCGACCAATACATTAAATTCAGACAGGTCGCCATGCACTAGGCCAGCACAGAGCATGCGCACAATTTCGGTGATCATCTGCGCGTGATAGGCGCGTGCTGTGTCCGGGTCAAAGGCGACGTCATCCAAACGCGGTGCCGGGTCGCCCTCTTCATCGACCACCAGCTCCATCACCAATACGCCATCGACAAACCAATAGGGTGTAGGTACACGCACACCGGCTTCGGCGAGGCGATACAGCGCCTCTACTTCGGCGTTGAGCCAAGCCTCTTCCGCCTCCTTCTGGCCATAGCGAGTGCCCTTTGCCATAGCGCGAGCGCGGCGCGAGTTGCGCACAGTGCGCCCCTCCTGGTATTGCACAGCTTGTTTAAAGCTGCGTTTTTTGGCTTCTTTGTAGACTTTGGCACAGCGGACTTCATTATTGGCGCGCACTACAAAAACCTGCGCTTCTTTGCCGCTCATGAGGGGGTAATAGACTTCGTCAATCAGGCCATCATTGACCAGAGCCGCTAAGCGATTGGGTATTTTCATTGATATTGGGGTTCAGCTATTCGGGGTCTAAAGGATATTCCCCCGCATAATAACACCCTGAACTTGTTACCGGAAAAACGATTGCCTGCACTACACCAGATTCAGTATTCCCGAAGAAAGCGACGAAGGCGCAGCAACCAGCCTCGTTTGAGGTATTCCTTAAACAATTGTGTTTTATTCCAGCCGATATGACTGAAAAATCGTGTGCGATACAGATCTAATTCAGGGTGCTGATTGTTGTGTAGGCTGCGCATATCGCGCGCGACGCAGATATGGGTTTTCACGCAAAAATAGCTAAAATAAAAACGCGCGCGCGAGGATAGCTGCGGGTATTTTTTTGACCAGAGATCCAATATGCCCGCACAGGCAATGGACATATCCTCAATCTTCTTCTGGTTGGTGCTGGATAAAATACTGCCGTCACGCTGCCGATAGGCAACCCAAACACTGGGTTGATAAAAGTACGTCTGGGCACGCAACATCAGACGCGGTGTCACCACCATATCTTCCATCACCCGGCCTTCCGGAAAGCGCAAATCGCTGCTCCAAAGCGAGCGCTTGGAAATTTTTGACCAAATGTGTAAATTGCGCGCCTTGTAAATCCCTTCAAATAATTTAAGTGGGTCAGTAAGTAATTTTCGTTTTGATCCGACAAAAGTTTTGCTGTGATTTTCGCCGCGCCATAGATGTTTCCAGCGTTGCTGTTCGCGCCAAACACGAAAGTCACACAGTATCAAATCGGGTAAATATTGACGGGTGATTTGCTGTAGTGCAGCCAGTGCCCCGGCTTGTAATGCATCATCCGAATCCAGAAACCAGACATAATCGCCGCGTGCGCTATCGAGCAACGTATTGCGTGCCGCACTTAAACCGCGGTTGAAATCATGGCGTAAAATCGTCAAGGGGATACTGGAATCCTCAGCAAAGCTTTGTAGCACGTGACGCGAATTATCCGTTGAACAATCATCCAGCGTAATTATCTCTACGCCCGGTATGATTTGCTGCACTACCGAATCAAGGCATTCGTGCAGATAGGATTCAACGTTATAGACCGGAATTAAAATACTTAGCCAGGGTTTGAAAGCGGGGATCACAATCAATTACACCTATTAATTTTCCAATACCAACTGATCAACCAGTAGATTGGCATTTTCACGCGGTAAATTCATAAAGACCTGTTCATACTGCTGTGCCATAGTGGCAAGTGAAAATTCTGCGAGTGCGCGCTCGCGCCCCTGCAAGGCAAGCAATTGTGCGTAAGTAGAATTGTGGTACAAAAGTTCCAGCGCATCGGCCATGGCATAAGCGCACTGGGGTTTGACGAGCAAGCCATCCTTACCGTGCTGAATCATTTCCTGCACGCCCGCCACCGCCGACCCAATTACCGCACAACCGGCGGCCATACCTTCTGCGAGCGCAAGCGGCATACCTTCATAGCGCGTACTCAGTACACAAAATTGGTGCCGCATCAATAAAAATGGCAGGTTGCCGCAGTGGCCGGCAAAATGAATTTGTTGATTGAGTTGTAATTCATCGACCAGTTTTTTAGCTTTGGCTAAGTGGCGTGCACTGCCCGATCCGGCAAACAACACGGGCAGATTGATTTTTTTATCGCGCAACAACGCAACTGCACGAATCAGAGTTTCGTGATCTTTTTGTTTGGCAAAACGGGCGGGCATGATGATGCCGGGAATGCGCGCGGAGAGCGGCAGCGAACTCGCGGATTGAAATTGGCTCAGATCGATACCATTGTTAATCGCGCAAACTTTATCGGCGGGAAAACGCAATTCAAGTAGGCGCGATCGCACACCTTCCGAGCAGCCGATAATTTTATCGGTGTATTGCGCAAGCCAGCGCGCTTGTAATAAACGCAGCGGCGTATAGCGCTCGCGCGAATTATGTTCGACATGAATTAAGTGTGGCACCCGCGCGAACAAACCTGCATATCTGCCCCAGAGATGTTCACTAAAACCATGGGTCACGAGAATATCCGGTTGATATTCGCGGCAGATTCGCATCAGCTCGATAATGGTTGCCAGATGCGACCAACCGGCGACAAGCTTAAGTGAAATCCCCTCGGCCTGTAATTGACGAACGCGCTCAGGATCGGTGGAAGATTTTTTCCGTAATACCAACATAGGGGAAAACGCTGGATTATTTTTCGCAGCCCGAATCAGCTCTATAGCGACTTTAGTAGAGCCGGTAAAACCGCCGGTGACAAAATGCACTACTTTAAGGGGATTTGGTACTGCAGATAGGTTTTGCATAAAGACTGCCGCCAATGAGTAAGGCGAGTCGCACGAGCCAAATGGAGTGCAACCCCGATGGCTGCGAGTATAGAAATACGGGTTGCAGAAAGTTGTGAAATTTTGTGCGGGTTGTTAAAACGTCAGATGGGATATTAAAGACATAAAAAAAGCGCACCGATGAGGGTGCGCTTTCAGCAAAGCGAAGGTGGTGGGCTATTGCAGGTGCAGCTTGACAAATTTTACCATTGCTTCGAGTGCTTGTGTGCGGGTAGATGCTTCGAGTAAGTGATGGTTGTCGCCTTCCAGCTCGATTAAATCAGCGGCTTTATTTTGTTTCTTTAAGGCTTTTAACATTTGCTCGGATTGTTTGAACGGAACTCGTTTGTCATTCGTGGAATGAATTAACAAAACCGGCGCAGCGAATTGATTTGCATGGGCCTCTGGAGACATTTTTTCCAGTTCATTTTTATCGACTTTACCATTGGCAAATTGCATTGCCATATAATCTGCGACTTCACTTTTGTTACCGTGTTGGCTTTTGTCCCAAGCGAGCATTTCATTGAGATTGCCGATTCCGTTAATAGACACAACGCACTTATATAAGTCGGGTGTAAATGCACCACCTGCCAGCGCCGCATAGCCACCGTAACTGGCGCCGACAATACAAATACGCTTGGGATCAACCAGCCCTTTGCTCGTAAAAAATTTTACGGCATCGGTCAGGTCATCCTGCATTTTTTTACCCCATTCGCCATGACCCGCTTTGTAGTGGGCAACACCAAATCCGTCTGAGCCGCGAAATTGTGGCTGAATCACTAGATAGCCTTGTGCAGCCAATGCCTGCGCCTGATAATCAAATCCGATAGTGTCGTAGGAAGCGGGGCCGCCGTGTGGATAAATCACTGCAGGCAAGTTTTTAATTGCATCTGCCTTGTTGCGTGGAATTGTAATTAAGGTTGGAATTTTTAAACCGTCGCGCGCGGCATAGGTCACTTTGCCGATGGGCTGGATATCTTCCGGGCTAAATTGCGGGCGTCCGGACGTTAAAAATTGTGAATTGTTATCTTTATCAAATAAAAAATAATCATCCGGATAATCAGAGCCTTCCACATTAACGACGATCTTTTGCCAGTCCGGTGTCCAACTGGCTAACCACACCGCCTGATCAGGGAATTGCGCCATAATATCATTCATTTTTTGATTGGTTTTCGGATCAAAAAATGCGTAACTTGGTGTGAAACCTGAGTATCGGACGCCATATACCACACGTTGTAGATCGGTGATAACGCTCTCGATATCAGCGTCATCACGTCCGAGTAGTGGGCCGGTAATGGTGCCATCAGCCAAACTCATAGTGTAATAACTCGTACGGCCAGTATCTCTATTGTTTGTCAGCATAACGAGCGATTTGAAATCCGGCGTGACTCCAACAAAAGACTTTCGCTTAATCTCTGCACTCTCTTTGAATATCTCTATCCACTTGCCGTCGCGCTGCGCAATAATCTTATGTTCATTATTTCTATCGTCGTGCTCCTCTTTTGCAATTGCCTTACCTTCACGGTTAACAAAAAAATCTTCGGTATTGAAATCTCCACCTTCGGCTGCGCGCAAAAAATTTCTTTGCAGGCTAACTTTATAAAGTGAATAAACCGGTTTTGGAAAATGATTATCAACCTGGGAAAAAGCTGGCATAAGCGCATATTGTCCATCGGGTGTAACGCCTACAACGTTCCCAAGGCCAGTTTGTCCAGCAAGAATTTTATTGCCAGGAATAAGTAACTGCCTGATTTTTTTATCTTTGATATTCAGTACAAAAGCAGTGCTCAGGTCAAACTTTCCTCTGAATCCTGCGACGCGAGTAAATTCTGAAGCGCGCATAAACACTTGCTCATTATTAAAAAAGTAAATTCCTTGCGGTTGAATTGCCGATACATCAAGTGCGAATACCTGTTTTTTTTCTTTGATCGAAACGATGTAGACCGCATCTTGATCTTTGGTCACCTTGCGAAAGGCGATCAAGTCACCGTTAGGTGAAATAGCAACCATGCCAACACTGGGTAAAGCTCCGTAGTCATTGAGCGAGATGCTGGCGTGAGCAGAAAGTGTTATAGCGCAGAGTAGAAAAAAGAGGGAGTTAACAATATTGCGTAAGGTGATGCTCATCCAAAGTTCCATCCAAAATTAGAATTAATATCCACGTTGACTTATTGGCACACAGGTTTTGGTGTCTATCCTATAAATCAAACTACTTGAACCCTATGCCTCTGTTTATAAAATGTTAGGTGGTTTGCTACCACGATTGATAACTGCGAGGCTGTTAGAGTAAATGAGAGCGGGTTGGCCTACTGCGAGCAAAGCCAACATTACCCGCGCGCAGTATCTACAAGTGCAATTTTTACGTCAATCTCCCTGATAGGGTTTGGGCGATAGTTTGGGCATAGTGCACTATCGCGTATAGTAATGTCTCCATAGGTCTCGCATCGAATCCAGGGATGCTTGTTCACAGAAGGCAATGTTATGCGCGGTATGCACTCCTCCGGTTTATCCTCCCATCCCAATCAAGCCCCGCGCAATGCAGCGGCTAAAGTCAATTTGCGCCAGAGCACGGCCTATTTGTTGCCTTATTTGTGGGATTTTAAAGGCAGGGTGATATTGGCGGTGGTGGCGTTACTGGCCGCGAAAGGCGCGACGCTGGTGATGCCTTGGGCGCTGAAACATATCATTGATGGAGTTGACCGCAGCATCGCACCGGAATTGGTGTTGCCCGCCTTTTTTATTTTGTTCTATGGCGCGTTGCGTTTTGGCAGTGTGTTTTTTGGCGAAGTACGCGATGCATTGTTTAGCCGTGTAACCGAACATGCGATGCGCAAAATTGGTTTGCGGGTGTTTCAACATTTGCATTCATTGGAGATGGCATTTCACCTTGATCGCGCTACGGGCGGTATTAGCCGCGATATAGAGCGCGGCACCAATGGCATCAGTTTTTTGATGCGTTTTTTAATGTTCAATATTGTTCCCACCCTATTTGAAATTCTAATGGTGGCGATTATTTTTGCCGCTGCGTTTTCGATCTGGTACGCGGTAATTACCTTGGTCGCGGTAGCGATCTATATACTGTTTACTATTTACACCACAGAATGGCGCAATAAATTTGTACGCGAGGCGAATCAGGCTGATTCATCTACCAGCACCCGTGCGATTGATTCGCTGCTCAATTACGAAACCGTAAAATATTTTAATAACGAAGGTTATGAAGCCGAAACCTACGACAAATTTCTCGCCAATTGGGAGCAGGCTAAATTAAAAAATCGCATGTCACTGCTGGCCCTTAACTCAGGGCAAGCATTGATTATTGCCTTGGCGATGACCGCGATGATGTGGATGGCAGCGCAAAGTGTGATTGATAAGGAAATGACACTGGGCGATTTGGCGATGATCAACGCTTATATGATTCAATTATTTATTCCGCTCAACTTTCTCGGTTTTGTCTACCGCGAAATTCGCCGCTCGCTGACTGATCTGGAAAACATGCTCGCGCTACTAAAGCGCAGCCCCGCGATTAGCGACAGCGCCGATGCGCAACCTCTGCAAGTCAATAAAGGCGCAATCCATTTGCAGCAAGTGGATTTTGGCTACCACCCTGAACGCCCGATTCTAAAACAATTTAATTTGCAAATTCCGGCAGGTACTAAAGTAGCGATTGTCGGCTCCTCCGGTGCGGGTAAAAGCACTCTCTCGCGTTTGCTCTACCGCTTTTACGATATTCAAGCCGGCAGCATTGAAATTGATGGGCAGGATATTCGCAGGGTTACGCTGGACAGTTTGCGCCACGCTATCGCCATAGTGCCGCAGGATACGGTGTTATTTAATACCAGCATTCGCGAGAACATTGCTTACGGTAATCCCCAGGCGAGCGATGAACAAATCGACCGCGCGATTAAGATGGCGCATCTTGAACAATTTATTAATAGCCTGCCGCAGGGCGATAAAACCCTGGTTGGCGAGCGCGGTTTAAAAGTATCGGGCGGCGAAAAACAGCGCATCGCCATTGCACGAGTTTTATTAAAAGGCTCGCCAATTTTAATTTTTGACGAGGCCACCAGTGCGCTGGATTCCAATTCCGAAGCAGCGATTCTCGCGGCCATGCAGGAAGTGGCTAGTGGCCATACCACGCTGGTGATTGCACACCGTCTATCAACCGTGGTGGATGCTGATCAGATTATCGTCTTGGATGCGGGGGCGGTTATTGAACAAGGCACACACGTTGAATTATTAGCTCGGCAAGGGAAATATGCGCAAATGTGGGCGATGCAATTGCAGGAGCACGAATAAAAAATGGGCAGGTCAATCGCTTGACCTGCCCACTGCCAATTACTTTCTAGTCAGTCAATAGACTGAATTAGTTAGTCATCTCTTTTGCGGCTTCTTTGGTTTCTGCTGCTGCATCTTTCATTGCATCGGCAGCATCAGCTGCGCCTTCGCTAATCGCTTCACCGGTTTCTTCCATCGCTTCAGCGGTATCGTCTTTCATTTCTCCTGCCACATCGGCCATATTATCGGCGGCTTCTTTCATTGAGTCGCCCGCAGCTTCCATAGTTTCAGCTGCAGCTTCTTGTGCTTCAGTAACCGCTTCTTTTACTTGTTCGGTGGTGGTTTTTGGCTCTTCTTTTGCGCAGGCAGTGAGCAAACCGGCGGCAATTAACAAGGTGGCAAGTGTGTGAATTGGTTTCATCGTTCGATCCTTATGGTGGTGTTGGTGTGGTTGAGGCGGCCGATTCAAGGCTAGGGCGCAGTCGCGATGGCCGCTGGGGGCAGTCTATACCTATGAGTGCAATCATAAAAGGATAAAAACCTGTACGCCGAAGAACCAAACAGGTGCGAAGTAAAAATTTCATGCATCTTTTTAGCCTTGAGTTCTGCAAACAAAACGGTGCACAGCGGGTTTTATTGCAAAAAAACATTTGTAATGCGCCCCAATAATTGACATACGCGCCAATTTTTTAACTTGGCATAGCTTTCGCTAATGCTCCAACACCAATACGCAAAACGAATGTGGTTGAGGAGTTATTAAAGGGCAGACTTGGATCGCCCGGCAGTGACAGATAACTGCAACTATTGATTGATGTCAGGTGCTTAGCATGTCAGGAACTACCCATACCGAATCCAGATGGCAATTTGATTATGGCAAATATCGCGGCATTATTATTTCTATCGCCTTATTTTTATTGCTCGATGCGTCCGTCTTACTATTTAATTTTTACGTGTCGTTTGAAATTGCCGATGATGCTGTAGGCGTTAATCTTGCCGGACGTCAGCGTATGCTGTCGCAACGCATGGCAAAAACCCTTTTTGTATTAGATGCATCGCACGATGACCCGCAGGGATTTAAAACCGCGTTTGATGAGTTGCAGCTCAGTAAACACTTATTTGATGAAACACTCACAGCATTTAGCAATGGTGGTGTGGTGCGCGGTGCAGGGAGGGAAGTGGTAACGCTGGAGCCGGTAACGAATCGTTTGGGGCGCGACTCACTGCATAATACGCTAGCGCTCTGGCAGCCCTATAAAAATGCGATAGAAAAATTTTCCAATGATGTAGAACAAAATGTAGCGACTGATGGCTCTCTTGCTGGTGCGGTTGCTATGGCACGGCTGCACAATTTGCCGATCCTTACCTCCATGAACGATCTTACACTCAGCTTGGAGCAAGTCGCCGCTTCCAAGGCCACCCGTCTGCGCATTATTCAAACGGTTGGCATTAGCCTCGCAATTATCAACTTCCTTTTTATTATGCTGCACTTTGTGCGGCAATTGCGCGATAGCGATAAGGTGATTGAAAAAGCCCGGCGTGAAACCACGGAAATTCTTGAAACAGTAAACGAAGGTCTGTTTCTGATCGATAAGGATTTAATTATCGGCGAACAGCACTCTGCGCGGCTGCTTGAGGTGCTCGGTCAGCAGGAATTCGCGGGTAAATCCTTGCAGGTATTATTGGAAAATATTGTCAGTGCAAAAGATGCAGAAACCGCTCGTGGTTTTATCGAGTTGTTATTTGACGCCAATGTAAAAGAAAAATTAATTGGCGATTTAAATCCGCTAAATTTGGTTGAGGTTAATATAGCGCAGGACAATGGCGGGTTTCTTACCAAACATTTGCAATTTAGTTTTGCGCGCGCTTATCAAAAAAATGATGACGACGTACAAATCATTTCCCATGTATTAGTGACGGTGTTGGATATCACTGCGCAGGTCAAATTGGAGCGTGCGCTCAATGAGAGCCGCAAGCACAATGAATCGCAACTGGAAATGTTGACCGGACTGCTGCATACCCATCCGGGGTTACTGAGAGAATTTATCGCCAATAGTTTTAATTGTTTTAATCGCGTCAACAATATTTTACGCCAACCGGCTAAAACCACTCAGGCCGTGCGCGACAAAGCTACTAGCATTTTTCGGGAAATCCATAATTTCAAAGGTGAGGCGGCATCACTTAAGTTGGAGTTTTTTGAAAATGCAGCCCATAAAATGGAAGATACTTTGGCGCTTTTGTGCGAAAAGCGCGACTTGAGCGGCAATGATTACCTTGGTCTTACCGTGCAATTAGAAAACCTGATTAGTTACACGCAGCAGATTGAGCATCTCACCGAAAAGCTGGGGCAGTTTGCGGTGGTGAGCAACCATATTCAGCGCCCTGCGACTAATCACTATAGTGCCAATAGCCGCCGCAGTGATGGTTGGGATCATCTGCATGACTTTGTACAAAATATTGCACTGCGCAATGGCAAGCAGGTCAAGTTAGTCACTAGTGGTTTAAGCGAAATTAATTTGGCAACTGCTGCGCAACAGCAATTAAAAGAAATTTGTATTCAACTCTTGCGCAATGCGGTAGTGCATGGCATTGAATCGCCACGGGATAGAGAGCTGAGTGAAAAACCTATCACTGGCCGTATTGATTTGCGGCTCGCAAAAATATCTGACACTGAAATGGAATTGACGGTAATGGATGATGGTCAGGGCCTGGATTACGAAGCCATTCGCACTAAAGCGTTTAAATCCGGTAAATGGCCGGAAGCGGAAATTGAAACCTGGACAAATAAACAATTGCTCGGATTAATTTTTCATGAGGGCTTTAGCACCGCAAAAGACATTAATAAGGATGCAGGTCGCGGTGTGGGTATGGAGGCTGTGATGAACCATGTGTTAACCCAGCGCGGTAAAATTAGTGTGTCTAGTCGCACCGGTCGCCATTGCCGTTTTGTGATTACCTTACCAATAGCTCACGCCACCAGTGGCGAAGAAATAGCAGCTTGAATATGAAAGGAAACTAAGATGCTGTCACTGATGATTGTCGATGACTCGAATATTATCCGCCGTAAAATTGAACGCTGTAATGATTCAGATAGGTTTCGCGTAGTTGCGGCGGCGGCCAATGGAATAGAGGCGCTTGAATTATTTAAACAGACCCGCCCGCAAGTGGTCACCATGGATTTAACTATGCCGGAAATGGATGGCATTGCCTGCATTGAGCAACTGATGGCGTTGGATTCAAAGCTGCGCATTTTAGTGATTTCTGCGCTATCGGATAAAGCCACTGGCATCTCTGCACTAAAAAAAGGTGCGCGTGGATTTTTATGCAAACCCTTTACGGATGATCAACTGCTGGAAGCGCTTACCGAGCTAACTGAAGATTAGGACCTGGCGAATGTCACAAGAAACCTTGCAAGTATTTATCGATGGCGTGGTGCGCTATTTTCATCACACCAATGACAAGAATGTAAAAGTGGGTACACCTTATTTAGTCGAAAATAATAAACCAGCGGCTTATGATGTAACTGGCATCATCGGAATCTCTGGTCCTTATCGCGGCTGTGTCTATTTCACCGCGCCGCGTATTTTGCTCAAACATTTATTGTTGAGTATTGGCGAGTCGGATACTAGCAACGAACATATTTTTGATTTGGTGGGAGAGGTCGCCAATACCATTTCTGGCAATGCGCGTAGCCGTTTTGGGCACGAATTTATGATTTCAGTACCGGTGATGATTGAAGGTGCGCCCAATCATATTCATTTACCGGCACAGATGCGCTCCTATGTTATTCCCGTTTATTGGAAGGCCTATCACGCAGCGGTAGTGATTTGTTTGGAGCAGTAGCCTGATCGCTGATCAGCGAGTGAAATGGGTACTCAAATAAAGTTGTTCGACTTTTTCACGCGCCCATGGTGTTTTGCGTAAAAATTTCAAACTGGATTTCACACTGGGGTCGGCTTGAAAACAGCGAATGCTGATCAAGCTGCCCAACTCTTGCCAGCCATAGTGTTCGGCCAGCCGCGTCACTATGGTTTCTAATGTCAGGCCGTGCAGTGGATTATTCTTTTGCTCGGTCATGTTTTTATCTCACAGAAAATGAAGCCGTTATTCTACCCTATTTTTATGTTGCAACTTGTTTGCTGTTATAGGCGAACCAAAGTTGGCAAACAGTCACACCTAACACGCCCATTAGCATCAGCAGCGAAAAAGGCATGGCGCTGCCAGTGTAAAAAAAGGCGAGCAGTGGCCCGGCCAAAGCACCAGTGCTAAAACGCAGCGTGCCCATTACGGCGGTTGCAGTGCCTGAGTTGTGGGGGAATTTCATTAATACCAGTGCGTCGGTATTGGTTGAGACCAAGGAGAGGCCGGCCATAAGCGGTGCAATGCTGAAGACGGTAAACCAGAGGTTCAATTCAAATAGGTTAAACACGCAGAGTAAAAGTGCACTGACTAAGGCTAACACCACACCTGCACGCAACATTCGCACTGAGCCGAGGCGGGTCACCAAGCGGCTATTCACAAAATTCGCCAATATCAAACACAGCACATTTGCACCAAACAAAATGCTGAACGCTTGTTCGCTGACACCAAAATAATTGATATAGATAAACGAGACGGCGGTAATAAAACAAAAAAAAGCAAATGCGCCAAACATCATGCTCATGATGAGAGGGCGCGCCTCTGTATTGGAAAATACGATTTTGTAACCGCTAAAAAAATTTCCGGCAATCCCGCTACGAGTGTTAATGGGTTTACTGATTTCAGGCAACCACTTCCACACCAAGGCAAAGATCAGTACACCATAGAGTGCCAATATATAAAAAATACTGCGCCAATCACTCAGCCATAAAATGGCGCTGCCAATTCCAGGTGCAAGCAGTGGTGCCAGCATCATAATCATCGACATATACGACATGCCTTTGGCGGTATGTTCCTGATACATATGCCGCACTAATCCCGGTACAACTACTGTTGCTGCGGCGCCACAAAATGCTTGCAGCGCGCGCAAAAATAAAAACTGCTGCACATTATCGACCAGCGCGAGGGCGATACTGCAGAGAGTAAAACCCGTAAGGCCAAAAATCGCCAGAGGCCTGCGCCCGAGTAAATCCGCCAGTGGGCCAAACAGCAACATGCCTACCCCGTAGGCAGCGAGAAAAATGCTGAGCGATTGCTGCACACTGGCTATGTGTGCATTTAAATCCTGAGCGATAACTGGCATCGCGGGCAAATACATATCCACTGCCAGCGGGGTGGTGGCAATAACGGCGGCGAGTAGAACAATTAAAAATGGGTGGGATTGTTTGGTCATAACCAGATCGCATGTCAGAGAAGCGTTTATGCTACGCCTCTGCTGGTTATTAAACGATGGGATAGTGCATCAGTAATTGCACTAAAAATTCGATCATTGCGCAGCAGTGCTTGTTGCCGCGCAATTATTTTTGAGTTTATTTATGGCATCGGCATAAACAGGTTGTAACAGAGCTAATTGTTTTTCACCCAAATAATTTTGAGCGAACTCCCAAGGTGGAACACCGTTATTCCAATCGCAATTCACCACTGCAATTGTTGCCAAGTTTTGCGCGACGGATGTTTTTAAATAAGGACGGTAATTGTTTGCGTGGGCGAATTCGGCAAACCGATCCAATTCCGTAACATAAAATTCTGCCGTTCGGGTAAAGCTCACGTTGTGCACGCCGGCTTGTTCCATAATCGCTTTGACATACATAGGCTTGAGCGCAGCTTGTGTTTGCGGCCAGTCTTGCAAATTAAAATGTCCGGTTTGCGCCGCGCAATTTATCGCGAGAGGCACCAACAATAAACTGAGGATTAACCGGCTTTGGCGCATGAATCGCATGAATGATTTCCGCTGGGATAAGGTGAGGGAGTAATTATACTTGCAGGCTCTGGCGCTTTAGCAAACCCAATTGATTGACATTGATCTAAAGGCGTGTAAACTGAGCCTCAGCTTGAAAGTACGTCTAATATTTATGCACCACATTTCGAAGTTCCATAGTATTTCGTCCTGTTTACATAAGTAATTCCCACATTTCCAGCACAAGCGCCCTTCGGGGTAAACTTACTTTTGTATTAATAGGTAATACTATGTCTAAAACTACTACTGGCACTGTTAAATGGTTCAACGAAGCTAAAGGTTTCGGTTTCATCGAGCAAGAGTCTGGTCCAGACGTTTTCGCTCACTTCAGCGCAATCTCTGGTTCAGGCTTCAAAACTTTGGCTGAAGGCCAAAAAGTTAGCTTCACCGTTACTCAAGGCCAAAAAGGCCCACAAGCTGAAAACATTCAAGCTATCTAATTATTAGATGCTTATTAGCGACTAAGGTCGCTGATGTTACAGCTAAAAAGGCGAAATCTTCGGGTATCGCCTTTTTTATTGCCTGAAATTGGGTGATTTTGCCGCTGAAGCCTGACAAAGGTCATCAACCATCCACCGCAGCCTTGCATTTGATCACTGCTCCCCAATTGTTCCCTGAGCTTATCGACTCCTGCGGAACTATTATGTCTTTATCACGCTCCTCTCCTATAGCCGAACCCTTATCGCGCCGCCAAATTTTGCTGGATCTGCTGCGCCCTTATCGTTTGCGCATACTACTGGCGCTGGTTGCTTTGGTCGTTGCCGCTGCCTGCGTCTTATTAATCGGCCAAGGTTTGAAACAGGTGATTGATAAAGGGTTTGTGGCCGGTAGCCCAGAGCTGCTCAACTATGCGCTGTTGGGATTACTGGGCGTTATTCTGGTGATGTCGGTGGCGACTTACAGCCGGTTTTATCTTGTCTCCTGGCTGGGCGAGCGCATTACCGCAGATTTGCGCCGTCGGGTATTTTCCCATCTGCTAACGCTCTCGCCGGTATTCTTCGAGCAAAATCGCACCGGCGATGTGCTTTCCCGTTTAACTAACGATACCACCCAACTGGAAACGGTAATTGGCTCCAGTGTTTCTATGGCATTGCGCAATGCCTTGTTATTGCTGGGCGGTTTAGTGATGTCGGCGGTCACCAGTGTGAAGTTGATGGCACTGGTATTGGTGGCGATTCCTTTTGTCTTGGTGCCGATTATTGTGTTCGGCCGCCGCCTGCGCAAACTGGCGCGCGCAAGTCAGGACAGTGTGGCCGATGTGGGTGCATACACCGATGAAGTAATCCACGAAATTCGCACCGTACAGGCTTATGGCCACGAATCAGCCGCTGCCAACGAGTTTAATCAGCGGGTAGAAACGACCTTTGGCGCGGGTATCAAGCGTGTGCGTCAGCGTGCATTGTTGGTTGCAGCGGTCATCACCTTGGTATTTAGCGCGGTGGCGATGATTTTGTGGGTTGGCGGTCACGATGTATTGGCGGGCGGTATCACCGGTGGTGAGTTGTCGGCTTTTATTTTTTACGCCGTGATAGTCGCCAGTGCGATGGGAACCATATCGGAAGTAATCGGGGAATTGCAGCGCGCCGCTGGTGCCACTGAGCGATTAGTTGAACTACTGGCGACCCCCTCGGCGTTGCCTATGCGCGAGAAGCCGGAATTATTGCCGGTACCAGCACAGGGTTTAGTGGAAATGCGCGCGGTGCAGTTTGCTTATCCCACACGTTTGGATGCACCGGTGTTTGATGGTTTTAATCTGCGCGTGAATCCCGGTGAAAAAGTGGCGCTGGTCGGCCCGTCAGGTGCGGGTAAAACCACGGTGTTTCAATTGCTGCAACGGTTTTACGATCCCCTCGCGGGTGAAATTTTATTGGATGGTGTCGATTTAAAAGATGCCGATATCCAACAAGTTCGCGAACGCATCGCACTGGTGCCGCAAGACCCAGTCATTTTTGCCGCGAGTGTGCGCGACAATGTGCGTTACGCGCGCCCTTCTGCCAGTGATGAAGAGGTGATCGCCGCGTGCAAAGCCGCATTTGCACTGGAGTTTATAGAACAATTGCCCGAAGGTTTGGATGCCTATCTCGGTGAACGCGGGGTGCGTTTATCGGGCGGGCAAAAACAGCGCATTGCGATTGCGCGGGCAATTCTCGCTGATCGCCCAATCTTATTATTGGATGAAGCTACCAGCGCGCTCGATTCCAATAGTGAACAAGCAGTGCAGCAGGCCTTGGAAGTGCTGATGAAAAACCGCACCACTATTATGATCGCGCACCGCCTCTCGACGGTGGTCAATGCTGATCGCATTTTGGTATTACAGCAGGGAAAAATTGTGGCGAGTGGTACACACACAGAATTATTGGCAAACAGCGATTTGTATCAGCAGTTAGCTCGGTTGCAATTTCAGTTAGATGAGTAGCAATTATCATTAGTAAGCAATATAACCAACGCCTTTTGCCATCATCGCTGCACAGAGAATAACGGCGATCAGTGCGGCAACTTCAATATAGATGACTCGACGAATACGTGTCAGGGTGGTGAGACTAACGTCAGGAAATTGGTGTTTTTTAATAGTTGTGCGCCATGAAAAAAATGTTACTGAAGGATAAATGGATAAAATTCCAATCAGAACAAAAAGAGATATTTTTATAATAAACGGCATGCTATGAAAATAAAAATCTGCGCCTTTTTCAAGATAAAGTACTCGCGCAAATCCGACCAATAAAATAGTTAATGCAGATAAACCGTACAGTTGGTCTGACTTGATTAACGACTGAGCTGTTTGTTGGGTAAAGGGTTTGCGAATTACTATACCTTGATATATTAGTGCAGAAAATAAACTAAACGCTGCAATATGATGAAAGAATGCCATTAACCAACTAATATAAAATACACTCATAATAAACCCCTCAGACTATTCCGATATTGATCGCTTTTAATACGGCTTGAGTGCGGTCGCGACAATCCAGTTTTGCTAGCAAATTGGAAACATGATTGCGCACTGTGCCCTCGGCGAGAAAAATAGCGCTCGCAATTTCTTTATTGGAAAAGCCGCCCGCCAATAACCGTAAAATTTGCAGCTCGCGTTCCGATAGATCAATTTTTTGTTCTGTTTTTTTCAGCCGTGATAATTCCTGTAACATATTGCCTTCAGCGAGAAAGCCAGCGCCTTGCGCGAGGGTTTCAAGGCTGCTGACTAACTTTTCCAGTGATACATCTTTTAATAAAAAACCATTGGCTCCGGCCTTTATGCTCTGCACAAATAACTCACTGTCATCGAAGGTGGTTAACATTAATACCGGTGTCAGGTTGTTTTCGGCGCGCAATCTTTTAACCAGTTCAATGCCATCCATCACCGGCATGCGAATATCAGCGAGTATCACATCGACTGGGTTATTCAGCAGTGCGGCGAGCGCGTTTAGGCCATTATTTGCTTCCCAGCTAATCACTGTTTTGCCCGAGAGTGCGAGTAAACCAGCGATACCTTTGCGCACTAATTCCTGATCGTCTACCAAGCCAATTTTAAGCATGCTGTTGCTCCAGCGAAATCTCCAGACGTGCGCCTTGCGCCAAGGGCGTTAAACGACTGCTGCCATTAAATAGTTGTAAGCGTTCATTGATGCCGAGCAGGCCGCTGCCGGGTGTGATTGTGTTTGGGCAACCGCGACCGTTATCGTCGACGAAAATGCATATTTTATGTTGTTGCTGTTGTAGCGAAATATGTATTTTTGTCGCGCGGCCATGGCGCAATGCGTTGCTAATTCCCTCTTGGATGCAGAGTAATAGTTGCTCTGCACACTCTGCGGATTCCAGTTGTAGCTCCCCTTCCAGCGTCAATTGTAGTTGTGGTAAACGCAGCGCAAGCGCTTGCATTGCTTGGCGTATATCGACAGTTAATGGCGTGCGCTGGTTGCGCACTACAGCGCGAATATTGTCGAGTAATTGTTTGGCGAGATTTTTTGTGTCGGCCACGGATATTTGTAACTCAGGTGCAACTTTGTGCTGCAAAATCTCCAATTGTAAATTCAGGGCGGTGAGTTGATGACCGAGTATGTCGTGCAAGTCGCGCGCAATGCGCAAACGTTCATCTTGTTTGCTCGATTGCGCCAAAATAATCCGCGTGGTGAGCAATTGCTGGTTAACCTGTTCAAGTTGTTCACGGGCACGTCGCTCGCTAACGCGGGCAAAAGAGGTGGATAGGGCGAATAGTTGAAAACCAAGATAGATAAGCGCAGTAATTATCGCGTTGTCAAAGTGCCAGAAATCTATTTGAATGTAATAGAACAGCAGATTGCTAATGAGCACTTGTAGAACTGCTGCGCGGCGCGAAAAATAATCCGGTAACTGTGCTGCCCAGACCACCAATAATACGGGTGATATTTGCCCAGCGTGGACCAGCATTAATAGGAGCGCAATGCACAGTTGCACCAATAAAATGATCCGGGTTTTGCGCAGCGAAATGTTATTGGCATAGCCGCTGCCAACCATTAAAAACAGGAGTAAAAAGACACCGTAGCCAAGTACGCTCGGCCACAAAAATGAGGAGCCTGCGAGCCGCCCAAACTCTACATAGGCCACTCCGCTCCAGGTGATAAATCCAGCCAGTGTCAGTAGATAATTATCTTTATTCATGGTGTTTGTTCATCTTGGAAGTGAGCGCCGCGCTGCTTCGATCTGATCATATTACGGTTTAACTCCGGCGGGCTAAATAGGACATACGTCATGCCGTGACTTTGAATATGGTGCGATGGACGATTGTCATCGCCAAATGATGAGCTTTGTCAGTGTTTAAAGGTGAGCAATGACACCTGAGTTGGGCGCAGAAGTTATCTATGCTGGGTGCTCATCGGGAATTGGCCCGATTGATTTGAGTAAGGAGATCCCTATGCGTATTAACACAGGTGTATTCGCCATTGCGGCCGCTATCATCGCCCTGCCAACTTTTGCCCATGAACTGACTTTGAATGTGAATCATATCAAATCGATTAAGGGTAACTTGTTAGTGGCGGTTTATGACAAAGAGGCGCACTACAATACCAATAGTAATTGGGTAGCTGCGAAACAGGTAAAAGTGGCAGGGACAACAATGTCATTAAATTTTGCCGATTTGCCCGCAGGAACTTATGCGATAAAACTGTTTCAGGATGAAAACGAAAACAACCAGATTGATATTGGTGCTAATGGAATTCCCACTGAGCTTTATGGTTTTTCCAACAACCTTGGTAGCTATGGTCCCCCGTCATTTGATGAAGCAAAAGTCATTATCGATAAGACGACCGAAATAGAAATCCAACTGCGGTAAATAGAAAATTGCGGTAAATAAAAAACGGCAACCCTAGGGATTGCCGTTTTTTATGTTTCAACCATTTTTACATCTGGCTAACTTGCAGGTAGAGCCAGACGCAAATCCGTTGAATTAGTTACACGCGCGAACCAAAGACCATGCATTAGTCCACGCCCAGCCAGTGCCAGGTGCATATGCGCCACCCTGTGAACACCAGCCTGCCACAGTACAGCGGTACTCACTGCCTGCGTTGTTAACCACCGCACCCGCAGCATAAGCTGAACCATTTACGTAGGCAGGTGAGGTGCAGTTGCCGCTTGAAACAGATGAGGGTGCGCTTGAGCTGCTAACCACAGCAACACTTGATTTGCTGGATGAGCTAGGCGCTACGCTTGATGGGGTTGATGAGGCGCCGCCAGAAGTACAGGCACCCAAGTCAAGCCAGTAGCTGTATTGACCGTTGTTGGTGGCTGGATCGTTGCCTTGAGTCCAGTAGTTGGCTTGGTAACGTTTGCCGTTGTGTTGTACTTGCGTTGGGTTTTGGTAAGCAATAGTAGAGTTCCAGATGCCCAGACCAGCACAGGTGTTAGAAGAAATACTTGAGCCAATGGATGAGCTGGCTACCGAGCCAACGGATGAAGAAGTTGAGCTTGGTGCTGCAGAGGAAGCGACCGATGAAGTGCTGCCACCAGAGTAGTTAACATCGATACATTGGTAGAAACCTTCAGCCGAATCTCTTTCCCAGTCGCGTTGCCAGATGCTGTACACGATATGGCGGCCGGTACGTGGTGGCATTTGTACTGTGTGGTAAGAGAATTGTTCCTGATCTGCTTTACCGGAATCGTGAATCAATACCAGGTCAGACCAACGCAGTGGTTGCGCGTGGTTGTAGCCTTCACGGGTGATGTAATAGCGGAAATACATGGTTTTATGCGCAGCAGTGTTAGTCCACACAAATTGCAATGGCCCAGCAGTTACGTTAGTGGCTGGCCAATCGGTGCGCGCCAGATCCATACCGTAAAGATTGGAGCGGCCAGCGCTGCACAGGCGACCATCAGGAATAAAGAATTCGTGATTGTCGCGCACACCACCTACAGCCACTTCTTGTGGCGTGTAAAGGCCGCCGTTACCAGCCGCTTTCGCAGCTATACACGCAGGAGCTGTTGGGTTTTCTACGCCATTTTCTTTACATTGGATTACGCGGCTTTTCGGCGAAGATACATAACCGTGGGAAAATGCCTGGCTGGCAAGCAAGAGCGAACCTAGTACCACAGCGGAAATTCCGCAGGCTTTTATTGTCTTTTTCACTTTTCATCTCCAAGGGATTTTTTGTTTATTAACCAACATGGCCGGGACTGAGCAGTTCAGCGCGCCGATTTGGAATGATGTTTGTTGTCCATACATGCAAGCCGATCTCATGTGATTGAGAATCGGTTCCATTGGTACGGAGTTTAAAATGACAACGTTGTATTTGGCGAGTACGAGTTTAGGGTTTAGGGGTAGTATTTTGCGAAGGAAGTTTGATTTTCAGAATTTTTCAGATGGAAAAGCAATATAAAAGCGGATTTTTGCCCGAGATGGCTGGGACTAATCGCTTCTTTTTATAGAGACAACGTTGCTTAATCTTCGCTTAGTTAAGCGGAAATACACAGATAAACATACTGCCTTTGCCCACTTCACTGGTGATTTTTAGCTCTGCTTCATGGCGCATCAAGACGTGTTTTACAATCGCCAAGCCCAGACCTGTGCCGCCGGTACCGCTGTTGCGGCTGGCATCAACGCGGTAAAAGCGCTCGGTCAAACGCGGGATATGTTGCGCTTCAATGCCGGGGCCGTTATCGCTTACAGATACATAAAAGTGTTTTTGATCCTGCCAGAGCAGCACGCTCACCCTGCCGTCATTGGGGGTGTATTTGATCGCATTGGTGACCAGATTGGAAAACGCGCTGTGCAGTTCCTTTTCATTGCCGGAGAACAGCAGTGGTTTGGTTGTGTTATTGCAAATGAGCGTTAGGTGCTGACGCTTCTCTTTGCTCAGCACTTCTGCTTCGCTTTTTACAATGGTGAGCAGCTGTTCAATATTGATCGGCTTTTGGTTGTGCCCTGCCTCCGTGGTTTCCAGTTTGGAGAGCACCAGCAGATCGTTAATCAACAGCGACATGCGTTTTGCCTGCTGCAGCATTTGCTGTAAGGGCTTATCCCAGCTGGGTGTGCTGTTGTTATCCGCCAGTGTTTCTACATAACCGTTGATAACTGTCAGCGGGGTGCGCAATTCATGGGAGACGTTGGCGACAAAGTCCTGCCGCATTTTTTCCAAATTGTGTA
The DNA here is from genome assembly GCF_057196725.1 of Cellvibrio sp. ATLC23. Classification (NCBI taxonomy): domain Bacteria; kingdom Pseudomonadati; phylum Pseudomonadota; class Gammaproteobacteria; order Cellvibrionales; family Cellvibrionaceae; genus Cellvibrio; species Cellvibrio sp. ATLC23. The sequence goes on along the minus strand of NZ_JBXUOS010000008.1, from coordinate 193,096 downwards.
GCTGGGTGACGTCGCGCACCACGATCAAGCGCTCGCTTTTGCCAAACGGGGTGATTTGGAATTGCAGGTGTTTGGATTGAAAGCGTGGTGAGGGTAGCTCCAGCGGCTCCTCGTATTTGCCCTCTTCGAAATAGCTGACAAATTTGGGGTGACGAATAAAGTTAATGACCGATTGGCCTTGGTCTTTGGTGTTAAGCGCCAGCATCCGGTGGGCGGCGGGATTCCAAAAATCCAAGTGTCCGCGGGCATCCAGAATGATCAAACCGTCTTTCAGTGCCGAGCTGATTTCCTGAATACGCTTAATTACTGCCTGCAGATTTTCTTTTTCAACTCGTTGGCTGCGCTGTAACTGGTAGATGTTGTCAAACACCTGACCCCAGATGCCAGTGGCTTCGGGTGCTTCTTCCGCTTCCTGACACAGCAGCCACTGATTGAGGCGGCGCATTTGCCAGAGCATCCAGATAATGTAAGCGGCGCAGCCAATCAGCATCCAAACGGCGTACAGGCCGCTGAAAAAACCAATCAGGCTGCACAGGGCGAGAATAATGAGAATGCGCTGGAGCTCAGCGCTAAAACCTTTTAACAAGACCTAAACCTCGTGGTGTATAGCAGTCACAAGGTCGGGACTCCGCCGCAAGACCGTCTGAGACATGGATGTCGAAGATGAGCCTACATGGATGTATTCACGGCGTGTCTTGCGGTGGAGTCCCGACCTTGCGACGAAAATCAGGGATCAGGCTTCAATACGAGTAGAAAACCTATAGCCCGTACCGCGTACCGTCTGGATCAAATCTTCGTGGCCATCAACGGTGAGGGCTTTGCGCAGGCGGCGGATATGAACATCCACTGTGCGCTCTTCCACATACACATTGCCGCCCCAAACGTGATCCAGCAATTGGCTGCGAGTATAAGCTCTTTCCTGATGGGTGAGGAAAAACTCCAGCAGGCGATATTCAGTCGGGCCCATATCAACCGATTGATCGTGAATGGTAACGCGGTGGCTGGCGGGATCAAGGCACAAGCCTTGTACAGTAATCGGCGCGGAATTGATTTGTGGATCGGCGCGGCGCAATACTGCTTTCAAGCGTGCGACTAATTCGCGCGGTGAAAAAGGTTTGGTGATGTAATCATCGGCGCCCACTTCCAGCCCCTGAATCTTATTATCTTCTTCGCCTTTGGCGGTCAGCATGATGATGGGGGTGTTGGCGGTCACTTCATCGCGCTTCAAACGGCGCGCTAATTCGATGCCGCTGGTGCCGGGCATCATCCAATCGAGCAGGATCAGGTCGGGCTTTTCATCGATAATAATGCCGTGCGCGTCCTGTGCATTGCTCGCTTCCAACACGTTGTATTCAGCCATTTCCAGCGCTACCCGCAGCATATCGCGGATTGCGGATTCATCGTCAACGATTAGAATTTTGCGACCAGTCATAAATGTTCTGCCTGAAAAAACCACGGTTTGCCTCACAGGTTTGTGAAGCTATTGTTGCAGTGTATTAAATAAGCTCAGTGTTACACATTTATGACAGGGTGAAAAATTAGCCGCTAGTGAAATTGATAATCCATAACGATCCCGACAAATACCGCGACACCGACCCAGTTGTTATTGAGGAATGCCTTAAAACAGGCGGCGCGGGCGCGAAAGCGAATCAGCCATTGTTGATAGACAAATAAGCCGGCCGCAACTGCCAGCCCTACATAGTAAAAACTGCCCAACTCAAAGCGATTGCCGACCAGTATCAAAGCGTAAATTGTCATGACTTGGAGTGCGCCAGTGATAATGCGATCCTGCTCGCCAAACAATATCGCGGTGGATTTGACGCCGATTTTCAGATCGTCATCCCTATCCACCATCGCATAAAACGTATCGTAGACCACTGTCCAGAGCACCACTGCCAGATATATCAGCCAAATACCTTGCGTGAGTTCTCCCGCTTCGGCGGCGTAAGCCATAGGTATGCCCCAGGCGAATGCCGCGCCCAGTACCACTTGCGGCAAATGGGTGTGGCGTTTCATAAAGGGATAGCAAAACGCGAGAATCAGGCCGCCAACCGACAGTTTGATGGTGAGAGGGTCGGTAAATAGCACCAGCCCAAAGGCGATCAAACATAGAGTGATAAACAGGCCGATGGCCTCGCGGCTGGTGAGGGCGCCGGTGGCGAGTGGGCGATGTTGGGTGCGCTCGACCCTGCCATCAATTTTGCGATCGGCAAAGTCATTGATTACGCAGCCAGCGGCGCGCATCACTATCACCCCCAGCACAAAAATCACCAGATTCTTGAGGCTGGGCAAGCCCTTGGCCGCAATCCATAAGCTCCAGAGTGTGGGCCACAGGAGCAGCAGGGTGCCAATGGGGCGGTCCATGCGCATCAAACGCCAGTAAAGTGGGGCTTTTTGTCGTATTTTGGCGACAAAGCCGCTTTTTAAGCTATTTTTCGCCACAGGATTAACAATGGTTTTTGCTTTCTGTTTGCTGCGTTCAGGCTTGTGTGTCGCGGCTGATTTGGTCTTGGACGCCGCTATTTTTTTTGCCGTCGCCTGTGTGGCTGCGGGTGCTGAATCGCCGGGTTTTATATCTTTTGGGGTTGTCATAGCCAAACGCCGTTTTATTAGGGTTATCGAGTCGGTGGCGGAGCGAGTTGATCGGCAAAGGCCGGTAAAAATACTTCGCTCACTAGCAGGGGTTTCTGCTGCAAGTAAAACACCGAGCGCCGCCCCCAGAGCGGTTGGTTGCCAACCAGATCAGCGGGAACATAAGCATGATCGCGGCTAATTCGCGCCACTGCAATGGCGCTGCGCTGCAACTGTGGCTGACTGAACAAAAACGCCCCCAAGGGGCGGTTGCCCTGTTTGCGCAGGTGGCGCAGTGATCCGGTCAGGCTGGACAGTGGCAACAGGCTGCGGGCAAATACCCAGGGTTCGCCCTTGCCTTGCAGAATAACTTCGCGAATCAACGCCAGGGTGGGCCGCCGCATTCCCAGCACCTGGCGCTCGTTTAGCCGTGGCACCCCGATTATTTGGCGCACCACCTGCACCTTGAATTGGCCTTGGCTCTTGGCGATGAGCCGCGCAGTCAAGGAGCTGCTGTCGCTCAGCCAATCTTGCATCGCTGCAGATGGATGTTGGTGCCGGGCAATGCGTTGCAGTGGCTGCCATAACAATGAAGAGGGTAAATAACGCGCAGCCTTGGGCAAAATGTGGCTCCTGTTTTGATGCTGCCATGAGGTGTAAAGGGGCAAAAGGCTCAGCAGTTTATCAGCTTGTGTTCGCTTGGGCATGGCGCGGGAGGCGGAAAAAGCCAGATCAAGTCTGCCGTAAACAAATTAATGCGGGTAAACTCCTAAGCCTATCGATAGTTACTACCAAGGAGAGCATCATGCATAAGACCGATATAGTTGTCGCGCTGGCGAACAATACAGATTTGGGTGTAAACAAGGCCGACCTAGTGGTTTCTGCTTTTATTGAGCAGGTCACTAATGCCTTGAGCCGCGGCGAATCAGTCGCCTTACTGGGTTTTGGCACCTTTAATGTGAGCGCGCGCGCTGCACGTGAAGGGCGCAATCCACAAACTGGCGCAACGATTCAAATCGCCGCCAGCAAAACTGTAACTTTCAAACCGGGTAAAGCGCTGAAAGACGCGGTCAACGAATAATCGCTGCGCCAAACGGCTCTGTTGGCGGCACCCATCGGCCGCCAACTTCAACTTCTCTGTCCTCCTCATTTAACAAGTCACAATAATCCTGCGAGGCTACATGTCACTGACCAATAAAATTTTGCTGGGAATGTTGCTCGGCCTGCTGCTCGGGGTGATTTTTAATTTGCTGCTGGGGCTGGATGAAACACAGACTACGGCGACTACCGTCTATGGCCAGTGGATTCAGAATGTGGTGATCAATGGCATTTTTGATGCTGTTGGCCAGGTGTTTGTGGCCTCGCTGAAATTATTGGTGGTGCCCTTGGTGTTTGTGTCGCTGGTGTGCGGCGCTGCCTCGCTCGGCGGCCACAACCGTATGGGTGCACTGGCGACTAAAACCGTCGCACTCTATTTGTTCACTACCTCTGTGGCGATTTCACTGGCGATGGGGGTGGCGATGTTGGTGCAGCCGGGTGCTGGAGTGGATATGGCTGTTGCCAGTACTTATGCAGCACCAGCGGCACCATCGATTAAAGAAACCTTTATTAATATTTTCCCCAGCAACCCGGTGCAGGCGATGGCAGCGGGCAATATGTTGCAGGTGATCGTGTTTTCGATTTTGTTTGGCGTCGCCATCTCGCGCACCGGTGGTGAGGTTGGCAGCAGTATGAAAACCTTTTTTGAGCACCTCAATGAAGTGGTGTTGAAAATGATGATGTTGCTGATGCAGTTGGCGCCTTATGGGGTGTTTTGCCTGCTAGCGAAGCTATTTGCCACGATTGGTTTTTCTGCGATAGCTGATCTGGCCAAGTATTTTTTCACTGTGTTGTTTGTACTGCTGCTGCACGGCTTGGTGGTGTACGGCTCTTTATTAAAAATCCTGACCGGCTTAAACCCGATTATCTTTTTCCGAAAAATGTGGAAAGTAGCGGTATTTGGTTTTAGTACCGCTTCAAGCAATGCCACCCTGCCCGTCACTATGCGCACCGTGGAGCACGACTTGGGGGTGGACAACAAAGTCGCCAGTTTCTCGGTTCCGCTCGGCGCCACCATCAATATGGACGGCACCGCAATTATGCAGGGCGTGGCCACCATTTTTATCGCCCAGGTTTACAACATCGATATACCCGCCTCCGGCTATCTGATGGTGATCCTCACCGCCACCCTCGCCTCAATCGGCACCGCCGGTGTACCGAGTGTAGGTTTGGTGATGTTGGCGATGGTATTGCAGTCGGTCGGTTTGCCGGTGGAGGGCATTGCGCTGATTATCGGTGTGGATCGTCTGTTGGATATGGTGCGCACCGCAGTGAATATCACCGGTGATGCCACAGTGTCGACCATAGTCGCCAAGAGTGAAAACATGCTGGATAAATCCCGTTTTGACGATATGAGCTTAAATGCCGAAGTTGATCCAGTGTGATCTGATTAGCGGGCGGCAAGCCATAAAAAAGGCGAATTGCGCTGCGCAATTCGCTTTTTTAATGATTAAGCCGAGTAAGTAAATATCAGTGACGCGTTTCAGAATCAGTTTCAAACTCCACTCGAATCGATAGGTCTTCTACCAAACAGGGCCAGCGCTCCAGTTCTTCGGTCCAGCCTTTATCGCGGTGCAAATTGACATAACGGGAGATGTTGGCGCCTTCAAAACCGTGTTCGTTTAACAGTAGTTCAGCGGAAAATAACACCGCCTGATCCAGCTCATTGGCAAACGGCTCGCCAATTAATTCGTGGGCAATCACATTGGCGACTGTCATATCCATGGGCGCGAGTGGAATGCCGCTTTTGGCCATAAAGCGATCATTTACCTCCTCCAGTAGGCGATGGGCTAGATAGGCCTCATCCAGCAGCGCCTCTAATTGGCTGTGTGGGTCGACAATTGAAGGCGGCGACATAAAATAATCGCTCGCAATTTTTAATAAAGGCTCAATGTCTTTATCGATTCCCGCTTCTTTAGCCAAGCTGCGAATGGCGTCGATAAAATCGGGAACGTGTTTGATATAGCGCACTACAAAATCAGCTAGTCCCTTGGCTGCCTGCTCTTCCGGTAATTTAATAGCGGTGTGCAGGCGCTTTTTACGGCACTCCACAAATTCCAGCAATTTTCCAGTCGCAGAGTCTTGCTCTTGCGCCTGCTGGATAAGCTGGCGAATAGGGTTTAGGGGGTCGGTCAATCTATTTCTCTGATAGTGGTTATAAGTGATCACATTAGCAGTCCTGCAAGTTGCTGCTGACATTCATTATGTCGCGCTTTAAAAGTAAACCATGACTAGGCAAACGCAAGTGAGTCTTAATACCGACTTTTTATAAAAACGCTGGCAACCGATGAAATCGACCTGAGGGATGCTTTTAACGCCAGCAGGTCGATGCCTTCAATATCGATATTAAAATGCGCCAGAGAGCTTCAAACGGAGGGTGTTATCCAAATCACCGCTGAAATATTGCTGAAATTGCAGGCTGAGATCGAGACTGCCGAGGGTCTGACCTATGCCCAATACGCCATAAACTCCGCCGTTAATGTCGATATCTTCCGAGTAACAGTTGCTGCAATTGCTGATGCTGCGCTCGGACCCCAGAATGCCGCTCACCCCGCCGCGCAGGGTTACAAAGCTCATATTGTTCTGCCCAAAGCGATATTTGGGGCCGTACTCGGCAAACAGCATAAATGCGTTGGCATCGGATTCGGTGTAATCCGTATCGCCCCAGTAGTCTTCAACATATTGGGAAAAGGCAGCGTTATCGCGATAAAACAAAATGTTGGCACCTAGCACCAGAGTGTTTTCAGATTTGCTGGAATAGTATTCAGCGGCACCGCCGATTGCGGTGGCCGTATCTTCAATCCACTGTTCGCTGGCAGCTTGGGTATCGATAGTCACATGATCCACATGGCCGGACCAGCTCCAGCCGGTGTAATCAGCGTTGTTGGGATTGTTGTTGGCGAATGCAGTAGTTGCGGTGAGCAAGCTGGCGCTAAGCAGGCAGCGGCGGAGCAGAGAGTTGGCCATAGAGTGATCCATCATAATGTATAAAGAGGTTGAAAAGCGGCAGGCAAGATACTGCTCTTGTGCCAGTTTGTAACGCATGGATGAGAATTTTGGGAGAAATTATCTGTATGGCAACTTAACAATCAGCCTAATAGCGCGGCTTTCCGTGAATTTGGCGCCCCGAGTCTATATAATTCGCGCTTTATTATGTGCCGCCGGACATTTTCCGGTTTGATGGAGTTCCGCATGTCAGATCGCATTGCTCAAGTTACCCGTAACACACTGGAAACCAAAATCAGCGTCAGCCTCAATTTAGACGGTGCAGGTAAGGGTGTGTTTAATACCGGTGTGCCCTTTTTGGAGCACATGATGGATCAGATCGCCCGCCACGGCATGATTGATCTGGACGTCACTTGTGACGGCGACACCCATATCGACGATCACCACTCAGTGGAAGACATAGGCATCACCATCGGCCAGGCCATCGCCAAGGCCATTGGTGATAAAAAAGGTATTCGCCGCTACGGCCACTCCTATGTGCCACTCGATGAAGCCCTGTCGCGGGTAGTGATCGACTTCTCCGGCCGCTCGGGTTTGGTAATGCAGATTCCCTTCACCCAAAAGCGCATAGGCCAGTTTGATGTGGAGCTGTTTTGGGAGTTCTTCCAAGGCTTTGTCAATCACGCCGGTGTAACTCTGCATGTGGATAACTTGCGCGGCCACAATGCCCACCACCAGATCGAAACCGTGTTCAAAGCTTTTGGCCGCGCCCTGCGTATGGCGCTGGAAAAAGATCCGCGTATGGAAGGCATTATGCCTTCAACTAAAGGTAGCCTCTAAGTCATGAGCCAAGTGAGTAAAGCGCAAACCGTTGCTGTGATCGACTACGGCATGGGCAATTTGCACTCGGTGGCCAGTGCGCTGAGCCATGTGGCGCCAGAGCAGCAGGTGCTAGTCACCGCTGACCCCGCCCTGGTGGCAGCGGCTGATCGGGTGATTTTCCCCGGTGTAGGCGCAATCCGCGACTGCATGGCCGAAATCAAGCGCCTGGGTTTTGATCAACTGCTGCGCGAGCAGATCGCCACCGGCAAACCGGTACTGGGGATTTGTGTGGGCATGCAGGCCTTGATGGACTTTAGCGAAGAAAATGGCGGCGTCGATTGCATCGGTATCTTGCCGGGAAAAGTGCGCTTCTTCGGCGAAAACCACACCGACAGCACAGGTGCACATTTAAAAGTGCCGCATATGGGCTGGAATCAGGTGCATCACAATGATCACCCACTCTGGGCCGGTATAGCGCAGGATGAACGATTCTATTTTGTGCATAGTTATTGTGTTATCACCGAAGATGCCAGCTTAATCGCCGCGACTTGTGACTATGGCATCCAGTTCCATGCGGCACTAACGCGCGGCAATTTGTTTGTGGCGCAGTTCCATCCGGAAAAGAGCCATACCGCAGGGCTGCAGCTGTTGAAGAATTTTTTACATTGGGATGGCCGTAATTAGGGCACGGCAAGCAGCGCTCCTACGGGCGAAATTGTAGGGGGCGCCGCTTGCTGCGCCCAAAATACGCAATTGTTATTCAGACCCCAAATACCAACGATTATCAGGGCGCAGCAAGCAGCGCCCCCACATGAGATTTTGAAATGCTGATTATCCCCGCAATTGATTTAAAAGACGGCCAATGTGTACGCCTGCGCCAAGGTTTGATGGATGATTCCACCGTATTCTCCGACGATCCCGTCGCGATGGCAGCACAATGGGTCGAGCAGGGTTGTCGCCGGTTGCATTTGGTGGATCTGAATGGCGCCTTTGAAGGCAAGCCGATGAATGGCGGTGTGGTTACTGCTATCGCCAAAGCCTACCCCAATCTGCCGATCCAAATTGGCGGCGGTATTCGCAATGCGGAAACCATCGAGTACTACCTCAATGCCGGCGTGCAGTATTTGATTATCGGCACCAAAGCAGTCAAAGAGCCGCAATTTGTGACCGATATGTGCAAACAATTCCCCGACCACATTATTGTCGGGCTAGATGCCAAAGACGGCTGGGTCGCGACTGACGGCTGGGCAGAAGTGTCCAATATTCAAGCATCTGAACTCGCCAAGCGTTTTGAGCAGGACGGTGTGAGCAGCATCGTCTACACCGACATCGCCCGCGACGGCATGATGCAGGGTGTGAATGTGCAGGCAACTGTGGCCATGGCGCAGGCCTCCAGCATCCCGATTATCGCCTCAGGCGGTGTGACCAATATGGATGACATCCGCGCACTTAAAGCCGAAGCCCATAAGGGTATTTGTGGCGCCATCACTGGCCGCGCGATTTACGAAGGCACCTTGACCATGGCGGAAGCGCAGGCTTATTGCGACCAATAAGGGGATTTTATACATGAGCCCGACAGTCTTTAGGGAAAATGGCTACCGGTTTTTCTTCTTCTCACGGGAAGAAGAGCGAGTTCATGTCCACGTAGTGGCAGCCGATGGTGAAGCAAAGTTTTGGCTAAAACCAGAGATTGAGCTGGCGCGTAATCATCGGTTTTCGCGCCTACAATTGAAAGAAATCGAGTCCTTAATTGAGGTTCATTACCATGAGCTTATCAACGCTTGGCAAGAACATTTCGGCGGTTGAAGTGACGCATATATCAGCACATGGCGTTTGGCTGTTAGCTCACAACAAAGAGCTGCTGATGACTTACGACGATTTCCCTTGGTTCAAAGATAAATCGGTCGGAGCTATCTTAAATGTGCAAGAACAAAGCCCCGGTCATTTTTATTGGCCCGATATGGATGTGGATCTGACTGAAGAAATGATCGAACACCCAGAACGATTCCCTTTAAAAGCCAACGTTTGATTAGTTAAGAGTTATTTATGGCACTCGCAAAACGCATTATTCCCTGCCTCGATGTCGATAATGGCCGTGTGGTTAAGGGCGTCAATTTTGTCGGTATCCGCGATGCGGGTGATCCGGTGGAGATCGCCAAGCGCTATAACGACGATGGCGCCGATGAAATCACTTTTCTCGATATCACCGCCACCCATGAAGGGCGCGATACTACCGTGCATACGGTGGAGAAAATCGCCAGCGAAGTGTTTATCCCGCTCACGGTTGGCGGTGGTATTCGCACCGTGGATGACATACGCACCATGCTCAATGCCGGTGCTGATAAAGTCGGCATCAACTCGGCGGCTATCTACAACCCGGAGTTTGTGAAAGCGGCTTCGGATCGTTTTGGTGCCCAGTGCATAGTGGTGGCGATAGACGCGAAAAAGGTCAGTGTGGATGGTGAAGCGCCGCGCTGGGAGATTTTCACCCACGGCGGGCGTAAACCTACCGGCATTAATGCGGTGGAGTGGGCGATCAAAATGGCGGAATTTGGCGCCGGGGAAATCCTGCTTACCAGTATGGATGGCGACGGCACCAAAAAAGGTTATGACCTGGCGGTAACCCGTGCGATCAGCGATGCGGTGCCGATTCCGGTTATAGCCTCCGGCGGTGTGGGCAATTTGCAGCACTTGTGTGATGGGGTAACTGAAGGCCGCGCCGATGCGGTGCTGGCGGCCAGTATTTTTCACTTTCGTGAATACACTGTGCCGCAGGCGAAAGCGTTTATGCGCGCTCAGGGAATTGAGGTGCGGCTGTAAGGCTTGTTGCAAAAACACACCATTAAAATACAAAAAGGGCGCTCAGTGAGCGCCCCTTTTGTAACCGGCCTAAAGCGTACTTCAGGCCGCGCGGTACTGTTTTAGCATGTCCGATACTTTTGGCTCGGACGCTTGAATAAAGTCGATAAATTCCCCAACGCCAATTTCTGCGTCGTCGCGGCTATCAAACGGACCTATATCCACCCCTTCGCGGGTGGTGTAGTACCAGTAGCCATCTTTTTGCAGGTAGCGACCATGGCGCGAAGGTACTGAACCCTGCTCGCCCGCTCTGTTTGATGTAGCCATATACAACTCCTCGCATCTGTTCCTGAAATCGAATCCTTCAGTGGTTGATCAAATATCACCCATGGTGATTATAGACACCATTGAGAGCCACCGGCTAGATTTAGTTGGTCTTTTACAACTGTTTTTTTATAACCAATAGTAAGTATTATAAATTTAATGCGCCATTTTTAGGGGTTTGATGACTAAATCCAGCGAGAATGGGTCAATCGGTAGCCAAATTTGTGGCCAGAGACCCATGGGTGGGGCGATACAGCGAGTCTGTTTTGTATTGTTCAGCGGGCGCGCGCCATGTGTCATCAGTTGCGATACTTTGACCAGCTGAACTTGGTATTGATCCAGCAGCGGTTGTAATTGCTCCAGCTCATGCAGTGTTTCGGGATAAGGGTGGCCAATGGCGATTGCCGAGCCATGTTGCTGTGCCAGCTTTAGGGCGCGAATCAATTGGTATTTGATGTTGCTGGTGGTGCGTTCATCATCCAAAAATACATCGCGCTTGCGACTGGGCAGATGAATCTTTTCCGCCATAGCTAGCGCTTGAGTTTGGGCGCTGGTGCGGCTATCGACAAAATACAATTGCCGCTGCTGCAGTTCCTCCATCAACCAGCTCATGGGTTCAGCTTGTTCGGTCAGCTGGCTGCCCATGTGATTGTTGAGACCTTTAATATGGGGAATATTGGCCAGATTGTGGCGCAATACAGTAAGAAATTCGCCGTGCTGCATGCCGCTCTTTAATCCACCGCGCCCCAATGGATAGTTGTGACGATTGCTCATGGGAGCATGGAGCATGATCTCTTTGCCGCTGCGATGGGCGCGCTCAGCCAGTTCGATTCCGTGGGGGGTAAAGGGTAAAACGGCGAGGGTGAAATCGCCGCTTAAATCTGCCGTGCGTTTGCCTAAGGTGAGATTGTAGCCAATATCATCGATGATGATTGCCAAACGATTTGAGGCGACCACTGGCAAGCTGAGGAACGTCGCAATCCAGAACAAGGTCAGGCCTAAAGCAAGGCGATGGGCGCTCGGTTTTAACACGCGAATTTATTCGCTGTCGCCCGTGGTGGACTGCGCTGGCTCGAGGGCTATGTCGGCTGCTATGGGTGCAACATTTGTTTTAGCCGCAAGCGGTGAACTCTGGATAAAAATATGCAGCCCTTTTAACAAGTTCAACGCTTCATGTAGCTGATTATCTTCTTTAAGTAACTCGGCGCTGCTGATGCGTTTTTTAGCGCGATCTTTACTGGTGCTTTCTGTGCCGCCCTTGCTATTGCCCAAATGGCGGGCGAGGTCTGCTTCGGTGGTGTTGATACCCGGTTGAATGGCGGTGACTTGCACCCGCTCTACATCAACGTCCGGTTCAATACCCTGTGCCTGAATCGAGCGGCCATTAGGGGTGTAATAGAGTGCAGTAGTGAGTTTGATCGCGCGGTCATTGCTGATTGGGATGACCGACTGCACTGAGCCTTTGCCAAAACTGCGCGTACCCATGATGACGGCGCGCTTGTGGTCTTGCAGCGCACCGGCAACTATCTCGGACGCCGACGCAGAGCCATCGTTAATCAATACCACCAGCGGTAAATTATGGGTGAGATCGCCGACTTCAGCGTTATAACTGATATTGCTGTTGTCGAGGCGACCTTGGGTGTAAACCACTTGGCCACCGTCGAGAAAGGCATCGACTACTTCCACCGACGACTGCAACACACCGCCGGGATTGTTGCGTAAATCCAGAATAACGCCTTTGGTTGCAGGGTTCTTTTTTAATTGAGCGCGCAGCTTTTTGGCCACATCTTTGCCGGTATCGAGTTGAAACTGGGCGAGGCGGATATAAAAATAATCCTGCTCCAGTACCCGCGTGCGCACACTTTGCACCTTGATGATATCGCGCACCAAGTCAAAATCGATGGGTTGATCGGCGCCGTCGCGCATCACTGTAATTTTGATTGAGCTATTTTTTGGGCCGCGCATTAAATTGATGGCTTTGGTTAAGTCCATGCCTTTGACCGGTTGGTCGTCGATACGGATAACAATATCGCCCGACACTATGCCTGCGCGCGCCGAGGGGCTGTCATCAATTGGGGTAACCACTTTGACAAAACCTTCGTCGATACTGACCTCCAACCCGATGCCGCCAAATTCGCCGGAAGTGCTGGCTTGCAGGTCGGCAAAGGCTTCTTTATCGAGATAGGCTGAATGGGGGTCAAGCTCGGCGATCATGCCTTTTATGGCAAATTCGAGCAGTTGCGCATCGTCGATTTCATCGACATAACCGTTGCGCACATGGTCGTAAACGCGGGTGAAAGTGCGCAGTTCTTCAAGCGGTAACAAACCGGCGTCAGTATTGGTTTTGTTGTCGGCTTGGGCGGGCGCAATCAATACGCTGAAAAGCGCGTAGGGAGCAACCAACCTGATAAAAACAGGTGCTTTAAACGGGAAAGTAAAAGCAGCGCGAAACATAACGTCTCCGATAGCGCAACAACTGAAAAAATAAGCGCGACATAAAGGTCGCAATCTGAATGGCTTAGCGGGCGCACACTAAGCTAAACTATAAAAAAATGACAGCCGCCCCAAAAAATAATTCCGGCGCCAGTGTAGATATTAACCGCGTGCTAGCCAACCACCGGGATCTATGGGTTTACCATTGTGGCGAATTTCAAAATATAAACCAGTTCCCGCCTGACCACCCGAATTGCCGACATTGGCGATGGCTTCACCGGCGCGCACGGGTTCACCGGCTTTTTTTAATAAACTTTGGTTGTGGGCATAGAGGCTCAAATAGCCTTCGCCATGGTCAACAATCACCAGCAGACCGTGGCCGCCAAAATAATCGGCAAAGACAACCCGGCCATGATGCACCGCTATCACCGCATTGCCCATAGGTGCAGCAATATAAGCGCCATTCCAATTCATCTGCCCCGCAATCCGTGCGCTGCCAAAGCGATGAATCATGCTGCCTTGCGTTGGCCAGGGCAAGCGGCCTTTGCGCAGCGAGAATTTTTCGCCGCCTTTGGGCAGGGGCACATAGCTGGGGGAATTGATGGCGCCGGTGGTGGCGACACGTTTAGTTACTCGCTCTAACAGCGCCTGCAAGCGGCGGCGATCATTGTTGAGCTGGTTGAGTTCCTGACTTTTATTTTTTAGCTGGCTATTCACTTTTGCCAGCGCTTGCTGACGTTGCCCGTGAATGGTTTTGAGTTGCGCGCGCTGGGCATCCAACTCGGCTTGCATAGTGCCTAATTCAAGCGTTTTTTTTTCTATTTCCGGGGTGAGTGCATCGATGCGGGTGATGGTATCCAAATAAGCTTGCATCTTGCTGGTATGGGCTTCCATGAAGTAACTGTGGTATTTCATGATGCGTGATAACTGATCGGGCGATTCCTGATTTAGCAGTACCTTCACTTCACTCTGCTCGCCGAGTTTGTGCGCCGCGCGCATTTGTTCGGCAATCTGCGCCTGCTGATTTTTGCGCGCCTGCTCTAATTGGCTGCGCTCGTTTTTTAATTGCTCCAGCTCTTTGTTTTGTTCATTGAGCTGCTTGTTGATATCGCTCGCTTTCTTTTGCAGCTCGTTGATTTGTTTTTCCGACTTTTCCAGATCTTTTTGCAAATCTGTACGAGTACCCTGCACATTTTTTAATTCTTGTTGCAGCGCCTCGATTTCTTTTTGCAGTTTTGCCATCTCGGCTTTTTCGTCGGCGAGCGCAAAGGTGGCGATGCTACAGACCAAGCCCGCAAAAATAATTCCGGTAATCGATGCAAACAAACGATTCATCATTGTTATAGATCTGATAGGAAACGTAGGATGGATGGCGCGCTAGCGATACCCATCAACTTTGGTCGTGAATGCCAGGCGGGTATCGCTTGCGCTCCACCCACCCTACACAATTAGGCACAGATTAACCGAGGGTAATTAAATTCTTACCGGTCATTTCTGCTGGCTGAGGAATACCCATCAAATGCAACATGGTGGGGGCGACATCGGCCAATGAACCGCCGGGCGCAATAGTGCCCTTGCGTGAACTGCAGAAAATAAATGGCACCGGCAGCGTGGAATGCTGGGTGTGTGGCTGGCCAGTTTCCTCGTCGAACATTTCTTCCACATTGCCGTGGTCGGCGGTAATCAGCGCTTCGCCGCCGACTTTTTCTACCGCCGCCAGTACCCGGCCGAGGCAGATGTCGATGGCTTCTACCGCTTTGGTTGCCGCTTCCATAATGCCCGAGTGGCCGACCATATCGCAGTTGGCGTAGTTGCAAATAATCGCATCGTACTTGCCCGACTCAATCGCTTCGACCAGTTTGTCGGTCACAATTGGCGCGTTCATTTCAGGCTGTAAATCGTAAGTTGCGACTTGTGGTGATGGCACCAAAATGCGGTCTTCACCGGGATAAACCACTTCGTTACCACTGTTGAAGAAAAAGGTGACGTGCGCATATTTTTCCGTTTCAGCGATGCGCAATTGGGTTTTGCCCAGCTGCGATATGTAATCGCCAAAGGAATTGCTCAGGCTCACCGGTGGAAAGGCGATAGGCGCATTGATGCTCGATGCGTATTCCGTGGTTTGTACAAAGTGGGCGATTTCTGGGTGCAGCTCGCGGGCAAAACCGTCGAAGTCCGGGCTGATTAAGGCATTGGTGATTTCGCGCGCGCGATCCGGGCGGAAGTTCATAAAAATCACTGAGTCGCCATCGTTAATAGTGGCGACTTCTTCATCTTCACCGCAAATCACCGTGGCTTTGACAAATTCGTCGTTTTCGTCGCGCGCATAAGCGGCGGCCAAACCTTCAACGGCGGTGTGAGCATCAAATTCAGCATCGCCAGTGACCATCACATCGTAACAAGCTTGTACGCGATCCCAGCGGTTGTCGCGATCGAGTGCGTAATAGCGGCCGATAATCGAGGCAATTCGGCCAGCGCCCAATTCTTTGAACAGATCCTGCGCCTTTTGCAGGGATTTTTCCGCACTGCGCGGCGCGGTATCGCGGCCGTCTAAAAAGGCGTGCAGGTATACCTCTTTGGCACCGCGCTGTACCGCCATTTTCATCATGGCGTAGATGTGATCTTCATGGCTGTGGACGCCGCCCTCGGACAGCAAACCGAGAATATGCACGGCTTTGCCAGCGGCGATCGCGCTATCGATGGCTTTTACATAAACCGGATTGGTAAAGAAGTCGCCATCGCTGATGGCTTTATTGATGCGCGTAAAGTTCTGATACACCACGCGGCCAGCGCCGAGGGTCATGTGTCCCACTTCGCTATTGCCCATTTGCCCGTCGGGCAAACCCACTGCCATGCCGGAGGTTTCGATCAAACTTTTGGGGTTGTTGGCCCAGAGTTTATCGAATACGGGTTTGTGGGCAGCAGCAATTGCGTTGTACTTGGTTTTTTCAGAGTAACCATAGCCGTCGAGGATCAGCAGAACTACAGGTTTTTTCGCGCTCATAAATCGCTTCCAATGTCGGATGAACATGATTGGTTGATGCCGGCAGCCGCTCGTGGCAGCACAGGGATACAACCTCGTGGGTGATGGTTTGGGTGGAAACCCAAGAATGGCAAGCATTCTAGCGGGTTGGGCGCCTCAACTCTAATGTTTAAACAAAAAAGCAGCGATTGGGATCTGACTATAGGGTCGATTGCCCGCGCGCAATCCGGCGTCTAACCGTAAGAGGCAATCGTGTATACTTCGCCGCCTTATCGCCCGCGCCGTTAGCCCGCGCCGAAAAAGTTGCGGCGGCTTGCATTGAAATCTCTGTGCCTGCCCCCACTTTTGTCCTGGCGGCGCAGTTTCGGGCGGTCTGAGCCCCTTACCGCAAACCATTAAAAGGCAAGTATCGTGGATTTTATCGCATTTGTTTCGCAAGAGTGGCTGCTAGTCACCACCCTGATTGTGTTGATTTACATTTATGTTTGGCGCGACCGTATTAAAAGTGGCCGCCCGGTATCTCCCCACGAAGTGACCAAACTGGTGAACGATGGCAATGCAGTGGTTGTTGATCTGCGTGAGAGCGCGGAATTTAAGGCGGGTCATATCGTAGGGGCGCTAAATATTCCCTACGCCAAACTCAGCAAAGAATCGACTGAAGTGGCCAGCTACAAAGACAAAACCATCATCCTTGTGGATAAACTTGGCCAGCATGCGGGTGCCGTTGGTCGGCTGTTGGGCAAAGAAGGTTTTGATGTGCGCCGTTTAGGCGGTGGTATCGGCGAGTGGCAGGCACAAAATTTGCCACTGGTAAAAGGTAAGTAATCGTTTTAGAACCCATTGTTATTTTTTGGAGTTTGTTATGGCGCACGTGAAAATGTACACCACAGCTGTATGCCCTTTTTGTGTCAATGCGAAAAAATTGTTGGCGCAAAAAGGTGTGGCGGTGGAAGAAATTCGCGTGGATAGCCAACCGCAATTGCGTCAGGAAATGATGGCCAAAAGCGGTCAGCGCACAGTTCCACAAATCTGGATTGGCGAGCAGCATGTCGGCGGCTTCACTGATCTCTGGGCGCTGGATAAAGCCGGTAAGTTGGATGCGCTCTTGGCACAAGCCTAAGCGCCTTTTTAAATATTCCTAAACCAGTCAAGTCGAGTTCATTATGACAGAAGAAAATAACCAACAAGATGCTGGCCAAGCAGCTGCTGATGCGCCGGTATTTGCGATTCAACGTATTTACTTGAAGGATATCTCCTTCGAAACCCCAATGGGACCAGAGGCATTTACCAAAGCCTACAAGCCTAATATCCAGCAGGATTTAAACATTCAGGCCAACCAAATCGAAGAAGGTTTGTTTGAAGTGGTATTGTTGCTCACCATCACTGCTCGCATTGAAGATCGTGCGGTATTTTTGGTAGAAGTGAAACAAGCCGGTCTGTTTGCGATCTCTGGTATTGAAGGCCCGGCAGTGACCCAGCTGATCAATACTGCCTGCCCACAAATTCTGTTCCCCTACGCGCGCGAAGCCGTGGATGGCATTCTCGGTCGCGGCAGCTTCCCTCCACTGATGCTCGCTCCTATCAATTTTGATGCAGTATTTGTGCAAGCGATCACCGCGGCACAACAGCAAGCTCAAGAGCAGGCACAGGCAGAAAAGCCGGAAGTGGTGAACTAATCTAACCGCTGGGTTATATGAAAGTTACATAAAGGCGATCATTGCGATGATCGCCTTTTTTATTGCGCGCAATTTATCGCTATCCGCCTTGGCACGGAATTTGTCATTGTAATCTCCCCAAAGTCTCGCATAATCAAGCCTGCCGTTCGCTTTGGAATTTTCGCATGTTCAATCTCTCTAGCAATAACCGCAAGACCAGCCATATCGCCGCGATTGATCTCGGCTCCAACAGTTTCCACATGATTGTGGCCCGCTGGGACAATGGCCAACTCACCCTGCTCGACCGTTTGCGCGAACCTGTGCGTTTAGGTTTTGGGCTGCAGGAAGATCTCAGCTTGAGCGATGACGCGCGCGATCGCGCGCTTGCCTGTCTGGAACGCTTTGGCGAATGCCTGCGCGGCTATCCCTCGCGCAGCGTGCGAATTGTCGGCACCAAAACCCTGCGCACCGTAAAAGATTCGAGTGCGTTTCTGATTGAGGCGGAAAAACGCCTCGGGCATCCGGTGGAAATTATTTCCGGCGATGAAGAGGCGCGCCTGATTTATCTCGGCGTGGCCAACGATATAGCGCCCGATGGCGATAATCGTATCGTGATGGATATAGGCGGCGGCAGCACGGAAGTGATTATCGGCAATGGCATGCAACCGAAATTGAAAGAAAGTTTGAACATGGGCTGCATCGCCATCACCAAAAAGTTTTTTATGGATGGAAAGGTCACCGAAAAATTAATTACCAAAGCGTTGATTGCCTGCTTGCAAGAAATTGAGCCAGTAAAAGAAGAGTTTTTACAAGCTGGCTGGCAACAGGTATTGGGTGCCTCGGGCAGTATTAAAGCGGTCGCCAAAGTCTGTGAAGCCAACGGTTGGAGCGATGGCACTATCACCCTCGAATCGCTGGAAAAAATCATGGCGATTTATTTAGACCACGGCAAACTGGATGCGCAAATTGCCGGATTGTCAGATGATCGCCAACCGGTTTTTCTCGGCGGCGTGATTGTCTTGAGTGCACTCTTTGATGCGCTCGAATTGCGCCAAATGGTCGCCGCCGAATGGGCGCTGCGCGAAGGCCTGTTGTTTGATCAAAAAGGCCGCTTGGAAAATCACGATATTCGTCAGGCGAGTGTTGATGCGCTCGCCGCGCGTTTTCACGTGAATATGGATAAAGCCAAAGCGGTAGAAAAAACCGCGCTCAATTTATTGCAGCAAGTGGCAGAAAGCTGGCAGCTCACCGCTGACGACGCCAGTAAATTACTCGGTTGGGCGGCGCGTTTGTATCAAGTGGGTCTGGACATAGCGCACAACGATTATCACAAACACTCTGCCTACATAGTGCAAAACGTCGATCTCGCCGGATGCTCGCGCGCCGAACAAATCCAACTCGCCGCATTAGTGCTGGCACACCGCAAACGCTTTCCCAGCAAAAGCTTTCCGCTCGATAATACCGATTTAGTTCGCCTTGCTATGTTATTGCGCCTCGCCGTTATCTTTCATCGCGGCCGGGTTAAATCCGGAATGCCAGCAATTACATTATCGGCCGGAAAAAAACGTGTGGATTTACAGCTGCCCCATGACTGGCTGGAACAGCACCCGCTGACCTGCGCAGACTTGGAAACCGAACAGCGTTATTTGGGGGATATTGGCTATGAATTGACAGTTAATTGATGATTAAAAAGAATTTTTCCATATCGAATAATAGAGCAGGGATTTATATGAAGTCAGGGTTAATTTACACGTTTCGTTTTATTTTATTACTGTTGGCAGTGTGTTTATCAAGTACAGTATTTGCCGCTAATATTGAAAAATTGGCTAAGGGAAAATGGTTGCAGCTCACTAGTGATAATTTTCAAATTATTACTGATTTAAAAGAAAAGAAAGCGCGAATTTTGATTGATGATCTTGAAGCATACCGATATTTTTTGATTGAGTTAATGGGCATGCAATTACAGCCAAACCTTGATCCGCTACAGGTATTGGCATTGGGGTCTGGCTCAAGTTTTAAACATATGGGGTTGCCCAAAACTTGGGCTGGCGTTTTTGTGATTCACCCCGACAGATACTATGCTATCGCCAATGTGGATAATTACTCTGATGATTTGAAAAAGCCGAGTTTTGGCCGTCAGGTTTTATTACATGAATATACGCATTTTGTGCAAAAGTATTCACTCAATCGGGTTCCTCATCCATTATGGGTTCAGGAAGGTAAGGCTGAGTATCTAGGCACGTTTAAATTTGACGGTGACAAAATTTATTTGGGTAATCCCAAAGCCATTATGTTTCGCACCGCAGGACTTTATTCCAATGCAGGGAGATTGCAGATAGATGCTGAAAGCATCATGAAAACCAAAAGTTTGCCCATTCATTCGACCAAAATAAGCGATAGAGTTGTCATTGATCAGTTTTATGCTCGCGCATTTTTTATTATGCATTACATAAACTCTTCACCTGAATTACGGCAGGGTCTAGATGTTTATTTAACTGCAGTAAAAGACGGTAAAAATGAAGATGAGGCGTTAATGCAGGCGTTTGATCAAAATTTTTCTGAGTTTGAAAAAAACGTAACTGATTATGTTCTTAATGGTTTGTGGATGAGAGTTTTATCTCCTAAAGCAGGCAATATTATTTTTCCGGTACCAGAGGTTAAGGTCACCAAGTTGGATGCGGAAACATTCAAGACCAAAGTCGGCTATTTTATTTCTGAATAGAACAGGCGCAATAAAAAAGCCGATGGCAAAACGCCATCGGCTTTTTGTTTTTTGCACACGAATTAATTACACGCCGAACCGCTCACTACAGGAATTTCTGCTGTGCCTGAGTGAGTGCCCTGGAAGCCGAACTCAACCGATTGCCCGGGTTGAATGGTGCTGTTCCAACTCAGGCCAGATGCAGAGTAAGGATTGTTGCCGCTGACCGTTGCATTCCAAGTGCCGCTCAGGCGGGTATTGCCTGCGTAAGTCCAACTCACATTCCAGCCGTTGATTGCGCTGCTGCCTTTGTTGGTGATGCGGATCGTGCCGGTAAACCCCGAACCCCAGTTATTGCTAATCACATAGCTGCAGTTGCCCGCTGCGGTTGCTGTACTGGATGCGACACTGGATGTTGCGCGGCTACTGGCAGGCAATGAGCTGGCCGGAGTCGAGCTGGGCGCAACTGAACTGGCCGGGGTTGAGCTCACAGCGGTGCTGCTGCGCGATGAGCTGCTAACCGGTGCGCTGGCATTGGGGTTGGTGCCGACAAAATTCAGGTCGGGTGCTGGTGGTGTTGCCATGCCATCACCGAGGAAAAAGCTGGTGTGCGGCGGTTGGTTGTAGCCCACGTTTTGCCAGGCGATGGCGGTGCGGTATTGGGTGTCGTGCATCAGCGTGCGCAGCTTGTGGCTGGTGACATGGGGGGTGGCAAAAATCAGTAGCTGGCTGTTGTTTTCGTGGCGCCAGATCACCTCTTCGCGCCAGTCACCGAGGATATCAGCGGACAGACCGGGGGTCGCTTTGGTGCCGTTGTTGGAGGCGGCGCCGTAGTTATAAGCGGTGAGCAGACGCGAGCTGTTATTGCTGGTGTAATTCCACTTATCGATCATGGTGTTGTTGAGCTGTTCACGCAGCAGATCGCCATCCCACCAGGCGGCAAAATTAACTGAAGCGGGTTTGTTGCTGGTGATTTGGCTGCCACTGGCCGAATTGGTGCCACCTACACTCGCCCAGCTTTCAGCGCCGGGGGTGCGCGGGTCTATATCCATTATCACGCCCCGGCCTATATCGCCGCCGCCTTGGAAGCTCCAGATAATCTGACCGGTTTTCGCGTCGTGCATTTCCACCCCGTGGTTGCCGTAACTGGAGGGCGACTCATGCACCATAAACACTTCCAGACCGGGGCGATTGGGCAGGAAGTCGGAGAGATGCAGCGCATCGCCGTGACCCAAGCCAGTGGAGTACAACAGAGTGCCGTTGTCGTTGATAGTAGCGGCGCCAAATACGATTTCATCTCTACCGTCCTGATCCACATCGCCCACCGTAAGCGAGTGAGCGCCCTGACCGGCAGCGGCGCCATTGCCGCTGGAGCTACTATCAAAGGTCCAGCGGCGGCTGAGCTGGCCGTTGCGCCAATCCCAGGCGACCAGCACGGCGCGGGTGTAGTAGCCGCGGGAAAATATCAAACTGGGGCGGCTGCCATCCAAATAGGCGACACCAGCGAGAAAGCGATCGACACGGTTGCCGTAGTTATCGCCCCAACTACTGACGGTGCCGCGTGCGGGCAGATAGTCGGTCGTCGCCATTGCCACGCCTGTTTGGCCGTTAAAAACAGTGAGATATTCCGGGCCTGAGAGGATATAACCGGCAGAGGTGCGGTAGTCGGTATTGGCATTGCTGCCGCCGAGCACAGTGCCTGCGGCATCGCGGGTGCCCGGGGCGGTTTTCATCGCCACTTCGGCTTTGCCGTCGCCATCCAGGTCATACACCATAAATTGCGTATAGTGGGCGCCAGCGCGGACGTTTTTGCCCAGGTCGATGCGCCAGAGCTGGGTGCCATCCATCTCATAAGCATCGATAAACACATTGCCGGTATAGCCCGATTGGGAATTGTCCTTGGCATTGGATGGGTCCCATTTGACGACAATTTCATACTGACCATCGCCATCCAGATCACCCACACTCAGGTCATTGGGCGAATAGCTATAAGCCTCACCACTCGGTGTACTACCGCCATTAGGGCGATTGAGGTTAATGGTCAGATAAGGGTTCGCCCAAGTCGCTTTGGCGGCGTTCGCTGCCAGCTCGACGCCATTCACTACCGCCCGGACGGTGTAAGCCGCGCTGGTAGTGCCGCTGCTATCCAGATAGTTGGTGCTATTGGTAATGGGCGATGCAGTGATTTTGCTGCCGTTGCGATAGACGTTAAAGCTCACGTTGGATGGATCATCACCCAGCATGCGCCAGCTGATCAGCACACCGCTGCCAGAAGGCAGCGCAACCACACCTCGGTCGAGGTATTCGGCTTGGCGTGCGGCAAAGCTACTGAAACTGGCGAGGCTGAGGCCGACACAAAAACACGCTAACAGGGTTTTGCGCAGCCGTGGCTGCAAAGAGAATCTGCTCATAGTGGTTATCTCGTTATTCGATGAGTAAGGCAGGCCCGATCGCAAGACATAGCAAACCTGTCATGCGCGCCGGAGCTGCGTTTATTTGGGTGTTACCGAATGCCGTTAGGTTCAGCTACAACTGATTATTGGAATTATTGTGATTGTTAGCCTGCTGGAGAAAACCGGTACGTTGCCGGAAGCGGGTGTGAGCGATAATATAATAAGTATGATTAATGAAAAACCAGTGGCGTAATTTTAAACGCCAGATTGGCGAAGTTTTTCTCAATTTTGCGACGTAATGGGAGATTTGCTGTTGGGCATTGCTGCCCAACCCAAGGGTTCAGGATGAGTGTGCTGTCCATGCGTTAAATTTATCGCGCAGGCGCAATGAGATAGCGGCAAGGTAGGCCACGAACAAAGCCGAGAAAGCGCTCAAATACAGCGCATCGACGGTGGTTAAACCCAAAAACGGAAACTCTAGGCGTGCGACAATAAAGGATGCGGCATAGGCAAAAAGCGCATAGGCAACCAGGAATGCCTCATGCCTTATCAGCTCGGGGCGCCCCAAGCGGCTTAAGGACGGCAGCCCCAGAATAAGCCTTACCCATAATGGTCTCTCGATATACTCATTTGTTGTGCTGTTCATTGCATATAGCTCCCGTTCCAGTAAGTCGACATTGATAGCAAATGTCGCCGCCAGAGCCCGAAGCGATGCATAACTCACACGATGACCCGCTTCAACACGCTGAATGGTGCGAAGACTTAAATGAGCCGCTTCAGCAAGTTGTTCCTGCGAAATACCCCTATCTTCTCTAAGTTTGCGAATTAGCATGTCTATCTCCGGTTGCGACACCCCCAATCTAGACCACTTAAAGCACTGTCGGTGACGACAGCTGCCGCCAAATTACCCGCCAATTACAGTTTGTAAGCTCACCTTGGGGTTAATTACCAATATGCGCTGACCAGCGTTCCAGCAGAATGGCTTGGGCGTCTATTGCATCTTCATCCTTTTGGGGATGAGTGGGGATGTAGCTGCCGTCTTCCTGCAGCAGCCAGGCGTGGGTGTTATCGCGTAAATAGAGTTCCAAGTCTTCGATAATGCGGTCGCGAATTTTTTTGTGTTTGATTGGGAAGCAGGTTTCTACGCGGTGAAACATATTGCGCAGCATCCAGTCCGCACTCGAACAAAATAATTCGGCGTTGCCACTATTTTCAAAATAAAACACGCGGTGATGTTCCAGAAAGCGGCCGATGATCGAGCGCACGCGAATGTTGTCCGACAGCCCGGCTACTCCGGGGCGCAGTTGGCAGACGCCGCGCACAATCAAATCGATTTGTACTCCCGCCTGCGAGGCGGCATAGAGTTCGTTTACCAATTCTTCATCGTAAAGCGAATTCATTTTGGCAATGATGCGCGCGGGCTTGCCCTGTTCGGCATTTTCTTTTTCGATGCGGATGCGCTTCACCATACCTTTGTGCAGGGTGAAGGGGGCGTACAAAAGCGCATCCATTTTGGAGGCTTTGCCCATGCTCGATAATTGCAAAAAGATGCGGTACACATCCTCGCCGATTTCTTTGTCGCAGGTGAGCAGGCCATAGTCGGTGTAAAGCTTGCTGGTGCGCATATGGTAGTTGCCGGTGCCCATGTGCACGTAGTAACGCAGCTTGTCGGTTTCGCGGCGAGCTACCAAAATCATTTTGGCGTGGGTTTTAAAACCTACAACACCGTAAATCACGTGAATGCCGTAGCGCTGTAAACGCTCGGCCAGCGCTACGTTTTGCTCTTCATCAAAACGCGCGCGCAGTTCGACAATCGCGGTGACTTCTTTACCTGCCTTGGCGGCGGCGACCAGCGCATCTACCACCGGTGAGTTGGTGCCGGTGCGGTACAGGGTTTGTTTAATCGCCAAGACATGGGGATCGGCGGCGGCTTCGCGCAAAAAATCCACTACACCTTGAAAGGCATCAAAGGGGTGATGCAGCAAAATATCCTGCTTTTGCAACACCTCAAAATAGGAGTTGGTGCGCTTGGGCAGTTTTGGCATCGCCTGTACAAACGGTTTGAAATAATACTGCGGGTCTTTGATTAGATCGAACAAGTCACCGTAGCGATTTAAATTGACCGGGCCGTTGATGCGGTATAAATCGCGCGCTTTAATTTCACAGCGCTGTAATAGAAATTGTTCCAGTTCCGCGGGGCACGAATCGGTCAGCTCCAAACGCACTTCGTCGCCGTATTGGCGATAGGCCAGCTCACCCTGTACCGCGCGCAGTAAATCTTCGGTCTCTTCTTCATCGAGAAAAATGTCCGAGTTGCGGGTGAGGCGGAATTGGTAGCTTTCCATCACCGTCATACCGACAAAAATTTCGCCCATAAAAAAGTGAATGATGGAGGAGATAAATACAAAACTGCGCCCGTCATCGCTCAGCTCTGGAGGCAGTTCAACAATATGCGGCAGCGAGCGCGGCACCTGCACTATCGCGCGGCCGGAATTGCGTCCGAAGGCATCTTTGCCATCCAGCCGGACGATAAAATTCAAACTTTTATTGAGAATGCGCGGAAACGGGTGCGCCGGGTCTAAACCAATCGGGCTGAGTACGGGCAATACATCGGACAAAAACACCTGTTTGAGATGTTGGATCTGCGCCTCTGTCCACTCTTCACGGCGCAGGATATGAATGCCGTGCTCGTGCATTTCCGGCACTATTTCGTTATTGAGAATGGCATATTGCTCTGCCACCAAGGCGTGGGCGCGCACTGAAATTTCGTTCAGGGTTTGGGTTTGGGTCAAGCCGTCCGGCCCTTGGGTGGGCGGTGCGTTGCGCTCCAGAATTTCAACCAGACCGCCGACGCGCACTTCAAAAAACTCATCGAGGTTGGTGGAAAAAATGCCTAAAAAACGCAGCCGTTCCAGCAGTGGCAAGCTGCGATTATAGGCCTGATGAAGGACACGTTTATTAAATTCGAGCAGACTTAGCTCGCGATTGAAATAGGCGCTAGACACCTTGTACCTCGTTAAACTGATTCGTGTGGAGCAATATCGCGCCAGATTATGGCAATTGTGTGACAGAAATAAGACAGCCAATGCCTAGTGCTAACACTAGCAAAGTTTTGACTCTGGTGGCGGGTTAAGTGCAAGAACGAAACGAAGGAGATTAATAACAGTCATCGGGGAAATAGCGGCAAGGATGAGTGTTGTTTAGGTTAAGTAGGGAGTCGTCACCCCCGCATGCGGGAGTGACGACTATACTCAGCCGCTGGTGAGCGGCGATGCAATTATCTTAGTTGCACTTGTACACATCAAAGCTTTGGCGACCATCTTGTACCAAGCTTGCAGGCACTACTGTGTCGCCGCCAAATTGGCTAGCTTCGTTGCGCGCCATATTGGTCAGTTCAGTCGCTACTTTTTCCGGTGAGCGTTTCATCGAGCCAACAAAGTTGTCTTTGACTTTGACGTTCACGGTGCGCACTTTGTCACAGCTACGTACATTGCCGGCATTGGCAACCGCAACACTGGCGCCTTGTTCGCTGACTTTTACCCAGCTGCAGGCGCTGGTCAGGCTGACGATGGCGGCGAGTAAAAGGGTGGTTTTTTTCATGGTAATTCCTCGGTAGTGATCAAGCATAAACGGGGGCAAAAAACTCGCGGATACACTAATCGTAAGGCGATCCAGTTGCAAGCTGTGGCAAGACATGTCTTTCGATGTAATGTGCGGTAATAATTTTTTTTGGTAATCGCGGGCATGAGTAGTATCTTTAGCGAGCGATTACTTACGCCGGATTGATTGGTTTTGTTGTAATCCGGACAAGTTACTAGCAATAACATAAGAAACTTTAGGAAAAAAACACTAAAGAGGAGTTAACCCTATGGGCGCATTCAACGCTGGCCTGTGCGATCTATTTTCCCGACACAATCTGTGGCGGCTGACCAAGTTGGTGATAATTCTCGCCATCCCGTTCGGCATCACTCTGCTAATCGGCAAACTTTACCAAAGCTGGGATGATGACCCGGAGCGCGGCGCCATTGCGATTGAAAACGGCGCCTTTGGCGAGAGCTATTCCACCCCCATTTATTTGGATCAGGGTTGGACTGCCAACGACAGCCTCTGGTACTACAACACCACGCAAGGTTCGGCGTTAATGCCCTACGACTTTTTTATCGCGCTGGAACAGGCGGATTCCAAAGCACCGTTTCGCGCTAACAGTGTCATCGATAAGTATCGCTACCTGCCGCAAAAACCCACCTTTTTTAATCCCGACGGTCTGCCGGTTGGTTTTGTAAAAGAGACCTACAAAGGCAACGATTACATTGGTTTTACCTGCGCCGCCTGTCACACCGGGCAGGTGAATTACAAAGGCACGGCACTGCGTATCGATGGCGGTCCGGCCATGGCCGATATGGTGGGTTTTCTCACCGAGCTGCAAAAGAGTATGGATACTGCCTTGGCTGACAGCGAAAAGAACCAGCGTTTTGTGGCTAAGGTATTGGAGCTAAATAACACCTATAGCAATGCCGAAACCGTGCAGGCTGATCTGCGGCGCTGGGCGCGCAAAATTCGCCTTTACAACAATATTAACGACTCGACAGTTGAATACGGTTACGCGCGGTTGGATGCCTTTGGTCGTATTTATAACCGCGTGCTGGAACATGTGATCAGTCGTGATCAAGTGCGCGATGTGCTGTTGGGGATGACCAAAGCTGGCGACGCCGAGGCTGATTTGCTGACGCCGACACAGGTTGACAAAGTACTGGAAGGCATCAGCGAAACCATTATTGGGGATCTGCAATTTGCCCAAATCATCGACCGGTTGATGTCCACCAAAGAAGGCTATCCAGGCCTTGCAATGAGCGATATGAATCGCATCAAAGCAGAGATATTTAATGAACCAAACGCGCCGGTAAGCTACCCCTTTTTGTGGGACATAGTGCAATCAGATTATGTACAGTGGAATGGTCTGGCTGCCAATGCCGGGGTTGGCCCACTGGGGCGCAATACCGGTGAAGTGATTGGGGTGTTTGGGATTCTCGATTGGACCGCACACAAGCGCGGCTGGAGTTTATCATCGTTTATTACCGGGCAAAAAAGTAAGAGTTATCAAATCGATTTCACTTCTTCCATCGACTTGGTAAACCTGTCGCGTTTGGAGACCCATCTCGCCAGCCTCACCTCACCTGTCTGGCCGACGCTGGAAACCGATAATACCCAGCAAAAAATCGCCAATGAGATTTTTGGCAAGTTACCCGAGTGGCAAATCGATGCAAAAAAAGTGCGTCGTGGCCGTCAACTTTATGCTGAGTATTGCGAATCCTGCCACGAGGTCATTGACCGCACCGACCACGACCGGATTGTGGTAGCCGATATGTCGAGCCTGGATGTAGTGGGCACCGACCGGGCTATGGCAGAGAACAGTGTCAATTACAAAGGCTATGCGGGTAACTTCACCAATACCTATCAAAGTGAAAGCGTGGGCTCATTGGTAATTAAAAATCAGGCGCCGGTAGTGCAGATCCTTACCGCAGCGACTATGGGCGAAGTGACTACCGCACCGGATCCGGATAAATGGTGGCCGCGCCGCGCGCTGGATTGGCTGTATATGTTGGCCAAATCCTTCTTTGATAATGAAATCAAAGCCAGTGTAAAATCCGGCAACTATCAACCGGATACCACCGCTGCGCCCTACCAATCGCTGCTATCCTACAAGGCGCGTTCACTCAATGGCATTTGGGCAACTGCCCCTTATTTGCACAACGGTTCAGTACCGAGCATTTATGACCTGTTGTTGCCAGTAAAAGGCGCTAATGACCCGGCTGATGGGCACTATCGCCCGAACCAATTTAAAGTAGGCAGCCGCGAGTTTGATCCGGTCAAAGTGGGCCTGCGCACCGAAGGTTACGAGGGTTTTACCTTCAAAGCCGACAAGCGCGGGGATTACAACAGCGGTCACGAATACGGAACCGCCAATGCACCGGCGGTTAATGGCGTGAAAATGGAGCCACTGACCGAAGAGGAGCGCTGGGATTTGGTTGAGTACATTAAAACCTTGTAGCGATCATTAAATAGATCAGCATGCTGGATTTTTACACCCTGCAGTGTTTTTTTAGGCACGAGCCTGATTAACACACAAATCAGAGTGTAATCAAAGGAACGAAAACGCCACTTTTTGTCTTATTACCTGTAGTGGGGCTAGGGCAAAAGTGGCGTTCTTGTATCTGTTGATGTTTGAAAGCATCGAGGATACGCAGTAAAGATCGCATTTTTTTTGCCCCCAATTTTTATGGTCATCACTTACTGACCCTTAACGAGTTAGCTGTTTGGTTATGCGATCAACAATAAGTAGTAATTTTTACTCATGGGGGCGCCTCATCAGCGGCGCTGCTTTGGGGGTATTACTGGCGGCGCCAGTGGTGCAGGCAAACGGCGAAAAACGGGTCACTGTGCCCATCGCCCTGCCGTTTCAACAACAGACTCAACAGCAAGCTAGTGCTGCTGCCAGTTCGCTTGGTGCGGCGCAAAATACCTATGCACCTAAAATCCAGCCGATGACCTATACCCAAACGCCCCCGCCAGTTGCGGTGGCATCGATTGCGGCTTCCTCGGTTTCCTCCGCTGCTGCAGTTGCTATTGTCAGTTCTAGCGCGAAGAGTATTGCGGCGGTTGCTGCAACATCGGTAGCCGCTGCACCGGTAGCGGCAAAAAAGCCCCCTCCTGCCCCCAGCGCTGCCAAAGAGGCGCGCCCAGTGGCGATCAATATTCCGTTGGTGACTACAGCGCCGATCAAGGCGCCGCGCTATCCGGTCGGGCATCCGGAGGCATTTGTGCCGGAATTTGAGGATTACGTCGCCAAAAAGATTGCGCCCTTTGTGCCGGGCGTAGCGGTTGTTATTGTCTCCGGTGGGCAGATCAAATCCCTCAACGGCTATGGCGTACGCCGTGCAGGCACCCGCGAAACGGTCACGCCAGATACGGTGTTTCGTCTTGCTTCATTATCTAAAGTATTTGCTGCAACGGCGGCGAGCGTGTTGGTGAGCGAAGGGCGCATCAACTGGGAGACCACCGTCACCGCGGTATTACCCGATGTTACCTTTAGCAATGCGCGCTACAGTAAGCAGCTCACCTTGCGTCATATTCTCTCTCAATCCTCGGGTTTGCCGCGCCACACTTACAGTCACTATATCGATGCGGGCAAGAGCTACGCCGATTCAGTCGCGCGCTTGCGCTATGTCAATTTCGTCTGCCCGCCGGGCAAGTGTTTTGCCTACCAGAACGTGCCCTATAGCCTCGCGGGGGATATGATCAAGAAAAAATCAGGCATGAGTTTCGAGCAGTACACCGAAGAAAAAGTATTTGATCCACTTGGGATGCGCACGGCGTCCTATGGTTTGGCCAGCTATAACGCCTCACCCAATCGCGCCGCGCCGCATATCAATGATGGCAAGCGCTGGGTACCCACCGCCGTGGTTGGCAATTGGTATCGCGTAGCACCAGCGGCAGGGGTGAATGCCAGTATTGTCGATATGTCGCGCTTTTTGCTGGCACAAATGGGCAAACGTCAGGATGTATTGCCGCTTGCGGTGCTCAACCCCATCCAGTCGCGGGTGACCAAAAATACCCCGGCGCAAAACTATTATGGGGTGCGTAAAGCGGTGGACAATACCGCCTATGGCATGGGCTTGCGCGTATTTGACTACGGTCGCTACAAAAACTTTATCCATCATGGCGGTCATGTAAAAGGTTTCCGCACCGAGATGGTATTCAATCGCGACCTGCAAATCGGCATGGTGTTTTTATCCAACTCCGAAACTCGCCTCGCGCGCGATGTGATTTTTAAGTTCCTCGATAGTTACGAACGCGCCCAGGTTGCCGCGCGCGAAGCGGCGAAGAAGAAAAAATAACCATGAAGCTCGCCACACTTGCCACTGCTCTGCACCCGCGCCAGATTTTGCGCGCGCTCGATGATATAGACCGTGCAGAGACCTCTTATACGCTGGATCGCCCCGCCGCCCTTCGCCGGGTGATGCTGGTCTTGGCCTGTGTGTCGGTGAGTTTATTGGTGCTGCATTACGGTAAGTTTGCCCAGAACCTGCAGCTGTTGTTGGGCTGGTTGGATGCGGGTTACTGGCCGCGGTTGCAGGCCAGCGGCTGGTTGGAGCTCTGCGGTTATCTCTGGTGGACACTGTGCCATCTGCTCACGTTTATTGTGTTGCCCTGGCTGGTGATTCGTTATGGCTTTCAGCAATCCATGGTGGATTTTGGCTGGCGCTGGAATCAGGTGGGCGAACACTGGCGCGGCTATCTGCTGCTGCTCAGCCCGATTTTGGTATTTGTGGTGCTGGTGAGTTTTGGTGAAGATTTTGTCAATCACTATCCGTTTTATCGCAACGCCGGGCGCAGCTGGTTGGATTTTTTATTGTGGGAACTGCTCTATATGAGCCAGTTTGTATTTCTCGAATTTTTCTTCCGCGGTTTTATGGTGAATGCCCTGCGCCCCGCCATAGGCGCCAATGCCATTTGGGTGATGTGTGTGCCCTATATGATGATTCACCTGCCCAAGTTGGCGCTGGAGGCAACCGGGGCCATTTTATTTGGCCTGTTCCTCGGCATACTTGCTTTGCAATCGCGCTCTATATGGGGTGGTGTTTTGGTGCACGCCGGTGTCGCGCTGAGCATGGATGTCGTTGCATTGCTGCGTAAACAAGAACTACCTGGATCGTTTTTTCCCTTCTGATTTTCCTCTTATAACTTTCTGCTAAATGCAATGTTGCGCTGCGCTGGCGGACCCCAGCAAAATCAATGACTTGTCGCTTAAACATACAAATAAGCAAACTAACTGCCGGGATTTTGCCGAAATAGTGAGACTTGAATCACGTATTTTTGCTGCTAGAGTCACAGTTACCCCATAAACATACCCATGTGAGGAAAGGATATGAAACACCTCAATCAGGCGGTAAGCATCAATATTGTATTGGTATTGAGTGCGTTGATGATGGTAGCGGCAGCCAATGCATCCATGCTCGACTGCGGTAAATCCTTAAGGTTGGAATTGGTCGCGAGTGCAGACTGTGTTTTTGTTGAGATGACTGCAGCGGAAGGCAAAGTAACGGTTGGGAATCATAGCGTTTCCGCGCCCGCAACCAACACCCCAGGCGCGGGTTTTCAGGTCAACCAAACGCGTACGGCGAGTGCAATACCTGAATCAGCGCCACTCTTAGTCTTGATCGGTGCATTGCTCGCTGTGTTATTAGTCCGCGCCAAGAGCTACAACACCAAGTAATTT
Source organism: Cellvibrio sp. ATLC23 (assembly GCF_057196725.1). Classification (NCBI taxonomy): domain Bacteria; kingdom Pseudomonadati; phylum Pseudomonadota; class Gammaproteobacteria; order Cellvibrionales; family Cellvibrionaceae; genus Cellvibrio; species Cellvibrio sp. ATLC23. The sequence continues at coordinate 161,094 of NZ_JBXUOS010000008.1, read as the reverse complement.
ACCCGCAAGATTGCCCCGCTGATCCGCCCAGTAAAAACAAAGATGGCCATATGTATATCTAGCCAGTAAAATTGCCCCACATTTTTTACTGGCACCGGTTATGGATGTTTCCCTCCTCTTAGATTCCCTCAACGATGCCCAGCGCGCAGCGGTATCCGCCCCCGCCTGCAACCAGTTGATTCTCGCCGGTGCTGGCAGTGGTAAAACCCGCGTATTGGTGCATCGTATTGCCTGGCTGATCCAGGTGGAAAAAGTATCGCCCTACTCGATTATGGCGGTGACCTTTACCAATAAAGCCGCCCGTGAAATGCGCGCGCGGCTGGATGAGTTGTTCGCGCAGAACGGCCAACACATCAACAGCCGCACTATGTGGGTGGGCACCTTCCACGGCCTTGCCCACCGCCTGCTGAAAGCCCATTGGCAGGATGCAAAACTGCCGCAGAACTTCCAGATTCTGGATAGCGATGACCAGTTGCGGCTGATCAAACGCGTCTACCAAGCGCTTAATATCGACGAAAACAAATGGCCGCATAAACAGGCGCAGTGGTACATCAACGGCCAAAAAGACGAAGGCCTGCGCCCGCAACATATTCAGGATTCGGGCGACCCGTTTGTGCGCACTATGCTGCAGATTTATCGCGCCTACGAAGAAGATTGCCAGCGCGGCGGCATGGTGGATTTTGCCGAGATTCTGCTGCGCGCCCACGAACTCTGGCTGCACAAACCGCACATTCTGGAACACTACCAGCAGCGCTTCCCGTTTGTATTGGTCGATGAGTTTCAGGATACCAACAGCGTGCAATACGCCTGGCTGCGCGTACTCGCCGGTAAAACCTCCTGTGTTTCGGCAGTGGGCGACGACGACCAATCCATTTACGGATGGCGCGGCGCAAAAATCGAAAACATCCAGCGCTTCTCGCAGGATTTTGCCGACACCACAACGTATCGCCTCGAACAAAACTATCGCTCTACCGGCAATATTCTCAAAGCCGCCAACGCGGTGATCAAACACAACTACGGCCGCCTCGGCAAAGAGCTGTGGACGGATGGTGAAAAAGGCGACCCGATTTCGCTCTACGCCGCCTACAACGAACAGGACGAAGCGCGTTTTATTGTTGAGCGTATTCAGGAGTGGGCGCGCAAAGGCCGCGAGAAGAAAACCATCGCCATTTTGTACCGCTCCAACGCCCAGTCGCGGGTATTGGAAGAGGCGCTGCTGCGCGAGGCGATTCCCTATCGCATCTACGGCGGCCAGCGCTTTTATGATCGCCTCGAAATTAAAAATGCTTTGGCCTACATGCGCCTGATCAGCAATCGCCATGACGATGCCGGTTTTGAGCGGGTGATCAACACACCTACACGCGGCATAGGCGGCAAAACGGTTGACGATATCCGCCTGTTTGCGCGCGAACAGGGCTGCTCGCTTTGGGCGGCCGCAGAGCAAATGGTAGCCAAGCGGGTATTTGCCGCGCGCGCCGGCAACGCGGTGCAATCCTTTTTAAATTTGATTGAAAAGCTCGCACAGGATGCCAACGCGATTGATATCCACGGCGATACCGCCTCGCTCGATATGATTGCCAAACAGGTATTGGATGAAACCGGCTTGCTGGCCTTTCATCAAAATGAAAAAGGTGAAAAAGGTCAGGCGCGTGGCGAAAACTTGCAGGAATTAATTACCGCCTGCCGCGCATTTGATGCCGAAGAAGAGGATGATGAGGGCCTCACGCCGCTGCAACAATTTTTAGACACCGCCGCGCTCGACGCCGGTGAAACCCAGGCCGATGAATTTGAAGATGCAGTGCAATTAATGACCCTGCACTCGGCCAAGGGGTTGGAATTTCCGCTGGTGTTTTTAGCCGGTGTGGAAGAGGGGTTGTTCCCGCATAAAATGTCGGCGGACGACCCGGATCGCTTGGAAGAAGAGCGGCGCCTGTGTTACGTGGGCATCACTCGCGCTATGGAAAAGTTATTTATTAGTTACGCTGAAACCCGTCGCTTGTACGGCAATGAAACCTTTAACGCGGTGTCCCGTTTTGTGAAAGAAATTCCTGAAGATTGTATCGAAGAAGTCCGTTTAAAAACCGCGGTTACCCGTCCGGTGAGTTTTAATCGCCCGGCCTTAACCCAAGCCTCCAAACGCGCCCCCATGTACGAAACCGGAGAAGACACCGGCTTCCGCCTCGGCCAGCGCGTCACCCACGCCATGTTTGGCGAAGGCGTGATTTTGCAATTTGAAGGCACCGGCCCCAACGCGGTGATTCAAGTGAAATTCGCCGAAATTGGCATCAAGCGGTTAGTGATGCAGTATGCGAAGTTGCAGGGGCTGTAAACCTTAAGGGTGATAAGCCCGCCACTACAAATGTAGCCAAATCAGCTACATTTGTAGCAAATTTGGCTACACAAAAAATCCAATAATACGAAGTGCCCAAACGCAGGAGCTACGAATCAAATACCATGAACAATAAATCCATCAATTGGTATCCGCTGGTTATCATCGTTTTGATTGCGCTGTTTGCCGCGACTTTTGCGGCCTTGGTATTGGAGAAATCCAAACCTAAAGGTGCGCTGCAACAAGAGGCGGCAGCTGAGCAAGCATCCGCCAGTGTTTCTACCCAACAATACCATTGGAAAATGGTGACTTCTTGGCCGAAAAATACACCCGGCTTAGGGGTTGGCGCGGAAAATATTGCGCGGGTGATTAATGAGATGTCCGGTGGGCGTTTGCAAATTCATGTGTATGGCGCCAATGAATTAGTGCCCGCCATGGGGGTGTTTGATGCGGTGTCGTCCGGTAGTGTGGAGATGGGGCACTCGGGCAGTTATTTTTGGCGCGGCAAAGTGCCCGCTGCGCAATTTTTTACCTCTGTACCTTTTGGTATGAACGCGCAGGAACTCTACGGGTGGATCAATCACGGCGGCGGTATGGAGTTGTGGCGCGAGCTCTATGCGCCGTTTAATTTAATCCCCTTTCCGGCGGGCAATACCGGTGTACAGATGGCCGGTTGGTTTAATCGCGAAATTAATTCAGTAGACGATTTGCGCGGCTTAAAAATGCGCATTCCCGGTTTGGCCGGTGAAGTGTTTAATATCGCCGGTGGCACCTCGGTGAATATTCCCGGCGGCGAACTTTATACCGCGCTGCAGACCGGTGTGATCGACGCGGCTGAATGGGTCGGGCCGGAAAATGATTTGGCCTTTGGTTTCCAGCAAATCGCCAAATATTATTACTACCCCGGTTGGCATGAGCCGGGGCCGTCGATGGAATTGATCATCAACAAAACCGCGTTTGAAAATTTGCCCAAGGATCTGCAAGCGATTGTGACCTACGCCGCCCGTGCGATGAGTCAAGATATGTTCGACAGCTACACCGCGCATAACAGCCGCGCGTTGAAGGAGTTGGTGGAAAATCAGGGGGTGCAAATTCGCAAATTGCCGGATGAAGTGTTGCAGCGTTTTTATGAAATAGCGCAGCAGGTATACGCGGAGCAGGCGGCCAAAGATCCGCAATTTAAAAAGGTGTACGATTCTTATTCAGCGTTTATGAAAGATTCGGCGGCCTACCAAAAAATTTCTGAGCAGACCTACTACGAAGTGCGCGAACAGCAAACCCAACGGCACTAACACGATTAAACGCGCACGCTCGATGACTCGGGCGCGAGCTTATTGTTCGCTAGGTTCCTCGCCCTTTTGTGCCTCATCTTGAGCGGTAATTTCCACCAGCGTGGCAATGCCATTGCTGCGCAACTTTTCCATCAATCGCGCCAGCTTTTCTACTTGGGCGGCATCCAACTGTTCACCGTGGGTAAAATTTAAGCGTTTTTTTGCCACCAGTTCACGCACATAGTCGGGGCGCACGCGCAGGCGTTCGGCGGTTTGGGTGATGGAGAGTAATTGGCGCAACATAAATAACTCAGGAGTTGATCTGTGGGTGTGGCTTACTATGCCATATTAATGTGCCTTTATGACCTTTTGCCCGCTCGGCGACGCCATTTTGCGTGATTCACTGCGGAACTTAGCCGCCTTGGCTGTGAGTTCCGGCAAGCTGTGCCATAATTTCCCCCATCAATTGAATGCCGCCTCCACTTACTGCTGATTAAGGTTCTTTCATGGCTAATCTTGGCACCCTCTATACCGTTTCTGCGCCCTCGGGTGCTGGCAAAACCAGTCTGGTCAGCGCGCTGGTGAAATCCAATCCGGAAGTCTGCGTCTCTATTTCCCATACCACCCGCCCTATGCGCCCCGGCGAGGTCGATGGAGTGAATTACCACTTTGTCGATCACGCGACGTTTGAATCTATGCTGGAACAGGGTGCTTTTCTCGAACATGCGCGGGTGTTTAGCAATCTCTACGGCACTTCGCAGCAATGGGTGGTGGATACCCTCAAGCAGGGTATAGATGTGATTTTGGAAATTGATTGGCAAGGTGCAGCGCAGGTGCGCAAGTTGATGCCGGATACGGTTAGCCTGTTTATCCTGCCGCCGTCACTGGCTTGTTTGCGTCAGCGGTTGACTGGTCGTGGGCAAGATGATGAGTCGGTAATCGATGCACGCATGAGTGAGGCGATTAGCGAGATGTCTCATTATGTCGAGGCGGATTATTTGATCATCAACGACGACTTCACCGTCGCGCTGGCGCAATTTCAGGCGCTGATTACCAGTCAACATATCCGGCTTGCACGGCAGGCGGAGCGCCATAGTCAGCTACTGAAAGACTTATTGGCTTAAATTTAGTCATGCGCGGTTGGCATAGTTGCTGCTGCTGACGCATAATAGCCGACCGGACTGCAGCTGAGCTGTATTTCCCCAAGCGCCTATTCCCAGCGCCCTAGATCATCCATAGAAAGTAGAGCACACAAAGTTATGGCACGTATTACCGTTGAAGATTGTTTGGATCACGTTGACAACCGTTTTGAGTTGGTAATGGTTGGCAGCAAACGCGCACGTCAATTGGCCATCGGCGGCAAAGATCCACACGTTGCCCCAGAAAATGACAAGCCTACCGTTATCGCACTGCGCGAAATCGAAGAAGGTTTTATTGATGCGAGCATCCTGTTGGAAAAAGACACTCTGCCGCAACCTAAGCCAGAGCGTGTGTACGAAAACGATATCTAAGTCGATTTTTTTTCTGCCAGTACCCGCTATCTTCCCCGGCGGGTCTGTTGTCTGGCGTGATTTCTGGAGAGGGACGTGCAAACCATAGAGGCTTTGAGCCACCGGCTTTCGTCTTATCTGGAACCTTCCCAAATTAATTTGGTGAAGCGCGCCTACTTCTACGCCGAACAAGCCCACGACGGCCAAAAACGCCGCAGCGGCGAAGCCTATATCACCCATCCCCTCGCGGTTGCCGACATTCTCGCCACCATGCATATGGACCATCAAAGCCTGATGGCGGCCATGCTGCACGATGTGATTGAAGACACTGGCATCAGCAAAAAAGCCATCGCTGGTCAGTTTGGCGATTCAGTGGCGGATTTGGTGGATGGCGTGAGCAAGCTCACCCAGATTGAGTTTGAATCCCACGCCGAAAAACAGGCGGAAAACTTCCAGAAGATGGCCTTGGCCATGGCCAATGACCTGCGTGTGATTCTGGTCAAACTCGCCGACCGATTGCATAACATGCGCACTCTGGGCGCCATGCCGCCCGACAAAAAACGCCGTATCGCAAAAGAAACCCTGGAGATCTACGCGCCTATCGCCCACCGCCTCGGCATGAATGAAGTGCGCTTGGAGTTGGAAGACCGCAGTTTCTACTGCATGTACCCACTGCGCGCGACTCGCTTGCAAGCGGCGTTGAAAACCGCGCGCGGCAACCGCAAGGAATTGGTTGAGCAAATCCAAACCTCTTTTGAAAAGCGTCTGCTCAAAGAAAATATCAACTCAATTGTCATTGGGCGCGAAAAGCATTTGTACAGCATCTACGAAAAGATGCGCCTGAAGAAAAAGTTCTTCAAAGAAATTATGGATGTCTACGCCTTCCGCATCATTGTGGACACGGTGGACACCTGTTATCGCGTGCTGGGTGTAGTGCATAACCTGTACAAACCCGTCGCCAGCGAATTTAAAGATTACATCGCCATTCCCAAAGCCAATGGCTATCAATCGCTGCACACTGTGCTGGTGGGTATGCACGGCGTGCCGATTGAGGTGCAAATCCGCACCAAGGAAATGGACGAAATGGCCAACAGCGGTATCGCCGCCCATTTCCTCTATAAATCCAATAGCGATGAACCAATCAACGCCAGCCACAGCCGCGCGCGCCAATGGGTGCAAGGCCTGCTGGAAATGCAGAAAAATGCGGGCAACTCCCTCGAATTCATCGAAAACGTCAAAATTGATCTCTTTCCCGATGAGGTTTATGTATTTACGCCGAAAGGCAAAATTGTCGAGTTGCCCACCGGTGCAACACCGGTCGATTTTGCCTACGCGGTACATACCGATGTGGGTAATACTTGTGTCGCCTGCCGTATCAATGAGCGCATGGCGCCGCTGTCGCAGCCGCTATTGAGCGGCCAAAAGGTGGCGATCATCACCGCACAGGGCGCCCAGCCTAATCCCAACTGGCTCAATTTTGCGGTATCGGCCAAGGCGCGCTCGGCGATTCGTCATTACCTCAAACATCAGCGCCATCACCAGTCAGTTACTCTCGGTAAGCGTATGCTCAGCCGCGCGCTGGCAGAAAACCATATAGATTTGGAACATTTGAGCGAAGAGCAGCAGCATAAATTGCTGATGGGCGCGCAATTGGAATCCATGGACAAACTCTACGAAGAGATTGGCCTTGGCAACAAAGTGGTTTATTCGCTGATCAAATTGCTGCAGCCAGATGCGGATGTGAAAGGCCGACCCGGTACGCTCAACTCGGCGATTACTATCGATGCCGCCGAAGGCATGATGATCAGCTTCGCGCGCTGCTGCCGCCCGATTCCCGGCGACCCGATTATCGGCCACGTCAGCTCTGGCAAAGGCTTGGTAATCCATCAGGATACCTGCCGTAATATCGCCGAAATCCGCAACTATCCCGACAAAATCAGCCAGGTCAACTGGGCTGCCACAGTCAGTGGTGAGTTTTTGGTGGATGTGCGGGTGGAAGTGGAAAGCGACCGGGGTATTATCGCCACCCTCGCCACTCGCATTACCGAGCAGGGGGCGAGCATCGAACATATCAACGTACACGAGCGCGATGCCCACAACAGTGTGATTCATCTGTGCATCGGCGTGCACAACCGTATCCACCTTGCCAACATCATGCGCCGCATCCGCAACCTGGGTTTTGTGATTCGGGTCAATCGCAGTAAAAACTAGCCATTATCTTCTATACTTTCGCTTCTACTCTTCGCTTTTCCATTTATTTAAAAACGCCAATAAGGTTCACTTATGACCAATAAAGCTATTATTCACAGCGATAACGCCCCCGCCGCCATAGGCACCTATTCCCCAGCCGTAAAAGCCAACAATACGGTTTACCTCTCCGGCCAAATTCCGCTCGACCCAAAAACCATGCAAATGGTTGAAGGCGACTTTGCCGCGCAAGCGCATCAGGTATTTAAAAACTTGGCCGCCGTATGCGAAGCCGCCGGCGGCAGTTTGAAAGACATAGTCAAGCTCAACATTTACCTGACTGATCTGGCTAACTTCCCAGTCGTAAATGAAGTGATGGGGCAATACTTTCAGCAACCCTATCCCGCCCGCGCTGCGGTAGGTATCAACCAACTGCCCCGCGCCGCACTGATTGAAGCTGATGGGATTATGGTGATTTAAGCGATCACGCTTTTTTTACTTATAAAAATGCTCGATTCGTCGGGCATTTTTTTTAGGTTTTGATTGCTAACTAGGTATTGAAAACTTGTTGAATAAAGAGAGGTGATTTATTGTAGTTGCGCATGTGATTTTGTCGTTTTTAAAACGCTGAATGGGATTGCATATATAAAAATTAAGTGGGCTATAGCCAGGGTAAAAAGGATTATCTATGAGCTTTTATTTTCGTTATTTATTCATTATGTGCGTTGCTTTGTTTTCGGCAACCAATTCTGCAACAACTCAACTTGCGACAGAAGATTTTTCCCAACTGCCAGATGTGAATCGTTTAGTGTTATCGCCTAATGGCAAGACACTCGCTTATAACGCCCGAATTAATGTTGGCGACATTCAAGGCGTTGGCGTACATGTGTTGGATCTGGCCACAAAAAAAATGAAAATTGCCTTGTTCACCGATAACTCTAAATTTTTTATGAGGTGGTTGAGCTGGAAAGATAACAAGACGTTATTGGTTGGTGTATTTAGCCCTTCCGAACGTGACACTGTTGTTAATGCGCAGCGGGTTCGTTTTAAAACCCGTGATTTTCATTTGATGATTATAGATACCGAAACCGGTGAAGTTACTGAGCCGTTTACGCGCACATTTTTGCGCCGTTACAACGTATTGCCACCAATACGTGATTATGTGGTGGACACGTTACCCAATGATCCTGAACATATTTTAATGCAAATGCCAGGAGTGGATATTGGATACTGGCGTGAGCCCATTGTTTACAAAGTGAATATCAAAACACAAAAAGCCAGCCTTTATCATCCCGCACAAAAAGAAGTAAGTGATTGGATAACCGATCAACACCATCAGGTTAGATTAGGGCATGCCAACGATGATAAAGGGATTCAATCAACAAAAGTGCTAGATGCCAACTCTGGGAACTGGCGAGAGCTGTGGCCATACAGTATTTTTTCTGAAGAGCGAGTAGAAGCCTTGGGATTTGATAAGGATCCCAACGTGCTTTATATCCGCGCCTACCACCAAAAACGTCTGGCAATATTTAAGGTTAATTTGAAAGATCCTGATTTAAAACGGGAATTAGTTCTCGCTGACCCCACCTACGATGTAAAGGGGCACCTGATATATTCGCCATTGAATGATGCAGTTATTGGTGTGACTAGCATGGAGCAAGGTGGGACCTATTTTTTCGATAAAGAATTGCAAACTCTACAAACAAAAATTGATAAAGCAATTCCAGGTAATCGTAATTACATTTATTCGATTACCGATGATCAGCAAAAATTTTTAGTATTCTCCACAAGTAGTACAGATTCAGGTACTTATTATTTAGGGCAAACTAATCCGATTAAATTAGATGCGGTGGCCTATAGCTACAAAAAATTAGTTCCCGAAGTGCTGAGCAAAACCGAGCAGATCGAATACAAGGCGAGAGATGGGTTGAAAATTGAGGCTTATTTAACCACGCCCAAAAATCAACCTGCCAAAAATTTACCCACGTTGCTATTCCCACACGGCGGGCCAATCTCGCGTGATAATGACGCCTTTGATTATTGGACACAGTTTTTTGTCAATAAAGGCTATGCTGTGCTGCAGATGAACTTCCGTGGTTCCGATGGCCAAGGTATTGAGTTGCGTAATGCTGGCTTGAAAAACTGGGGCAAGGAGATGCAGGATGATATTGAAGACGGTGCGCGAAAATTAATTGCTGATGGCATAGCAGACCCTAATGCCATCGCGATTGTGGGAGCAAGCTATGGTGGTTATGCCGCTTTAATGGGGGTAGTAAAAACTCCGGACTTTTATCGCTGTGCAATCAGCGTCAACGGTGTGTCTAACGTGTTTGACCTGGTAAAAGACAATCGTGCATTTTGGCGTAGTTACAATGTGGTGGACGAACAAATCGGAAATGACAATTCGACGTTGCGCGCAATTTCGCCGGTTAATTTTGCCGATAAAATTAAAGTGCCCGTGTTGTTGGTGCACGGCACTGATGATCGCCAGGTTAAAATACAACAAAGTTATGAAATGCGCGACGCGCTACAAAAAGCTAAAAAAGAAGTGACCTTTTTGGAGTTGCCGAGTGAAGATCATTATTTGTTAAACGAAAAAAATCGTATTGATACTTTCCGTGCGATGGATACATTTTTAGACCGGTGTTTACCGGTTAAAAAAGCAAAAGCTGTAGCAGGTAATTAATTGGATTAGTCCCCCGTTAAAAACCACCCAACCCATTACTTTCAAAAGGAAAAATGGGTAAAAATAACACTCCAAATTGCAAGAAAAGCCCGCTAGACTGTGTAAAAGCTTGCAATTTGGAGAGTGTTATTCATGAAGCCTCGCCACCAAAAGAAGTTAAAAGCGATGTTTTTTTTCGTTCGCGATTAACCCAAATCATCAATACTCGACACGAGCTTGCACGACTCAGCGAACAGGTTGACTGGGCGCATATAGATCAGCAGGTTCAGCCATTCTTTGCGGCCGAAGGTCGCCCAGCGATTCCATCGCGCCTAATGGTTGGCTTACATATTTTAAAAAGTATGTATCAGCTATCGGACGAAGCTGTCTGTGAGCGATGGGTTGAAAATCCCTACTATCAATATTTTTTTGGCGAAGAGTTTTTTCAGCATGAGTTTCCTATTCAGCGTTCTGCGATGACACATTGGCGCAAGCGTGTCGGCGAAGCTTTCTTTGAAAAACTATTGCAAGAAAGTTTACGTATTGCATTTGACACAAAAGCATTAAAAACAAATCAGCTCAAACGCATTGTGGTGGATACCACCGTACAACCCAAAGCAGTTTCCTTTCCAACCGATGTTGGCTTGATGAAAACAGCGATTAATTCACTGACAGCGCTTGCCAAAGAACACCACCTGAATTTGCGCCAGACCTATGAGCGTGTGGTGAAACGCGCGGCGATAAAAAGTGGTCGCTATCGTCACGCAAAACAAATGAAACGTGCGAAACGAGAAGAGCAATTTATCCGCACCCGTTTAGGTCGAGTGATTCGCGATATAAGCCGTAAAATACAGGGGAATGAAGTACTAAAAGACATTTTTACCGGCGATCTTTTAAAAGCGCTCAGCATCAAAAACCAACAGCGGCATAGCAAAGGAAAAATCTATTCATGGCACGCGCCAGAAACCGAATGTATTGGCAAGAGTAAAGCCCATAAACCTTACGAATTCGGATGCAAAGTATCGGTTACCACCAACATTAATGCCGCTCCCGGGGGACATTTTGTTTTACATATTGGTGCCTTACATCAAAACCCATTTGATGGTCACACATTGGCTCCCGTATTGAACTCATACACAGAGCAAACGGGAGTAACACCCGAGCGAATTTATGTGGACAAGGGTTATCAAGGTCATAGTTATGAACACAAACATCGCGTATTTAAATCAGGCTAAAAACGTGGAGTCAAAGGTACGATTAAGAAAGAATTAAAACCACGTAGCGTGGTAGAACCGATCATTGGGCATTTGAAATCAGATCATGCCTTGGGGCGTAATTTCTTAAAAGGTATTGATGGCGACAAGATTCATACATTATTGGCAGGCATTGGTTACAACTTTCGCCTGCTGCTGAAGTGGCTGCGATTTTTTGTCCCGCTATTTGGAGATGGTTGTCAGCGCTACTGTCGAAAAATAGCGAATGTGTTTTTTGCACATTCGCTATGAGATAAGGATGGAGATCTATAGATGGGTTTTTAACGGGCGACTTTTTTGTAACTGGCTAATGTCCCATCACCTGAGTAATCTCTTCCGGCTTATGGTGTACGCCAAAATCATCCACAATGGTGGTGGTCGCTTTGTTCATATTGATTACATCCACTTCAACGCCTTCTTTGCGGAATTTAAGTACGACTTTGTCGAGTGCGGCGACTGAGGTGATATCCCAAAAATGCGCGTGGGTTAGATCGATAATCACTTTTGAAATTTTTTCTTTCATATCAAAGCCACTCACAAACATATCGGCAGAGCGGAAAAATACTTCGCCGTAGACTTGATAAGTGCGCTGGGTTTTTTCTTCGTTAAGCTCCGAGGTGACTGCCATGTAGTGGCCAATTTTGTTGGCGAAAAACATAGCGGCCATAAGCACACCAATAAATACACCATAAGCCAAATTATGAGTGGCAACTACCACACTCACCGTGGTGAGCATAACGATATTAGATGAAAGCGGATGGGTTTTTAGATTGCGAATGGAAGCCCAACTAAAGGTGCCAATGGATACCATAATCATCACGGCGACTAATGCCGCCATTGGAATAATAGAAATCCAATCGCTTAAAAACACCACCATGATTAATAGGAGCGCGCCGGCGAGAAATGTTGATAAACGCGTGCGGCCACCGGATTTTACGTTAATCACTGACTGCCCAATCATTGCACAACCGGCCATGCCGCCGAGCAAACCGGTGGCGAGGTTGGCAATTCCCTGGCCTTTGCACTCGCGATTTTTATCGCTGGTGGTATCGGTCATGTCATCCACAATTGTGGCTGTCATCATGGATTCCAATAAACCGACTGCTGCCAGTGGAATCGAGTAGGGCAGAATAATCATTAAGGTTTCAAGATTGAGCGGTACTTCTGGCCACAAAAAAATCGGCAAGGTATCGGGTAGGTCACCCATATCGCCTACGGTGCGAATATCAATTTTGAAAATTAATGCAATCGCAGTGAGCACCAGAATGCAAACCAGTGGCGAGGGAATTATTTTTCCAACTTTTGGAATATAGGGAAACAAATAGATAATGCCGAGCCCCGCAGCGGTCATGGCGTACACATGCCAGGTGACATCGGTAAGCTCGGGCAACTGCGCCATAAAAATTAAAATCGCCAGCGCATTTACAAAACCGGTGACGACTGAACGGGAGACAAAACCCATCAAATCGCCCAAGCGCAAATAACCCGCGACGATTTGAATCGCGCCAGTTAAAAGCGTCGCCGCCAATAAATATTGCAAGCCGTGTTCTTTTACTAAGGTCACCATCAACAGCGCCATGGCACCGGTCGCGGCAGAGATCATCGCCGGGCGACCACCGGCAAACGCAATCACAACCGCCATAGAGAAGGAGGCATACAAACCGATTTTAGGATCGACCCCCGCGATAATTGAAAAGGCAATCGCTTCCGGAATTAATGCGAGCGCGACCACCAGGCCCGATAAAAAATCGCCGCGCACATTAGAAAACCATTGTTGTTTCAGGGTCGTTAACATAAAAAATACCTATTAAAAATCGCACACAATTTGCGGTTATAACAAATACAACTGCGCAGCCATATTAAACATTACAGCGCAGACGCAAATTTATTAGCAAAACAAAAGAATATAAAACATCGCACGCCAGCAATAGCCGAACGCAAACTAACGGAGGGAGAGAAAAACTAAGGCGGCGTTAATGCCGAGGGTAACCGAATCATAACTGTTAACGACTTCACATAAAAAAGTGCGCGCACCTTAGCAGCCGAGGCAAATTTTGGCAAGGTTAAAAAATGTGCAGATCGATATTAGAGGCACTATCTTTTCTAGCGTTGTGTAAGGCGTCAATATGATTGTGAGAACTACCAAATAGAATCCGAGTGAAAAGCTTTGTAAAGTGCGGTATCAATAAGGAGAAGGTCTAATAGCAGTGCTGCTTTAGATCCGTTTATGCTGATGCTCCACTCAGCACAAAGGACATAATTCCGCTGTTCCGTTTTCCCAGTTAACCAAAACGCAGTCAGCATTTCACTAGGATAACTTCCATGAAATGGTATGGCTCACTCCACTGCTGCTTGTTGTTCAGGCAGTGGTTATATAAATAAGATTGGTTTAACTGCTTGGTTTAATTATTTAACGAGTTGAGACAAGAGACGCACCCATCAACTTCAGCCATTGATAGGCATTGGCTGTGGCGAAGCTTTGTCTAAATGCAGAGGATTTATGAAAACATTGATCGTTTACATCCATTTAATTGCCGCCTGTATCTCTATTGGGATTCTGCTGATTCAGGATTTAGCGCTGGCAAAATCGCTCGGTAAACCCTTATCAAAAACCGCCATTCAAGAGCTATCAAAGTCGGCAGATGTGATGTTTGTCGCTCTGGTTGCGCTCTGGATTTCAGGCTTGACGCTGGTTGTGATGGGCTATTTAGATGACCCTCAACAATATCTGTTAAATGAAAAACTCTGGGCGAAATACACCGTGGTATCAATTCTGACACTCAATGGATTGCTGCTGCACTTTTTCAGTTTCGCGCGTATTACCTCTCCCAGTGGCCTGCTGACATTTTCTGCCCACGAACAAATTTTGGTAGTAATTACCGGTGCTATTTCATCGGTCTCTTGGTTGTTTGCGTGCTACCTCGGTATTGCGCGCAACTGGAATCACAATGTCAGCTATGAATTTGTAATGACAGTGTACGGCGCATTTTTATTTATCGCCTTTCTTGTTGCTGGCAGTGTTTTGTATAACCTGCACCGCAAAGATTCTTGCGAGTTCCCCCAGAATTTTTATTCTTAATTTAAAGAGCAATCGTCATGCTAACTCAATCATTTGCCACTACCTTGCTCAAAGGAATTGCACTCTGTAGTTCGATTGCATTGTTATACGCCTGCGGCGGTAGCCCTATCGAATCTAGCGATGCCTCACCTGCGCCGGGATCCAGTAGTGCACCTGCGGTTGACTCAAGCTCGGCCGTTTCAGTAGAAGCCAATAGCAGCTCAGTGGCATCCAGTATCGCACCTTCTAGCTCAAGCCTTGGCCTGTCTAGCTCCTCTGCCAGCAGTGTACTTAACAGTAGCGCACATTTTTCCAGCGTATCTTCTTATAGCCGAGTGGTGTCGAGCAGCATTGGCCTATCCAGTTCATCTGCCAGCAGTACACTTAGTAGCAAATTATCAAGCAGCAGCAAGAGTTCATTGGCAGCGGTAAGCAGTTCATCCAAGAGTAGCGCCGCTGCAACCAGCACCTGGCAGCTGGACTCGGCCAATTCTTACCTCAACTTTGTCAGCGCAAAAAACACCCATACGCTTGAAGTGAGTCATTTCGCCAGCTTGTCCGGCGATATCACCCAAAACGTTGCCAAGCTGGTTATTGACCTAAATAGCGTGAACAGCGGCATCACCCTGCGCGATCAACGCCTGCGCGATTTACTCTTTCAAACCACGCAATTCCCCACCGCAACGGCCACCGTTAACTTACCAAGCAATCTGCTCAGCAGTTTGGCGATTGGCGCAGAAACCCAACAAAACATCAGCGCCGAACTGGATTTACACGGTGTAAAAACAACGCTGACTACCAAGCTTTCGGTGCATAAATTGAGTGCTACACGTGTTGCTGTGCAAACCATCGCCCCGGTGCTGGTCAACCCGGCTGATTACGCCCTGACCAATGGTATTGAAGCACTGCGAGCAGCGGTGGGCATTGCCTCTATCAGCGCTACCGCGCCGGTGGATTTCACCCTCATCTTCGACGCTCGTTAATCAGATGTGCAGAGAGAAAAAACATCATGAAAACATTTCTGAAAATCGCACTGCTAACGACAGGATTGCTGATGACCGGTGCATCGGCCTACAGCCAGACTTTAGGCAGCGCGAGCTGGCTTGTTGATACCAGTAAATCATCACTGCATTTTGTTTCGATCAAAAATACCAGCGTGGCGGAGAATTTCACTTTCAGCCAACTACAAGGCACAGTGGCGAGCAATGGTACCGCCACTTTGACGATTCCTTTAACCAGCGTGCTGACCGGCATCGACCTGCGCAATACCCGTATGCAAAACCTGCTGTTTGAAACCAGCATGCTGCCCAATTTACATTTCACTACCCAGCTGAATTTAACCGCCATTGATGCACTAGCAGTGGGCAGTGTGAGCACTCAAACTTTCAACGGCAATTTGACTCTGCACGGTGTTACCCAGGCGATCACCTTTGATGCCACCCTGCTCAAACTCAGCGCCACCAGCATCACCCTTACACCGCGCAAACCGATTTTAATCAACAGCGCCGATTTCGACCTCAATGCCGGTATTGAAGCGCTGCGTTCCGTAGCCGGGGCGATCAATATTGCCGAGCGAGTGCCGGTCTATTTCAAAATGTCGCTGACCAAAAGTAATCCGACTAATGTACCTGCCATCGTCCTAACCGCCCCGCCGGTAGCACCACAAAGTCTTAAAGGCACCATCAGCCAGGTCACCGGATTGGCGAGCTTGACCTGGGCCGATGTAAATGCCAACGAGACTGGATTTATCGTGCGCCGCAAAGGCAGCGATGCGCGCTGGATCAGCTTGACTAAAACCGCACCCAATACAGTGACCTATGACGATAGCTTGGCAGCTATTCCCGGTGCCTATGAATACAAAGTTATCAGCCTGATCGATAGCATTCCCTCGGCACCGACCACCGCTGTCGCGTTGACTTACACCAAAGCGAGCAGTGCATCCAGTACCAATTCAGTAATCAACAGTTCAGTTGCTAAAAGTTCCAGCAGTGCCAAAAGCTCTACCGCCGTACAGCCAGGCAATGCCGCCACCGGCGCAACCCTGTTTGCAGCCCAGTGTGCAGGGTGTCACGCTGGCGGGGCACTGTTTAGCAATATTCCCGCACGTGTCAGCAACAATACGCTGATATCAAAAATTGACCTGACCATGCCGCAGGGTAACCCAGCTAACTGTGTCGGCCAGTGTGCAGCAGATGTAGCGGCTTATGTAGCAAATCAGTTTGGCGCCAAAAGCTCCAGCTCGGTGGCCAAAAGTTCTAGCAGTGCCGCCAGTTCTACCCCGGTGGCATCGGTAGACTGTTCCAACATGCAAACCTTGATGCAAAGCGCGGAACTGAATTGCACCAACTCCTCCTGCCATGCTGCCAGCCCCAGTCAGGCCGCCAAGTTTGCGCTGACCGGTACACTGGAAGAAATTGCGCATCGTTTGGGCAATGTGAATTCAGTTAACAGTAAATGTGGTGGCGAGAAAGTTATCGACCTGAACAACCCGAGCAACTCGCTGTTGCTTAAATTAGTCGACCCTAATTCCGGTACGCAATGCGCACAAAAAATGCCGTTTGGCACTAGTACTGGCGTCTCACCAGCGCACTTCCAATGCTTCCAAAAATGGGTGGGCGACATAGCCGCGGCCGCCGATATTCCCGAGCCACCAGCGACCAAACCCTTTGAGCCGACACGGCCTTTTAACGCGCTCAATAAAGTGAAATTGCTGCTGCACGGCGGCGCAGTCACCGGCGCTGAATTGAATAAAGTGAGCCCCGCTGGCACCAGCCTTGATCAGACTGCGCTGAAAAAACAGATTACTGATTGGATGGCGACACCCGAATTTGAAGTGAAATTCAAATCGTTTTTGCAGCTCGCTTTGCAGCAAAAGAATGTCAATCCAGACACCCAATGGCGCAACCAGTTTGATGTGCTCAACAACGCCAAAGTGATGGATGGAGTGAAACTGATCTCCACCCTGGAAGAGAGTTTTGTGCGCACAGCCTACAAAATCTTCACCAGCAATAAAGATTTCCGCACCGTTGCCACTACCCGCGAGTGGGAGGTGACCACCGCCATCCTGACTGCGTTAAGTTATGCAGATTATGAGGCGCGTTTCCCTTTTGGAACCGATCTCAGATCCTTTGCTAATTTATGTGGCGACAACGACGGTGGCGGCGTGGATGAAACCGCTATTTGTAGCGGTATCGATGACTACAGTGACTGGCGTACCGTGCGTTTGGTACAGGGCACCAGTCGCGCTGCTTTCTCCGATACGCAAGGTATGGTGAGCGGTTTAAGAGCCATCCCGGCGGGTGGCAGCTATAGCTTATACGCACCTCGCGTGGGCTTTTTTACTACACCCGCCTTTTTCCAAAGCTGGGAAAGCAATACCGGCAATAGCTTCCGCGTAACGGCAAACCAAACCATGATTGCCGGCTTGGGTTTAACCTTTGAAGCGGGTGACATCACGCCGTCTGGCGACCAAAGTGCAATCGATAACGCTCACGCCGGTCCAAACAACGCGGAATGTTATGCCTGCCACCGCATGATGGATCCGATGCGTCAGGTGTTTAAAAATTCGTATCACGTGTTCCGCAGCCGCGCGCTGACCACACCCACCAAAGTTACCGCCGCCTTTGCGTTTCACGGCAGCAGCGCCCCGCTGAATTCGCTCGACGATTTGGGCAAGGCCATCTTTAACCACCCTAACTTTGCCAATGCCTGGGTCGGCAAGATGTGTAACTGGGCCAACTCGGCACCATGCGATAGCAACAGCGCGGAATATTTGCGCTTGGTTGAGGTGTTCAAGAACAGTGGCTACAAGCTCAAAACCCTTGCCGTTGAACTGTTTGCCTCGCCAATGATTACCGGTGTGAGTTATACCGATGCGTTTGCAGAGGCTGGCCCCTCGGTTGTTATCAATCGCACCAACCATTTCTGCGCCAGTATTAAAGCGCGCCTTGATCAAGTGCGCGCCTCCCAAGGGCTGCCGCCATCAACTACCACCAATGTGTGCAATCTCTCGGGCACTGCACGTGCAAAAGCGGGTCTGTTGCCAGAGGATGAATTCTCACGCGGGAGTATAGATTTAATTCAATCGGTCAATATCGACCCATTCCTCACCATGGGCTACCGCCAACTGTGTGAAACGGCGGGCAACTCGCTGGTGTCGTTCAACGCCGGGGCGACCGGCACCAACTACGAGAAAATATTCAACGCCAGCAACCCCACGCGCAGCTTGGATGAGATGACTACCTACATTATGGGCATTCCACCGGAGTCGGCCGAATGGAGTACAACCCGCGCCGCGCTCAAGAAAATGTACGACATACAAATGCACCAAACCAATTGCACCACCGCCGGCCTCGATATCATTACAGCAAACCAAACCACCATTCAGTGTGGCATGAAGGCCGCCAATGCTGTGGTTGCGCTCAAAGAAGTCTGGACATTCGCCTGCTCGGCGCCCTCTGTTATGGCTATGGGGTTTTAACATGAAAACAACTAACAGCATCAGTAGACGCAACTTTCTACGCGGCAGCAGCGCCGTTGCCCTGTGCCTGCGCGCAGCGGCAACTGGCCTGCCGGTGAGCTTTTTAATGAGCGGGGCTATGCCTACTTACGCCGTAGGTACCGCAGGCAAATCCTTGATTCTGGCGATGTCGGATGATGGCGAAGCCATCAATAGTTATGCAGGCGGCACCTACTCAAGCGATAGCAACGACCCGCGTTTTGCCATAGGTCGCCCGAGCACCGCGCAATTGGGTACGGGTGTACTGGGGCAGGTCAATGGCAACAATGTCACCGCTAGCGATTTCAGCAACTCCGCACAAATTAAAATGGGTAACACCCAAGTGACGGCGGCTAAGTTTTTCTCTTACCTGCCACAGGATTTGCTCGACCACCTGGCAATGTTCCACTTGCGCACGGCGGCCAACGGGCATCCGGAAGGCACCCGCGTACACACAGTCAACAGTGTATTAGTCAGCAAAACCGGGCGCGGCACTGAAGAAATCCAATCGGCGTTAATGCAGGAAATCCTCTTGCAAGACCCGGCGATGCCCAGTGTGCTCAGCACTCCCATGGTGTTAAACAGCGGCGGGGGCTTGGGCACACTGACATCGGAAAATGTGGCAATCACCCGCTATTCGCCGCTCGATGTCAAAAACCTGTTTGTCGGCACACAGCCTGCCGCAACCGTCGACAACATGGCGAAGCTCTATGCCAACACCATCGACACCATCTATAAAAATGTAAAAACCAATGGCACCGCCGCACAACTGCGCTATTTGGATGCACACGCCTCGTCCCGCAGCCAGGCCACGACGCTCGGCAACCAACTGGGAGGTTTGTTGACCGAGGTCACCGGATCAAGTTTTGGCGATCAAATCAAAGCCGCCGTTGCCATGGCCAAGGTCAATCTCGCACCGGTGATTGTGGTGCGCTACGCCTACTCAGGCGACAACCACAACGATGATGATCTCAGTCAAGAAACGCGCCTCACCATCGCCCAGCTAAACAATCTGGTGACCTATTGGAATTTGGTTAAAGCCGAGGGTTTGCAAAACAGTATTAACTTCGCCACTTACGATATTTTTGGCCGCACTTTGGGGCGCAATGCCACCGGCGGGCGCGACCATCACAACAGCTCCTGCGTGAATATGATGATCGGCGCCAATATCAAACCCGGAGTGATCGGCGGCCTAGAGGCCTGGAGCAATTCCGGCCATCGCCTAATGCGCGCGACCGGCATCAACTCCACCACGGGTTTATCGGCCAGTGCCGACATCGCCGGTAGCGAAACCCTCACCGCCTACGCCCGCACCCTGATGGCCTCAGTAGGTATTCCGGAATCCCGTATCAACTTCCGCATCCCCGCCGGTAAAACTGTGAAGGGCGCACTGCTCAGCTAGTCATCCATGCGCCAGAGTCATCACTCTGGCGCATTCCCTCCCTCTGTTAAGCCTCATCCACACACGCCACTTAATGAGCAGGCTTGCTCTTCTGCAAAAATAAACATACACTTTTTAATATATACGTTTATTCATATGTTATTAAAAAGATGTAGCCCATGAATCCAGCCGAGTTAAGCAAAACCCTCGCCGACGAAACCCGCGCCCGCATTGCGCTGTTAGTGGCGCGCGAAAAAGAGCTGTGTGTGTGTGAACTCACCTGCGCGCTCGATGAAATCCAACCGAAAATTTCCCGCCATTTGGCACTGCTACGCGAAAGCGGTCTGCTTGCCGATCGCCGCCAGGGGCAGTGGGTGTATTACCGTTTGCATCCTGAGCTGCCAACCTGGGTATCCGAAATTTTACACACCATGCTCAATGCCAATAGCGATTGGCTGGCAGAGAATTGTCAACGCTTGTGCGCTATGGCCGATCGGCCAGTCCGCTGCTGTTGATCCAAACCATTCAACATTCACTGAGAGTTAACCATGAAAAAAATCAAAATTGGTATTAATGGTTTTGGTCGCATTGGCCGTTTAGCACTGCGCGCCAGCTGGCACTGGCCGGAATTTGAATTTGTACAGATTAATGACCCAGCAGGTGATGCCGCTACTTTTGCGCATCTGCTGAAATTTGATTCAGTGCAAGGCCAGTGGGCGCCGGAAACCAGCGCAGATGAAAATGCCATTATTATTGATGGCAAAAAAATTGCCTTTAGCCGCAATAAAAGTATTGGCGAAACCGATTGGAGCAACTGCGATTTGGTGATTGAAGCCAGCGGCAAAATGCGCGAGGTGAAATTACTGCAAGCCTATTTGGATCAGGGCGTAAAACGTGTGGTGGTGAGTGCGCCGGTAAAAGAGCCGAGTGTATTAAATGTGGTGATGGGTGTGAATCAGCATTTATTTGATCCAGCGAGCCATCGCATAGTCACCGCCGCTTCTTGCACCACCAACTGCCTCGCGCCCGTAGTAAAAGTGATTCATGAACAGCTCGGCATCAAACACGGCGCCATCACCACTATTCACGATTTAACCAATACCCAATCAATACTGGATCAGCCGCATAAAGATCTGCGCCGCGCGCGCGCATCCCATTCCAATTTAATTCCTACCAGTACCGGATCGGCTACCGCCATCGCTGAAATTTTTCCCGAGTTGCGCGGCAAATTAAATGGCCATGCGGTGCGGGTACCGCTGGCGACCGGTTCGCTGACTGACTGCGTGTTTGAAGTGGAGCGCGCCACCAGTGTGGATGAAGTAAATGCATTGTTAAAAACTGCGAGCGAAACCTACTTAAAAGATATTCTCGGTTATGAAACGCGTCCGCTAGTATCGAGCGATTTTTGTGGCAACCCGCTGTCATCGATTGTGGATGCGCTATCGACCATGGTGGTAAACAATTCATTGGTAAAAATTTACGCTTGGTACGACAACGAGTGGGGTTATGCCAATCGCACCGTCGAACTGGTAAAATTTGTTGGTTTGCACACATTCTAAGGTTTCACACCGCCGGCAATCGAGGCGCTATTGACGGCGGTTGAGTCTTGTTAGAGGTCAGTCCAACCATAATTTATGGGTGGGTAACTATAATAATCACAGAGAATAATAAACTATGAAAATTTGGAAGGAACTCTCGGATACATTGCGCATAACGAGCTTATTGGCAATTTTACTTATAGTAGCAATCCACTATCACAGCCAGCCGTTTATGGGCACTTACACTGGCAACTATTTAGCTCAAGAATTCATACACAATATTATTGGCCGCGCTGCAGTGCCAATTTTTTCACTCATGTCAGGTTTTCTGTTTTTTCAAGGGTCAACATTTACTTTATCAATATTAGCAACCAAGTTAAAAAATCGCGTTGTAACTATTCTATTGCCGACACTGTTCATCAGCTTGTTAATTTGGTTTTACGATCAATATCCAACTTTAATATTAGCCAATCAACCCTACCTAGGCAGCTGGAAACAATTTTTTGTGGTGTGGTGGCTTTATCCCAATGGCAGCCAATTCTGGTTTGTTAGAGATCTGATGATATTGTTTTTTTTAACGCCTTATATTTATTTATTAATCCAGCGATTTTCAACATTAGTGCCAGCTATTTTGTTGTTTTTCTGGTTAATGGACTGGCAGATTTTTCCCATTTGGGAGAGCCGTTATTTTCTTAACAATGATACGCTGACTTTTTTTGTTATTGGTGCCTGGTTTTCACTGCGTGGAAATGAAGATAGCCTTAAATTATTATTAAACCCCAACCGAAATACTATTTTCCAGCTATTAATAATCTATAGCTTACTAACAGCTGCGCGCATCTACCTCGAGCCATCAATGAGCCTCTGGTACCAAACTATTTACCATTGGTATTCCTTGCCAATACAAAAAGCAGTCATTCTTATTGGTATGTATTTGTTAATAATCTGTGCACAAGGATTTTGTCGCTCTCGTTTAAAAATTGGACTTCTACGCTTATCTGGATATTCATTTTTTATTTTCCTGACGCATGACTACCCCTTAAAAAATATTCTTTGGGAATGGCTTTATCAACAAGGTATCAGCTTAGTCTGGATTTTTTATCTACGTTTAGGAATGGCTCTGTGTCTACTATTTTTGGCAGCAGCTGTATTAGAAATTACATTTCCCCAATTTTTTTCTTGGCTCAGCGGCGGAAGAAACAAACAGCGCCAAACATCGGAAGATGACCAGCTCCGCGAAGTTTTAAACAGCAACCAATCCATTGAACTCAGATGAAAATTTTAACCACACCTAGAGTCCGTCAATACGCCATAGTCACCGGCAATTATTGGGCGTTTACACTCACCGACGGCGCGCTGCGCATGTTGGTGGTGTTGCACTTTCATCAGCTGGGTTACAGCCCGCTGCAAATTGCTGCGCTGTTTTTGTTTTATGAAATTTTTGGCATTGTCACCAATTTGTTTGGCGGTTATTTGGGTGCGCGTATTGGTTTGAATCGCACCATGAATATCGGCTTGGCACTGCAAGTAGCTGCGCTTGCACTACTCGCGGTGCCCAGCCACTGGCTCAGTGTGCCGCTGGTGATGGGCGCGCAGGCGCTGTCGGGCATCGCCAAAGATTTAAATAAAATGAGTGCCAAAAGTGCGATTAAATTATTGGTGCCGGGCGACCAGCATGGCACACTATTTAAATGGATCGCGCTGCTCACCGGCTCAAAAAATGCCTTAAAAGGCGTGGGATTTTTTCTCGGTGGTGCATTACTCGCGCTATTAAGTTTTAAGGGCGCGGTGTTGGCCATGGCCGCTGCGCTGGCATTGGTATGGCTTGCCAGTGTAATCACACTCAAACACGATTTAGGCAAGGCGAAAAACAAACCCAAATTTAAGGAATTATTTTCCAAAAGCCGCGCGATAAATATTTTATCTGCCGCGCGGCTATTTTTATTTGGCGCGCGGGATATTTGGTTTGTAATCGCGCTGCCGGTTTTTTTAAGCAGCCAACTCGGCTGGAGTTTTTGGTGGGTGGGCGGTTTTCTCGCCAGCTGGGTGATAGGTTATGGTTTGGTGCAATCTATCGCGCCGCTAATTCTGCGCAGCAAAACTCAGGCGGCACCTACCGGTAAGGCAGCACTTTTGTGGGCCGTTATATTAACGCTGGTCACAGCGGGTTTGGCCTTGGCGCTCAGCACCAACTTATCTGTCGCGCTGGTATTAATCACCGGTTTGATTTTGTTCGGCATCGCCTTTGCTATCAACTCCTCGCTGCACTCCTATTTAATTGTCAGTTACGCCAAAGGCAATGGTGTATCGCTCGATGTGGGTTTTTATTATATGGCCAATGCCTGCGGGCGCTTGGTAGGAACCCTATTATCCGGCTATCTTTATCAGCAGGGCGGTTTATCACTGTGCCTCTGGGGTAGCGTTATTTTTCTGCTGCTGGTGGCGATTATCTCGATTGGCTTGCCTGGCTCTAACACTCCAACGCACAGTCTCACAAACAAACAACAGGCAGATTAAGAATGCTGATTTCTCTACTGATTAATTTTGTGGTGGTCGCAGTCTGTGTGTTGATTCATTTTGAAGCCATCAACATTCTCAGTAATACATTATTTAAATCCAAAACCACACCGCGCATTAGTATTTTATTCAGTTTGTTCGCCTGCTTTTTTGCACATTTGTTAGAAGTATTAATTTTCGCTTTGGCCTACTACGCCTATATGCAATTCGGTGACTTCGGCCAACTTATGGGTGGTGACATTGAAGGGCATGGTTTGTTTGGTACACCCAGTCGCGGTTTTATCGACTGTATTTATTTTTCATTAACCTGTTATACCTCACTCGGTTTTGGCGATTTAGTACCCACCGGTTGGCTGCGCTTTTTGGCGGGCGTGGAGGCATTGACTGGATTGCTATTAATCGCCTGGACGGCATCGTTTATGTATTTGGAAATGCAAAAACATTGGCGAGTTAAATAATTTCCATAGGTATTCACTGTGAACAAATGTGAAATTGATTGCAGCTCTGCCGCCGAGGAATTGAATCGCGGCTGCTATTGCAAAACTCTGGAGCGCGACCAGTTGCTCGCGCGTTTGCAAGCCCAACCCCTGCCAGCAGAAGTTTTACACAATCATCAGCAATTATTTTCCCACACCGCTGTATTTATCTCGCCCGCACAGTGGCAACAGTTGCAGCAATTGGTGGAGGCAGTAACACGGGTTACTGAATTGCCAGCCTATCGCACGAGAGTATTCAATAATGCTCCCGCTATCGCCCAAAAGCCCAGTTTACATGCTGGTGTATTTATGGGTTTTGATTTTCATTTAAGCGATCTCGGCCCGCAAATTATTGAAATTAATACCAACGCCGGCGGTGGATTTTTAAATGCGGTGCTGCTCAGCGCGCAAACTGCCTGTTGCAATGCAAGCGGAAGTTTTCCCGCACTGTTGCAACCGCAAATAGAAAGTGAATTTATCGCCATGT
The DNA here is from genome assembly GCF_057196725.1 of Cellvibrio sp. ATLC23. Lineage (NCBI taxonomy): Bacteria > Pseudomonadati > Pseudomonadota > Gammaproteobacteria > Cellvibrionales > Cellvibrionaceae > Cellvibrio > Cellvibrio sp. ATLC23. Next base: position 135,944 of record NZ_JBXUOS010000008.1, on the reverse strand, counting down.
TTTTGCGCGAATGGCAATTGGCGCGCGGCGATCAACCGCTGCGGACTATTGCAATAGTGGATGAAGATCCAACCAGACAATTTCTTTATCCGGAATTTTTATTGGCGCAATCACTCTTTGAACGAGCAGGCATTAAAACGCTGATTGTCGATCCGCGCGAACTGGAATTAAATTCAGAAGAGTTATTTTATCAGGATCAAGTTATCGATTTGGTATACAACCGTTTAACCGATTTTTCGCTGGCGCAACCCATCAACCAAACCTTGCGCAGCGCTTATGAACTGGATGCGGTAGTGCTTACACCTAATCCATTCCATCACGCACTTTACGCCGATAAACGCAATCTGGTTGTATTAAGTGATGCACAACAACTCAGCGACTTGGGTGCAAACACTGAGGATATTAAAACACTGCTGGCGGGAATACCGCGCACACAATTAGTCACAGCTGAACGCGCCGATGAATTATGGCACGCGCGCAAACAATTATTTTTTAAACCCGCCACCGGCTACGGCAGCAAAGCCGCCTATCGCGGCGACAAAATTACCAAACGCGTGTGGGATGAAATCCTGCAGGGCGATTACATCGCGCAACAACAAGTACCACCCAGCGAACGCGGCATTTTAGTCGATGATGAAAAACAGCAATTAAAAATGGATATCCGCGCCTATGTCTACGCTGGAAAAATCCAGCTACTCGCGGCGCGTTTATACCAAGGCCAAACCACCAACTTCCGCACGCAAGGTGGTGGATTTGCACCGGTGTTTGTGGCGGGGTAATTACTGCACTTCCGCCACCGCCAACACATGCGTTATCGAATTCCCATCCCAATAAAACTGGTAATGCCCCGCTTGGATAGCCGGTGGGGTTAAGGCTTTTGGGCGCAGTGCGGCTATGCATTCGCCGCCCAGATGACGCACTGAGTTATACAAAATGCCCATTTCGTTTTGCGCTTTTAGTTGCCGGCCTATGGCTTGGGCGTGGATGAAACTAGCGGGATTGTGGGCTTCTGCGTCGGCGCGAACGTCTACTAATGTTGAGTGCACTTCGCAGGTATAGCAGCGCATGGTGAGCATCTGTGGCGACTCATTGGTCGCTTGTAAAAATCGAGTGCGGCTGAAGCGGGATTCGGCCAGCGCGGTTTCCAAACTCAATCCAGCGTAATAAATGCCGAAGCGGCCATCGGTAAAACGGCTGGCGATTCCGGTGTGGGTGAAGGCGGCCATGATGGCTGTAGTGCCCGGCCCGGTTACACGATCTTCCGGCGCGACCAGAGTGATATTGCCCGCTTGGTCTTGCAAGCGATCATTGGTCAGGCTTTCGAGCGCATACGCTGCGTCCAGTTCGCTGGGGTCGAGCAGGTTTTCAAAGAGTGAGATCGGCGGGAAATGGCTGGGGATCAGGCGGTAGCTGTTGCTGTGAACTTCCCTGTATTGGATTGCGGCGGTCATCAAACATAAACCTCACCGCGCCAGCCATCTACATAGCGGCGTACATCCACCAAGTCCACCACGCGCCCGGCCAACATGCGCTCCAAAGCAGAGGCGCCGCCAAAGTCGCGATTGGGTTTGCGCACCCAGGTTTTCCACTGCGCGGGATCAGCAAACAACAGTTGTACACCCTTATAGATTCCGGCGAGGTAAGACAATCGCTCCAGTGTGTCTTTGCCCAGTTTGATAGGCTCACCGGATGCTAGTTTTTGTCGCCAATTGTGCAGAGTGGTGCGAGTTCCTAACCCGGCGAGGGTGCAGCGCTGTTCATCGGTCAGGCTCCATTCTTCGGCGATACCAAAAAACAATTTCACCGCAACACGGCTCATTTGGGCTTCATTAACGGCGGGCAGGGGCTGCGCTGTTTTCATTTTTTTGCTCCAGTTCAAACACACTTCCTTTTAAGGATATGTTCAAAAGTGAACATAGGCAAATAATTATTACTTGATATGAACAGATTTAATACAAAATGAACGGCAAAAACCCCATCACCAGTCGCTGCACGAGCCACTGGTGATAAGGGAAGTTTTTAACTTGGGGGAAAAAAAGACGGGCGATTAACTTGCCAATTTGAAGAACGACATCAGCTGTTGCAGGTGGTGTGATTGGTCATTGGTCTGTTCTGCCGTTGCCGCCAGCTCTTCGGCGGCGGCGGCGTTTTGTTGGGTGGCGCTGTTGATTTGGCTCATGGCGACATTGACTTCGGACAAACCACCGGATTGCTCCACTGAGCTGGCTGAAATTTCCTGTACCAAGTCTGAGGTTTTGGTGATGGCGGGCACCATGTCATCCAATAGCTGACCGGCGCGTTCAACCAGTTGTACGTTGCTGTTGGTGAGCGCATCGATTTCCTGTGCGGCTACGCGGCTGCGCTCTGCGAGTTTGCGCACTTCGCTGGCCACTACCGCAAAACCGCGCCCATGTTCGCCCGCGCGCCCGGCTTCAATTGCTGCGTTGAGCGCGAGCAAATTAGTCTGGTAGGCAATGTCGTCGATAATAGCGACTTTTTCGGCCACCAAGCGCATGGCATCTACCGTTTTTGTCACTGTCTCGCCGCCTTCTTTGGCTTGCTGCGCCGCTTTTGCCGCTATGCCATCGGTGATTTTGGCGTTGTCAGAATTCTGCGCGACCGAGCCGGAAATTTGCTCTAGCGTGGCCGATATTTGCTCCACACTACTAGCTTGCTCGGTGGTGGATTGGCTCAGGCTTTGGGTGGTGGCAGATACCTGCGCAGAGGCACTGGAAAGAGCATCCGAGGTTTGCAATATATCGGTCACGGTTTGCGATAAGCGCTCCATCGATTCATTCATTGCATTCAATAGCTCGCCGAATTCATCTTTGCGCATATCGTTGTTGCGAAAAGTAAGATTGCCCTCGGCCAATTGACGCACTGCATGCACCACCGTTTGTAGCGGCGCAGTAATGCTGCGAAACAAGGCAACCGACAATACCACCGCTAACAACACACCAATCAAAGCGGTGATCACCATCGCCAGCGAGGTACTGCGGAAATTTGCCACCGCCGACTCGTGTTTATCAGCGAGAATTTGCTCCAACCGGTCCTGCATTAAATCCAGTTCATTGCGCATCGCTTCAAAATCTTCCGCCGCTTTGCCGGTACTCAATTGCAATGCTGCCGCCTGATCCCCCTGTTTAACCAAGGCAATAACCTGATCGGTAGATGCCTCCCAGGTATCGCGCAAACCGGTGTAGTTATGCATCAACTCACTCAGCTTGTCGTCGGACATAAGGCCGAAAAACTTATCGACCCTATCGCGTGCTTGCTGTTTGTTTTCTGCATGATCTGCCAGCAGTGACTCAAATTTTTCACTGGCAGAATCCGTTGCGATCAGCGTGCGCTCGGCCACCAATGCTTGTTGTAAATCCCGGTCTGACGAATAGAGCGTGCTGGTGCCAGGTATAAAGTTGCTCAAAATTAACTTAGTGGTTGAGTGCTCCGCCTGAAATGCCTGCGCAACAAAAATCAGCAGCGCCACAAACGTTAATGTCACCAGCGCAAAACCGCCACCCAAGCGTTTGGAAACCGAGATATTGACTAACATAAGGATTACTCCGTTCCTACTAGAAATTGAAGATTACTGAACAACAACCACAATGATGTGAGCTTAACCCTAGCCCCAAAATAAGGCAGATGCCAGTTTGCCCGGGAAGATTAAGGCTAGGCAGCGGCCAGTGAGTTGAGTATGCTCTGCTCATCTTTATCGGCGCCGAACCCCATGCTTACACGCTCCCATCAATTTGCCTTTGTCGCTCTCGCCTTCTGGTTGCTCAGCAGCTGGGCGGGCGCTCATGGGCATTTGTGTTTTGATGGCCAAGAGCCGCCAGTGTCGGTGCAGATGAGTGTGATGAATGGGCACCTTGAGCACCATGCCGATGAGCTGCATCAGGATGTCGATGTGGATTTGGTGCAATCGATACTGGCGCAATCCAGTGCCAAGCTAAGCAAAATCGATTGGGCGCTGGGGCTAATCGCGGCCTTGTCGCTGGTGCTGCTAATCCTGCCTCGCGCTGTTTTTATCTGCGCCTATCGCGCTTTTTACCCTCCTATTTCCCTCCATTGGCGGCCTTTACTGCGCGCGCCGCCGGTTTCTGCCTGAGCTTTTAACCTACAACTCGTCCGTCACTCCCGCTCGCGGGAGTCCAGCTCTGATTGAAAGCCCAGCTTTCGTTTTTATGGATCCCCGCTACGCGAGGATGACGACTCCCTGTTCGGTTTTACGTGACTGGCTCACGACAGGATTGACCATGAACAAATTGTTATTTGCGCTGCCCTTGTTGGCGGGCGCTTTAGCTTGGCCTGTTGCGGCCGAGAGCATCAGCCTGCAACAGGCGCTCAGCGCCAGTTTGCAGCACAACCCCCAGCTAGGGGGATACCAATTTCGCCGCGCCGCGCTGGCCGGTGAACAGACTACTGCCGCCCTGCGGCCGGAACTGCGCCTGCATTCAGAGCTGGAAAATATCGCCGGTTCGGGGGAGCTCTCCGGCGTTGATGGCGCTGAATTGACCCTTTCCTTTGCCTCGATTATCGAACTGGGCGACCAGCGCGACGCCCGCATCCAGGCAGTCACTGCCCGCCAGCAACACTTGGCGACGGAACAGCGGGTCGCGGTTTTAGATCTGGTCGCCGCTGTGAATTACCGCTTTATCGCGCTGCTTGCCGCCCAGGAACAACTGCAGGTTCAAGAGCAGGCGCAGCAACTGGCGCACAGCCTAGTCGCCAGTTTGAACCGGCGGGTACAAGCGGGGCGGGCGCCGAAAGAGGAGTTATTGCGCGCCCGCGCCGCCGAGGCCAGCGCCAACTTAGAGCTAAGTAAAACCCGCCAACAAGTGCAGCTGGAGATGCTAAAACTGAGTGCCTACTGGGCCGATAGCACGCCAGATTTCACTCGCGCCAGGGGTTATTTGTTATCGCTTACTAACCCCGCAGCGCTCGCTGATTGGCAAATACGCCTGGCCAACAACCCAGATTTACTGCTGCTCGCCAACACCACCCGGCTGCAGGCGGCTGAGCTGCGCAAGGCCGAAGCCCAAGGCCAGATGACGCTGGGCTGGAATGCCGGTGTGCGCCAGCTACAGGCGAGCGATGAACAGGCGCTGGTACTGGGCGTGAATATTCCGCTCGCCAGTGGCAAACGCGCCAGCGGGGCGATCAACAAGGCGCGCGCCGAGCAGGATGCCGCCGCTTTTGCGGAAGATAGCGCCAAAATCCAGCTGGAAGCCCGTTTAAACCAAGTCTATAGCGAACACACCCAAGCCCTCAGCGCCCTGCACAGCCTGCGCGATCAAATCCTGCCGTTGCTGCAAGAGGCCTATAGCGCCACTGCCGCTGCGTTCGAACAGGGTCGCTACAGCTCGCTCGAACTGGCCTTCGCCCAGCGCGAACTGCTGGACGCGCGCGCTGCGCTGATCGCCACCGCCGTGCGCGCCCATGAAACCCGTATTGAACTGGAGCGTTTGACCGCGTCCGCCCACTGGCATCAACCTCATTAGCTGAGACTGCACCATGAATCTATTTATTAAAACCCTGATCTTAACCGCCAGCTTGGGTTTGTCTGCCCAGCTCTTGGCCTCTGGCGATCACGACCACCATGACGATCACGGCCAGGATGAACACCACGAAGAAGCGCCGGAAAAAGGCCCACACAATGGTCGCCTGCTGGAAGATGGCGACTTGGTGGTCGAATTGGCGATAGTTGAGCAGGGCGTTCCGCCCGAATATCGCGCTTGGGCAAGCTGGGATGGCAAGCCGCTTAAACCCACCGACTGGAAACTGGAAGTCCAACTCACCCGCTTGGGTGGCGAAGTGAATCGCTTTGCCTTTACCGCCGAGCAGGACTTTCTGCGCGGCCAGGGAGTGGTGGAAGAACCGCACTCGTTTGATGTGAAGGTGACGGCCAGCTACCAAAACAAGCAATACCAATGGGATTATCCCTCCTACGAGGGGCGCATCACCCTGAGCGAGCAGCTGGCCGCCGCCTCTGGCATTAGCACCGCTATTGCGAGGGCGGGTGAGCTGCAGGAGCGCATTAAACTCTACGGCGTAATCGTCGCCGACCCGCTGCGGGTCAGCCATATTCAGGCGCGCTACCCGGGGCTGATCCGCTCGGTAAAACCCACCATTGGTGCGCGCGTCAAAGCGGGCGATGTATTGGCGACCGTGGAATCCAACGAAAGCCTGCGCGAATACCCATTGCTGGCGCCGATTGATGGGGTGGTGGTGGAGCGCCATGCCAACCCGGGTGAGTTCAGCGCCGACAAAGTCTTATTTACCTTGCTCGATGAGCGCGTATTAGAGCTGCATTTGCAGGCGTTTCCTGCCGATGCCAGCAAAATCACTACAGGTCAAACCATTACTTTCAGCGCTAATGGCACTCAAGCCAGCACCCGCAGCGAGTACATCACCCCTCGCCACGGCGAAACCCCTACGCTGGAAGTGCATGCGCCGGTGGATAACAGCGCCGGCAACTGGGTGCTCAACCAAGCCGTAGAAGCTTGGGTTGATATAGCCCGAACTCCGGTGCCGCTGCTGGTAGATAACCGCGCGCTGCAGTCGTTTCGCGATTGGCAGGTAGTATTTATCCACATCGGCGATACCTATGAGATACGCCCGCTCGAACTGGGGCGCAGCGACGGCCAATTTACCGAGGTGCTCAGCGGCCTGAACGCGGGTGATACCTATGTGGTGGATAACGCTTTTTTGCTCAAGTCCGACCTGGAGAAATCTGGCGCGACTCACGATCACTAGGGAGCAAACAAGATGATTGAATCGATTTTACGCACGGCCATCGCGCGCCGTTGGCTGGTGCTTGTCGCCGTGTTTGGGCTTATCGCACTCGGCCTGTGGAATTACCAGCGGCTGCCGATTGATGCAGTGCCCGACATCACCAATGTGCAGGTGCAAATCAATACCGAAGCGCCCGGTTACTCGCCCTTAGAGGCGGAGCAGCGCATTACCTATCCGGTGGAAACTGCGCTCGCCGGTATGCCCAAACTCGCCTATACCCGCTCGCTGTCGCGCTATGGTTTATCGCAAGTCACCGTAGTGTTTGAAGAAGGCACCGATATTTATTTTGCGCGCAATCTTATTAACCAGCGCCTCGGCCAAATTAAATCGAGCCTGCCAGACAATATCGAGCCGACTATGGGGCCCATCGCCACCGGTCTCGGTGAAATTTTTATGTATACGCTTGAGGCGCAGGATCCTAAACAGTTTGATGCTATGGCACTGCGCGAATTGCAAGATTGGGTCATCCGCCCGCAATTAATGCAAGTTAAAGGCGTGGTGGAAATTAACGCGATTGGCGGCTACACCCGGCAATATCACATCACGCCCGACCCGGTAAAATTGTTGCAATGGCAGCTCAGTTTTGAGGATGTCATCCACGCACTTAACAGCAATAACGACAATCGCGGTGCCGGTTACTTAGAGCGCGACGGCCAACAATTGTTGGTGCGCACCCCGGGGCAACTCGCCAGCATTGCCGATATTGAAAATGTGACTGTGACCAATGCCAAGGGGGTGATGGTGCGTATTGGCGATATTGCCCAGGTGGCCATTGGCAAAGAATTGCGCACCGGCGCCGCCACTCAAAATGGCCGCGAAACGGTTATCGGTACGGCGATGATGTTGATGGGCGAAAACTCGCGCACCGTGGCACGCGCGCTGGCAGAAAAACTGGAAGAAATTAATCGCTCGCTGCCGGAAGGAGTTCAAGCGGTTGCTGTGTATGACCGCACCCAACTGGTGGATAAAACCATCGCCACCGTACAAAAAAATCTGCTCGAAGGCGCGCTCCTGGTGATCGCGGTTTTATTTTTATTGCTCGGCAATCTGCGCGCCGCACTCATCACTGCGGCGGTTATTCCCATCGCCATGTTGATGACCATTACCGGCATGGTTGAAGCCGGTGTGTCGGCAAACTTAATGAGCCTCGGCGCATTGGATTTTGGTTTGATTGTCGACGGCGCGGTAATTATTGTCGAAAACTGTATTCGCCGTTTAGGTGAAGCGCAAAAAGGCGGACAGCTCGCATTAAAAGACCGATTGCAACTCGCCTATGAAGCCACCAGCGAAGTGATTCGCCCGAGTTTATTTGGGGTGGGCATTATCACTCTGGTGTACTTGCCGATTTTTACCCTCACCGGTGTGGAGGGAAAAATGTTTCACCCTATGGCCATTACCGTGGTGATCGCCTTAACCTCGGCATTAATTTTGTCACTCACCTTTGTGCCGGCTGCAATTGCACTCATCATGAACGGCAAAGTCGCCGAACATGAAAACCGTTTTATGCAAACAGCGAAAAAACTTTATCAACCCTTATTAATGCGCGCATTTCAATGGCGCGCTTTGGTATTGGGCGGTTCACTGGTGTTAGTACTGTTCAGTGTTTGGCTCGCCACGCGTTTGGGTTCGGAATTTATTCCGCAATTGGATGAAGGCGATATAGCGCTGCACGCATTGCGCATTCCCGGCACAGGTTTGGAACAGGCAGTGGCGATGCAAACTGTGCTTGAAGCGCGCATTAAACAATTTCCGGAAGTGGATAAAGTATTTGCCAAACTCGGCACCGCCGATGTTGCCACCGACCCAATGCCGCCTTCTGTTGCCGACAACTTTGTCATTTTTAAACCGCGCAGCGAATGGCCAAATCCAAAACGGGAAAAATCGGATTTGGTGGAAGCGATTGAAACCGCCGTGCGCGAATTACCCGGTAACAATTACGAATTCACCCAACCAATTCAAATGCGTTTTAACGAATTGATTTCCGGTGTGCGTTCAGATTTAGGCATAAAAGTGATTGGCGATGACTTGGAGCAACTGCAAACATCGGCCGCGGAAATTTTAGAAGTTGTGGAAAAAATTCCCGGCGCCGCCGATGCGCGCATGGAGCAGGTCACAGGTTTGCCGGTATTAACCATCACCCCTAAACGCCATCAACTGGTGGCTTATGGTTTAACGGTGACTAGCTTGCAAGATTTTGTCGCCACTGCACTGGCCGGTGAAACCGCTGGTTTAATTTATGAAGGTGATCGCCGTTTTGATATTGTGGTGCGCCTGCCGGAAAACCTGCGCAATGATCTGCTCGCGCTGGAGCGTTTGCCGGTGCCGATCAGCATCGAACCATTTTTTGTACCGCTCAATGAAATCGCTAGCATCGAACTTGCGCCCGCGCCCAATCAAATCAGTCGCGAAAACGGCAAACGTTTAGTCGTCGTCACCGCCAATGTGCGCGGCCGCGATTTAGGCTCCTTTGTTAGCGAAGTACAAGCGCGCATCAATAACGAAGTCAAATTACCGGCCGGTTATTGGCTGGATTACGGCGGCACTTTTGAGCAACTCGAATCGGCCAGTAAACGCTTAACCCTCGTAGTACCACTCACACTCTTAATGGTGATCGCCTTATTGGTGATGGCGTTTGGCTCGCTTAAAGACGCGCTAATTATTTTCACCGGCGTACCACTCGCCTTAACCGGCGGTGTACTCGCGCTCTGGCTGCGCGACATGCCCATGTCCATGTCTGCCGGTGTAGGGTTTATTGCACTCTCCGGTATTGCCGTCTTAAATGGATTAGTGATGCTCGCGTTTATCCGCCAACTTTATTTGGAAAACGGCGATTTAATGAATGCCATCATCCAAGGCGCACTCACCCGTCTACGCCCGGTACTTATGACCGCACTCGTCGCCAGTTTAGGTTTTGTACCCATGGCCTTTAACATTGGTATAGGCGCAGAAGTGCAACGGCCATTAGCGACAGTGGTGATTGGTGGGATTATTTCATCGACGCTACTAACGCTGTTGGTATTGCCGGTGTTGTATGGATTGGTGCATCGCAATCAATCAAACGCTAAACGTGGAAAACTATGAGCTGAATTTTTACCAAATACCTAATCACCGCCGCTATGGTGGTAAAACGTTTTGGGATTGAACTGTGGTAAGCGGAGATTATTGATTCAAAAAGATAATGGGTTTTATGCCCGTTATCTTTTTTAAAAATTAATCAGGTTGAATGATTTTTTTTCTTCACTCGATAATGCCGTAAAAATATAAACCAACAACACCATAAGCTCAGCGAAATAACTATCGCGGTCAAAATGGCTGGTTTAGGATCAGCCAGGCTGCTCTGAGAGCCAGCGAAGGCGGTAATCAATGCGTATGGCAAAGAGGATAAACTATAAAACGCCATGAATTTTAACAGCGGCATTTTATTGATGCCGGCCAAACAAATAACCACCTCTGGCAATATAGGTAATGCGCGGCATAATAAAATTAGCGCGCCTGAATGGGTGGCAAAAGTCTGCTGCATATCCTGTATTTTTTGTGGGTTAGCATATATCTTGCGCAATAATCGCTCGCCGGAAACATAGCTAATTCCGTAACCGAGCAGACCCGTTAATAGCAAACCTGCCGCCGCCGATATGCCTCCTGCGACTGCACCCAAAAAATATCCCGCTAAAATGCAGACTGTCATTGTAGGCACGGCAATAAATAGATCCAGCAAGAGTAATCCAATGACCACTAACACCAAGTAGCCTGGATGTATTTCACTTGCGCTTGTCAGCCAGCGAGTAATATCCGCAAGCGACAAAATGCCCGTGAGATTGATCAGCAAAAAGGTTGCTGCAAAAACACTGGCTAGCAGGGCACCGATAATCAATATCTGTTTCACTGAAGCACCTCTTTCAATTTCATTATGTATTTGTTTTTTGTGTTCGGTATTTTCTTTGGCACATGCACTATGCATTTTTCATCATCTTTGCGACCAGGTTCGGCGCCAGGCGCAGCAATAGCGGCAGCCATTTGGTCTTGCCAACATAGATGGTGGATTTATTTTGTTCTATGCCTTTTATAATCTCCTGCGCAGCCTGTTCTGCCGAAATTTTTCCGCTGCCGCGCCCTTGGGTCATGGGTGTATCCACTAATGGCAAAATAACCTCAATAACATTTATTTTGGTCGGCGCTAATTGATAGCCGAGGCTGATACTAAAATTGTGTAAGCCAGCTTTAGTTGCGCAATAGACGGCTGAGCTGGTTTTAGGGGAGTAAGCGAGTCCGGAGTTGATATTGACAATGGCCGCTGATTGTCCTTGCCTGATCAAGGGTTTTATCATTGTGGCGCAGATTAGCAGCGGCGCCGTAAGGTTGGTTGCCACTTCTGTGGTGATAGAATCCGCATTGAAATCTTCATCGGTAAATCGCACTGCGAATTGCACTGCGGCATTGTTAATCACAATGGAAATTTCAGGATGCTGAACGCAAATTTTTTCCAGCTGTTCAACAAGCGGCAGCGATTGATTCAGAGCGCAAGCATAAGGGATCACATTGGGGTAAGTGGCAGCCAAGGTATTGAGTTTCTGCGAATCCCGCGCCAATACAATTATCGATTTATTGCGCTGCGCCAACTCACTGACCAGCGCTAAACCTATGCCCGAGGTGCCCCCTGTGATCAAAATACTGCGCCCCTGTAATTTCATACTATGCCCTTTTGTTTGGTCGCTAAGCCGCGAGTCCTATTGCTATTCAATCTCGCTGAGTTTAAAAAGGGTTTTACCGATATTCATTAACCTGAGTTAACAAACCGCTTCTCAAGGACGCTACCCGTGCAAGACATTCTCGTTTCTTTAGGCACAAAACGACATTTTCCTAAAGGCAGCCTCATTCAACAGCAGGGGCAAGTGCAGGGAAGTTTGTTTTGCATTCAGGAGGGTTTAGTGAAAGCCTACTACCACACACGTCACGGCAAGGACTTTATTAAGTCATTTATTGGCGCCGGTGAGGTGATTGGCAGCATGCAGGCGCTAGTTGCAGGCCAGGCCTGCTCATTCAGTATTAAGGCCCTAGAGCCTACTCACGCCCTTGAAATCAATGCTGGGGTTTTAATGAATGCCGCAACCCAGCGAGCTGATTTAGCGCGTTGGTTGAATCAATTGTTGCTAAAGTTAGCAATGAAGAAAGAAGCGCGCGAATTTGAGTTTCTTTGTTTGAGCGCAGAAGAGCGCTACTTGCGCCTGTTAGAAGCACAAGAGAATTTGTTGGCGCGAGTCACGCAACAGGATATAGCGCAGTATTTGGGCATTACCCCTGTTGCATTAAGCCGAATTCGCAAACGCTGCGGGCTCGTCTAATTCACTCCGTTTTGAATTTTGAGAGGTTAGCAATGGGCGCCAGCTGTTGCCATCACGACCACAATCATGAGCCATCGCATTCACCCGATCCAAAATACCGCCGTATTTTATGGGTCGCGTTAATCGTCAACGCTGCTATGTTTGTGCTAGAAATTGTTTTTAGTATGCGTTCGGGTTCGGTTTCACTCTTGGCCGATGCGATTGATTTTTTTGGTGATGCAGCCAACTACGGCATTAGCATCTGGGTGTTGGCGATGAGTGTGCAGGCGCGAGCAAAAGCGGCGCTGTTTAAAGCCACTTCTATGGCGCTGTTTGGCATTGGAATTTTAATTCACGCTGTCTGGAATTTAATTACCGGTGTATTACCCGATGCGCAGACCATGAGTTTGGTGGGATTACTCGCTCTTGCGGCCAACCTTGGAGTGGCAATTTTGCTCTACGCCTATCGCAATGGCGACAGCAATATGCGCAGTGTTTGGCTTTGTACCCGCAACGATGCGCTGGGCAATATCGCGGTGATTATTGCGGCCATTGGTGTATTTGGCACTGGAACCGCCTGGCCGGATTTAGTTGTTGCCAGCATTATGGCATCGCTCGCGTTAACGGCGGCCTGGCAGGTGATGAAACAGGCGCGCCGGGAGTTGCTCAATCAATCAGTAGTAGGATAATTATTTTTTATTGGCGGCCAGCGGATAAACACTCGTGCTTGCCGCTTGCGCCCTCATAAAGCTGACAAAATCTTCCGGCGAAATAGGTTTACTAAAATAATAACCTTGGGATTGATCACAAGCATGATCACGTAAAAACTCTTCTTGTTCTTGTGTTTCTACACCCTCGGCGATGACAGTCAAACTCAATGTTCTGCCCATAGCGATAATAGCTTCAGTGATGGCGCGGTCCTGAGGGTTTTGCGGAATATCGCGAATAAAAGAACTGTCCACTTTTAAGGTATCAATGGGGAAGCGCTTTATTTGCGCGAGCGATGAATAACCCACACCAAAATCATCAATCGCCAAACGCACACCCAACGCTTTGATTGCGGTGAGGATGCGAATGGCGCGCTCTGCATCTTGCATTACCATGCCTTCGGTAATTTCCATTTCCAACAATTGCGGTTGCATGCCCGATTCACTCAATGCGTCGGCAACATCATCAATTAATTGTTCATCAAAAAACTGTCGCACCGATAAATTCACTGCCATACACAGTGGTGGCAAGCCTTGTTGCAACCAGGCAACATTTTGCGCGCAGGCGGTTTTTAAAACCCAGCGGCCAATTAATACAATTAAGCCAGTTTCTTCTGCGAGGGGAATAAATTGTGCCGGCGAAATAATTCCCAGCTCAGGGTGTTGCCAGCGCACCAAGGCCTCAACGCCGGCTATTTTGCCAGTTTGTAGATTGCGTTTTGCCTGATAGTGCAAGAAAAACTCATTGCGTTCTAGTGCCATGCGCAAATTATTTTCCAGCACTAGCCGTTCCAGTGAGCGAGCTTCAATATTGGGCGAATAAAATTGATAATTATTTTTGCCTTCTTCCTTCGCGCGATACATGGCGATGTCGGCATTTTTCATCAGCGTCTGTTCGCCTATGCCATCTTCAGGGTACAGGCTTATACCAATGCTTGCGGTAACGCGACACTCCTGCCCATTAATGTCGATAGGATTGATTGTCGCCGCCAAAATTTTCTTTGCAACTGTGGCTATTTGCTCGGTGTTTTCTATCTCGGGCAACAAAATGACAAACTCATCGCCACCCAAACGCCCCACCACATCGCTGGCTCGCAGACATTGCTTCAGACGCATGGCCATTTCGCGCAATAAAAAATCGCCCGCCTCATGGCCCAGCGTGTCGTTAATATTTTTAAATCTATCTAAATCGATAAAAAGAACGGCGAGCTTGCGGTGATAGCGATGGGACGACTCAATCGCCAAATTCAGAATTTGGCTAAACATAAAACGATTAGGCAGTGAGGTTAAGCTGTCATGTGTGGCGAGATAATGAATATGCTCCTCTGAGCGTTTGCGCTCGGTAATATCGCGGCCGATTCCACGATAGCCGCGAAACTTGCCGTTTTCATCAAATACGGGCAATCCGGTTAAACTAATAAAATAGGTATTGCCATTATCCGCTACGCGGCGCAATTCCAAATCGCGAAAAGGGCTGCGTTCCGCCACCAGGTCGTCGTATTCAATCCAGGACTCCGATAAAAGTTCAGTGCCGGGCAACACCTTTAAATCCTTGCCCAGAACCTCGTCGCGCTGATAGCTGGATTTGTTGTTGGGGTCTTCAAATTCGATAAATTGTAAATCCGCATCTTGCTCCCAATACCAGTCGGACGACAATTCAATCAAACTGCGAAAGCGCGCTTCACTTTCACGCAAGGCGCGCTCAGCGCGGCGCCTTAAAGTAATATCGCGACCAATACCGACCAGCGCAACGGTTTCGCCTTTGTCATTGCGCACGGGGAGTTTGGTGGTTAAAAACCAGCGCATATTACCGGTCTCTTTATTGACCGCCATTTCTTCCCGGTTAACTAATCCTTCACCGGTACGCACTACAGTTTGTTCATCTTCAAAAAAATTCTGCGCCATCTCTTGCGGGAAGAAGTCAAAATCATCCCTGCCGATCAGATTCTCCGGTGTAGTACCCATGCCTCGAGCAACGGCATCGTTCGCCAACAAAAATTTGCTGTTGATGTCTTTGATAAAAATACTGTCAGGCACAGCATCAACCAAAGTGCGCATTAAATTGCGCTCCTGCTCAAGAGTCGTACTTATGGCTTGCAGTTCGGCAGTGCGCTGCGCAACCCGCTTTTCTAATTCCGCATTCTCGTCGCGCGCATTGAACTCGGCTTGTTTGGTTTGAGTGATATCGCGGCTAATACCGATGATGCCAATAATCCTGCCGTTGTCATCCCGGAGCGGAACCTTGGTTGTAGAATGCCAATGAGACTCGCCAGTCTTAGCATTTTTTAACAGCTCCACGCGCGCCACCAACGCCTGTCCAGTACGCATCACCCATTGATCATCGTCAACATAGGCTTGCGCTGCGGCAGGAGGATTAAGATCAAAATCGGTTTTGCCCAATATACTCTCTACCGATTCTGCACCGGTCATATTTACCAAAGCCACATTGGCATAGATAAACCGGCCGTTTTCGTCCTTGGCATAGATAAGGTCGAGCATGTGGTCGCCGAGGGTGCGAAGTAAATAACGTTCCATAGAGAGGTCTTATGTTTTTAGTGGTTCTGTCAATTGCAACGGCTTCATTAGGCATGAGTATAGGCAGTGATTGAGGTAGACGAGAAAAATAACGTTAATAAACACTTACTTCTGCCAGCTTATTGACGTACTCGAGCGGCAGCTAGTGTGCCATTGCTTTTGGGGCGGATTTTTGGCGGGAATTGAAAGGGTTGATCGAAAGAGAATGTACACGAAAAAACACCGGCATCGAGAAATGTTAAATTATTTATCGATACCGGCGCTTACACAGCTAAAAACCAATAGTCTTTTTTACAGGTTTAAATCGCTTTTCCATTAATTGTTGCGGACACCAATTCGCTAATATCCCCCTGTGATTCGGTGCGTACAGAAATACCTGTATCTACACTAAACCAGCTAGTAGAAACACTATTTGTCGTTACTCCAGACGTTGTGGTTTGATTGCTGGTTTCGATGCGACAGGTGCTAAAACTTCCCGCCGGCACAGTGACCATCTCTATACCTTTAAATGTCACCGTGCTAGCAATTTGAGTTACTGTATTTACCGGGAATCCAAGTACTTGAGTAGCAGACGTTAAGTTATAAGTTTGTGAATAACTTTCACCTGCACTCAAATCAAAACGTTCGAGCCGCGCTGGATTTATAGTAATTGTGGTGCTAACAGCAACCGGGGCTGTAGCATCAACAACACTGCCGTGATAACTAAAACGTTTTGCACCGGCATCAACCGTTAAATAACTCTTGGTTGTCGATGTAGAGGGCGAAGCACCTGTGGCCTGTGTTTGGCTAACTGATTCAATGGTTGATACGCCGTTGAATGCAACATTGCCTTTTACTTCAATTGCTGCACTAGTATTAATAACCGCGCTACTGTTGCCATCGGTACTCTTATAATTGAGTTGAATTTTTGTACCTTGTTTTGCGAGATCCGCATTAAAACAAGAAGCAGCGCTTCCACTTCCACCAGTATTGCCACTGCTTTTAGGTGGAATTGCATTTAGATTTCCATCTTTAACAAGATTTAATAAATCTGCATAAGTCGACAAAGTATTAGACGCATTGATTGCTGCTTGAATTTGATCTAACAACTGATCCCACACATCGCCAATTTGAAAGCTGACAGTAAAGGGATTAAAAGTGCCTTGCGGCAAAACATAATTGGCATTGCTCAATGCCGTTTTTAAATTGTTTTGTGCAGTTTGCAATTGTGTTTCAAGAATTTGCCAACTGGTACTTTGAAACCAGGTGGATGGAGCTTGGGTTGTTGCACTGGCAATTAACAAATCGGTCAGCGGAGTAATATTCACAGTACCTGAGGTCAGCGCATAACTATGTAAAGTGACTGCAGGGGTACCGCCAGTGATTTGTAATGCACAAGGAAATGAGGTATTCGGCAAAGTGCCCGAGTAAACGCCTTGACTATTGGTCGTTACTGTTTGAGTAAAGCCACTGCCATTAGCGCATTTCGCGGTGACTGTTCCGTTCACAATGGCAGCACCTACAGCAGCTATGCCACTCAAGCTCACATTGGCTGGCGCACTACTGGCGATAGAAGACGTTGTCGCACTGGATGGAGCAACACTGGATGGAGCAGCACTGGATGGGGCTATCGAGCTAGCAGCAACACTGGATGGTGTGCTGCTACCGACAGTCGCTTCGCTGCTAGTAACCGCGGAGCTCATATTGCCTGATGAGGAGGATGATTTTTTCTTGTTTCCATCGCCCCCACAACCAACCAATAGAATGGCAATTAATACTGCTGAAAACATGCCGGGATTAGCTTTCATTTATGTATTTTCCTTTTTGAGACAGGTGAGTGAGCCTGTCAGCATTGCCCAGCCCTCAGATTCGCGCTACCCCTGTTCAGGGGGGATAGACACCTTTATCGAGTAGCTCGACTCTTCGTCCCTACACTCTAGTAGAGCGTTAATTTCCGCTGCACGCTCGCGCATAATGCGCAAGCCACTACCATGGCCTACAGCTTTTTCCGTCATTATTGGATTATTAAGCGTGATTTTATTTCGCTGGAACTCAACTCGAATAACGGCAGGGGATGCATATTTGAGCGCGTTACTAACTGATTCTCGCAATATTCGCGAGAGATTGGTGTAAGTGCGCACAGATAATAGTTCCGGCAAGTCTTCTCTCTGATCAGACCAGTGCAATTCCGCACCAGCAACTTTGCACCGCTCTTCTGCTTCTTGTCGCCAGTTGGCAATCGCGACACTTTTATCGACAGGATATTGCTCCAAGGTTGTGACTAGTTGGCGCATATCTGCAATCGCATCACGCACCAATGGCTTGGTATCTTCACTGCTTGCATGTAATAGTTTCAGCAGTGTTGCTCCCAGATCGTCGTGCATATCTCGTCTGATTCTATCGCGCTCTAGTTGCATACCCTGATTACGCGCATCGATTCGCGCCAATGCCAAGCCGATCATTTGCTGCAGGTGTTTCACTGTTTTAATATCGGCAGACGTAAATAAACGCGCGCCCGCATCAGGTAAATCAACGCGAAAATGATAGGGCAGTTGCTCAAGATAAGCAGGCACCCATAAGCTCAAACCATCATTGGTAATGACGGGCTTTTTTAACTCCCCAGTACACTGCTCTACATGCGGCGTACGCCACACCTCGCGTAAAATTTCCTGCCAGCGATCACTACTACTTTTTAATGACTCATCGGATCTCTGATCGATTAATAATGGCAACACATTTCCGATCCATGTGTTTATGCCTGGATTCGCCTGTTTACCAATGCGGCTCCATAAAAATTGACGCAATGGAAAATACAGCCAGCCGGCAATGGCCAACGCAATTGGCAAGGCTAGCTCTTGCGGCAACGCCAAACCACTGACCAAGGCAATATCAAACACAACAATAAACAAACCGCTGACAAACCATCCGGTAATGGAATGCCACCACTGCTCCAATTGGAATAAACGATATTTCACAATCCCCAGTGCCAAACCCCAATACATCAGCAAAAAAGCACCGAACATAATGCCTTGCGACGCAGGCTGCGCAATATGCAACGCCGCTGGGATAATAATAAATCCAGCAAACAAACCCGTGGCGGTGTAAATAGATAACAGAAACCAACGCAGCGCAGCGCGAGCGCTAGGATTCTTCCGCGTTTTTTTCCACTGCACTGCAGAAAAAACAAAACTGATAGAAAAAATTAACAATACGGCAAGATGCATAAATGCCGGTGCCATCCATTGCAGCACATTCAATAACCATGCGACGAATGCAATTGCATAGATAGCAACAGGAATTCTCGCACTGCCCAAACGAATCGGATAAGTCCATAACAAAGAAGTCAGTGAGGCAGTAAAAAATAATGCACCGAAATGGTTAAGTGCGGAAAGCAAACGAAATAATTCACCATTGATAATTAATTCACGGGTGCTGTAAATCGCCGCTGCCGGTGCAAAAATTAAATAACCCACCCCCGTCAGCGCATATAAAATTGCCGCTGGATCGCGGCGACGCGAAGCCCACACTAGCGCACCGGTTAATGCACCACCCACTCCGACAAATAATTGAAACCAAAACAATACTGGCAGAGAGATTAAAGAGCGGGAGGTTGTTTGAATCGCAATGCGTTGACCATCTTGCAAAATTAATGACAGCTCATCCCGCTCACTTGCCCGAAATAATGCCTGTTGATCTTGCATCAACTGATTGAATTGCTCATAAGATGGCAGGGTGTCCGGCTCGTCAACAAATAACACATCCGTCAACAATTGTTGCTTATCACCAAGCTGAAAGCCTTGCACAAGCAGCGGAAAAGTCTGACTATTCTGCTGTAAATGCTCATCAATGGTGCGTCGATTGCTGCTCTGTTGATCCACATTGATCAACTGCCAATGATTATTTGTTGCGTTGAATTCGATGTTTAATCCGAGCCAAGGCAAATGTAAAGCGAGATACACGCAGAGCAGCACAACGACAGAACAAACCAGCGCAGAAGCGGAGATCAATACATGGGGTGATTGGCGATTTAGCATAGAGTTATCTGTACCATTTTGTGAAAACGAATCTGCGGCGACATAAATTCACATACACTATAATCACCTGCATTGGATCATCCTAAGCATAAACATTTACAATTTAATAGCAAACTAAGAGGTTACGGTGAAATCAGCCTTGGTAGTTGAAGATATTGCTGGTGTTGCACAATCACTAGCTGAATCACTCATGCGAGTCTTTCCCGGTATTGAAGTTTCTTTTGCTACCACGCTCGCCGATGCTATTCAGCAGGTAAACCAGATACTGCCTGACATTATTTTACTCGACCTTGGCCTACCCGATGGCCGGGGCAGTAACTTGTTGTTACATCGTGAGCTCAAGGATAAAACCTGGGTTGTTATTACCACTATTTTCGATGATGACGAACATCTTTTTGAAGCTTTACGGCTTGGAGCGCAAGGCTATCTGCTAAAGGATGACCTAGGAGAGGCATTCGATGCTGCACTCTCCGGCATTCTTACCAACAAGCCGCCTTTATCAGCAGGAATTGCACGACGAATTTTGCAAACATTCAGGCCTGCCAATCAAGAGTCCAATTTATCGGCACGCGAACATAAATTACTTGCATTAGTAGCGCGAGGTTACAGTGTCCAACGCGCTGCTGATGAACTGGGTATCACTTACAATACAGCAGCAAGTTATTTAAAAAATGTATATCAAAAACTTGAAGTTGGGTCTCGCGCAGAGGCAACACGAAAAGCCATCCAGATGGGTTTGGTTTAACAAGCGCCGTGGATAATTTTAAGTCTATTCAGCAAAAAAGAAGGCGCTGTGTTTTCCGCAATAAATGCTACTGCTAATCCTGAAAAACACCACAATAGAAAGTAGTAGAAAATAGATGGGGTAGTTGTTGCTTCGTAATATTTTAATTGAAAAAACCGGCACCATCCTGCTGCCGGTTTTTATTATGCATAACGATGAGTGATAAAAATTATTCAGGTAACCACATACGTGCGGTGCGTGCAGGCAGCGCAAAGGTGTAATTACTGCTGTTGATGTATACCAAAGCATTATTGGTTAATACATCGCGATAATTGCGGTACCACTTAAAGCGATTATTGGTATTCACGCTGAAGTTTTGTTGGCTGCCACACTTGTTAATGCCCACCACACCTTCTTCACCGCGACGGAATAAAATTGCGCAGCTGTTGTGTGCCAACACTTCCATACCTTGGCCTTGCACTGTGTTGTGGAAACGAATCATGGCACTGATATGGGATGCTTTGTAAGCATTAACCCAACGATTGCTATCAGTGCCTGTCGTATCACTAAAAATCAATGGTTTACCACCGTCGCGCCCCATGATGTAAGCATAGGCTAATCGCTCATCGGTTGCATCCAATATCCAGCTGCGGAAACCCGCATTGAGTGGAATATCGTGGTTAACCGTAAAGGTCACTGCGCGAAATTTATCAATCGCCTGACCAACCGCTTGTGGGTCGACCAGTGAACTCATACTGCCGCCCATGCTGAACGCATTGCGAATACTTTGGAACAACGGAAAGTCATAGGCTTTGTGGTCGGTATCGCGTAAGTATGGGCTGAGAAAGCGATCGTTGTCTGTATTTCCCGCTCCACCACCAGTAATAATTTCGCCAAACACATACATGTTAGTTTTAATGGTGGACGTAAAAATTTGATTGATATGATAGGCGGTCATATGTTTGGCGGCATCGACGCGAAAACCTTTCACACCCATGCTTTTTAACGCGCTTAAATAATTGCGTTGCTGTGTTACCACCCAGGAATTAGGATTCAAATCTGGCAAGCCGGTATCGCCACTGCCACCACACAAGCGCCAATTTTGCACCTGCCAAACATCGTTGTAATCGCCAATGCAATTGGCCGGATTAAAATCGGAGCCGCCAAATAAGCCCTGGGTTAAATCGCCAAATAATTTCTGATTGTTCCAGTAAGTTGTGTTGGAAGCATAAGTGCTCAAGGCCGCAGCACCGGGAAAATCGGTCGCGCCATTGCGCTCATTGGCCATGTGATTCAATACAATATCGGCATATACTTCTACGCCCTGCGCGTTTAACGCATTGACCATAGTTTGAAAACTTTGTTTATTGCCGCGAGCATGGTCGATAACACGAATATCCTGCGGTTGATATCGCTGCCACCACTGGGCATTGGTGGCGTTGGATTTTAACGGCGGTGCAACCAATACCGCTTTGTAACCGAGATTTTTTATCTCCGTCGCTTTGGCCGAAACATCGCTATAGTTCCAATCAAACGCGTGTAAAATAGCGTCGGCACTGGCCTGTTGCACACTGACAATACTGGCGAAGGCCAATGTCAGTGTGAGTGTTGTTTTGGAAAAAAATTGTGATAATGCATTGGTTTTCATTCAGGATTCCCTCGCAAAAGCTCGCCGCTGCAATCGGAGTATTTTGCAGCACAAACCTCGGCTGATAGTGGTAAATTATGCTTATTGTGTTTTGGCAGGCAGCAAGGTGCCCTCGAGCCTTAGCCCGAAAAAATAGCGTTGGAAACGGATACATTTATCCCGACATGTCGGACTGCGCGGCGTGGATCGCACACCTGGCCAGTTGACAAAAATGGTTGTGAACCTAGCTCTATCCAGAGTTATTGTTATTTCATTAACAGAGTGCAGTAAAAGCACCACTAATGTGGCGCAATTCCAGCTAGCTATAGTTAAATCCATTTATTGCAATTTAACCAGCCTGCTGCATACGTATTCAATAATCACATTTATAACTGGCTGTGATGCTAAGAAAACATTATCGCCATCAACTACTTTTATTTTGCGATGCCCCCATGACAAACGATTTCCAACAAGCTGCGCTCAACGAATTTCAAAAATCTGCCAGCCAACTTGCAAAAGCAAAAGATGCAAACGCAGCATTAACCAAATCTTACGAGCGCTACGATAATTTAATCGCTAAAACGATTGATGTATCTTCAATCAAACCGGCTTGCAAAGCAGGCTGTGCATTTTGTTGTCATTACAAAGTAGAAGTGCGCGCCCATGAGATGCTGTTGATTAAAGATTATATGAGCAAAACATGTAGCGTGGAAAAAATCGCAGCGGTATTAGCAGAGGCAAAAAGCAATGCAGCAATCATTCGCACCCTCACCCCCGAACAACATTTAACGACCAATATTAAATGCCCAATGCTGCAGGACAACCAATGCAGCATTTACCCAGCGCGCCCGTTTCGCTGCCGCAACTTTCATTCAACCGATGCAAACGCCTGCGAACAATCCCACGGCGACCCCAGCAATATGGAAATCGCCACCGGCATGATTGAAGATGTCGCCATGTTTGCCGATGCACATACACAGGGCTTTGAAGCAGCTGCAGAACAAATAGGAAAAGATGCGCGGGTTTATGACTTTACGACGGCATTATTGGAAGTCTTTGCTGATGCAAGTGTATTAAAGCGTTATCAACGGGGAAAAAAAACCTTTCAGCAAGCGATAGAAATTAGCACCTAACCAGCGGTGTAATAATGCGTAATTTATGCTCGCGCCAAATGCGACTATGTTCTTTCATTAAATTTTATTTTTGCTGCTTGCCAAGGTATTGCTGCATCTAGTAATTTTTAAAGGGTAGGGTTAATCTGCCTGTAAAGATACGGCCTTGGCTGTTGAATAGGCTATTACACTCCAAATCAGGAAACATGCATAAATGAAAAAATTAGCCTTATTATTAATTTTCTTTTTAATTTCATGCGCTTCTTCTACAGGAAGGCAAGTAGACTCAATTATTTATACTCATAGTACGGATAGCCAGATTAAGGCTAAAAATAAAATAGACGTAACCGCCTATAGAAAAGGTACGAGTAAAGAAGGGCTTTATTTGGTAGTTAATCCAGGTGACGTTAAATATAAAGGAACAGTATATCTTTCAAGTCTTTCTGTCTGGCCCGAACAAATCAATGAGTTTATAAAAATTCTGAATAGCACACTGGACGAAACTATCGAAACAAAAGGTATTCGGTTTGTAGCCAACTTAGGAGAAAATAAATCGTTCATATACACCCAAATAATAAATTCAGAGGTGTATGTTACCATTGATTCAGCTGCTGGAATATTGAACTTTGGACGAGATGATGTTGTTGATTTAATTAGAATATTAAATAGTATCAAATCAGAAAACGAAAAAAGTATGCAAATGTAACAAGCGACGGTGGTAGAAACTCCCCCTTAATTGACACCTGAAGTTTTATTATGAAGGTCGGGGATTTCTTACTTAAACTTCCTCTCGCGGCCGAGACCAGCACCCACCAAATTGATCTGCAGAGCCATAGGCTGACTCCCGAATAAGACTTCTCCACCAATAAAATACGCGATGCTGCAAGATAACCAATGCAGTATTTACCCTGTGCGCGGATTTATGATTTTACGCGCAGGTTTGTTTATTATGGCTGCCTATTCAACCTATTCTTGTTTAACGTTTATATGGATGTTGTAGATGCATTACCTCTCACCGGAATTCGGACTCGTTTTTGTTGGTTTTTTGTGGTTTTACTGGTGGTTGGGTTCGGCGCGTGGGGTTGGGGCGCAGAACCTGTTGCTGTTGGTGGCGAGTTACCTTTTTTATTGCAGTTTTGATTGGCGTTTTGCGCTGTTGCTGCTGAATTTTTCGCTGGTGATTTTAGCGCTGGCGCAGGCGGTGCATGGGCACAATGGTGTGCGGCGGCGCTGGCCGATGATGCTTGGGGTGGTATTGGCGCTCGCTAACCTCGGCATATTTAAGTACTACAATTTTTTCCGCGAAGAATCTTTGGCGCTGTTGTCGCCATTATTTAACGGCGCGAGCTTGCCGGTGCTGGAGTTTGTGCTGCCGGTGGGGATTTCGTTTTACACCTTTCAAGGCTTGGCCTATTTGATCAGCGTGGGGCGCGGTGAATGTAAACCGGCGAAGTTGTTGGATGGTTTGTTGCACCTCTCGTTTTTCCCGACCTTATTAGCGGGGCCGATTTGTCGGCCAAATGAATTGCTTGTGCAAATCCAAGCACCGGACGAGCGTAAAATCGTCGCGCCGGAATTGGCGATTTTATTGATTATCTCCGCGTTGATAAAAAAGGTATGGCTCTCGGCTTGGCTGGCAGAGGCTTGGGTGAATCCGGTGTTTGCCGACCCGGAGAGCTACCACGCGCTGGAATTGGCCTGCGGTTTAATGGCCTATGCCTGGCAATTATTTTTCGATTTTTCCGGCTATACCGATGTGGTCACAGCGCTCGCGCTGTTGCTCGGTTTTAGTTTGCCGGTGAATTTCCGCCAGCCTTATCTCGCCACTAGCTTGAGCGATTTTTGGCGGCGCTGGCATATCACCCTGTCGCGCTGGATTCGCGATTATGTGTACATCAGCCTCGGCGGCAACCGCGCGAGTTGGGCGCGCACGCAAGTGAATTTATTGATCGCCATGGTGCTCTCGGGCTTTTGGCACGGCGCCAGCGCCACTTTTGTGGTCTGGGGTTTGTGGCATGGGCTGGGGTTGATTGCGCAAAATAGCTGGCAAAAAATCACATCATTAAAGCTACCCGATGCCATCACCCAATGGCTGACCTTTGCCTTTGTGTGTTTTGGCTGGCTGTTATTTCGCGCGGAGGACTGGCACGCGGTGACAACTTATACCGCCGGTTTTAGCCGTTGGGATAGCTTGCCCAGCCTGAACTGGATTGGTTTACTGGCCGCTATGGTAGTGTTCTTTATGCTCGCGCGCCGCGCTGAACCTATGATGGAAAAATCGGCCGCTGCCTTGCGCCTTTTGCCTTGGTGGGGCCAGGGTTTAACCCTAGTCGCGATCGCTTTGTTGATTATGGAATTGGCACCGGCGGGTATGCCGGGTTTTATCTATTTTGGTTTTTAACGTTGCCAGGATTAAGACGTTATGAGTGCAGTACAGGATACGGAATCGCAACACCTTAAAGCTTTACTCGGCATCACCTTCGCCAGCCTGTTGCTGGTGGCGGTGAAGGGCAGCGCTTTGCTGCAATATTGGCAACAGACCCACCATATATTGCTGGAGTTTGGCAGCCTGCCTAAAACTAGCAGCTACTTGCCCGACACTCCCTTGATCAATGAGTGGAAGCGGCAGTGGCAGAATACCAGCGATTATTGGGCTGGGGTTATGGCGCAAAGCGAGAGCCGTATGCTGCTCGCTGGCCAACTGTTATTGGTTGGCGATAAGGCAATCCCCGCGCCGATATTGCCGGTGGTAGCCGCGCCAGTTTGCCCGAAACAGGAAGTCATCACCCAAGCCTGCCCTGAACCAAAACCTATCGCGCAACAGACAGAGGTAAAACCGGCGGTTAACGAGAACCCGGTGGTGTACGCAACACCTGCTGCGGCGATGACCGCTAGTGTGACGATTAACAGCCCAACCGATACTGCCGCGCCCGAGCATCGGGATGAGCCAGATGCCCTTCAACCGGATTCCCTAGAACCAACGCTTCTTGAGCCACTGCCCGAGGCCACACCCGAAGCCATCGCCGCCGCGCAGCGGCCGATCACACTCACGGCCAATGACCGCATTTTGCTGGTGGGCGATTCATTGATGCAGGGCTTGGCGCCACACCTTATTACCGGCCTCAAGCGCAAGTACAAAGTCGAAACCATGGACTTGAGTAAACACAGCACCGGCCTGACTTACCCAGCATTTTTCGATTGGCCTGCAACCGTGGAAGATGCGTTTGAGCTGGAAGATTACTCGGTGGTAATCGTGTTTCTCGGCGCCAATGACCCTTGGGATATGACCATTCACGGGCGCTATATTCGCTTTGGCTCCGAGCCTTGGGCGGAGGTTTATCGCGAGCGGGTGGCGCGAATTATCAACACCGCAGCGGCTCATCGCGCGCGCTTGATCTGGCTCGGTGTACCACCGCTGGGGCGTGAAGATCTGGTTGGTAAAGCGCCGATACTCAATGCGATTTACGCCGAAGAAGCCAGCAAGATGCCGCTATTTGCCCGCTTTGTCGCCACCGACCCCAGCCTCACTACCGATGGCAGCAGCTTTACCAAGTTTATCGAACTGCCCGATCGTGGCAGTGTTATGGTGCGCACCGACGATGGCGTGCACTTCACCACCCAAGGCCATCGCCTGCTGGCGAGCCTGACGCTCACTCAATTTGGCGCCGCTAGCACAAACGAAGCTCCCGCTGATTCCACCAATGCTGCTAATACAGCAACCGATAACAAGATCACCCAACGATGAAGTATGCAATTCTCGGCCTGTGGCTACTGGCGTTCAGCAGCGCAATTCCGGCGCTGGCGACCAATAAAACCACGCCCCTGCTGGATTACGGCGACCGCAAAGCACCTGCACTCTGGCAAAACCTGCGCGCGCTGGACAACAACCAACGACAGGAACCAATTCGAATCATGCAATTGGGCGATTCCCACACCGCGGGCGATTACTTCAGCGGTCAACTGCGCCTGCGCCTGCAGAACCAATTCGGCAATGCCGGTATCGGCTGGTTAACACCGGGTTACATCAGCAACCAGCGCTCCCAACAAGCCTTGTTGCGCAATATCGGCAACTGGAAACTGAGCGATGCCAAACAGCGCAAACACTCCGGCGCCTTTCCGGTCGGTGGGTTTATCAACACCTCGGCGGGCAATTCGATCCTCGAAATCAAAATCAAAGAAGCGCCAGCCGCTGGCCCATGGCGTCTGAGCATTTGGCAACACTCTGGCCAAACACCCTGGAGCCTCGCTCTGCCCGGCGGCAAGCTACACAAATTGCCCGGTCAAGGTGACGCCAAAGCGCCTTGGCGCTTGAGCACCCAAGAGTTGGACGCCAACACAATAAGCGGGCTGAAACTGCTTGCACCCTCTGGCGGCAAATTGGGCGGAGTTATTCTCGACCGCATGGCGCCGGGCATTACGCTGGATGCACTGGGCAACAACGGTTCAGTCGCCAATGTGATCAACCGCTGGGATTCATCCACGCTGCGCAGCCAACTGCAATGGCGCAACCCGCAATTAATCATCCTCGCCTACGGCACCAACGAAGCTTTTGGCCCGGATTTGGTGCCGGAAACCTACGAAGCCGAACTGCGCCAAGCGATTCGCTCACTGCGCGGTGCCGCGCCAGAAGCGGCGATTCTATTAATCGGCGCGCCCAGCTCGGCCAAATCCCGCCCGCCCCATATCAATGGTGGCTGCCGCGTGCCGCTACCGCCCAGTTTGATCAAAGTACAAAACAGCCAGCGGCGCATCGCCCGCCAAGAGCGCACTCTGTATTGGGATTGGAGTGCAATGATGGGCGGCAATTGCGGCGCGCAATTTTGGCTCAAACAAAAAACACCCTTTATGCGCCCGGATTTGGTTCACATGAGCCCGGAAGGGTATGTCGCCAGTGCCGATGCCCTGTATATCGCCATTTTGGATGAAATGGCTATAGCGGAAAAACGGCAGGCTGCAACTAAACGTTAATTGTTTTTTGCCAAAGGAGTAGACATGTCTAATCCCGTTATGCTCATCACCGGCGCCAGCAGTGGCATTGGCGCCGCCACCGCACTACTCGCCGCTGAACGCGGTTATGATCTGGTTATCACCTATTTAAACAATCGCGCGCAAGCTGAAACGGTTGCACAAAAAATTATTGCCCTTGGACGCAACGCATTGTGTGTACAAGCGGATGTAAGTATCGAAAGTGATGTCATTAATCTTTTCGCACAGCTCGATAAAACCTTTGGCCGCTTGGATGTACTGGTCAACAACGCTGCAATTTTGCGCCAGAAATTGTTTCGCGAAACACAGGTTGCCGAGCTGGAAAAAACTTTCGCAGTTAATGTGATCGGCAGTTTTATCTGCGCGCGCGAAGCAATTAAACGCATGAGTAAAATTGAGGGCGAAAACGGAGGTGCGATTGTAAATGTCTCGTCTATCGCATCGCGTTTTGGCGCCCCTTTTGAATATATCGACTATGCCGCAAGCAAAGGTGCAATTGACACCTTTACCATGGGGCTTGCCAAAGAATTAGTTGCCGATGGCATTCGTGTCAATTGTGTGCGCCCCGGTATTATCAATACAGATTTGCATGCAAAAGGCGGCGAACCTGAGCGCATTGAACGTATCGCACCAACAATCCCGATGCAGCGCGCGGGCGAGGCCGATGAAATTGCCAACGCAATTTTATGGCTCGCATCAGATGAAGCCTCTTATGTCACTGGCACATTGCTGGATGTGAGCGGCGGGCGTTAAGCACTAAAAATCTAATTCAAAAAAAACGGCAGACGATTAAGTCTGCCGTTTTTGTTTCAGCCTATTTGTTTACTGCCGCAAAATATCGACAAACGGGCTGTAAACGCCGTTTTTATCGAATGCTGCAATTTGAAAAATATAGTCTCCTTCCAACCAGGGAAAGTTGTAACTGTTAGTCCATGCGTCATTAATGCTGATGTAAGTGAATTTAGCGTCACTTGTTTTTTTATAGCGAATTTCATAACCACCTAAATCAGTGACATCAAGATAATCGCCATTTTCTCGCTTGTTGGGCGCCGTCCAGCTAATGCCAACAGAACCAGCAACATGTTGAGTGTTAGATGCGGATGATGACGACGACCAACTCGATGAACTCACCGCAGGTTTTGATGAACTGGAAGAGCTGATTGCCGCAGTGGAAGATGAACTTGATGAACTAGTGGTAGCAGGCGGCACAACAACATTATTCGCCTGATCAACCGGTTCGAATTTAATCCAATTTACATTAAACCCGCCCAATAGAGCTTTCACACCAAAATAATGCTTTCCAGCAGGCAAGGTCACTATGCGTTCAACACTGGTCCATTTTTGCCAACCGCCGGTTACAGGAACAGGCACCGTATCAAAAACTGCTGAGCCACCCGCTTCATGCAAGGTGAAACTTCCTCCTGCACTCAAGCTGGCGAGGCGGTAAGTAATTTTATAATTGGCAGTTGCAGGAATAAACACTTCAACATTTTTGTAGTCCATCCAATCACCAGTGTTGATATTGCCAGTGTTTTTCCCGCCCCCTACATCCTGTGTTGGTTCATTCCAAACACCACTCATTGCCGAATAATCTTCAGCTTGAATGGTGAGCGGCATAGGTGTTCCTATAGGCTCAATCCTAAACCAGTTAACGTTAAAGCCACCAACCTTGCCGAAGATGATGAAATAATGGTCGCCTTCAGTCATATCTACTATCGCCGACACATCCACCCAATTTTGCCAGCCTCCGGTTTTGGGCACACTGACCGTATGGTGTGTGGCATTAGTGCCCACTTCATTCAGAGCCAAACTCCCGCCGCCATTTAAACTCGCAACCCGGTAAGTAATTTTGTATTTTCCGGTATAAGGTAATTTAACTTTGGTATTGGAGTAATTCATCCAATCACCAGTGTTGATATTGCCAGTGTTCTGGCCGCCACCGACATCCGTCGTCGGCTCATTCCAAACACCACTCATGGTTGCATAATTTTCTGCCTGAATTACCACGGCACCCGGCGCGAGCGAATTCGCCGCACTGCTTGCAGCAGAGGATGAAACGGAAGACACAACGGAAGAGGCACTGGACGATGAAACAGTCGTGCTAAGGTTTTCGATTTTAAACCAGTTGACATTAAATCCACCGGCGGTAGCCAACAAAGTCAAGTTAGTACTACCCGCAGGCAAAGTGACCGTGCGTTCAACGTCTACCCATTTTTGCCAGCCACCAGTGACAGGTACGGATACAGTATCGATCACCGCACCAGTTCCAGATTTAAGCTGAAAGGTTCCACCTGAACTAAGGCTCGCGACACGATAAGTAATTTTATAAGTACCAGACACTGGCATCACAATACCGTTATAGGTCATCCAATCACCGGTATTGATGTTGCCAGTATTTTGCCCACCGCCGACATCTTGTGTCGGCTCGTTCCAAACACCACTCATCGTTGAGTAATTTTCCGCTTCCACAACAATGGCGGGATGCGAAGCTGCACTAGATGTAATACTAGAAGCTGCGCTTGATGATGAAGCAGCAACACTCAAATTTTCAATTCTGAACCAGTTGACGTTAAATCCGCCTGCTGTAGCCAACAAGGTCAGGTTATTACTGCCTGCTGACAAAGTAACCGTGCGTTCAACGTCTACCCATTTTTGCCAGCCACCAGTTACAGGTACGGATACAGTATCGATCACCGCACCAGTTCCAGATTTAAGCTGGAAGGTTCCGCCCGCGCTAAGGCTCGCAACCCGATAAATAATTTTATACGTGCCGGTTACTGGTATTTGGATGTTGTTATAGGTCATCCAATCGCCCGTATTGATGTTGCCAGTGTTTTGTCCACCACCAACATCTTGGGTTGGCTCGTTCCAAACACCACTCATAGCCGAATAATTTTCGGCCTCCACTGTAATAGGCGCTGGGCGAACAACGTTCGCTGCCGCACTGGGGCTAAAAATCATAAACGGAGCGCAAAGCGCCATAGCGATAGAAGCATTGCGCAAGCGCTGCTGCCAATTTAAGCCGCGCTTTAATTGCAGCTCATCGATGAAACCCAGCTCAATTAATATTTCACCAATGGGAGTAACAACGGCGGAAGGGTCAGATGGGTCGAGTAATCGCTTGCGGCGCGACTGCTCTTTTATAGCGTGTTCAAGCTGTATCTTTGTGATCAGTCCCTTACTGACGAGAATGTCACCTAAGCGCGTGAGTTCTTTTTTTTTGAAAAACATAACCCCTCCAAAACTACAACAGCATGATTCTGTCGAGCCGTTTGATAAAAAATCCTGAAAAATAACCTGAGACTGAACCCGCTTTTTTAGTGTAGAAGATGAACCAGAATTTGTGATCTATTACGCAGGAAGTTCATTGCAATCTTTTCGCATATGAGTGAGTGCGGATATACACATTTAAAAATGTATACATCTTTTATGGATAAAAAACCTTGCTGATTATTCAGTTTTTTGACCGTTTTTCGGCGCAAAACAAGGGATATTCATCATAAAAGGTAAAGTTTGTTCGCAGTATGCTGGCGAACTGCTACCTTTCATAAGCGAATGTTTACGCAGGTATCATTGTGACTACTGCATAAATCAATATCGATTACATCTGCGCCCCTCTAAAGGCGGTTGCGTTAATTGATGCAAATGATTGAATTGTCATCTCTTTGTTTAAATAACAGGTCATCCACTATGAACAATAAAACACAGCTTCGGTCGCTGGTGTCCGGCGCCGTTTTACTCTCACTGCTTGCGGGGTGTGACGCGCAAAAAACTGAACGGCCGCCAGCCGTCACTGCGTCACCCGAGACAACGAGCAGCGCCACCCAAGTGGAGTGGCCTGCCATTAGCAGTGCTGTCAAAAAAGATCCGGCGGTTGAAGCGCGGATCGATACACTCATAGCCCAAATGACACTGGAAGAAAAAATCGGCCAGCTAATCCAACCAGAGATAAAGGATCTAACCCCGGAAGATGTTAAGCAATATCACGTCGGCTCTGTATTAAATGGCGGCGGCAGCACTCCCGGCGGCAATAAATACGCACCACTGCAAGATTGGATAACCATGGCGGACAGTTTTTATAACGCCTCAGTAGACAAATCCAATGGCCGTATTGGCATCCCGATTATGTGGGGAACAGACGCGGTACACGGATTGGGCAATGTGGTTGGAGCCACCCTTTTTCCCCATAACATTGCGCTGGGCGCAACCAATAACCCAGAGCTCCTGAAAGAAATCGGCCGAGTCACTGCCGTTGAGATTGCTGTTACCGGTCTGGATTGGGATTTCTCCCCCACCGTTGCGGTTGCGCGCGATGACCGTTGGGGCCGCGCTTATGAAAGCTGGTCAGAAGATCCACAAATCGTCGGCGCTTTCGCCGGAGAGATGGTAGAAGGCCTGCAAGGTAAGGGTGGTTCAGAAGCCTTTTTATCCAACGATCATGTGATCGCCACTGCCAAGCATTTTATTGGCGATGGCGGCACGCTCAATGGTGTCGATCGCGGCCCTACTCAGGGCGATGAAAAACATCTGCGCGATATCCACGGCGCTGGTTATTTCAGTGCTTTGGAATCCGGCGTGCAGGCGGTGATGGCCTCTTTCACCAGCTGGGACGGCACCCGCATGCACGGCCACAAATATTTACTTACCGATGTGCTTAAAGGCCAAATGGGCTTTGATGGTCTAGTCGTCGGCGACTGGAGCGGTCACAGCTTTATTCCCGGCTGCACTGCGGTGGACTGCCCGGAATCGCTCATGGCCGGTTTGGACATTTACATGGTGCCCGAATCCAACTGGAAAGACCTGTACAACAATTTGTTAGCGCAGGCTAAATCCGGTGAAGTTACTGCTGAGCGTTTGGATGATGCCGTGCGCAGAATCCTGCGCGTAAAAATTCGTGCAGGCTTATTTGAAAAAGGCGCACCCTCGACTCGCCCACTCGCGGGCAAAAAAGAATTGTTGGGCGCACCTGAGCATCGCGCAGTCGCACGCCAGGCAGTGCGTGAATCGCTGGTATTGCTGAAAAATAAAAACAATTTACTGCCGCTGGCGCGCAACCAAAAAGTTCTGGTGGCAGGCGATGGCGCCGACAATATTGGTAAACAAGCCGGCGGCTGGTCAGTCACTTGGCAGGGCACTGGCAATGTGAATTCCGATTTCCCCGGCGGAACCTCCATTTATGCAGGCATCAATGAAGTAGTAAGCGCAGCCGGTGGTAAAGCGACACTCAGCGTTGATGGTTCATTCACTGAAAAGCCCGATGTCGCCATAGTTGTTTTCGGTGAAGATCCCTACGCGGAAATGCAAGGCGATGTCGGCATGCTCGCCTACAAACCTCGCAACCCAAGCGATTTGGAATTGCTGAAAAAATTGCGCGCGCAAAATATTCCGGTGGTGGCTTTATTTATCACTGGTCGCCCACTTTGGGTGAATCGCGAACTCAATGCGTCTGATGCGTTTGTCGCCATTTGGCAACCGGGCACTGAAGGTGGTGGTGTAGCCGATGTGATTTTCAAAAATGCGGCAGGTGAAATTAATTACGATATGAAAGGCCGCTTGAGTTTCTCTTGGCCGAAACATCCTGACCAAACGCCACTGAATCGCGGCGACAAAAATTACGACCCACTCTTTGCCTATGGCTTCGGTTTGAGTTACGCCGATAAAGATACGCTCGTCGACAATTTACCGGAAGACGGATTAAAAGCCGCTGAAGCATTAGACGTATTGGAAATTTTCAACCGCCGCCCAATCGATCCATGGCAATTGGAAATTATCGGTTACCAAAACGATATAGTGCCGATGAACAGCAAAATGGTGAAAGCCTCATCGCTAATGATTCAAGCTGTTGACCGCGAAGTGCAAGAAGATGCTCGCCGCGTGCAATGGAATGGTTCAGGCAGCGGGCAAGTTGCCATGTCCATCGCCAACCGTCAGGATTTTACCAATTACTACACCAGCGACTCGGCACTGGTATTTGATATCAAAGTCGATGCGGCCCCAAGTGCTGTTGCCTACCTGCGTTTAGGCTGCGGCTCTTACTGCGCATCGGATATCGACATGAGTGAAAAACTGAAAAGCTTCGTTGGTCAAGGTTGGCAAACCGTTACCGTGCCTTTTAGCTGCTATCCAAATTCCGGCGCTAACTTCGGCATCAACCAACCACCAGAAGAGTACTGGACACAAATCCTGCAACCTTTCTCGCTAATCACCAGCGGCACTTTGGATATTACTTTCGCCAAAGTGAGTGTGATCAAAGGAGCAGGTAAAGACGTGGCTTGTCCGTAAGAAAATAATTGTTGCGGTAAAATAAAAATCCCCGTCAGTGAAAGCTGCCGGGGATTTTTTATTGCATTAACAAACCTACACAGACGCTTTGCAATACTGTTGCACAAAGTCCTCATGCAGGGGTAACTTCTCTGCTTCACTGCGAATAACGGTTTTCATTTTAGTGAAAAATTGTCGCAGCTCGTTTTCACTCATCAGGTGAGCAATGTGATGATATTGCTCAGGCATAATGCGCTGGCCAAGCATCACTTGAGTCCAGGAATCGATACGGAATAGTTCACCCGGCGCCTGATATGCGTGGCCGGTTTTTTTGAATAACTCAATGCGATGCGCCAAGGTTTCCGGCACTTCCATATTTTTACAATAGCGCCAAAAAGCGCTGTCATCCCGCTCTGTTGCTTTGTAATGCAGAATCACGAAATCGCGGATAGGTTCAATTTCAGCGTGTGTCTCGCGGTTATATTCATTGACCAGTGCAGGCTCGACTCCGCGAAAGGGAAAGAGGCGCATCAGGCGTGTAATCGCCATAATAAATAAATGAATACTGGTTGATTCCAGTGGCTCAATAAATCCGCTTGCCAAACCCAAAGCCACACAATTTTTATTCCAACTTTTATGTCTGCGCCCAGCGCGGAATTTAATCGGACGCGGTTCAGTGACAGTGTTGCCTTCTACACTTTGCAAGAGAGTGGTGCGCGCTTCGTCATCGCTCATAAAACCGTTGCAATAAACTAACCCATTGCCAACCCTGTGTTGCAAGGGAATTTGCCAACGCCACCCCGCGTGATGTGCAACAGAGCGAGTGTAGGGCACTGCGGGGCGCACCGATTCAGTTTGCACCGCGAGTGCAGAATCGCATGGCAGCCAATGTGTCCAATCTTCATAACCGGTACGCAGTGTTTGTTCAATTAACAAACCGCGAAAGCCGGAGCAATCGATAAAAAAATCACCTTCAATTGTTTCTCCGGATGCGAGAGTCAAGCCGGTAATAAAACCAGTGTCGTGATCTTGTTTTACTTCAACAATTTTTCCTTCTACACGCTTACCGCCATTTTTTTCGTAGAGTTCACGCAAAAATTTTGCGTAACGAGTGGCGTCCAGATGATAGGCGTAATTAATATCGGCATTGGGGCCGGTATAAAATTTGTTAGTGAGCGATGCCTGAACTTCCAAACAGAAATCGCCAAACTCAAAGTCCATTCCCAACTCGCGACTGCGCAGCCAAAAATGATGAAAATCTCCGAGCCAGGTTTCTTTGCCGGTTTTACCAAAGGAGTGGATATATCTATCGCCCTTCTGCCCCCAATTCTCAAACGAGATACCTACCTTAAAGGTAGCCAGCGTCGCTCGCATAAATTCCTGTTCATCAATACCCAGCAATTTATGAAATACGCGGATTGGAGGAATCGTCGCTTCACCCACCCCAACAGTGCCAATGTCGTCAGATTCTATAAGCGTTATATCCAGCAACTCGCCGAATTTTCTGGAAATAGCTGCCGCCGCCATCCAGCCAGCGGTGCCGCCACCGGCGATGACTAATTTTTTTACAGGTGATAACTGCACAGGAAACCCCGTTTTGCTCTTTTATTGTGTATTTATGACCGGTGATCAAACCAGTAGTGGTGAGCGAATATTCGCTATTCAGGCGCAGTATCGCAAGCTTGGGAGGACTTATATTTTCTATAACCTCTTGATACCCGCTATTGAACAACAGATTCTGTATTTTCTACACAGCAAGAATCAAGATCTTCCGCAAAACATATGAATAAAATCCTGATGTGAAGGAAGCCGCTCAATTTGCCTGTTAACATCAGCAGCAACGCTGCTGAGGAAGTGACGCAACTGCTGCTCTGGCATTAAATTGACAATCGGATGATAAGACTCAGGGGTGATACCTTGGCCAAGCATCACTTGTGTCCAAGAATCCAGACGAAAAAGTTCGCCCTCAACCTGATTCGCCTTGCCGTTTTCTTCAAATAGTTTAATTCGATGCTGCAGATCTTCGGGTACTGTCATAGATTTACAGTAACGCCAAAAGGCACTATCTTCTCGCTCGGTGGCCTTGTAGTGCAAGATAATAAAATCCCTAATTCGTGAAAATTCACTCTCTGCCTGAGCGTTGTATTCATCGACGCTGGACTGATTGATTTCTCCATGTGGAAAAAGCTGTAGTAAGCGAGTTACCGCAGTCATGATCATATGTATGCTAGTCGACTCAAGCGGCTCTAAAAAGCCCGCAGAAAGCCCTATTGCAACACAATTTTTATTCCAAGCTTTTTTACGTCTACCAGTGTTAAATTTTATAATTTTGGGTTCAGTGAGCACCTTGCCCTCTACACTATTTAGAAGCATATGAGTTGCTTCATCATCTGACAGGTAGGGACTGGAAAAAACAATGCCATTGCCAACACGATGCTGCAGCGGTATTTTCCACCGCCAACCAGCGTGATGCGCTATAGAGCGAGTATAGGGAGGCGCAGCAACCGTAGACTCAGTTTGAACAGCTATGGCGCTGTCGCAAGGTAACCAATGCCGCCATTCTTCGTAGCCGGTCTGCAGCGATTGCTCAATCAATAGAGCGCGCATACCAGTGCAATCGATAAATAAATCACCTGGTATGTGCTGCTGTGAGTCCATAATAATAGTGCTGATAAAGCCAGTATCGGGGTGTGTTTTCACTTCGGCGATTTTTCCCTCCACGCGCTTTACTCCGCCAGCCTCTGCACGTACACGTAGAAAACTAGCGTACCTGCCCGCATCCAAATGAAAAGCATAATTCATTTTAATCTGATCGCTTATTGCAAACCGATTCTCTAATGCCGCTTTATATTCAAGACAGTAATTACCAAATGGCTCCGCAACACCCAAGCGCAGGCCCCTGAGCCAGAAATGTATAAAATCAGTGATGAGCGTTTGCTTTCCAGTAACACCAAAAGAATGGAAATAGCTTTCCCCGATTTGTTTCCAGTTTTCAAATTGAATGCCGAGCTTGAATGTGGCATTGGTAGCCCGCATAAAGTCTTGCTCGTTAATACCGATTAACCGATGAAATGTGCGCATAGGTGGAATAGTGGCTTCGCCAACACCGATGGTGCCTATTTCCTCTGACTCAATCAGGGTGATGTCCAGTAATTCCCCCATTTGATGAGCAAGAGCCGCTGCAGTTATCCAGCCCGCAGTGCCACCACCAGCAATAACTAGCTTCATTTTTTTTTCTGACATTTTTATTCTCATCAACGATTCAATTTATTAATCAGTAGGGCTCTTAATTTTCTAGCGTCAATGCGCTCAAGTGGTTGTAAAAAGCCTCGCGCCTCTTTAGGAATATAGTTATTCGCCGCCTCTGCACCGTTAAAGATGTAATGATTAAAAATATGTTTCCAGCCCTCTCGCTCATGATCTGACTTATCCCTAATACCCAACATAGCTGCATACAACGCATTCATACCGGACATCAAAAAAGCGGGTGAGTTATCCCACCAGTAATTCACCAAAATATTGTAGGGCGCAAGACTTTCCACATGATGCCACCACATGTTGGGTATATATAAGGCGTCCCCTGGTTCTAGTTCAGCGACTTGCGCATTTGCCAAAGCGGCTTGAAATCCTGGAAATTTTTCAAAGTCCGGATTCTTAAAATCTACCAAGCTAATTACTTGCCCTCCTGGGGTTGGCTCCAGCGGTCCCGGATAAAGATTACTGATTTGATCTGGAGGGAAGACGATAAAGCGACGCTTACCTGCTACACAGCAGGCGATGTTATCCAGTGCATCAAAATGACAAGTAGCTGTGGTGGCTGCACCAATCCAGATACTTACACGTTCTGCCATTGCTTCTGGATGCATGGCGCGCGGGATAGTCAGTTGATTAGCTTCCCGGAGGCCAGGCAAATGGGTGTCAATAACGTTCGAGGCAATATAAAGAACTGGTTCACCCGCTTTTCCAGCGCTGACTAGAATTGTTTCAAGCGTCTCATCAATACGCCCCTTGAAGCTTTCGTAATCAAGAGTAGTGCAGTTATCGCTGTAAAACATTCTGCCATTATTTTCCGAAGGAATTTTACAAACAATGGAGGTGTTGCCATTATAGAAATGTTTTAAATAGTCTACCGATGCTCGATCAGAAATTCGCCCTGCCATAACGAGAGGCCAATCACTCACCAATTGCTTCAGAATCACCGGTTCTGCAGCAGCAATAACATCAGCAGGTATATTGTCGGGTGTAATACCCTGCAATATTTTTATTGTTTTATAAGTATTCAATTTTTCTCAGCCGTGTAAAATCTTGGTATTTTTCCAATCAATAAGCTTTCTGAAATTAGACAGTGAAGCTGCTATAAAATATGCGGCCTGAAGAAAGCCATTTCGATTTAAATCCTCTAATTCGGCGCCATTTAAATTCCCTAGTTTTTTTAGATTAATGGTCTCATAACCAGTAATTTTTAATTTTTCTTGATTCTGAAATTCTATATCCAGAGCGACCGGCTCTAGCAAATCATATTTGATGAAAAAATCGAACATTAACTTTGTTAAAGGAATCCCATCATTAATAATCTCCAACATCCTGGAAATATGGCTTAGGCAAGGGGCATTTCCGCCATTCTCCAAAAATAACTTTTGCCCGGTTCCGCAAGTTACTTTTGGGTGGCTCAAGTCCACTTGTACCAAGGGGTTTTGTGTTTCAACGCCATTAACCATTTCACGCTTTATGCCAA
The DNA here is from genome assembly GCF_057196725.1 of Cellvibrio sp. ATLC23. NCBI lineage: Bacteria > Pseudomonadati > Pseudomonadota > Gammaproteobacteria > Cellvibrionales > Cellvibrionaceae > Cellvibrio > Cellvibrio sp. ATLC23. The sequence goes on along the minus strand of NZ_JBXUOS010000008.1, from coordinate 97,131 downwards.
TTGAAAATGGACCCCTCGCCATAACGGCCGGTACGTACTCAGCATTCCAACCTGAATTCTTCTGCCTTTCCAGATCTTTATCCACTAAAAATAAGTTCTCGTTCTTCTCGAAACCAAAAAATACAGTAGCTTGGTATTCTCCGGTCTCTGGATTCTTGCGACACAAAATTGGATATTCTTTTTGTACATCGGCAATCTCGGTGACATAAGTGGATGTTCCAGTTATGTTGTCGCCCAACTCCGCTGAAAAATCCAGACTCACTCTTAATTCTTCATGCGTAACATTATTCAATACTTCAGCTTTTTGCATATTGATCACCATCAACCTCTTTTTTATATTGACTTCAGTAAAACAAAAAAGAGCCGCCTAAGCGACTCTTTTCTTGTCACACACTTTTTAGATACGACTTAGAAGCTGTAACGGGCTCCCAGTTGATAACGGGCTCCCAAATCATCGTAACCCCACAACATGTTTTTGTTGCGAGCATGTTCACGGCGATCTTCACCAGTCAGATTAATAGCCTCAAGCGATACCGCCAAATTCTCAGTCACGTGGTAAGTCACGTTCGCATCAATTTGTGAGTAAGCTTCAATATAACCTGGGTTGTTAGCACCAGCACCAGTTCTTCTAAGGAAAGTATCACGCCAGTTGTAAGCAACGCGCGCTTCAATATCATGGTTGTCATAGATCAATACCAAGTTTGCAGTATCACTAAGACCTAGCAACGCAAATTGGGTGGTTGACATATCCAAGTTATCGAATTTCACATCACCGCGAACAATGGTGTAGTTAGCCTGCAAGCCGAAACCAGTATCACCAAAGAAGTATTGACCAGCAAACTCAGCACCATGAACCTTTGCTTCACGATTGTTCACTGGTGCTCTGTACTGATACACCATCAGGGGGTCATCGGAGTTAGGAGTGATGAACGGGTAACCAGCCTGATCGTTGTAGTCATCCGCCAGTGCCACGGTGTACTCTGCTGCACCATTGGGGTGAGCTGATGGATTTGCCAAAATTTGCATCATGGCGTAAAGGCTGGCGTTATCAACGTTTACTCCTATACCCTGAAGCGCTGCTCTCGCCGCTCTTGCTCGTGGACCAGCAGTCTGATCCTGAACATCAAAGCTGCGCGAGGTAACTTCGGTACCTATGAAGTTGCTAACGCGCTTCTCGAAGACCCCAGCGGAGACATAACTGGCATCATCGAAATACCATTCCACTGAGATGTCGAAGTTAGTAGATTCAAATGGCTTCAATTGTGGGTTTTGTCCATCTGCTTGAACACTGGTACCGGCATTCAGAGTTGAGCCATTCGGATTTCTGTAGTTTACCGCTGAGCCCAAACTTCCCAGAGGAGGGCGGGTTATACTTTTGCTAAATGAGAATCTGGTGATGATGTCGTCGGTTACGTTAACTGACACATCCAGATTTGGCAAAAGCGCGTCATAACTATTTTTAGCGATAGACTTGGCTCCTGCAGGCTTACTTACTGGCGTGAAATCGTTATCTGAAGACCAGATATAAAAATCAACCGGTGGAGTATCAGACGATGATATCTGCTTGGTTGTTTCGTAACGTAAGCCAGCCAGTACGTTAACTTCTAAGCCAGACAGAGCACCGGTAGTGGCGACCTGGAAGTAGACAGCATCGGTCTCTTCTTGAACATCGTTGTTGCTCTTACTGTTACGAACCTGACCAGGAATCTGGGTATCCTCAACACCGATGTAGGCCTTTTCAGCGCCGTTATACTTGCTCACCAAGAACTCGGCCAGCTGAATGGCATCGGCACGGAAGCCTATGCCAGGTGAATTGCCGGTATCCACGTCATCGAACTCGCCTGCAACGTTGAAAGGCGTGAACAAGCCCGCAGGGAATTCACCAGGTGCAGATGCACCCCAACCACCCAATACTTGATTATTATTACCATTGTAGCTAATTGTGTTGGAACCCAACTCACTGCGCTCAATACCGAAGTCAAAACGACCATCATCAAACTTCCATTCTGCGTCGAGTTTTACTTGAGTTACATCAGATAGTTGTTCAACAGAAAATACACGCATGACTGAAGAGCTGATGTCGCTTTCACGCAGAATTCCGTCTCCGGCAATACTGTTAGTAAAGGTTGGCACTTTCACACCGCTAAACTGCCAACTTGCAGCAGTCTTGACCGGCGCTCCAAGTCCAACGTCCAACTCACCCGAATGACCAGGACCTGTTGGCAAACTTTCGGAAGTAGAGTCGTGTGCGTCTAATTTAATGGTCAACTGATCGTCGATATCCCACGCCAAATTAACGCCAAAAGACTCTAAAGTATCTTCTTGAGAACGGTATTGCTGGGCAAGGCCAATATCTCTGTTGCTTGAGTAACTTTCTACAACAAACTTAGGTGTTTTGATTGCAGAGTTATCGAATTCAACTTCGGTTAAGGTGCCACCGTTTTGCATCCACGTAGTCACTTCACCACGACGTTCAGTTTGGTCGTTTTGCGCGAAGGTATAATCCACAGTGGCGGTCAGGTTTTCAATCGGGCGATATTGGAATGTAAGCTGAGCATTGGTCCGCTCACGTTGACGATCAGAGAAGGTGTAGCGAATATCGTTGGGGCGAGAATAAAGCTGACCAATCTCCGGTGCATTTTTGAAAATGCTACTGTTGGCTGGATTATCATAAATGGTTTGCGTGCCACCACCACCCCACTCAGCAACACTCCAATCATTGACAGTTGCACCAGTGAAACCCGAGTCACGCTCTTGGTAACTTGCGCTTAACGAAACCCCAAATACACCAGAGTCATCTGCCCAACCCACCAAACCGGACAACTCCGGTGTTACATCATCACCAGTGCGGTTAGTCGTATCTGCTACTGCTTTGGCACCAACAGTAGCCTTGAAACCATCGTATTCCAATGGGCGAGCGGTCTTGATATTCACGGTAGCACCGATACCACCCCCAGTAATATTTGCCTTACTCGTCTTGTAAACTTCTACCCCTGAAACTGACTCAGAAGCCAGATTAGCAAAATCGAAGGCGCGGGAGTTACCACCACGGGTAGATGCATCAGCACCTGAACTACCACCATAGGCACTGCCGCCAGGCAAGGTTCTTCCGTTGAGGGTTACCATATTGTAATCAGGCCCAAAACCACGAACAGTGATTTGCGAACCCTCACCATTGCTACGATCAATGGACACACCGGTTATACGCTGCAGAGACTCAGCCAAGTTAGTATCAGGGAACTTACCGATATCTTCTGAGCTGATGGCATCAACCACACCCGATGCGTTGCGCTTGGTGTCCATCGCACGCTCTAAAGAAGCGCGGATACCTGTTACAACCACTTCTTCAACGCCTTGATCTTGCGCTACTGCATAACCGCTCATCCCGGTTACAGCTGAAGATGCAATAACTGTTGCTATTAGTTTCTTCTTGAATTGTGCTCTTGTGTTCATGGAGCTCTCCTAGTTGGATTAATTATGGTCACGATTTTTATCGGTACTGCACATCAGGATTGATCACACACATGGGAGCAATCCATCCTGACTCATCTTGTAGCAAGATGATCTGGTCACACCGAGCGCTGTAGCTCGTCTCCGCTTTTACCATTGCCGTGTTGTATTTATGGGTTGAGATTAGTGCACTAAAGAAATTACACTATTTGAGATATCAGCATGGTTGGATACAAGTATCATATGTTCATATTGACTACAAGATATTGAAACGAAGAAGGTTATAAAAAGTTAAGGACTGTTACGTCAGACCACACATTGGCGCGACGCTCCACATATCGGTAGCACTTTAAAAATTATTTTTAATTAGTAAAAATTTGATCTGCGTAGAGAACAGTCCAAAGCCTAGACAGTAAACGCCAAAGAATCGATGGGATTGTCATAATTTTTGCTAATAAAAATAGCTTCATTAGCAACTTTTCAGCAATTCAAAAGTAATCGAGCATGGAGGCGATAAATATAGAAGAGACCCGATCTACTGATCGGGCTTTTCAAAAGGCAGGATATTGATGACCTGAATAGCATCTTTTTTATCTTCTTCGGTCTGATTAACGCGGGTCTCTAACTCCCGTGCGACCGGTTTAAAGTGCATCTCCTCTTTGTAACCGCAGGCGACACACTCGCGATAATCTTTCCCTTCGTCATTATATACAACGAGTTTGTCCATTTCTGAACAGCGTGGGCAGACGGCACCCGCGACAAACCGGCGTGTGGTGCTGTAGGCCATTAGGCTGCCTCCCCTGAAGTATCGATAAGAGTAATTCCTGAATGACGCAATAGCGCGTCGATATTCGGTTCGCGGCCACGGAAATTCTTAAACAATTCCATGGGCGCCTGACTGCCACCCTGTTGCAAAATTTCGGTTAAGAAACTGTCGCCAGTTTGCTGATTAAAAATGCCTTCCTCTTCAAAACGCGAATAGGCATCGGCCGATAATACTTCCGCCCATTTGTAACTGTAATAACCCGCCGCGTAACCGCCAGCAAAAATATGACTAAAGCTATTTTCAAAACGATTGAAGGCCGGTGGTTTGATTACCGCAACCTGGTCGCGCACTTGATTCAATACTTCCTGGGCAGTTTTCGGCGCGGCCGGATCGTATTCGGCGTGCAGGCGGAAATCGAACAATGAAAATTCGATCTGGCGAATCATTTGCAAACCGGATTGGAAATTTTTTGCGGCGAGCATTTTATCCAACAAGTTTTGCGGCAGCGGTTCACCGGTTTGGTTGTGGCCGGAAATTAATGGAATCGCCTCTGGCTCCCAGCACCAGTTCTCCATAAATTGGCTGGGTAATTCCACTGCATCCCACGCCACGCCATTAATACCACTCACTGCTGCTACATCAATTTGAGTGAGCATGTGGTGCAGGCCGTGACCAAATTCGTGAAACAGGGTGGTAACTTCATCGTGGGTGAGCAGCGAAGGAGTAGCGCCAACCGGTGGAGTGAAATTACAGGTTAAAAAGGCGACGGGTAATTGCACACCGGTTGCCGTTTTACGGCGCACGCGGCAGTCAGCCATCCAGGCGCCGCCTTTCTTTTTATCGCGCGCAAACATATCCAGATAAAAACTCGCGACCTGCGCACCATTTTTTTCGATGTGATAAAAACGCACGTCGGGGTGATAGGTATCAAAATCGGTGATTTGTTTTACCTGAATGCCAAACAAGCGCTGCACTACCTCAAACATACCGGCGATAACTTTTTCTGCGGGAAAATAAGGGCGCAACTCTTCTTGCGAAACAGAATATTTTTCTACGCGCAATTTTTCGCTGTAGTAGGTTGAATCCCAGGCTTGTAAATCGGCGCAGCCATTGCGCGCGGCAAACTCACGCAGCTCAGCGTAATCGCGCTCGGCGTAGGGTTTGGATTTTTGTGCCAGCTCGGTTAAAAATTGCAGCACTTGCTCGGTGGATTCCGCCATCTTGCTCGCCAGTGAACGCTCTGCATAATTGGCAAAACCTAACAGTTGTGCCAGTTCATGACGCAGCGTCAATGTCTCTGCAATTAACGCGCTGTTATCAAATTCTGCTGCCGAACTACCGTCGGCCTTTTTACCCAACGCCGAAGCACGAGTGACGTAGGCGGTGTAAATTTCTTCGCGCAGGGCGCGATTGTCGGCATACATAATGACCGCGTAGTAGGACGGGAAATCGAGAGTAATCACATAACCGGATAACTCTTTTTGCGCGGCTGCTTGTGCGGCTTGCGCCAATGCCGATTCGGGCAAACCAGCCAAGGCGTCAGCGCTATCAAATTGTTTGTACCAGGCTTGGGTTGCATCTAATACATTATTGGAGAATTGGGTGGAGAGTTCGGACAAGCGTTTTTGAATAGCACCAAACCGTTGTTTGTCTTGCGCATTTAACGCAACACCGCCTAAACGAAAATCGCGCAACGCGTTATTAATCGTCTGCTGTTGCGCTTGTGTTAACTGCGTAAATTCATTGCTGTCGGCGAGCTGTTGGTAGGCTTTGTAGAGCGCTTCGTTTTGGCTGAACTCGGTTGAATAATCGGTTAGCAGCGCAACACTTTCGGTGTAGGCTTTGCGCATCTCATCGCTATTGGCGACGGAATTTAAATGGCTCACCGGCGCCCAGGCTTGGTCCAATTTATCGCCCTGTGCTTCCAGGGGCATAACAAGTGTTTCCCAACTGGGGTTGGGTAAATCGGCGAGTATTTGTGCAAGTTGCGCGCGCCCCTGCTCGATCAGTTCGCTAATCGCAGGGGTTACCTGGGCGGCGGTGATAGCAGAAAAAGGCGGCAAAGTGTGGCTGGCTAACAGCGGGTTGCTCATGCAGTGGCTCCGTGTGGCGAAAATCGGGCGGGGTTTGGCGTATCATACACCCACAATTAGATTTGGATTTGAGGAGTATATCTATGGGCGCAATTCGAAATTACCAAGGCCACTGCCCACAATTAGGCGCGCGGGTGCTTGTCGATGAATCAGCGGTGGTGATTGGCGATGTAGTCTTGGGTGATGACGCGTCCGTCTGGCCCTGTGTAGTCATTCGCGGCGATATGCACCGCATTCGCATAGGCGCGCGCACCAGCGTGCAAGATGGCTCGGTACTGCACATCACCCACGCCAGCGATTACAACCCCGCCGGCCACCCGCTCATCATTGGCGACGATGTAACTGTGGGTCACTCAGTGTGTTTACACGGCTGCACCATTGGCAACCGCGTATTGGTGGGAATTGGTTCTACTATTCTCGATGGCGCCATAGTAGAAGATGAAGTAGTAATTGGTGCAGGTTCGCTGGTGCCACCGGGCAAGCGGCTTGAGTCGGGTTTTATGTATATGGGCACGCCGGTAAAACAAATCCGCCCGCTCAAAGAATCTGAGCGCAGCTTCTTTCTTTACTCGGCCAATAATTACGTCAAACTTAAAGATACTTACATCAAAGAAAATCAATAAATTATTCGGAAACAGCCATGAATTATTCACTGCCTATTGTTAACACTGGCGATCGTTTTTCGGTTAACAAAATTATTTGTATTGGCCGCAACTACGCCGAACACGCACGCGAAATGGGCCACGACCCTGAACGCGAGCCGCCGTTTTTCTTTTTTAAACCGCAAAGTGCACTGGCGCAAAATGGCGACGATTTTATTTACCCGCATTTTTCGCAACAAGTTGAATATGAAATTGAATTGGTAATTGCAATTGGCAAATCCGGCGCGCAGATTCCCGCCGCACAGGCTGCCGAATATGTATGTGGTTATGCCGTCGGTTTGGATATGACCTGCCGCGATATCCAAAAAGAAGCGAAAAAAGCCGGTCGCCCTTGGGAGCTAGCAAAGGGATTTGACGGTTCTGCACCTTGCACCGCCATTCAACGCGGCACGCTTGATGACTTACAACAATTCGGCGATTTGGTGTTAACGCGCAATGGCGAAGAAGTGCAACGCGGCAACTGGCGCGATATGGTCTGGGCAATTCCCGATTTAATCGCCGAAGTATCGCGCTATATAAAATTGGAAGCGGGCGATTTGATTTTTACGGGCACACCGGCCGGTGTCGGGCCAGTACAGCGGGGCGATGAATTGGTGGGGAACTTGGAAAGCTGGCCACTAAGTTTGTCAATTAAAATCGCTTAGAGAATTTAAATCATAACTTTTACCAATGGACCACTTGCGTCACTTAGGAAGCGACATGGAAAATTTATTTATCAGCAGCAAAAAACTTATTTGCTCAACAAAAGCTTTAATGTGTACCAGTATTTTACTTGGACTTACCGCATGTGGAGGAGGTGGTTCAACTACATCACCAAATCCCAGCCCATCTTCTTCCCCACTTAGCAATACGATATCCAGTACGGCACTGTCTAGTACAGATGCGTCCAATGCCGCCAGTTCCTTATCATTAGCTACAAGCTCTGATTTTTCATCATCAACACATTCATTCGAACCCAGTTCGCGTTCATCCTCCAACGAAGACTCCGTCAGTGCAGCTAAATCTTCCACTGTCGAGTCCTCATCGAGCAATATATCCAGCTCTTCGCACAGTAGCTCTTCGTCCGCTGTAGTAAGCTCCTTAGCAATGAGCAGTTTTAATGGAACATTGACCATTACCGGTGCGGCACAACATGCTTTTATCAATGAACCCGTTTATTTGTGGGCAAGCATAAGTGAAGGGTCCGATTGGAAGTATCAGTGGCGCCTAATTGAAGACGGTAATTATCAACGTCGAGATGCGTTCGGGTTTATCTGGGATTCGTCCACTATCAGCGCGGAATGCCATCCATCATTTTTTGGCTCACGATTGAGCGGAAAAATTTATCCCCCGCGCAGCGGCTTATACCGTTTCTTGGTTGCCGCCGATACCAGTCACGAATTCTATTTAAATAAAAACGGGGTGAATGAAAAACTCACGCATTCAAATAACAAAGTGGATAAAGCCGGATATTTCAACGTTCCACAACAACAAAGTGAATGGATTGAATTGCAAGCAGGGCAAGCTTATCCGATTGAGTTTTTTTATATCAAATCCAACTCGCAAGGCCATTACAGTTTACTCTGGCAACAGCCAGGTAGCAGTAGCTGGGAAGAAATTCCCGATACGGTATATTCGAAGCCCGACGAGCTAACAGCATCTGGTAGGTTACAGCGGGAAACCATTAATGGGTCATGGAATAATCTTGATCAAGTACGCGAACAACTTGCGCAGGTAAATAACCCCAGCGAAAACAGTTATCGTATTTACCAAAGTGCAAATATAGGTGTTGCTGCCAACAGTTACGCACGCCATACCCTGGAAGTGACCGCTACATCGGGCAATTTAATCGCACGCAAGCAAATTTCATTTGTTCCGCGCGACAGATTTGTTAGCGAAGATAATTCGGGGGCAACCAACCACTGGTTAAAAAAAACGGATGGCAACGCTCAACTCACGCTGACCACTGTAGATGATGACAGTGCCCAAGGCTTAGTGTTGCAAATTGAAACCAGCAGCAGCGCGCGCTTTGCTGAGTGGTATACCAATATTCATCTTATTCCTTACAAAGCCTATGAAGTTCGCGCGCGTGTTCGACTGCTAAATCCACCCAATAACCTGCCTATGGCATCGGGAAAGGGGGATAGTAGATCCTGGAAATTGCCACGACTACGAGTTGGTGTGCATGGCGATGCTTCTGAGCAGGGAATTGATCCACGCGACCCAACGCAATGGCGCGAGGTAGCGGTAGATTTTATTGTTCCATTTCACGGTATTGTCGATATCCATGCGCACATGGGTGAATACACAGGTAAATTCCAAATCGACAATTTACGTTTGATAGAGCTCAATGACCACACAGTTACACAGTTTGAATTCCCCAATCTGAGCGCAAATATTTACAACGATGTTGTAGAGCGCACAGGTGGTTATGCAGCAACTCATCAATATTTTTCGCGTGTTGCACAAGCTGCTGCTGACATGCGCGTGCTTTCAGGGAAGTACGCCTACGCAGAATGCCAAAAAGAAAATATTTTTATCCCTCGCAATTGGAGTGTGTTTGCGATGGGCACCAACTATAACGGTATGATTTTAAAAACACCTGATTTATTGACCACCGATTTTTTAAAGAGTGTGTGGGCGTCAAATAATATCGTCGGCGGAGTAATGGTGCATGAGCTGGAACACAGTTTCGATTTCCCCGGCTCCAGTTTTGATGCGCATTTACCTGTGTTGCTACAAGCCTATGCAATGGATAAGCGCAATTTATTACGTACTGCAGACTCAAATTTTGTCACAGTTGACCAATGGATGGAAAATGAACGCAACCGTTTCCGTGGGTGCTTTTCAGATCCTGGCGCACTAGTGCCAAAATTATTTGAATTCCAAAAATTATTGCCCGCCGATCAAAAATGGGCGCCTTTTAAACAAATAATGCATGACCGGTGGTCGCCCTACAAAAATGAAATTGAAGGTAGAAGCTGGCCAACTAACTGGGGAAGTGAATACGAACAGTATCGCGCTTGGTGGCGGGAATTAAAATCCTATACCGGTTTGGATGGCTGGGAGCTGCTGCACACCTACACAGAACGCCAGCAGATAGAATCCATGTTTCAACGCAGAAGTACAATGTTCACTTTCAAAGACCCCTCTGGCATGCCAGCTACAAAATCTGAACTATTTCTTTGGGAGGCGACACGCAAAAGTGCCAGCGTAGGTTGGGGAGAGTTGGATACCAATATTGTGAAAATCGAAAATACCTGTAATGACAAAAGCATTTATGCACATGCGCCATCCAAAATCACTTATCAGCTCAATAAAAAATGGCAGGCCTTCAATACTAATGCGTTTATTAAAGACGATAGCCAGTGGGGATTAGTAGCCGCTCGCATTATGGGAGATGGTATTGAATTGTATCGATCTGCTGCATTCGGTGCACGCGATGGCCTACAGAAATTACCATCCATCAATGTGTCGAATGTTGACCAGCTGACATTGGAGTTTCTTGATATGGGTAGCACTAACAGTGATTGGAGTGTTTGGGTAGAACCCAGATTATCGCGCTAACCATAATTTTCTCACTAAATGTTAAAAAAGGTCATCATCAAATGATGGCCCTTTTAACAACTCATTATTTTATGGCAAATCACAAACCAGTGCTTTTACTGCTTTTCTCTGTGCAACCATCACCAAACTATTAACGTTTTCGATTTTTGCACCATCACCTGGTCTTACAATTTCTCCGTCAATTTCTAACTCGCCGTTAATCACATGTACGTAATAATTACGTTTTGTGGATACCGGTAGTTCTGCGCTGGTATTTGCATCGAGTAGTAACTGATACAACCGTGCATCCTGCTTGATTACCAAACTACCCGCTTCACCATCGGGACTTATGGCCAGCGTTAAGCCTTTTTTACTGCCAAAATCTTTTTGCTGATAACCGGGAGTTTGACCGTACACATTCGGTTGAATCCAAATCTGCAAAAAGTGTAATGCTTTTGTCGGCGATGGATTAAATTCGCTGTGACGAATACCGCTGCCTGCCGACATTAATTGGAATTCACCAGGTGGCAAAGTCGCTACATTACCTGCGCTATCTTTATGGGCAATTTCTCCCTCAAGTACATAGCTGATAATTTCCATATCACGATGACCGTGAGTATCAAATCCGGAATCCGCGGCAACATGGTCATCGTTAATCACCCGCAGTGCCGAAAATCCCATTTGCTGTTCATCGTAATAACTACCGAATGAAAAGGTATGCTTGCTATTGAGCCAGCCGAAGTTGGCACTGCCACGCTGGTTGCTGCGTCTGATACTGATCATAGGTCACCTCATTTTTTGCGGCGCTTTTATTAAAGCGCCATGTGTCAGTTTGTTAGCTTGCATTCAATTCCGGTTTAAATTTTATTTGCGATCAAATTGTCGGCACTTGCACGACCACCACCAGAGATGAATAGCGACACTGCACCGGCCAACAACGCCAAACCAAATTCATAGCCGTTGTTGCTCATAAATAGGCCGTTATTGATATGCACCGAAAAGATAGCCACTACCATGGTCACGGCTAATACCAATGCGCTTGGGCGAGTCAGCAATCCGAGAATCAGAAATAATCCACCAAAAAATTCCGCCGAACCTGACAGCGCCGCCAGTAATACACCCGGCTCAAGGCCGATTGATGCCATCCATTGACCTGTACCTTCCAAACCATAACCGCCGAACCAACCAAACAATTTTTGTGCGCCGTGGGCCGCAAAGATAATGCCTAACGGTAAACGCAGAGCTAAGGCTGAGAAACTGTTGTTGGTAGTGATGATATTTTTGATTGCGCTCATGATGTACTCCAGAAAAATTGATGTTGGGTTAGTTGGTTAGGCGCCGCGCTAATTGCGTGTTCGCCTCACTTGTTGCTAGATTAGGCTTGTACTCAGCAACAAAAAAGCGGAAGATTTTGAGTTGTTAGTTCAAATTTTTTGAACATCGATTGGAGACAGATAAATGCATCACGCCATCACTTTGGAAGCCTTGCGAGTCCTCGATGCCATCGACCGCAAAGGCAGTTTTGGCGCGGCGGCAGAAGCACTATTCAAAGTACCGTCAGCCTTATCTTATACAGTGCAGAAGCTGGAATCCGACCTAGGCATCAATCTTTTTGATCGCAGTAAACAGCGCGCGCAACTGACTACCGCAGGGCGCTTGTTGCTAGAACAGGGGCGCCAATTACTGCAGGCGGCCAGCGCGATAGAAGAGGCAGTGCAACAGTTGGAATCAGGCTGGGAGACACAATTGCGTATCGCGATGGACGCGATATTGCCTCTGGCGCCACTGCTACAACAGATCAAGGTGTTCAATCAACTCGATAAACGTGTCGCCATCACCATCAGCGAAGAAGTGTTGGGCGGAACTTGGGATGCATTAATTGCAGGGCGCTGTGATTTGGCGCTGGGCGCCAGCGGGGATATACCCAAGGGGATTTTTGAGCATCAGCTAATGGGTGAGGTAGAGTTTGTCTTTGCTGTTGCACGCGAACATCCACTACTTCTACATGCAGGTGCGGTTGATGCCGCTGCCATCAGCGCCTTTCCTACAATCGTTATGGCCGATTCATCGCTCAGCTCACCCGCCCGCTCTTCGGGTTTACTGGAGAGCCGACAAATCATTCGCGTCGCCAATGCCGCTGCAAAAATTCAAGCGCAAGTGATGGGTGTCGGAGTGGGATTTTTGCCCGCTCATCTTATTCAAAACGAAATCCAGCAGGGCGATTTAGTGGTGCTGGACTGTACTGTACCGCGCCCGAATATTCCGCTGTATATGGCGTGGAGGAAAAACAACTCAGGCAAAGCGTTGGAATGGTTTATCGATACATGCCAAAAAACAAACTGGCTACATACATAATATTGAACCCGTTATCGCAATGCGATAACGGGTTTTTAGATTTACTTGCAATAGGCTTTTAAGAAAGGGCTTTCTCTGTAGCACCCGTTTATAGCGCCTAAATTTTGGTATGTTACGCAGCTAGCAGCGCCACAAAGTCGAACAACTTCTGCACCAAATCCAGCACTGGAAGTCATAGAGTTAGCGCAACCTGAGGCGATATAGGTGCCAGAGTTTTTGCAGGGACTGACAATGATTTCCTTACGATACAAGCTCTCATTTTGACAAGTGCCAGAATTGAACACATCGGAAGCCAAAGAGATAGTGCATTGAGTTACTTGCCATGATGGAGCTGAATAAGTCAGCCTACGAGTAGCTGCCACATTGCCATTCGATTCTTTGCACTGAAAAGTAATGGTTGCTGCTGATTGCCCAGCTTGAGAACCAGTTTGCACCCAATTACAAGACACAGGTACATTTTGTGTCTGTGCGCTTACATTAAAGGTTACTAACGCCATGCAGCTCAACAGAACCACATCTAACATTTTTATTACTCTCATAACGTCTCCAAATTTTATTTATTAAATAACTATCCTTTTGCAATTCATTCAAGCGCCCTATTCAGTTTGCTTTTACGAATCACAGATGAAATCTGATTTTTCAACCAGATACTTGAGCTAACTGAAAAATATTTCCATCAATTAAACTCAAATCCTTTCTCGCTACGTGAAACGTACAAAATGGATTCGCCCTGCTGCACTTGGCTATCGATAACAATTTGTGAGAAGTTTTCACTGTTTAATACCTTGGTGATTGTCATGGCCGTTTCATTGGCATGATCTTGATCCATCACGCTAATAGTGATTTGGCATTGGGTAGACTTACAGGTGGTAGATTTAAGGGCGATGCCCGCTAAAGCTGGCTCTTGCGTGAAGAGCAATAGCAGGCTGCTCTCTTCAGCACTTGCCCAGTTATAGTCACGATCCTCGGCTTCAAAGCGCCCACGCATCTCCATACCGAGATCAAACCAGGCTTTCTCTTTTTGATTTTTAATCAGCCAATCTGTGAACTTTTCTGAACGCTGCTTAAGTTCGTAGTCCGCTTTAATTGCGTCAATTTTTTGCTGCGCGGATTGATTTATGGCTTCCGGAGATGAGGAGTTAGATGACTTTTGAATATCAACTGAGGCATCGACATCAGCCTGGTGAAAATTGTTTTCAGGTTTTGTGAGTGCGTCTTTCGCAATAATTGGAGTTTTTGTTTGGTCATACTCAACCAAAATCGGTACAGATGAATTAATGCCAACAGAATTGTTGTTTTTGCCGACAAAAAAACCTATGCCTGCTGAAATAGTAATCGACAATGTAAATATTATTTTATTCATACTGAAATTGCCCCCTTGCAAACAAGGAATAAAGAATAACAGCATGAAAATAATTTACAGCAGACTTATGCGACAAAAATGTTTTTGATAGGTTTAGAGCGGTGAGCCAGTGCGCTTAACAATAAGAAATATTAAGGTGAAGTATTTAATTGGATATTTAAGCGACAGACTTTTAAGCATTGAAAAGATTAAGCGCAAGCAAAATTACAATGGCGTAACGAAGTGATTTGCCCAATGCCACCAATAGAATAAATACCCAAAATGGAATGCGCATAACCCCCGCTACGAATGTCAACGGATCGCCAACTACCGGCACCCAGGCAAACAATAACGACCATAAGCCATAGCGCTGAAATTGTTTTTGAGCGCGTACTAATTGTGTGGGCTGCACTGGAAACCATTTTTTATCCTGCCAGCGCAGACACTCTTTGCCCAAATACCAGTTAATACAGGAACCCAAGGTATTGCCGCTGGTAGCAACCAGCCACAGCAATATTGGAGAATATTGTTGATAGAGAAGTGCGGCGAGCAGTGCTTCGGACGAAAGTGGGAAAAGTGTGGCGGCAATCAGTGCAGTAAAAAACAGCGAAAGATAAACCATAGCGCCACAACTAAAGAGGTGTTAACAGAAGGTTGCTCCCACTACAAAATGGGAGCTGTGATGAAGTTATTTTTTATCGGCGATTTGACGACGCATTGCGCTAATAACCGGCACTACTTCCGGGCGAATTTGTCGCCACAAGTAGAATGCTTCCGCAGCTTGGCCGATTAACATGCCCAAACCATCGGCAACTTGGACAGCGCCGTGCTCTTGCGCCCAGCGCAAAAAAATCGTTGGCTCGGCACCGTACATCATGTCGTAACAATTGGCGTTAGCGGACAACAGGTTATCTGGCAGCGGTGGCAACTCACCTTGCATACTTGCTGAAGTGCCATTGATTACCAAATCAAAAGTTTCGCCGGCCAATTGTTCAAACGTTTTTGCTTGTACATCACCCATATCATGGAAATTTTTGGCGAGCTCTTCGGCTTTGCTGAAGGTGCGGTTAGCAATCACAATTTGTGCCGGACTTGCTTCTAGCAGCGGCTGCAAAATACCGCGCACAGCACCACCTGCGCCCAAAATCAATACACGTTTGCCTTCCAATTCCCAACCGAGATTGTGCATGTCGTGAATCATACCAATGCCATCCGTATTATCGCCAAGGATGCTGCCATCACTTAACACCGCAAGCGTGTTCACGGCACCGGCACGCTCTGCACGCGCAGTGCGTTTTTGCGCAAATTCAAATGCGTTTAATTTAAATGGCACGGTGATATTTAATCCTTTGCCACCTTGATCAAAAAAATCCTGTGCTGCCTGTTCAAACTCCCCGATAGCCACTAGTTGTTTGGTGTAATGCATATCCTGCCCGGTTTGCTCGGCAAATTGGCGATGAATATGGGGCGATTTGCTTTGAACAATCGGGTTGCCGAACAAGGCGTATAAATCAGTCATGGGTTATCCAACAAATAAAACGAAAAACAATAATGAAATACTAACTACCTATTTATTTCAGCCAGTCGCGGTGCGGCAAAAACTTTTCGTACAGCTGTGCTTCAGCGGTGCCGGCGTCTGGTTGCCAGTTATATTCCCAGCGCACTAATGGCGGCAACGACATTAGGATCGATTCAGTGCGGCCACCGGTTTGCAAACCAAATAAAGTGCCGCGGTCATAAACCAAATTAAATTCCACATAGCGGCCGCGGCGATAGAGTTGGAAATCGCGCTCGCGTTCCGTAAATGCCATGCCTTTACGCGCGTTGACAATCGGCTGATAGGCGGGCACATAGCTATCGCCTACGGCGCGCATCAGAGCAAAACTGTGGTCAAAACTTTCGGCGTTGTAGTCATCAAAAAATAATCCGCCCACACCGCGCGCTTCATCGCGATGTTTTAAATAAAAATACTCGTCGCACCATTTTTTAAATCTGGGATAGAGGTGCTCGCCAAGTGGATCGCAGGCATTTTTTGCGGTCTGATGCCAGTGCACCACATCGGCTTCATTGCCGTAATAGGGCGTTAAATCGTAACCGCCGCCGAACCACCAGACCGGCGCTGCACCTTTTTTCTCGGCGATAAAAAAACGCACATTGGCATGACTGGTAGGCACATAAGGATTGTGCGGATGAATCACCAGCGACACCCCCATGGCTTCAAACGCGCGCCCTGCTAACTCGGGGCGATGCGCAGTCGCCGAAGCGGGCATTTGAGTGCCGTACACATGGGAAAAATTAACGCCGCCTTTTTCGATCACCGCGCCGTTAGTTAATACCCGCGAACGACCACCGCCACCTTCGGCGCGCGTCCAGGAGTCTTCCATAAACTCGGCACCGCCATCTTCAGCGGCCAGTGCTTGGCAGATGCGATCTTGTAAGTCGAGCAGGTAAGCTTTGACGGCGGCCTTATCGGGCCCATGTGAAGCAGTCATAAAAGTTCCTCAAAGTGCGGCATCCGCGTGTTGCAGCAATAGATGAGTGAAGGATGAAATCAGAAAGGCCGCCATTCTACGCGGCCAGAAGTGAAAGGGGAAAACTAGTTCACAGGATTTGACCTGGGTTAAGTACCAATCAACCGGGGCGAATGATCTCACCGGTGAGCAGATCGCGGATTTCAGAGGGGGCGGTGCGCTTGCCGACTTGGCCGGAGGTGATCGCATCCAATTCTCCGCTAAAATAGCGGCGCACCTGATGGATACTGGTGGCGGGCGCTAAACCCTGAGGATTGCAAGAGGTGGAGACCAAAGGCCCGCCAAATGCGCGCGATAGCCCCGCTGCCACCGGGTGATCAGTTACCCGCAGCGCGACACTGCTAAAACTGCCGCTAATCCAATAGGGCACTAAACCATTGTTGGGCACCAGCCAGGTATGGGGGCCGGGCCAGGAGTTTTTTAATCGCTGGCGCTGCAAATCATCCAACTCATCAAGAAAGGGGGCAAACATCTTGATATCGGCGGCGATCAGAATAAGGCCTTTTTCTATTGGGCGGCTCTTCAAGGCCAACAGCTCCAATACCGCCCCTTCGTCAAAGGGGTTACAGCCTAAACCCCACACTGCCTCGGTGGGGTAGGCAATCACTCCGCCTAGTTTCATTTGTCTTGCTGCGAATTGTATGCGGGGATTACGCGACCAATCGATCATGAGCCATACCTATTATCAAGTTACAGCCAATCTACCCCAGCAATAGCACAAGCTCAAGAATTCATCCGCCTTCACTACACCCGCTGATAGCAGGCGCCAACCTGTTGAATCAAACCTTTGATTTCCAAGCCGATGAGCTGCGCCGATAAATTGCCCACATCCAAGCCGGTGCGCTCCGCCAGTAAATCCACCGGCAGCGGATCGTAACCCAGCGCTTGTAATAATTTCTGTTCGTCAGCGCCGAGTTCAGGCTCCTCTGCGACATCAGCCACAGACTTATCAAACAATTCCGGCTGCACTGTTTTGGCGGATCTCACCTCTTGACGTTTATAGCTGAGCAATCCGGCCAGTTGGTCGACTATATCCTGCGCAGTTTCCACCAAAGTCGCGCCTTGGCGAATCAATTGGTGACAACCCCGCGCCAGCGGATTGTGGATAGAACCGGGAATCGCAAACACTTCGCGGTCATGCTGCAGCGCGTAGGAAGCGGTGATTAATGAGCCACTTTGTACCGCCGCCTCCACCACCAAGGTACCACCGCTCAAACCGCTAATAATACGATTGCGCTGGGGGAAGTTGCTGGCCTGTGAACTTGTTCCCAACGGAAACTCACTAACTAGAGCGCCGCCACTGGCAATAATTTCCTGCGCCAACGGGCGATGGCGGGATGGGTAGATCAAATCGATACCCGTGCCCATCACCGCGATGGTTTTCCCACCCGCCCGCAGCGCACCGCGATGCGCCGCCGCGTCTATCCCCAGCGCCAAACCACTGGTGATAGCAAAACCGCGCTCGGCAAGATAGTGCGCAAAACGCTCCGCATTTTCACTGCCACCGCCGCTAGGGTTGCGGCTGCCGACAATTGCCAACTGCGGAAAACTGAGGCAGGCAGGTTCACCGCGCACAAACAGCAGCGGTGGCGGGCGCGGAATTTCACGCAGCAACCGTGGGTAGAGAGGGTCATCATAGGTGAGGCAATGCAGGTCAGGCTGGGATTCGATGTAGGCCAAATCGGCGGTCAACTTGCGGCCTATTTCACTGGTTTCGGGATCTGCACGAAACTGGCTGAGCATATCAGCGGCAGCCGGGTTAAGCATGGAGCGCAAAGACTGCGTGGGCTGGGCGAGAAATTGCAGCGGGCTTTCAAATAACTCAAGCAGCTGCCAATAGCCAGCAACACCAATTGCCGGAAGACGTAACACTAATAGAGTAGCAGCGAGGGGGGAGAGCATAACAATCATCCTTGAATCGGACTGCCCGCATAGGGGCAGCCACTAAAATAACACTTAAGGGTTGCGCAGCTTATCGTTGACCGCCAGCGCACGATCCGTTTCAAGTACCAATGCAAAACTCATTTTTTCAAAGGTACGGAAAATCATCAACAAACCTGCACGCTCATCCGGCAATACAACTTTGCCACCTCTAACACGGTCGGTAACCACTTCACCGGCCTTATAAATCGCCAGTACATTGCCGATTTGCAGGCCTTCACGCTCACCGCGATTGAGCATAACCACGTTGAACTTGCCAACTTGCGTCACACCACCTTCCACGGCGATGATCTGCGCTTCTATGTCGACATCAGGCGCACTAGGGAAAAACACCGAATCCACCGAACGATCTTCACTTGGCAACAAGTTATCGCCAGGGCGAACTTCTTCGTAGGTACGGATAATATCGACGGTTGCAATATCATCAGTCTTTTTGGTAATCGCGACAGTACCTATGCCTTGCGCATAAACACCCAACAGCTCTTTGGTAAGCGGATCTTTAAATGCTTGGCCTTTGCGATAAACGCCGTAGTTGGAATACTGGTCGTCAAAATTACCGCGCGCATAAGCGCGATCACCTGCACCAACAATCAAATGTTGCTGTTGGCCAGCAAGCATATACGGGCTTGCCTCCAACTCTCCTGGATTGACAATTCGGCTGCGCGATAAAAACGCCTCGATTTTATCCAGCGGAATGGCGCTGATTGCATCTTCAGTGTGTTGCACCCGAATACTAGGGCTCAATTTTGTTGCCCCATTGATGCCGCCCGCGCCCGGCACCATCTTCAGGGTGCGCTCAAGTGTGAGGCGAGGCTGCCCATCTAGATATACCAGCTTGATTAAATCGCCCGGGAAAATCAGGTGTGGGTTTTCGATTTGAGGGTTAACATGCCAAATCTCTGGCCAAAGCCAAGGACTATTCAAAAAGGTACCGGAGATATCCCAGAGGGTATCGCCCTTTTTGACGGTGTATTCATCGGGGTGACCCGTTTTAAGAAGTGCATCATCAGCCCAAGAAAAGAAGCTAATGAGTGACGCAGCCGCAACGGCCAGTAATATTTTTTTCATAGAAACCGATCCTGTTTTATTCGGTCCTGAGGCAGATAGACGTATAATAGTTAATTAAAAGCCCATGCTGTTTCCGTTTGCACCGCATAAATCCTGTGCGATCATCATGTTAGCAGCGGTTATTACCTTTTTACTAGAAGTTTGTCACAAACACTATGGCCTTATTACCTATCCTTGAATTTCCAGACCCACGGCTACGCACTGTCGCCAAACCCGTCACAGAAGTGGACAATAAAATCCGCCAGCTGATAGACGACATGTTCGATACTATGTACGACGCTCCTGGCATTGGCCTTGCAGCATCGCAAGTGAATGTGCACAAGCGCGTAGTAGTTATAGACGTGAGTGAAGATAAATCCCAGGCGCTGGTGTTTATTAATCCCGAAATAGAGGTGCTCGACACCGAAGTTAGCGAATATGACGAGGGCTGCCTGTCAGTGCCCGGCTTTTATGAGACGGTGGTGCGCCCGGAGCATATCAGGGTAAAAGCGCTGGATCGCGATGGAAAACCGTTTGAAATTGAACCCCAAGGATTGCTGGCGGTGTGCATCCAGCATGAGCTGGACCATTTAAACGGCAAATTGTTTGTGGATCATATCTCGCCCTTTAAGCGCACCCGCATTCGCGCCAAACTAGAGAAAAAACACAAGGCTGAAGCGCGCTAGAGGTGCGCAGCAGATAAAGGCGCTACTGGCGCCTTTTTTATTTTCTATCGCCAACGATTTAAACACTTTGCAATTCGACAGGTCATTCATGAGCCAAGGTTTACGCATTATTTTTGCCGGTACCCCCGATTTTGCTGCGGAGCATCTAAAAGCGCTGCTTACTAGCCGCCATCAAGTGATTGCCGTTTATTCCCAGCCTGATCGCCCAGCCGGACGCGGCAAAAAGCTCACCGCCAGCCCAGTGAAAGAGGTTGCGCTCGCACACAATATTCCGGTTTACCAGCCGCTCAATTTTAAAGCGCCCGAAGCAGTGGCCGAATTGGCCGCGCTTAATGCGGATTTGATGGTCGTAGTCGCCTATGGCTTAATTCTTCCGAAAGTGGTGCTCGATGCCCCGCGTCTTGGCTGCATCAACGTGCACGCTTCCATCCTGCCGCGCTGGCGCGGTGCGGCGCCCATCCAGCGCGCGATAGAAGCAGGCGACAGCGAAACCGGCGTGACGATTATGCAAATGGATGTAGGTCTGGATACCGGCGACATGCTACTCAAGGTATTTTGCTCGATATTAGCCGAAGATACCGGCGGAAGCCTGCACGATAAGCTCATCAGTATCGGCACACCCGCACTTATCGCGGCGCTCGATTTGATTCAAGCGGGCACCATCAAACCGGAAAAACAGGATGACACTCTAAGCAACTACGCACCCAAACTCAGCAAAGAAGAAGCGGCGCTCAACTGGCAATTGCCCGCAGTGGAGCTGGAGCGCAAAGTGCGTGCATTCAACCCGTTTCCGGTCGCACACACCAAACCTGCAGGCGCGGGCGACGACCAACGCATCCGCATCTGGGCGGCTAAAACGGTCGACAACACAACCAATGCCGCACCCGGCAGCATCACCCAAATTGACCACCAAGGCCTATGGATCGCCTGTAAACAGGGGCAACTTATCCTCGAACAGCTGCAATTATCCGGCAAAAAACCGATGAACATCGGCGATATACTGCGCGGCCACCCGGAGTTATTTAAGGTCGGCGCGCAACTGGAGCAACCAGCATGTTAAGTGTGCGTGCCGCAGCCGCGCAGGTCATGGCTCAGATACTGGCCGCAAAAGGTTCTCTATCAAGCTTATTACCACCCATTTCGGCGAAAGTAGCCGAAAATGATCGCCCTTTACTGCAAGAACTGTGTTTTGGTACCTGCCGTTTTTATCCGAAGCTGCAAGCCTATACCGAATGCCTGCTGGATAAACCCCTACGCGCCAAAGATGGCGATGTGCAGGCGCTGCTGCTGCTCGGCCTCTATCAACTGCTGCATACACGTATTCCCGATCACGCCGCCATTGGCGAAACCGTTGAGGTGACGCGCCAGATCAAAAAGCCCTGGGCTACTAATCTGGTTAATGGTGTTTTGCGCAGTTTTCAGCGGGATAAGAGCAAAATCGACGATCTTTTGGCTGAAAACCGAGCCTTTAACAGCAATCATCCAGCCTGGATGGAGGCCATGTTGAGCAAGTGCTGGCCGACGCAATTCGATGAATTGATCGCTGCCAACAATCAACACCCACCGTTTAGCTTGCGTTTGAACACCCAAAAAATCAGCCGCGACAACTACCTGCAACTGCTGCGCGAACTCGACATTAGCGCCAAAGCCACCCAGCACAGCCCTTATGGCATCACTCTGGAACAGGCTTGTGACCCGCGCAAACTGCCGCATTTCACGGAAGGCTGGCTGAGCGTGCAGGATGAAGCAGCGCAATTGAGCGGCGATCTGCTCGAATTGTCACCCAACTTGCGGGTATTGGATGCCTGTAGCGCCCCCGGCGGAAAAACCGGCCATCTGCTGGAATTAGAGCCCAACCTAGAGGTGACCGCACTGGATGCCGACGAGCGCCGCCTCACCCGCGTGCGCGAAAACCTGACTCGCCTTGGTGTTACCGCTGAGGTGTTATGCGGCGATGGCACCAAACCCAACAGCTGGTGGGATGGCGAACTTTACGACCGCATTTTGCTCGATGCGCCCTGTTCCGCCACCGGCATTATTCGTCGCCATCCGGATATTAAAGTGCTGCGCACCCCCGAAGAGCTGGATAAACTCGGCGAACTACAACAGCAACTGCTGAAAAACCTCTGGCCTTTGCTTAAACCGGGCGGCATTTTGCTTTATGCCACTTGCTCGATTATGCCCAAGGAAAACACCCGCATTATCGAAGCCTTTTTGGCGCGCAATAAGGATGCAACCTGTGACCAACTTGATGCCGATTGGGGTTTGACGCAACCCTGCGGCAGGCAATTACTGCCGCAATTGGATGGTCACGACGGCTTTTACTACGCACGCTTGCGCAAAACAAATTGATACAATTTCTTCACATTAGCCGACGATAGCGGCAATTTGCCGTACTTAGCACTAGACTTGGCGATGGATTAGACAGCGACTCACAACGGGTAGACTATGAAAATTATTATCCTCGGTGCCGGACAAGTCGGCGGCAGCCTCGCGGAACATCTGGCGAGCGAATCCAATGACATCACCGTGATCGATACCGATGAAGCGCGCCTGCGCGAGCTGCGCGACCGGCTGGATATCAGTGTGGTCACGGGCGAGGCCTCGCACCCGGATGTGCTCGAGCAAGCGGGAGCGGAAGACGCCGATATGCTGGTCGCGGTAACCAGCAACGACGAGATCAATATGATCGCCTGCACCATTGCCGAGAACCTGTTTCACACCCCCACCAAGATTGCGCGGGTGCGCGCCACCTCTTACCTCACGCACCAGCAGCTGTTTGAAAACGGTGCCATCCCGATTGATGTACTTATCAGCCCCGAGCAATTGGTATCGGAATATATCTTCCGCCTGATTGAACAGCCCGGCGCCCTGCAGGTACTGGACTTTGCCGATGGCAAGGTGCAATTGGTCGCGGTTAAGGCCTATCACGGCGGGCCGCTGGTCGGCCAGGAGCTGCGTTTTTTACGCGAGCATATGCCCTCGGTCGATACCCGTGTTGCCGCCATTTACCGGCGCAATCGCGCCATTATGCCGACCGGTAATACGGTGATCGAAGCCGATGACGAAGTCTTCTTCATCGCCGCCAAGGCCGATATCCGCGCGGTCATGAGCGAATTGCGCCGCCTCGAAGTGGCCTACAAACGCATCACCATCGCCGGTGGCGGCAATATCGGCCTGCGCCTCGCCAAGATGCTCGAAGGCCGCTACAACGTGCGCGTGATTGAATACAACAAAGCGCGCGCCATCCGCCTATCAGAACAGCTGGATCGAGCGATTGTGATTCAGGGCAGCGCGTCCGACAAAGACCTGCTGATGGAGGAGAGCATTGAGGATACTGATGTATTCCTCGCGCTTACCAACGACGACGAAGCCAATATCATGTCCTCCATGCTTGCCAAACGTTTGGGCGCGCGTAAAGTGATGACCCTGATCAATAACCCCGCCTACGTGGATGTAGTACAGGGCGGCGATATCGACATCGCTATCTCCCCCCAGACTACCACCATCGGCAGCCTGCTCACCCACGTGCGCCGTGGCGACATAGTGAACGTTCACTCACTGCGCCGGGGTGCGGCCGAGGCGATTGAAATTATCGCCCACGGCGATGCCAAATCCTCCAAGGTGGTCGGCAAAGCGCTGGAAGACATAGACCTGCCCGAGGGCGCCAATATCGGCGCAATTGTGCGCGAGGGGCCCGATGGCGATGAAGTGGTGATCGCCCATGACGATGTAGTAGTGCAGTCCGGCGACCATGTGATTGTGTTTTTGCTGCAGAAGAAACATATCCGCGATCTGGAAAAACTTTTCCAAGTCGGTTTCAGTTTCTTTTGATAGCATCCCTCCAGTAGCTTTTGATTCCCTTCCCCAGTCAATGCCGGGCGCTCGCGTCTGGCGCTCAACCTGTTAAGGAGCAAGCAAGATGGCAACAATCAAAACCCAAGTGGTAGTTCTCGGCAGTGGCCCCGGCGGCTATTCCGCCGCCTTTCGCGCCGCTGACCTCGGCCTTGATGTGACGTTAGTTGAGCGCTACTCCAGCCTCGGCGGCGTCTGCCTCAATGTGGGCTGCATTCCCTCCAAGGCGCTGCTACATGTGGCGGAAGTGATTAATGAATCCCACCATGCTGGCAACCTCGGTCTCAGTTTTGGCCCGGTTACCCACGACCTCGACAAGGTGCGCGGCTATAAAGACTCCGTGGTTAGCAAACTGGTTTCCGGCGTTCATGCCATGGCCAAAGCGCGTAAAGTCAACGTGGTGAAAGGCTATGGCAAGTTTGTTAGCGATCACCAACTGGCGGTGGAATCAGGTACCGAAACTACCCTGATCGACTTTGAACACGCGATTATCGCCGCCGGTTCACGCAGCGTAAAACTGCCCTTTATTCCTGAAGAT
Organism: Cellvibrio sp. ATLC23; assembly: GCF_057196725.1. Lineage (NCBI taxonomy): Bacteria > Pseudomonadati > Pseudomonadota > Gammaproteobacteria > Cellvibrionales > Cellvibrionaceae > Cellvibrio > Cellvibrio sp. ATLC23. The sequence goes on along the minus strand of NZ_JBXUOS010000008.1, from coordinate 72,340 downwards.
CCGCGCATTTTTGATTCTACCGGCGCGCTTGAACTGCGCGATGTACCAGCGCGGTTATTGGTGATTGGCGGCGGCATTATCGGCCTGGAAATGGCAACCGTGTACGAAGCCTTGGGTAGCAAAGTCACTGTAGTTGAATTTGCCGATCAACTGGTGCCAGCCGCCGATAAAGATCTGGTCGCCGTTTACAGCAAATACAACAAAGACAAATTTGAAGTACTGCTATCCACCAAAGTGGAAGCCGTAAGCGCCAAACCCGAGGCGATCGAAGTAGCCTTTAGCGGCGCCAATGCCCCCGCCGAACCACGCCAATTCGACGCCGTATTGGTGGCAGTCGGACGGGTACCCAACGGTAAGTTGATCGATGCGGAAAAAGCCGGTGTCGAGGTGGATGAGCGCGGTTTTATCAAGGTCAATACCTTCTTACAAACCAATGTGCCGCACATTTACGCCATTGGCGATATCATCGGCCAGCCCATGCTCGCCCACAAAGCCACCCATGAAGGCCACGCGGCCGCCGAAGGTGTGGCCGGCCATCCACATGCCTTTGAGCCAATGGCAATTCCCTCCATCGCCTACACCAACCCCGAGCTCGCTTGGGTCGGCCTGACCGAAAAAGAAGCAAAACAACAGGGGCTGGATTTCAAAACCGCCGTATTCCCCTGGGCCGCCAGCGGCCGCGCTATCGCCGCCGACCGCAGCGAAGGCAAAACCAAACTTATCTATGACGCCAAAACCGATCGCCTGCTCGGCGCAGGATTAGTCGGCGTACACGCGGGTGAATTGCTCGGCGAACTGACTCTAGCGCTCGAATTTGGTGCCAGCGTAGAAGATATAGCCCTCACCATCCACGCCCACCCAACCCTGCATGAATCAGTTGGTTTGGCAGCTGAATTAGGTGCGGGAACGATTACCGATTTGCCCAATCCAAAAGCGATACTGAAAAAATAATGTAGGTATCATGAAAAACAAAAAAAGCCAGAGCAGATGATTCTGTTTGGGCTTTTTTGTTAATCCGTCGCCCGTTAAAAACCCATTTACAGATCTCCATCCTTGTCTCGTAGCGAATGTGCAGATAACACATTCGCTATTTTTCGACAGTAGCGCCGACAACCATCTCCAAATAGCGGGACAAAAAAATCGCAGCCACTTCAGCAGCAGCCGAAAGTTGTAACCAATGCCTGCCAACAATGCATTAATCTTGTCGCCATCAATACCTTTTAAGAAATTACGCCCCAAGGCATGATCTTATTTCATTTGAGCCAACACGAAATAACTTTCTTTTACCCCAATACCACAATCTACTATGGCAATCAGTGTCTTGTCAGATGGTGGATAGGGTTGAGCGACCACAAAACCTATAGCGTTTGCGTGCTGCTGAGATGTGTTCAAAAAAAATTGATGCGACTCAGATAACGACAAGCATCACTATTGTAATTAGCATCAATAGTGACATTGATTTCACGCGCTTTCCAACTGGTGATTAAGCCAAGCAACAAGGCGACTGAACCAATTTCAATAAAACGTAACCGATGAAAATCAATTACAATCTGATTTACAGATTCAGATATCCAGCATTGCCTCATAAGAAGCTCTATTCCAGAACCGCCTTCGTATTGGTGACTCAGCGTAATTTTTTGTTGATCCATCGTTGTATTCCGTTAATTTGTATTTTTTTGATTAAAGCATAGTGAAAGACCTAAAGAAAATTTTACAGAGATAATTCAGTAAAAAATTATGAAAACACCCATCTTCAATATTCACGATTTAATCCTTGTGCTTACCCTCGCCGTTTGTGTCCTGCTGGTGATTTTTCAGTGGGTGCTGTCCAAACAAAAAGCGATTGCCTCGCAATTGTTGTCGGGATTTTTTGTTTGTGTAGGGGCGAGTTCGCTGGGTAATTTGTTGTTATGGAATAACTATATTGGCTTGCACAGTGATGTGGCGAAAATGACATTGTCACTAAGTTTGGTGGCGGCGGTTGTGGGTAAAAGTGTTTGCCTGTATTTGTATGTTGTGGCGATTACACGGGCGAATTTTTCACTGCGTGCAAAAGACGGATTGCATCTTCTAAATTTATTGGCCGTTATTGGTTGGGTGCTCTGGGGCGATTTGGATAGTGACCGGTTGCGCTTTCAATCTGCGACCCATACTGAAAACTCAGTAATGCTCACCAATTATCTATGGCACTACTTGAAGTTTGTACCGGTAATTTATGCGTTTGCGGCAGCGTTAGAAATCTATCGTTATAAACAACAATTAAAACAATTTTATTCGAGTTTGAGTTTGCAGGGGCCTTATTGGTTATTATTGCTGACGCTGGGTTTTGCACTCAATTGGTTGTGGTCTCTGGTTGTACATCTACTTGGGCAGTCGGTAAGTTTTGCGGTTGCCGATGGCTTTGGTATTTTTGATAATTACATTACGTTTCTATTGGTTAACGCGCTCTTCATCTACAGCTTGTTGTATGCCCATCAGCTACTGGAAACTAAAGCTAAATCGAAAGAAAAAGAAGTCTTTGTCACGGCTGAAGTATCGCCCGATGTAATTGCGCGTATCCGTAACACTATGGAAAAGCAGCAGTTGTATTTAACCCAGAATTTGAATATTGAAGATTTTGCGCGGCAGGTGGGGATTCACTATCGCGAAGTGTCGAGCATTATTAACAAAGAATTTAATACGAATTTTTTTGAATTTGTAAATGAGTATCGGGTCAATCGCGCCAAGCAAATGCTGCTTGACCCGCAGTATGCACAGATGACAATTCTGGATATTTTGCTGGAGTCTGGCTTTAACAGTAAGTCGTCATTCCACCGTTTTTTTAAGCGCTATACGGGGATGTCGGCGGCGGAGTTTAGAAAGACGAACCCCTCCCCCTAGCCCCCCTTGATAAGGGGGGGATGGGGGGGTAATTTCAGCAGATTATTTAACGCTGCGACCTGCAACGGCCAATCCACCTAATAATACTAACCACACAAAATTCATTGCACCGCCACCACCTGAACCACCGCTTGCCACTTTGGATGTTGCGGTTGATGAAGTCGCTACTGCAGCAGAACTTGCCGCTTCGCTCGCTGCAATACTGCTCGCCGCAACTGAACTTGCTGCAGAACTTGAAACGGTTATTGAACTTGCGCTTGAGCTACTGGTGGGTTCATCGGTAGGAGGTGTACCGCTAAAACCGGTGGCGTTTTCTTTGGTGAGCGCAAGCACCAAAATGCCGTTTTTTACCACTACATTTTCCGGTGCAAAATCCACGCGGTTCATGTCAAAGGTCCAATTGGCTTTGCCCCAGCGCGCGCTATCAAAACTGTTGAAATCATCGCGCCAACCGCCTTCAAATGTTTTGGTGGTGGCGTTGTAAGGTTTGTATTCGATGTAATTTATAAATTGATAAACCGGCAGTACAGCATCATCCCATGCACCTACCCACGGCACTGACTCATGGGACCAAAGATTAAAACGCAAACTTTGTGGATTAGTGAGGCTAGTGACTGTGCTGGTGCCAGTAATGCGGCGCACTTCTACGCCGTCCAAATACCAGGCGACATAATCCGGCGTCCATTCCAATACATAAGTGTGATACGCGTCGGCGAGTGATGTATTGGCGGTATGAACCTGTTCCGTGTGAATAGTGGGGCGCGAGCTGCCGAGAATAATATTGCTCTGCCATTGTGTTGCATTATTTTTACCGAATACTTCTATATCGATTTCTTCCCAAAACGTATTGCCCACTTCGGAACCATTTTTGTAAGTGAAAAAAGTGGATAACACTCCGCTGGCCTTGGCGACGCGCATGCGCATTTCATAGCGGCCGTATAAGTAGCTATCGCTGGAATAAATTTCTGCGCCTTTGTAAGGCTTGGCAATAGCAAGATGGCTCAGCAATCCCATACTGATCGCTAACAACATACCTAAAATTCGACGCATCAGATTTACCTCATTTACAAAAAACATTGTTAAAAAACAGCAGCAAAAAATAAAAACGGGGGTGCAGGCATTGGGCCCGCAACCCCCAAAGGCTGAAACCCTATTAGATTTTAGTCAGCTTAAGCCAATCAATATTAAAGCCGCCGCTGTTGGCATAAATCGCCAAACTCTGCACCCCGGCGTTCAGATAAATATTGTGGCTGATCGTTTGGTAGTTACCCCAGCCGCCGGTATTGGGTACGCTGATAGTGCCCAGACCTACGCCGTTGCGATCCAAGGTGAACTGCGCGGTGGTAAGCGCCGAGGCAACGCGATACTCCACTTTGTAAGTGCCCGTTTGCGGGATATTCACATTGTTATATTTGAACCACTCCCCGGCATCGATATAACCCACGGTGCCGCCGGAGACAGTCACGTTGCCGCCTACTTCGTTAAAACTTTCGGCCTGAATGGTGATAGATGCGGCGGGCGCACTGCTACTGTTGCCACCGCTGGTACCGCCATCGACGGGTGGTGTACCGCTATAACCGGTTTGACCTTCGCGGGTAAGCGCCAGCACCAGAGTGCCGTTTTTTACCACTACATTATTCGGATCAAAGTCGGCGAGGTTTTCGCCAAAAGTCCAATTGGCTTTGCTCCAGCGGTTGGTATCAAAACTGTTGAAATCATCGCGCCAGCCAGTGCCGAAACTATTGGTTGCGGCGACATAAGGCTTGTACTCAATGTAGTTCACAAATTGGTATACCGGCAGGATGTTGTCATTCCAGGGGCCGACCCACTCGGCGATATTCGCCGCCCAGAGGTTAAAACGCAGATCTTGCGCACTGGTCAGGCTGGTGACAAATTGCCCCCCGGTAATCCGGCGCGTCTGGGTGCCATCCACATACCAAGCGATGTAATTTGGGGTCCATTCCAGCACATAGGTGTGGTAGCCATCGCCCATAGAAAATGGCGTTGTGTGCACACCTTCGGTTTTGGTGGTGGGGCGATTGGTACCGATAATCACATTACTCTGCCATTGAGTGGCGTTGTTTTTGCCAAAAATCTCTATGTCGATCTCCTCCCAAAAAGTGCCCGGTTGCTCGGAGCCATTTTTGTAAGTGAAGAAAGTGGATAACACCCCGCTACCTTTGGCGACCCGCATACGGATTTCATAGCGGCCATATTTATAGGTTTGTTTGGAGTAGATTTCTGCGGCCTTATAAGGCTTGGCAGTGGCGGGGCTGGTGGCGGTAAAACCGACCAGAGCGGCGAGCGCAAAGAGCACGCCGGTACAGCGATTGAGCTTAAACATAGCGAATACCTTTATCGTTATTAGAGGCAATTAAAAACGCTTTATGTCTGAAGTAGACGTTTAGGGTGCGGCGACTACGGCCTGCCACAAAACTATATTCCGCCAATTGCCAAATCCGGTCGCACCAGTTTGCGCAGCAAACCTGAAGTGGTGCGCAGCAAACCTGAAATGGTGCGCAACAAACCTGAAATGGTGCGCAACAAACCTGAAATGGTACTCAGTAAACCTAAAATGGTACGCACGCAGCACAAACTGATGTTTCCAGATGCCTTATCTGGCGCGCTCGCCCCGAGCGAAATAGCAGTTGCGCATCTGTTGGATCAAGCCCAAAATACTGTTTTTATATACAGCATTTAAGGGTGCGAGACTATGACCATTGATGATGACTTTATCGACCCCGCCCCCTGGATCAATGCCGTACCCCAAGCACACAAAGGGCGCGGAGCGATCAGTAATATCGCCGGTCGCTACGAAACCCAGCTTATTGAAACTGTGGACGATGGTTGGACTCCTTTTGTCGATGACACCGACATCAACCCGGCATTAAAAACTCACATTACCCCCGAGCTGGCCAAAACAATACTCAGCCGCAACCAATCGCCAGACTTGCCGTTTAGCGTGTCGCTCAACCCTTATCGCGGCTGCGAACACGGCTGTATTTACTGTTTTGCCCGTCCTACCCACTCTTATTTGGGGTTATCGCCCGGGTTGGATTTTGAAACCCGGCTTTACGCCAAAACCAACGCAGCGGAATTATTGCGCCGCGAGCTGGCGCATAAAAGCTACCAGCCCAGCCCTATCGCTTTTGGTATGAATACCGATGCCTATCAACCCTGCGAGCGCGACTTGAACATCACCCGCCAGTGTTTGGCAGTGCTGCACGAGTGCGACCATCCGCTCGGCATGATTACCAAGTCGGCCTTAATCGAGCGGGACATAGATTTGTTACGAGACATGACCGCGAAAAATCTGGTCACTGTGGCGATCACCATTACCACCCTCGATCACAGTATTGCGCGGACGCTGGAGCCGCGCGCCGCATCGCCTACCCGCCGTTTACAGACGATTGAAAAACTCGCGCAGGCGGGTATTCCAGTGCTGGTGAGTGTGGCGCCAGTGATTCCGTTTGTGACGGAACAGGAGTTGGAAAATGTGATGCGCGCCGCCGCCGATGCCGGTGCAACCGCTGCGGGTTACACAGTATTGCGTCTACCCTGGGAGGTGAATCCGCTATTTCAACAGTGGCTGCAGACCCATTTCCCCGAGCGCGCCGAGCGGGTGATGAACCGTATCCGCGATATGCGTGGCGGCAAAGATTACGATGCTAACTTCGCCACCCGCATGCGCGGTGAAGGCCTCTGGGCCGATATGATCCGCCAGCGTTTTGCGAAAGGGTTGAAGCGATATGGTCTGGGGAAAAGCGGCCGCTTTGCCCAGTTGGATTGCAGTTTATTCCGCAAGCCCCTGAGCATCCCGGTGGCCGAACGAACCGATGGTCAGTTGGATATTTTTGGCTAATCCTCGCCTACAGTTCATAACATCTTGCCTCAGCAGTGCCCTCTATACTTGCAGTTCACTTCTGCTGGGAGTAAGTATTCGATGAAAGCTGCTGTTTACACCCGTTATGGCGCTCCGAATGTGGTGCAGGTTGTAGAGCATCCACAGCCAGTGCCCAAAGCCCATCAACTGCTGGTGAAAGTGCACGCCAGTTGCCTTAATTCCGCTGATGTACGTTTGCGCAGCCTGCGCATGCCGCTTGGGTTCGGCCTACTCTCGCGCTTGATTTTTGGGATCAATACCCCTCGTCGCCCCATTCTGGGGGTGGATCTGGCAGGTACTGTGGTTGCTGTGGGGGATGCTGTTACTCGCTTCAAGCCAGGGGACGCGATTATCGCGCTCACGGGTATCGCCATGGGTGCTCATGCGCAATATGTCTGCCTTAATGAGGGTGGCGCCATCGCCCATAAACCAGCGCGGCTAGACTTTCATCAGGCAGCGGCTCTGGTGTTTGGCGGCACTACCGCGTTGGATTTTTTGCGCCGTGGCAAGTTAATGGCAGGTGAGACCATCCTCATAAATGGCGCGGGCGGTGCTGTGGGCTGCGCCGCGTTACAGCTCGCTAGTCATTACGGCGCCCACATCACGGCTGTGTGTAGTGCGGACAAGCGCGATTTGGTTGTCTCTTTAGGTGCTCAGGAGGTGGTGAATTATCGGCAAACGGATTTTACCCGCAGCGGCCAGCGTTATGATCTGATTATGGATGTCTACGGCAATGCCCCCTGGGCGAAGTCCCACAACGCTTTAGCGCCCGGCGGACGCCTGCTTGCGGTCTGCGCCACACTGCCGCAAATGCTTCAGGCGCTATGGCTCGGAGACCGGTTGATTGCAGGCCCCTGTGCCGAGCGAGCGGAGGATTTGGCGGAGTTAGCCCGCTTGGCTGATGCAGGAATTCTGGTGCCGGTGATTGATCGCAGCTACCCGCTGGCGCAGATAGCAGAAGCGCATGAATATGTGGATCGTGGCCATAAGCAGGGCAGCCTAGTTATCGACTGTAGTTGATTCCTTTTAATTTACGGTCTTCCTTAACTTGAATTTTTTGTAAGTGATGTTGGTTTTTGTGTATAAAAATACTATTTCAGAAAGCCTATAAAAAGAACACAAATGCGGGGTAGTTGTTCATTTCCCTGAATAAAGCCTAAGCCGATGACGCATTGGCCGCTTGTGTGTTTGATCATACAAATGTGAGAATTCTCTCCTGACCTGGTTTCATTCCGGTGTTAGCTCGGCTGGTATGTGTTCAGATTGGGGGTGATGTAACGCTAATCTGGTGCAGTCCTTCTAGCAATATAAAAATAAATGTGCGTTATCGGACAATGTTTTACCCCCCTTGTTTCCTACCTGGGGCCGGTCAATCCATCACACTAATAATTTAATAATTTTGATGAGATTGTCGCTATGTTTACTACAAACTCAACTTGCGCTCGGAAATCCGTGCGTTTTTCTCCTGCAATGTTGGCTGCAGCAGTGGCCATGTGTGCGAGCAGCTCAGTATTTGCTGCTACAACAGGTGGTTTTGCAACAACTGACGGTGGCAATGTCAGCGGTGCAAAATCCTTTACTGCGTCAACCTACGAGCAAATCAACACCATCATCGCCAACGCCAGGCTCGATGCCAACGGCAACAAAGTGACTGGCGGTGCTTATCCGCTCATCATTACCTACACCGGTAACGAAGATTCATTAATCAACCAGATCGTTAAAGATCACACAGCTGATTCATCGGGCAATTGCCCTAAAGCGCACTGGAACGATGCCTACCGCGAAGTGCAAATCAAAGAGTTCACCAAGGGTATTACTATCACTGGTGCCAATGGTTCATCGGCAAACTTTGGTATTACACTGATCAAAAGCAGCAACGTTATTATTCGCAATATGAAAATAGGCGCGCTCGGTGGTGCCAATAACGATGCAGACATGCTGCGCATCGATAACACCTCAAACGTATGGATTGATCACAACGAATTGTTTGCGGTGAATAATGAATGTAATGGTTCACCCGATGGCGACCTGACTTTTGAAAGTGCGCTGGATATTAAAAAAGATTCAAAAAACATCACGGTTTCGTACAACTATATCCACGACAGCAAAAAAGTGGGCTTAGATGGTCATACCTCCGTTGATTTCCAACGCAATATTACTTTCCATCACAACATCTACAAAAACGTTAATGCGCGTTTGCCATTGCAGCGCGGTGGTTGGACGCATATGTACAACAATCACTACAACGGCATTACTGGTTCCGGTATCAATGTGCGTCAGGGTGGATATGCGCTGATCGAAAACAACTATTTTGAAAATGCACTTAACCCGGTAACTTGCCGTTACGACAGCAGCAATTGCGGTTTCTGGGATTTGCGCAACAACAACATCAAAACTCCGGGCGATTTTGCTACCTATAACATTACCTGGTCTAGCGGTGGCACCATCGATGCGACCAATTGGACAACCACGGCTCCTTTCCCAATCAGCCTGCCCTACAGCTATTCACCCGTGTCTGCTGACTGTGTAAAAAGCAAATTGGCCAGCTATGCAGGTGTAGGTAAAAACAATGCGCAGTTAACCGCTTCTGCCTGTGGTGCAGCGAGCAGTTCAGTCGCAGTTTCTTCTGCAAGCAAGTCATCGAGTTCTGTTGCTGTTTCATCAAGCAAATCATCCAGCTCAGTGGCTGTTGTGTCGTCGAGTAAATCATCAAGTTCGGCTAGCGGTGCACCGGTATTGAGTGGTACTGGCGACTACCCAACTGGTTTTTCCAAATGCGCTGATCTCGGCGGCACCTGTTCCGTTGATTCGGGTGATGGCTGGGTCGCCTTCGGTCGCAAAGGCAGCTGGGTTACCAAAAAAGTATCAGTCGGTGGTTCAATCGCCTGTACTGTTGCAGCATTCGGTTCTGATCCGCAAGGCAACCCAAACAAGTGCTCTTATAAAAAATAACGGCATTTTTCTGTGATACAAAACCCGGCATTTATGTCGGGTTTTTTTATAGGTAGAAAAATCAAAAGGGGCAGGGACTTGTTGTGCAGATTCTTTCACCCGTTATCGGATGCGTAAATTCAATCGTCGTAGCATGTAACAATAAACGCGGTGCCATTGCCTGGGATTCATTATTTTTATACAAATCGCAACCTAAAATTGGGTGGCCAAATTCGCGGCTGTGAATGCGCAATTGATGTGTGCGGCCAGAAATGGGCGTAAACAAAACTCGCGTGCGTGGGGGTGATGGACTCCGCTCGACCACCGTGTATCGCGTCAGTGCATGTTTCCCCGTTACAAAACAAATTTTTTGCAACGGAAAATTCGGCGGGTCTTTGGCGATGGGAAATTCAATAACACCGCTGTCTTGTACCACACAGCCGTGCAAAATAGCGCTGTAAGTTTTAGTAATAGTGCCTGCCTGAAATTGTTTGGTTAGCTCTGCATTCACCTGTTTATTCAGTACCACCAGCATAATCCCCGATGTAGCGAAATCGAGCCTATGAACCAGTGTCGCCGTAGGAAAATCCTGCACCAAACGAAAATGCACCGAATCTTTATTGAGTGGATTTTTGCCCGATAAACTTAACAAGCCGCTGGGTTTGTCGATCAATAAAATATGCTCGTCCTGAAATATAATGTGTATATCATCGGTGCACACAGGGGCGATAAAATCGTCGGGTTTGGTGTTTGCGATTTCGGTTACGTTTGTAAATGTGGTCATATGAGTATCACTGCAATGCGCGCCGCAGATAACTCCAACCGCCGGTAAGGCTTAACCAAAAGAGCGCAATGCCACCGCAGAGGATGAAAAAACGGTAAACCGGATTCATACCATAACCGGAATGCAGTGGATAATTTTGATTAATGAGTTGATGTTGCCAAGGCGCCTGATCGGAGCGGACACTGAGATTTAAATCGCCAGTGATGAAATCTATTTTTACCGATGTGCGCCCGTTGCTATGCCACTCACCGGGCAAACGAAAGCGAAAATTGGCAGCAGGATTAGCAGGCGTGGCCAAGCGAATATAGGTTGGCCAGGCATCGGGAAATTGTTGCTGAGCCCGCAATAATAATTGTGCGGGTGTGGCATTAATCGGCGTAGCAAGCGCGTTGGAAAGTTGTGTAGTTGGCAGCGCAGTAAGAATCGGCCCAGTTAATTTTTGCCACAGCATAATGCTGCCGGTTAATAAAATAATCAGCAGTATCGGCGTGGTTAAAGTTCCCGCGTGACGATGATAATGCATCAAGTAGGATAATTTTATTCTGCGCGGCACTACCCAGTGCCAGCGAAAACTGCGTTTGGTCGGCCACCATAAAATCACGCCAGTAATGCAAAGCGCTAAACCCAATACTCCGCTGAACAATAAAATCGCTTCACCGAAAACACCAGTAAATAATTCGGTGTGCAATTCTCTAAAAAATGACAGTACCTGCAATAGCCCCAAATTGTGTTGATAAGGCTCTAGCGAATCCAGAGCTAATAATTGCACCTGACGATCCGCATCGCGTGTGAGCGTCCAATAAGGTTCGTCGGGATTAGGCGCTTTAATTAAATAACCGCTCGCATCCGTTTCAATGCGCTGCGCAATCTGATCAAGTTGCGCAGCCATCTGCGCAATTTTATAGTCATCAGAAAATTGCGCATGGGGGGTAATGATAAGTTTAATCAGCGCTTGCTTATAAACTAGCAGGCTGCCGCTCAACGCCGCCACCAATAAAAAAACAAGTGCGACTAACCCGCACCACCTGTGCCAGCTGAGCAGCAGGTTAGCGCGGGGTGGGTGACGGCGTTTTTTGGTGTTTGGCATAAATCGTAGGTGCGCTGCTTAAAAGCGGCGATTGTAACCCAGATTAAAGCTGCGCCCCATGCCGGTGAAATTGCGGATATCGTTCGGGCTGCTCTGCGAGTAGTAAGTGAAATAATATTCGTCGGTGATGTTTTGCACCGCGAAACTTATGGTGCCATCAAACGCGGCTAGAGTCGCACTCAAATCAAAAGTGGTGTAACCGTTGAAACGATTGGTAATTGCGCCGCTGCTGTTTTTCACTTCGCGATCAAACAAATAATTCGCTTGCAGGCGTGTATCCAACGTATTTGACCAAGTGCGATCCCAGCTCAAATTAATACGGTCGGGTGAAATATTGGTGCCGCCCAAATCTGAATCGACGCGACCATCTTTATTGGAATCGTAACGGCCAGTAGCCTCGGCGTAACGCAGGCCGAATAAATCCACATCGGTCGCTGCCCATGAACTGCTGAATTCGATTCCATCAATCTCGGTTTTTTCGCGTTGTACGCTGTAAATACCATCGGCATTGCGTTGCAAACGCTCGCCAAAATCGGAAGCGGATGTGTAGTAACTTAACTGCGCAGTGACATCACTGGTTTTAAATTCCACACCAAACTCAGTGCTCTCGGTGAGGATGGGCGTTACATCCAAAAAGCTATCCACGCTTTGGTTGGGTTGGTTGATGCCGCGCAATACGCGCCCTACATCGGGCATAGAAAAGGCTTCGGCGTAATTGGCAAATACTCGCCAAGCGCTGGTGATTTGATAGGTGCCGCCGTAGTTGTACAGAGTTTCAGAAAACTCCGGCGAACCGCCTTCAACAAAGCGGCTGCCATACGAGGCCAGCGTGGTGAAGTCATCTACGTTGAGTTTGGATTTTTCGTAGCGCACACCGGTGGTCAGGGTGAGTTTATCGATGCCGGTAAATTCGGCTTGCATATAAGGAGCAGTATTTTGGTATTCACTGGGCGGAACCCAGGCGCGACCGGTCTGGATTAATTCTTGCCAGGTTTCGTCTTGAATCAAATCGATTCCGTAAACCAGATTGACGGGCAAATTACCCAGCTGATTTTTTACCAGTGTAATTTTTGCGCCGAGCTTTTCAGAATTGTTTTGCGATTGATCGATCAGGTTGGGGCCGTAGGCGGGATCTTGAAAGGTCGCAAGTGGCACAGCTTCAGCGCCGTAAGTGCCCGCAAAATCCTGGCTGAAACCCTGCACGCGCAATTTGTGGCCGAGGAAATCGTCATTGGTATAGTTGAGGCTGATTGCGGTGACTTTGTTGCTCGCGCCCTCGCCAGTAATATCGCCTTTCACTGCACTGCTCGGAATGCCTTCCGAGGCATCGCCGCGCACCGATACCCAATTGTTTTTGTTTTCAACTTCGTAACGGTTAACCATTAACTCGATGCGCTGATCATCCCAGTCATAACCGGTTTTCACAAAACCATTCCAGGATTGTGAATCCATCGTATCGCCCTGAGTATTGTCGGCACCGATGATTTGGCCTTTGCCATCGTAGGCGACGCCGCTATCGCGCAAGCTGATACTGGCGATCACATCAGCATTGCCAATGCGATTAGAAAGGCTGTAGGTCAGCCCGTAATCCGCGCTCTCGCCCACGTCTTCCGTTTGGAAACCGGTAGACAACCTAAGGCTCTGCTCCAGTTTGGCCGCCGGTTTTTTGGTGATCAGGTTAATAACCCCACCCGACGCCCCCAAACCGTGAATCGCATTGGCACCGTGCAATACTTCTACCCGCTCCAATACGGCCGGGTCGATGGTATTGCCTTCGCGCCCGCCGTCGCGCAGCGGGTTGGATTGCGGCACACCATCGATCATATACAGCGGCTTGCGCCCGCGCAGCGTCTCACCGGCATTGGTCATCTTCTGGCGACTGGGGGAAAAACCGGGAATCAAATTACCCAGCACCGTAGACAAATCGTCCTGAATCGACAGCTGCTGCTCCAGCTCGGCGGTATTAATTACCGTCACCGTATTGGGAATCGTACTCAGCGGACGCTCGGTCCGGCTGGCGCTGACATAAACTTCTTCAACGGGGTTTGCAGCAAATCCAAAGCTTGGCAAGAGAGCGCTGCAGGTCAATAGCAGACTGGCGGGGCGAGTAAAGCAATACATGGACTATTCCTATAGCGGAGGTATTTGAATGCGATGCGGTGGTGGATATGATAAGTTGCGAATAGTAGCAATAATGAGAAGCGTTATCAATGGCGTCTGAATCGTCACCTTAAAGGGGTGAGAATGAGAGCGGTTGTGATTAGGGGGCGCGCAAAGTTGGGCTGAGGGTGAATGGGTGGCTAGTTTTGCTCTATGTTTGCAGCATCCTGCCTGATTTCCTCACAATTTTGGGTTTTAGCGTACATACCCTATCTTTATCCCACCCTAAAATCTGAAAATAATCGAAAACCAGCGTAAATTAAGGAGGGGATTTATGGCCAGTAATAAAAAATTAATAAAGTCGCTTGTCGCTCGCCTTGTCCGATCGTCGGGCAAATTCATATGGTCTGCTGCATTATTTGGTTCCATTTCTCTACTGTCTGCAAATACATTTGCCTCTTCGTTTTTTATACTTGAACAAAGTCCTGCGCATCTTGGTAAAGCATTTTCCGGTACTGCTTCAGAAGTGGTTGACGCGAGTAATGTTTTTTTCAATCCGGCGAGCATTATCGAATTAGATAATCCGACGCTGACATTAGGTGGAAATAGTATTTTCACTCAAGCTACGTTCAACAATAAAAATTCCAATACCAATGGTGTCGCCGGTAAAACTGATGAGATTGGTTACATACCTAATATTTATTATGTGCATCCAGTTTCTGAGCGTCTTTCATTGGGTTTTGGTGTCAATGCGCCTTTTGGTTTAGCCAGTAAATATGATGATGAATGGAGTGGCCGGTATTTAGCGACACACAGTGAATTGCAGGTGGTAAATATCAACGCGGTGGCTGCCTATGCACTTACCGATACTTTGTCGTTGGGATTGGGCATTAATTATCAGCGCGCTGAAGTCACACTTGAAAGCCAATTCGATTCAACCCTCGGCGTCAATCCATCGCCTGCTACGGATAGCAGTGCGAAAATTACCGGCGACGATGATAGTTTTGCGGCAGATGTTAGTGTCTATTATGCGCCCACAAATCAAACCCATTTTGGTTTGGTTTGGCGGCAAGGGGGCGAATTTGATTTAACCGGTGATGCAACATTTTCCTTGAATTCATTGTGTAGTCCCGGCGCAGGTCTTCCTACCGGCGCTCCATCCGCACCAACTACCGGCACAGTTTGCGCTGCATCCTTAGATGCAGTGGCCGGTGATGCACAAGCACATTTGCATCTGCCGGATACAGTTACGCTGAGTGGTTCCCATCAATTAAATGATGCGTGGTGGATTCATGGTGATATCGCATGGACCGAATGGAGCAATATTCAAAATGTTGATGTGATCAACCGCAATAATAATCTTACGATCAACACCTTGGAACTGCAGTACGATGACACCATGCGTTATGCCCTTGGTTTTACGCATCAATCAAATTTGCCATGGACATGGCGTTTCGGCATTGCAATAGATGAAGCACCGCAGAAAGATCCGATGCTAACCAACCCGCGCATTCCCGATCAGGATCGCATCTGGTTTAGTGCCGGTTTCAATTATGAGTTTTCACCCAATACATCAATTGACCTTGCCTACAGTCACATCAAAGTAGATGAAGCAACTATCAATAATATTGATGCACAAACCGGACATCGAGTTGAAGGAAGTTTTGATGCAGATGTGAATATCGTCGGCGTACAAGCAAACTTTAGATTTTAATTTATTGTTTTCATGTTTGTAATTTCACCAGCAACCTACAGAGTGCATCGTAGGTTGCTGGTGAGGAATGAACCGCAACACCTAGGTTTTTCTTGCCTCATTTGCGATTTTTAATTTTCTCGTAAATGATGAACCATCTTTTTCATATGGAAGAACAATGTTGATATCAGTCTGAGTTTGAGGATCACCAATAGCATCAAAAATTTCTTGGACTAACTCAATAATATGCTCTATATCATCGCTTCCGAAATTGAGTTCTAAGGGGCTATCTCCCATTAATGTGCTCAAATCATTATGTGCCAAAACTTTATTCCGCCACATCATAATACCTGTTTCTGTATATATCTTTCGAAGCGCTACTAATTTTTCAATTAACTCATTACATTGGCTTTGATTAATTATCTGTTCAAGGGATAGGTTTCTATTTCTACGTTCAACTTTACCTTTACCTGTTTCAGCAGGGTCTAATAAGCAAGCGATGCCCAAGCATATTTTTTCCACATAAGCTTTTTGGATACGTGAAAATATTAAAGAGTTAAATTCGTTCAAAATTACTGCCGATTCAGTGTTAGTAAAAAGGTCTTTATAAATCGTAAGGTCCAAGCAGAGATTGGTGAAGTAGTTTTTCAATACATCGAGTTGGGTTCGGTCTATTTTTGTTCGATCAAATTCAACTCTATGTGGTTTAGGTAGTCCATATTCCGCACAAAAATCATCATAAGATGCATATGTATTTACCTTGACGTCATCTCGATTCATTTCTAACCCACATAAATAATAAGTTATTAGAGAGCGATTCTGTAATCAACTGGCTGCGAAAAGCTCTCTAGCATCATGTAGCTAGAGCGCTAAAGCCAAATTACTTCGCCCCAACCTCTACCCAATACCCCTTGGTCTTCGCATGTATTTTTTCATTGTACATAGCACTGGTGTGCCAGCCGGGCAGATAAAATTTTCCGGCATAACTCGCGTTTAAAATTATGCGTAGCGTGACGCTGGTTTGGTTGCGGTCTTGGTAGCGATAGTTCCAGTAGTAGTCGCGCCATAAGCTGAAGTAGGCGAGTACGCGGTCGTCGCGGATGTCCATGTAGTCTATGCCTTTGGGCATTTGTGCGCCTTCGAGGCGTTCGTTGCGGATTTGCCAACCGCTCGGCACTACGGCGGTGAGGGCGATGTTTTCAATATTGCGGGTGAGCAATTTATCGAACTCGCCGGTGATGGTGACTTCTGCAACAAAATCTTGCCCTTGGGGTAATTGTTCAACGCTGATTCGTTTGTTATCCAGCGTTAAAAAATCCACTGTCATCGCTAAGCCATCGTTACTCGGTTCTTCCAGTAAATTGGCAGGAATGCCGCGATTGCTTACTAATACGCGGATAGGTTTGTCGTGATCGTTACGCACACTCACTTGCGGATTATTAATGGCAGTGCGGAAAAATGCATTATTACTGGCCTGTGTAAGCCAACTACTTTCCCCCGCTTGTCCGCCTGATTGCGAGTAGGCAAATTTCACTCCGTTGCTGCTCACATTCGCCGCCGAAAATTCACTCATGGCCAATAGCGCCCACGCGATACTTTGGGTGGAATACCAACCTTCGCCGGATAAATCTTTGGCAACTTGTTCCGCTACTTGCCAGGTCAAATCTTTATCGGCATTGACACTGACTAATGTTGCCAACAACAAACCGCGGTCGCGCATATCCGAGCCGTAGGTATAACCGGCATCGGCATAAACCGGCACGCTGTTGGAGATTTCGCCCAGCACATCTTGCGCGGCATCTTTTAAACCCACATGTTGATAGGCCATAGCGAGTAACCAGCGCGCGGGCATGCGGTAATCTTGCCGTTTGTTATTGGCATTATTTTTCATGGTTTCGCGCAAACGGTTCATCGCAGGCAATTCAGCTTTATCTGCCAGTGCAAGTGTATAGAGACGATAAGCCAATACCACTTCGTCGTAATAATTGCCGTTAATTTGCGGATTACGCGCTGCGCTTGCCTGATACTTGATCCAATTGTTGAGCAAGGTTTTTGGCACGGAATAACCAGCGCGTTTTGCTTCCAATAAAAAATGCCCCGCGTAACTCGATGCCCATTCATTCACATAACCATCACCCGGCCAGTAAGAAAAACCACCGCTGGCGTGTTGGAAACTGCTGAGGCGTTTAATGCCGGCTTTAATATTGTTTTCAATTTCCACCTGCTGTGATTCAGTTAAATTCACCAGTTTTGCCAAACGCAATTGCGGGAAAACAGCGGAAGTTGTTTGCTCAATACAACCATGTGGATAACCGATTAAATATTCCAAACGCTGTTCAAGGTTGAGCGGCGGTAACGTGCTCACTTCAAGGCTCGCTTGGTTGGTGCCGATCATGCCGTTTTGTTGCAGCGTTGATTTCCAGGTCTCGCTCGGTTGCAATAATTTGGATTCCCAAACCGTAGTTGGTGAATTTGCGGCGCGTGAGTCGATGTAAATTTCTTGCGTGGCAGACTCATCACCCGAGCGCGCAGTAATTTTTACATGGCCTTTTCCGATGCGATCATTCACTTTGAGTTGTAAACTCGCGATGGCATCACCCGGTTCATTAAAACTGAGTGTGGCACTGCCTTTTTCTACGGTGAAAATTTCATTGGCTTCAACAGAAATTTCCACATCGCGAATATTGGCTTCGCTGACAAATACATTCACCGGCAAATTCACTGATTCACCCGGGCCGAGTACACGGGGCAAGGTGGCAAAGAGAGTGACCGGTTGCGTGACTGTGACAGTTTTTTCAATGCTGCCGTAGGCACTAATCGCTTCGGTTTTCTTTTTACCCGCTTGCTGTTGCGAAAGGGAGGCGGTATCGCCACTTACCAACATTACCCGCACTGCACCCATATAGGGTGGCAAGGTAATTTTATGTTCGCGGATTTCACCGGCTTTTAATTCAAAGGCACCGAGGAATTTTACTACCGGTGGAAAACGGCGCTCGCGGCGTTTGCGTTCCGCTTCCAGCGCAGCATCGGAACCACCGATGGCCAATACGCGTTCGAGTGATGCACCGTAACCACCAACTACTTGATCAAATAAATCCCAGGTGCGCACACCGAGTGCTTCGCGTTTGTAAAAATAATCGTGGGCATCCGGCGCGTGGAAATTGGTGAGGCCGAGCAGACCTTCATCCACCATCGCCAGGGTGTACGTCATTGCACGTTGATTTTGTTCGCTGACTTTAATTACAAATTCAGATTCGGGGCGCACTTTTTCCGGCACATCTAATTGTGGAATTAAACGTGTGGCAGGGTCTTCTACCAGCAGTGGCACTATGCCGTACAAACGCATCGGTGCATCGGCAACACGCTCTTGATGCGGTAATAACAAGGCGACGTTTGCATAAACATTAGGTGCCATGGCTTGGGTGATTGGAATATCTATTTCAGTTTGACCCGGTTGCAAATCCAACCAGCGCGATTCCAATACCTGGCTGCCATTTTCAATGCTCAATAAAATGCGACCTTCACGCGCCTTGGGTAAACGTACTTTGGCAATATCGCCAACGCTGTATTTTTCTTTGTCGGTGGAGAGCATTAATTGGGTGGCGGAATCGGCATTGGCCGATGAGTTATAACTCCAGCCTAAATAAACCACTTCGCCAGCGCAGTGCCCCTCTTCACCCGCATCCAGATCACACACACGAATAATATGGCGACCCCAATCGTATTGATTTTTTTCCAGTTTCCAATTGATGCGGCCATTGTTATCGCTCACCAGAATTTCGGTTGTTACTGCGCGATGCGATGAGTTACTAAAATATTCCGCGAGGTTTTCACTCTCTTCATCCCACCACCAGCGCCAGCCGATTGCATACACACTCACTTCAACGCTGCGTTGCGCTTCGGCTTTGCCTTGGCTATTTAGAGTTTGAATAAGTACCGGGTGATCTTCGTCGCGGCTAATCGCATCCATATAGCCACTGCCCTTGGGAATATTAATGCCGACCCAACTGTCAAACGGCAGCAATTCGTATGGGCGCAAAATTGTGCTGAAGTTGCCGCTCTCTTCAAACACGCGGGTCATGAAAGATGCAGTCAGTTTGCCCGGCGGGGGCGATGACAAACTCACATTGACGGGAAAACTGGCGTTGCCGGTTTCATCTAATTTTCCATCAAATACTTTTTGTGTGCTGCCAGAAAAACTGCGCACCGGGTCATCAAAATTAAATTGCTCAAAACCGGCAAACACGGATTTGCGTGAACTCAATTTTAATTCGGAATCGGCTTTTAAATTTTTGGCCGTTGCGCCCTGCAACCATTGTGCAAAGAGCGTGACTTGCGTTGGCATATTGCCAATGCGCAGCGGTGTTTCGGCGGGAGTTAAATCTACCTTGATGCGATTGGGCACCACCATTTCGATTTTTAATAGTTGATCGAAGTAACGATTGCCCACATGTACCACGGCGCGATAATTTCCGGTCGGCGCGGTTTCTTCGGTTTTTAAGTTAAACGTATAAAAATCATTAACCGGCTGCACATTGGTTTGGCTGACAACTTTTTTGCCGCTCGGGTCAAACAAATCCAAAGTGACCGGGTGATTCGCCGGTAGTTGTTGGGTTTTATCTTCCAGGATAAAGGTGAGAAAAATATCGTCGCCCGGGCGCCACACATCGCGCTCGCCGTAAAGAAAACCTTTTAAGCCGCCTTTGATATGTTCACCGCTCACATCAAATTGATTAGTAGGCAAGGCTTCGCTGGTACGCACACGCAAGTAACCAATTTGTTTGCGCTTGCGCGCTTCCAAATAAAACGGCACGCCGTCGGTAGTGATTTGCACCATGCCGTAATTATCGGTGGTGCCTTGGCCAATCGGTTGGCGTTGATAATTGTACGCGGTGATCTCAGCTCCGCTCATGGGTTGGGCGCTGCTGAGTTCGGTGCTGATCACATGCAGCTGATTGCCATCGCCACGTTTGGCCATTAAACCAATATTGGACACCAGAAAATTGCGCGCAGAGGCAACTTCATCGCCGTAGTAATAATAGGTATCGTCGCAGGGATTATTGCGCTCGCTGTAATTGTAATAACCGCGCGATTGATAATATTGTTGATACCAAGCCGGTGCTTCAACACGGTCGTAATAATTTTCGCCGTCGGAACTTTCGGGCATTTTTGCGACAGGTTCAGTGGGGCGCGGCTGCTCACAAGTGTAAATAGAATTGCTGCGGTCGATACGCAATTCCAAACGAATCAATCCGTCGGGATGCTGCGCCATCAATTCCGATAAATCCAAATTAAAACGCTCAACACCGCCGCGAGGAATTTCCGGCAGACGATAGGTTTTACGCCACAAATAACGCCCGGTATCTTCTGCTGCGGTTGCGGCGGTGAGTTGATAATCCTGTAAATATTGGCCGACATTATTGGCAAATACTTTAAAGGCGATGACTTGTACTGAATCCACCCCTGCTGCTTCAAAGGGCACAGAAATTTGGCTGGCCGGTGGCAGAATTGATGTGTTGCCGACAAAACGCACCAATGGTTTTACTAAATTCAGCACAATCTTTTGTTGGTAATCATTGCCGAGGCTTTTGTATTTTTTGCTGTTGACACTGCCGCTGACCACTAATTCCAATTCGCCGGAATCCAATTCTTCCGGGGTGTAGCGCAGCACGCTGCCGTCTACCACCGCATTGACGGTTTTACCGGCGAGGGTCACCAAGCCGCTGAGATTTTGGGTGCTGTCGAGTTCATCGGAAAATTGAATTTCAATCGCGGTATTGGGTTTGCGAATGACTTGCACACCGGTAATTTGAAACGCTTTTTGCGCGGGAATTTCCAAATCCCGCGCGCCCTTATCGGTTGAACCTAGCGCAGCGCCATCCCACTGCAAATGAATATTGCCGGTTGCATCACCGCGCTGAATATCGGTAACTAAAAATGAATGGGTTTTGCCGTCCAGCTCTTGTGTCCAAACTGCATTGGTGGCATCGCCATTGACTTGAATACTTAACACTTTTTTTATTGCATCCAAATTGGCGGTGTCAGCTGTTGTGATGGCGCCGCTGAGTTGCATCAGGTCTTCATCCTCTTCCTGCACGCTCAAGCTATTCACGCGTAAATCAAAATCCTGTTTGATGGTGCGCACCGTAAATTCAAAATCGTCGAGTGAGTCTTCAATTCCCTCCAGACCTTTGGCGCGCAGACGAATACGAATTTTTGTATCGTTAGGCAGCCGCTCAATCGGCGCGATGCGCAATTCAGTGGTGGAGGTAAAGGTGAGATTGACTGGGGTTTTGGTATCGAGTGAAATCTGTTTGGGGTCAAACGCGGTATTCACTTCGGCAGCGCTAATGACCGGGTGGGTAAAACGAATGTACATAGGTGCTTCAGCGGCAATCCAGCGCTTGGGGTAATCCGCAATATGCGCTTCCCAACTCGGCGTAATCACCTCCGCTTTTTCTGCAGCTTCGTTGGCTGGTTTGGAATCTTGCCCGGGGGTTGGTTTGTCGCAAGCGCCGAGCAGTAAACTCAACAATGCAATGGCACACCATGAAGACCAATGAACACGCATAATATTTCCCTGTTTGGTTGTGATTGGTTTTGAAATTGTTTCAGCCGGAGTGGCTTTAATGAGTTTCTTTGTCGCCAGGTGCTTCAAATGCTGGTCGATAGCGAACAGCTTTACTCATAATTCGATACCACCTAGTTCGTTTTCGATCTGTTCAATACTGGGCAGGCTGGTTTGTAATTCGGCGGGCAGTGATTCAAGCAATTTGTACTCGGCAATGCCCATGGGCTGGGTTTTATCGCCCAATGCATATTCAGCCACAACTTTGTTTTTGCTTTTGCATAACAAAAGGCCAATCGTAGGGTTGTCTTGTTCATTTTTAATTTGGCGATCCACTGCGGTGAGGTAAAACCCAAGCTGGCCCAAATGCTTGGGTTTGAATTTGCCAGCCTTGAGTTCAATCACCACATAGCAGCGCAGCTTGAGGTGATAAAACAGCAAGTCGATGAAAAACTCATCGCCGCCCACATCCAACAGCACTTGTCGCCCGACAAACGCAAAACCCGCTCCCAGTTCCAGTAAAAACTCGGTGACGTGTTTCACCAGTGTCTGCTCGACATCCCGTTCTTGCGCTTCCTCGGTCAGCCCCAAAAAATCGAAGCGATAAGGGTCTTTTAGGGATTCAAGCGCGAGATCGGACTGTGGCTTGGGTAAGCTTGCCTTGAAGTTGGTAACTGCTGCGCCACTGCGTTCATGCAAGCGGGTTTCGATTTGCATGACTAACACATTGCGCGACCAGTTGTGTTCTATGGCTTTAGCGGCATACCAACCCCGCTCAGTTGAGCTGGATAATTTGTCCAGCAGAGCCAACTGGTGGTACCAAGGCAATTGTGCAAGCACCGCTTGCACAAATTCAGCTTCCGGCCAAGCTTCAGCAAAGGCACGCATGTATTTGAGATTGCGCGGCGAAAACCCTTTCATCTCTGGAAAGGCCGCGCGTAAATCATGCGCCAAACGCTCAATCACCTTGGCTCCCCAGCCCTGTTCGGCCTGTCGCGCCAAAATATCACGCCCGATCTGCCAGTACAGTAAAACCAATTCGCGATTGACTGCCAGCGCAGCGCCCTGCTGGGCGCTGTGGATACGGGATTTCAGCTCAATTAGCCAATCGGTGTAGCCGGTAGGTGTGGGTGTTAGGGAGATGGGTTGGTCAGTCATTTCACTGCATCTTTGAGCGCTTGGCGATAGTGTTTTTTCTCACGATTATCATCCAGCCTTCCTCTTAATCTGTGTGTGCTTGTGCCTTGCTAGAGTTTGGCGCTTTTATGAAAAAATGGCGAAGGTGTTTTTCACACATTCGCCATCGGGTCAGCAAGAAATTTGCGGTTTTATTGCTTTACACAGTCAACGTAATAATCTCGTTTGCCGTTTACTTCGCGTTTCACCAAGCCGTGTACGTCGGTTTCGAAGCCGGGGAACTTCTCGTTGAAGTCGCGCGCGAATTTCAAATAATCGACGATGGTTTTGTTAAAACGCTCACCTGGAATTAACAGCGGAATACCCGGCGGATAAGGCGTTAACAAAATCGAGGTGATGCGGCCTTCGAGTTGATCGATAGGTACACGCTCGATTTCGCGGTGCGCCATTTTGGCAAAGGCATCGGAAGGTTTCATCGCCGGTTGCATATCCGACAAATACATTTCCGTGGTCAAACGCGCTACGTCATAAGCCTTGTAGAAATCGTGAATCTGCTGGCACAAATCGCGCAGGCCCATGCGCTCGTAGCGTGGGTTCGCTTGTGCAAACTCGGGCATGATGCGCCACATCGGCTGGTTTTTGTCGTAGTCATCTTTAAATTGTTGCAGCGCGGCTACCAATGTATTCCAGCGGCCTTTGGTGATGCCGATGGTGAACATGATAAAGAACGAATAAAGGCCGCACTTCTCGATGATGACGCCGTTTTCGGCGAGGTATTTGGTCACAATCGACGCCGGAATACCGGTTTCATCAAATTGACCATTCACGCGCAGGCCGGGGTTGACGATGGTGGCTTTGATCGGGTCGAGCATGTTGAAGTTCGGCGCCAATTTGCCGAAGCCGTGCCAGTTGTCGTCGCTGCGCAGAATCCAATCTTCACGGGTGCCAATGCCTTCTTCGGCAAACTCATCTGGCCCCCAAACCTGGAACCACCAATCCTGACCCCACTCCTCGTCCACTTTTTTCATCGCGCGGCGGAAATCCAGTGCTTCAAAAATGGATTCTTCTACCAGTGCATGACCGCCGGGTGCTTCCATCATCGCCGCGGCAATATCGCAGGAGGCGATAATCGAATACTGCGGCGAAGTGGAGGTGTGCATCAAATAGGCTTCGTTGAACGCATCCTGATCCAGTTTTACTTTTTCCGATTCGCGCACCAGCACTTGCGATGCCTGCGATAAGCCCGCGAGCAATTTGTGCGTGGATTGGGTAGAGAAAATCATCGACTCTTTCGCGCGCGGGCGGTCTTTGCCAATCGCGTGCATGTCTTTGTAGAACTGGTGGAAAGTCGCGTGGGGCAGCCAGGCTTCATCGAAATGGAGCGTATCGATTTTGCCGTCGAGCATATTTTTCAAGGTTTCAACGTTGTACACCACACCATCGTAAGTCGATTGGGTAATGGTGAGGATGCGCGGTTTTTTGTTGACCGCTTCGCGCGCGAAGGGGTTAGCTTCGATTTTGCGCGCGATGCTCTCCGGGGTGAACTCTTCCAGCGGAATCGGGCCGATAATGCCGAGGTTGTTGCGCGTTGGCATGAGGAACACGGGAATCGCGCCGGTCATGATGATCGAGTGCAGAATCGATTTATGGCAGTTGCGGTCAACTACCACAATATCGCCCGGCGCCACGGTGGAGTGCCACACCATTTTGTTGGAGGTTGAGGTGCCGTTGGTGACGAAGTAGCAGTGATCGGCGTTAAAAATACGTGCGGCATTGCGTTCAGACGCGGCGATAGGGCCGGTGTGGTCGAGCAACTGGCCGAGTTCTTCCACTGCGTTACACACGTCGGCGCGCAGCATATTTTCACCAAAGAATTGGTGGAACATCTGTCCGATAGGTGATTTCAAAAACGCTACGCCGCCGGAGTGACCGGGGCAGTGCCAGGAGTAGGAGCCGTCTTGCGCGTAGTGCACCAGCGCGCGGAAAAACGGTGGCGCCAAGCCATCGAGGTAAGATTTGGCTTCGCGGATAATATGGCGCGCCACAAATTCCGGCGTATCTTCGAACATATGAATAAAGCCGTGCAGCTCGCGCAGGATATTGTTGGGAATATGGCGCGAGGTGCGGGTTTCGCCGTACAAATAAATCGGGATGTCGGCGTTTTTATAGCGAATCTCTTCCACGAAGGCGCGCAGGGATTTGAGTGCGTGGTCGGTCTCTTCAAGCGAGCCGCTGCCGAACTCTTCATCGTCGATTGACAAAATAAACGCCGAGGCGCGCGATTGCTGCTGCGCGAATTGCGACAGGTCACCGTAGCTGGTAACACCAACTACCTCCCAGCTTTCTTTTTCGATAGCGTCCGCAAGGGCGCGTATGCCTAAACCCGAGGTGTTCTCGGAGCGAAAGTCTTCGTCGATGATGACGATGGGAAAGCGAAATTTCATGGGGTCTCCAATAAATAAGTTGGCTGGAGTTAACACTTGCCGACGTGACCGCCTCTGGGTGGTATGAATCGTCTGGTTGGCCCACCGGGAGGGTAGACCAAGAATACCAGTCGCTGTTACAAATCCAAACTGCTCCCAGGTAAACAACTGGGAGCGCGATTGTAATCTAGTTAGCGGTTTTCAAACATATTTTTATCGCGAAGCGCGGCATCCAGACTCTGTCTATTCAAGCACTCTGATGGTTTAAATATGGTGCGCTAGGGCACTGTAACAAGGGTAATTAGACGGGCTGTTTGCGTTAGGTATCAATTAGTTAACCTTGGTAGGATGTTGAATCGCATCCTCCGCTATCACCTTGAGTGCGGCGGGCATGGCTTTATCGATTAACTGTTGCTCTTCCGCTGTGGGTACTTTATAGCCGCGCGGCCAAACACCATCGAAATAATCCCAACCATAACCCCAGCGGTAATTGTTCATCCAATAAGGGCTGCCGCCCCAGCGCACATTGCTATAAATGTAATTGGCCATACCGGAACCTTGTGCTTCTTTGACACAGGCTTGAATGCGCTCATCGGACGCTTTGCGCTCCGCTTCGCTGCCGCCTTTCCAATAGTCCAGATCGTGGGCAACACAACAGTGGCGCCAGAGATTGGGCTGTTCCGGTGTGCCGTCAATCCACAGCGAACAGCCGTCGGTGGTAAAAGGTTTAAGGCTGTTTGCTTGGCAGGCAGTTGTTAAAAAAAGGCACGCGATAATAAAACCAATGCTGCGCATAAGTGTGTTCTTCCTTCCGCACAGTTGAAAATGAGGGTTAACTGTAGCGGTGGGGATTTTACGCAATGAGGTTCGAAAAACTACCAAAATTTTCCGTTGGCCTGCAGACAGGCTTTCTGTGTCGGTGCGGCGGTGCAATAGCCGCACAATGTCAGTACAATGCGGCCACCCTGCCCGCTTGGGTTGCCAGCCTTTGGATTCCACTATGAACGATAAAAAAACCACCCACTTTGGCTTTCAGGAAGTTCCGGTTGAAGAAAAAGCCGAACGTGTCGCCGAGGTCTTTCACTCAGTCGCCGCCAAATACGATGTGATGAATGATTTGATGTCGGGGGGCGTACATCGCCTATGGAAGCGTTTCACCATTGAAGCCTCGGGCGTGCGCGCCGGGCACAAAGTACTGGATATCGCCGGCGGCACCGGCGACTTAAGTTATCAGTTCGCCAAGCTGGTCGGCGCCAACGGACAAGTGGTGTTGGCCGATATCAACGCTTCCATGCTCGGTGTAGGTCGCGACCGCCTGACTGATCGCGGCATTGCCGGCAATATCAACTTCGCCCAGTGCGATGCGCAATACTTACCCTTCCCCGATAACACCTTCGATTGCATCACCATCGCCTTTGGCCTGCGCAACGTGACCGACAAAGACCTGGCACTGCGCTCCATGCAGCGTGTGCTTAAACCGGGCGGCCGTCTATTGGTGCTGGAGTTCTCCAAACCACAGAGCGAAATTCTCAGCAAAATTTACGACACCTATTCCTTTAAAGTGCTGCCGTTTATGGGCAAGCTGGTGACTAACGATGCCGAGAGCTACCGCTACCTCGCCGAATCGATTCGTATGCACCCCGATCAGCAAACTCTGAAAGACATGATGGACAACGCCGGTTTTGTGCGCACCGAATTCCACAATATGACCGGCGGCATAGTCGCGCTGCACAAAGGCATCAAACCTTAATGGCCAATACCTTTTCCATTGCCGCCCTCGCCAGCGCGGAAAAAATGCTCAACACCGCGCTGCGTTATGACCCAGCCACGCGCATCGGTCTTGCGCAGTTGGAAGGCAAAATTCTCGCGCTGCAGATCACTGCGCCCGCCATCACTGTATTTGTGATGCCGATGGACGATGAGCTGCGTTTGATGGGTAATTGGGAGGGTGATGTGGATACCCGCATCACCGGCTCGCTGTTGGCCTTGGCGCAGCTTGGGCAAAAAGAAGTGCATAACTTAAAAGACAGCGGTGTAACGGTGATGGGCGATTTAACTCTGCTCGCCGATTTGCAGCGGTTGATGAAAAATCTCGATATCGACTGGGAAGAAATGCTCAGCCAATTCACCGGCGATATTATCGGCCACCAAGCGGCACAAGTGATTCGCGCCAAATTCGGCTGGGTGAAAGATCGCGCCCAAAGCGCCCAGCGGCTCACCAGCGAATTCCTGACCGAAGAATTAAAAACCCTGCCGGGCAAACCCGAGTTGGAAGATTTTTATCGTCAGGTGGATGACGTGCGTTTGGCAGTAGATCGCGCCGCCGCGCGTGTTGAAGCGATCATTAATAGCAAAACCATTAAAGAGAAATAAAATCTGTGATCGTTTTTTTCCGTTTATTAAAAATCCTGCGCGTCTTTGCCCGCTATCGTTTGGATCAATTGCTGCCTGCCAATATTCCTTTTGCGGCGTGCGCATTGGTGTTTTTCTTTAAGTTGTTTCCGCAGCCCCGTACAGCCACTGGTGAAAAAATGTCGCGCGGTGAATGTCTGCGTCGTGCCTGTGAAGATCTCGGCCCCATCTTTGTAAAGTTTGGCCAACTGCTGTCCACGCGCCCGGATTTAATCCCCGACGATATAGTGCAGGAATTAAATCATCTGCAAGATAACGTCGCACCGTTTGCCAACGATGAATTTCGGCGCATTGTGGAAACCTCACTGGGTGCAAAAGTCGGCGATATTTTTGCGAGCTATGAGCATGCCCCCTTGGCATCGGCCTCGGTCGCGCAAGTTCACACCGCCGTATTAAAAAATGGCCGCGATGTAGTCATTAAAGTCATTCGCCCCGGCATTGAAAAAATTATCGCCCAGGATGTGGAATTGCTGCTGCTGGTGGCGCGCTGGGTAGAAAACAGTACGGTCGATGGCAAGCGCTTGCATCCGGTCGAAATTGTTGAAGATTACCGCACGACGATTTTTGATGAGTTAGATCTGCAGCGCGAAGCGGCCAACGCATCACAATTGCGCCGCAACTTCTTAAATTCGTCACTGCTCTATGTGCCGGAAATTTACTGGGACTACACCCGCAGCAATGTATTAGTGATGGAGCGTATCTACGGTATTCCCGTCACCAATATGGCCGCACTTAATGCGCAAAATACCGATTTGAAAAAACTAGCCGAGCGCGGGGTAGAGATTTTTTTCACCCAAGTGTTTGAGCACAATTTTTTCCACGCAGATATGCACCCGGGCAATATTTTTGTCGCGACTAAAAATCCGCAAATGCCCCAGTACATTGCGGTGGATATGGCGATTGTTGGTTCACTCACCCGCGAAGACCAATACTATTTAGCGCGCAACCTGCTCGCTATGTTCCGCCGCGATTATCGCCAAGTGGCCGAGTTGCATGTGCAAAGTGGTTGGGTGCCCAACACTGTGCGGGTAGAAGAGTTAGAAGCGGCGATTCGCACCGTATGTGAACCGATTTTTGAAAAGCCGTTAAAAGAAATTTCCTTCGCCAATGTGCTCTTAAGTTTATTCCGCACCGCGCGCCGGTTTGATATGGAAGTGCAGCCACAATTAGTATTGCTGCAAAAAACATTACTTAATATTGAAGGCCTTGGCCGCCAGTTGTACCCCGACTTGGATTTGTGGGCGACTGCTCACCCGTTTTTGGAGCGCTGGCTGAAAAATCGTTTCCACCCCAAATCCTTGTGGGGTGAACTCAAACGCTACGCGCCCGAGTGGATGGAAAAATTCCCGCAGGTGCCGGATTTGATTTTTAACAGCTTGCAACAATTACCGCTGATTGCACAAAAACTCGATGCGCTGGAATCCGATATGGCACAGCGCAATCTGCAGCAACATCGCGGTCGGCGTAAATTGATCGCCCTGGTTGCCTTCGCGGCGGCCGGATACTTCTTCTATCAAGACACCCAAGGCTCAGCGGTACTGCGCGATTGGATTGTCACAGATGTATCACCTTCAACCATTGTATTGGCGGCGATTGGTCTATTGGCCTTGTGGTTTAGGCGCTAATTTGTCGATTTGCTTGCAACCTGGGGTTTGTTAGGTCAAACCCTGCGGTGCTTATGTCCTCGCTTTAAATATTCCCCTCTGCCCCTAACAAATCTTCATAAAGGGCGCGTAGCTATTCTTTTCTGGTCTGCTATTATCCGATGACACAATAGTTAAGGACTTTATTGTTATGTCGAGTTCGACGCGTATCCTGCTAGTTGATGATACCCCGGAAAATCTGGATGTTCTTAGTGGCATTCTGGAAGATTTGGACTGCCAATTGATTGTCGCTACTTCGGGTGAGC
The DNA here is from genome assembly GCF_057196725.1 of Cellvibrio sp. ATLC23. Taxonomy (NCBI): domain Bacteria; kingdom Pseudomonadati; phylum Pseudomonadota; class Gammaproteobacteria; order Cellvibrionales; family Cellvibrionaceae; genus Cellvibrio; species Cellvibrio sp. ATLC23. The sequence goes on along the minus strand of NZ_JBXUOS010000008.1, from coordinate 42,533 downwards.
GCGCGCTGGAGCTGGCGGCACGGCGCTTGCCGGATTTAATCTTGCTTGATGTGATGATGCCGGATATGAACGGCTTTGAAGTCTGTACCCGCCTCAAGGCCGAACTGGCCACCACTGAAATTCCGATTGTTTTTGTCACTGCCCGCGCCGACGATATCAGTCAGGGCTTTCGTGTCGGCGGCGCCGACTACATCACCAAGCCGATTAATGCCGACGAGGTGCGCTCCCGGGTGCGCCACCAGCTCGAGCGGCAAATGATGATGACAGAGCTGAAATCATTTAACCGCGAACTGGAAGGTAAGGTGCGCGAACGCACTGCCGAGTTGACCATCGCCAACCGCCAATTGCGCGAGGAAATTAACGAGCGGCGTTATATGCAAGACCGCCTCAACTACCTCGCTACCCACGATTTTGTTACCCGTCTGCACAACCGCAACGCCCTTGAGGCTCACGTCTCTGAATTACTGGCACGTATTCAAATGCAGGATATCAACGCCTCATTTTTATTAATTGATATCGACCGTTTCCGTTTGATTAATGAAAGCTGTGGCTGTATCGCCGGCGATGAACTCTTGCGCCAGTTTGCCGATAGCATCGCCGGGTTATTAGCACGCAATGATTTTTTTGCGCGGCTCGGCGGCGACCGTTTTGCGGTAGTCACATTTTGTGATGAGGGCGATAAAGGCTTGGCGTTGGCGAACAATATTTTGAAACACCTGGAGCAATTTAATTTCCAATGGGAAGATCGCCAATTCAAACTGGCAGCATCGATTGCCACTGTGCCACTCACCCGCGTCATGGTGAGTTACGATCAGGTGATGCTCGCCGCCGATGAGGTAATTTTTGTTGCCAAGCGCGAGGCGCGCGGCGGTATTTTCAGTTACGAAGATGCGGCCAAACGCAGTGATCTGCACAAAGACAATATCAACTGGGCTTCACGCTTGGTGGATGCAATACACAGTCAGTTGTTCCGCGCTTATTTCCAGATGATTGAGTTCCTACCGGCGAGTATCGGTGTCGCCCAGCCGCAGTATCGTCTGGAAGTGTTGATTCGATTGTGGGATGCACCCAATCAGCGAATGATTTCGCCCGGTGAATTTATCGGTCCAGCCGAACGGTTGCATTTAATTCCTGAGTTGGACAAGTGGATTATTGGTCACACGCTGAATTTATTTGCCCAGCATCCTGCCTTGTTAGAGCGTTTGGATTTGGTCTCGATTAATTTATCGGCTATTTCGATTCGCGAATCGCAGTTCGCACAATTTATTATCAATACCTTTAATAATTTGAATTTGCCCGCGCATAAATTCTGTTTCGAAATCACAGAAACTCAAGCCATTGTCAATGTCGATTCGGCGCGGCAGTTTATGCAAACACTGCGCGAGTTGGGCTGCCATTTTGCGTTAGATGATTTTGGTAGCGGTTTTGCTTCTTACGCTTATTTGCATCAGCTGGCATTCGACAAAATAAAAATCGACGGAATTTTTGTGCGCGATATGGATACGGATCCGGCGCATTATGCGATGGTGAAGTCGATTGCCGAGATGGCGACCTCACTGGACAAAGAAGTCATTGCCGAGTTTGTCGAAACCGAGGAGGTTGCCACTCAATTGCACAAGCTGGGCGTCAGTTGGGGGCAGGGTTATTACCATCATCGCCCGGAAGAAATGAATTATCAGGCGCTGGAAAAATGCCTGAGCTAATCTGCACAAGGTAAATTATCCGTGCCGCTACTCTCTCGTAAATCTCTGCATCTTTTTATTAAATTGCCACTGCTGAACCTGAGTTTTGCAGTGGCTTATTTTTTATTAGTCAAATTCGGTATGGACTGGAGTTCGCTGACCTCGCAAGTGTCATTGGTTTGGCCAGCGGCGGGTTTAGCATTATTTGGTTTTTTATCATTTGGTTTGCGCGTTTTGCCGGGCGTATTTATTGGCGCGCTACTGGCCACCCAATGGTTGCATTTTGATGAGGCGATCGGGCGCAGTTACACCTCATGGTGTGCTGCTGCGATCATCGGCGCCGCTGCGGTATTACAGGCACTGTTAATCACACGTATTAATCGCGGGGTATTGAGTAGCAATTTATTGGTGAACTTGCGCCGCACATTAATTTTTATCGCCAGCATTTTTTGTTGCGCAGTGATTTCCTCCGGTGTTGGTATTTATACGCTGCATTATGTGGGCATAGTATCTGGTGCGGAATTGGGAAAAACCTGGGCCTTTTGGTGGATGGGCGACAGTATTGGCATGTTGGTATTTACCGCACTGTTTGCGTGGCTACTGATTCCTCGGGTTCGTCAAAATACCGATACACAAGCGTTTATTTTGTTAAGTGCCGGTGTTGGGTTGGTTTTTTTTCTGGTATCGGCCTTGGGTTACATCGAACACAATGAGGCGCAACGGCTAGCTAAAGCAGCTCATGAAATGACGCTCGGCGCGCAACTCGATCCACGCCTGTGGTATCAACCCAGTTGGCTGCAAGTATCGGCCTTGGCATTGGGCCTGAGCTTAATTGGTTTGTTAACGGCCTATATTCGCACGCGCCAGCAGCACGATGAATTGCTGCGCGAAAATCAAAAACGTTTGGAAGATGAGGTTTTATCGCATACCCAAGCACTGCGCAAAGCGAATGACTGGCTGCTCAATGAGGTGGTGCAGCGCCAGCAAACGCAAGAGCAATTGCAGTCGTCACAAATAACTTTGCGGGCACGCGAACAGCATTTGCGCAGTTTGCTCGACAATATTCCCGATCCGATTTGGTTTAAAAATCTTGACGGTGTGTATATCAGTTGCAACAAAGCGTTCGCCAATATGCTGGGGCAGACAGAAGACAACATTATTGGCAAAACTGAAGATCAGTTAGTGACGCGAGAGCTGGCGGATTTTTTCCGCCACAATGATCAACAGGCATTAAAAACAAACGAGTTACACCGCTACGAACAATTAATCAGTGTCAATAATCAAGCGCAATATTTGCTCGACACCTTAAAAGTTGCCGTGCGTGATGAGCAGGGCGATGCGGTGGGAATTCTTGGAATCGGGCGCGATATTTCGGCACAAAAAGATGCTGAAAAACAATTGTCGCTGGCAAAAGAAGCGGCTGAAGAAGCAACCCGTGCCAAAAGCCGCTTTCTCGCCAATATGAGCCATGAGATCCGCACCCCACTTAATGCAGTATTGGGTTATACCCAATTGCTGATGCGCGACGAAAAATTTACCGGCAATCAGCGCGAGCGTTTGCAATTAATTTTAAGTGCAAGCCAGCGTTTGTTAGGTTTGATTAACGATGTATTGGATCTGTCAAAAATTGAATCGGGTGTGCTCAATCTGCGCAAAGAGTACTTTGATTTGCATCAGGAAGTTGCTGATATTCAAGCGATAATGGCGGAGCGCGCGCAGAATAAAGGGTTAAATTTAATTACCCAAGTCGATATGCCTGACCCCTATATCGTGAAAGGCGACCGCCAAAAAATCGGCCAGATTTTATTAAACCTATTGGGCAACGCGATTAAATTTACTCCGCAAGGCAGTGTGAGTTTGTATGTGGCGTATCTTGCCGGTGAAGTGGAATTTGTGATTGGCGATACTGGCCCGGGTATTTCCGAAGAAGAGCTGGCGCAACTATTTGCCGCGTTTAAACAGGGGCAAGCAGGTGAAGATGCCGGCGGAACCGGTCTTGGCCTCACGCTTTCCCGTCACTTGGCGGAAGGCATGGGTGGCAGTTTGCAACTCTCCAGTATTCTCGGCCAGGGAACTCTCGCACATTTGCGTTTGCCCTTGGTCAGTGAAAATGTCATCTTGGATTCGCGCGATACACAATACCAAAATCAGCGCTTACAACTGGGTACCCAGTGCAAAGTATTAGTAGTAGAAGACGATCAAGCGAGCTGCGAAATTTTAGTCGATCTATTACAACAAATTGGCTGCGAAACTTACGCCGCACACGATGGCCGCGAAGGGCTCGCTATGTGCCAAGCGCAACAGTTCGATATAGTGTTTACCGATATTCGCATGCCCTATTTAAATGGCTTGGAAATGTTTCGCCGCTTGCGCGCGCTGCCTAATTACAACAATACGCCGATAGTAGCGGTATCTGCGTCCAGTCTGGAGCATGAGCGTAGTTATTATCTTGCGCAGGGATTTCAGGAATTTATCGGCAAACCCTATGCTTTCGATGATGTTTTCAAAGCCCTGCAGCAGTATGCGCAGGTGAGTTTTGATGGAGAAAGGGAGGCGGTGGTGGAAGTTAACGAGACTAATGATGCCGATGTCGATTTAAATTCTATCAAGCCGGTGTTGCAGGAATTAGCTGCTGTGGCTGCAAGTGGCAATATGACACTCAGTAAAAAAATCATCAGTGACTTAAGTGCCGAACAACTGGGGCGGCAGCGGCATCAACACTTAATTAATGCGCTGCGCATGTATGATTTGGAAAGGGTGGAGGCTTTGAGTAAAGGCTGGTTGGTCGATTAATAGCTGCTAGCGCTGACCACACGAACAACTACATCGCTATATTCAGGAAATTTTCTATTGGCGCATCCGCATTTAATTGCAAAATTTTCAGTTTCGTTTGGGGAAATCTTTTTGCTGATATATACGGCTTCCTCGTAGACGAAATCCCCATCGCTATTAAAGAACTCTGCCTCGATCTTTACTGAACTTACTTTTTTCGTTCCAGTATTTTTTATGCTTCCCAGAACCATGACAAAATTTTCGTCCTTTACATCTTTGAAGCTCAGGATTTCAATAGTTTTAATTAGATCTTCTTCCATTGATGAATATGAGTAGCTTTCTGGCTCGGTATATTCACGGTTTGCTAACACAAATGTTAATATGTTGTAGCCAATGAAAAGAAGACTTAAAGGAATTATCAATCCAAAGCCAAACACAATGCCTTGGCGGAATACACTTCTATTTGATTCTTGCATATTTTCTCCAGAGAGATTTTTTCGCTATATGTGAGAATTAATATTACTCCATCTCCAACATAAACGTCACCGGTCCATCATTAATTAAGCTCACTTGCATATCCGCTGCAAAAATTCCGGTTGCGATCTGAGGGTGTTTGCTGCGCATCTGCGCCACAAAATAATTGTATAGAGCTTCGGCTTGGGCGGGTGGTGCGGCGGAAGAGAAGCTGGGGCGTAGGCCTTTTTTGGTGTCGGCGGCGAGGGTGAATTGGGATACGACTAGAACACCACCGTCGATCTGTTGCACATTGCAATTCATCTTGTTGTGTTCATCCGAAAAGATCCGATAAGCGAGGATTTTGTCGATCAGTTTGTTGGCGGTTTCTTCGCTGTCATTTTTTTGAATGCCGAGCAGTAATAAAATGCCTTGCTCTATCTCTCCGGTAACTTTTCCCTCGACCTTAACGGATGCCTGTTTGACGCGCTGAATTAAACCCAACATAAATAAGCCTGATATTAGTAGTTAGTTAACCGGTTTGACTGATTTGCGGTATTCGCTCGGGGTCATGCCTGCTTTTTTCTTGAATAAGGTGTTGAACGTAGCTTTGCTGTTAAAACCGACATCGAGCATTATATCGAGCATATTTTTATCGGCGTATTGTTGGTCCGCGAGCATGCGCTTGGCTTCTTCAACACGATAAGAATTAATAAATTCGAAAAAATTACATTCAAAATGGCGGTTGATAATGTTGGAGAGCAGGCGCGGTTGCAAGCGCAGTTGGCTGGCAAGTTTATCCAGAGTTAAGGCTGGTGTTAGATAAGGTTTTTCTGTCTCCATATGGCGCGAGAGTTGCTCGATCATTTCCGGTTTTATCTTATCTTTTTGTTCTTCAGGTTCCTGCTCATCTTTGGAGGGCTCGGGTTCTTGTGGTGAACGCAACTCTAACCCTTCAAAAACACTGGAGTGCCCTAAACCAAAAAAGATAAGAATGCTCACCAATAAAAAGGTAATGTAATTGCCCGCTAGGCCCATAATTTCAAAATTAGTGCTTATGCCAAAACTGATGGACAATATAATCATCACCGCAACTAATACGGCCCAAAAGCGAATTGCCAAGAATCCAAGTACCAGAATTTTTAACCAGGTTAAATCGATTTTGTCGATATCAGAAAAATTGGTGCGTATATGTTGGGTGTAACGTTTGATTTCGATCAGGCAAATAACACCTAAGGCCACGCGAAACAATTCGCGGAACAGGGTGACATAATTCATGATTTGCGGCGCAACAGCTAAATCGTATTGTTCCTGAATTGTTTTTTTGTCGCCCACATCGAGGCTGTAATAAAAAATCAGCTGATAGCCTGCATAGGCAATAAACGGCAGTAAATAAATAATGTCTTTTATCCGCAGGTGATAATCTTTGTAAATCAGCGAGCGGGTATACCAAAGTAATAATGGCCCTTCCAGCCAATAGCCAAAACCAAATACGTAAAATAAATCAGGCGACCATTCAATAGCGATATGACGAAATGCGGCACCGAAGCTGATTAAAATATCGAGCGGGATGGCCGCGTGTTGCAGCAAGAAAAAGGCGAGAAACACATTGCGAATATATTTGTCGCGTTTAATGGTGAGCAACAGAAGTGCAAACAGGATGCACTGATAGGCAGTCATTAATAAGACTACATCGTGAGTGTTAAAAATAACGTCATACATAGTTCACTGCTCCGCTGCGGCTGTACGGCATTCTATTAATTGTTGTGATCAGCCTGATCGTCAGTAATGTGGTTATTCTCGCTGGTTTACACAGCGGCAGATCTTGCGCCTGCGAGTTGAATCATAGCATCGAACTCTTTACTGCAAAATAAAACGGAGCCATTTGGCTCCGTTATTGACTGCTTATTCGCTGGCATCAGGCTAATTGATCGCCACTGGTATGCAGTAATTTTTGCGCTAACTCGTCGGTTGCGCGGATCAGCGCATCCACTATGCCTGGCTCGCGAGAGGCGTGACCCGCCTCGCGGATAATCTGCAATTTGGAGCCCGGCCAAGCTTTGTGCAGCGCGTAGGCGTTATCGAGCGGGCAGATCACATCGTAACGGCCATGCACTATGGTGCCGGGAATATCGGCAAGTTTATGGGCGTCGCGCAAAATTTGGTTGGGTTCCAAAAATGCATTATTCATAAAATAGTGCGCTTCAATACGCGCTAATGACAGGGCGCGGTGCGGTTCGGTGAAAGAATCGACGACATCCTGACAATGCTTGAGCGTTGCGGTGCGCCCTTCCCAGCCCGACCATGTTTTAGCGGCAGTCATTTGTTGAATTTGGTTTTCGCCGGTGAGCTGGCGATAGTAGGCTGCGATCATGTCGCCGCGTTCTGCTTCGGGAATCTGCGCTTTAAAGTCATCCCAGTAGTCGGGAAACAAGCGGCTGGCACCTTCCTGATAAAACCACAGCAAGTCTTCGCGACGACATAAAAAGATGCCGCGCAAAATCAAACCCATAACTCGCTCTGGATAGGTTTGCGCGTATACGAGGCTGAGAGTCGAACCCCAAGAGCCGCCAAATAGTACCCATTTATCGATACCAAGGCTGGTGCGGATAACTTCTATATCTTCCACCAATTTTTGCGTACTGTTGTTTTGCAATTCTGCGTGGGGGCGCGAGCGACCGGCACCGCGTTGATCGAACAGGACGATGCGATAGACTTCCGGGTCGAAAAAACGGCGATCATATTTACCGCAACCCGCGCCGGGGCCGCCGTGTACAAACAATACGGGGATGCCATCGGGGTTGCCGGATTCATCGACATACAATTCGTGGGGAGGCTCTACGGCAATTTGGTGACGCTGATAGGGTTTTATCTCGGGATAAAAGATCTGCATAAACTCGCCTTGTTCGGGTCAATCACTGAAAGATATGTGCGGGGGTCGCGCCCACTAAAGGTAGCACAGCAACTTGTGGGTGCGGTCGAAATTAGCGGGTAAAACCGAATCTGCGGCACAAATTAGCGTTGCGATTGCACCCTAATAAGGCTTTCAACTGGATCCCGGTTAACATCTGCACACTTGCTGACATAAACTGTCAGTTGCGCCGGCTAGCATAGCGCATCCTTTTTGTAAGCCAATAGCCCATCCCGAGACTTTATATGCATCGCGCCGAACGCCTTTTTCAGCTCACCACCCTGTTGCGCAATCGCCGCACTGTGCTTACCGCAAAACAAATGAGCGAGCACCTGCGTGTCTCTGAGCGCACCATCTACCGCGATATCCAATCACTCAGTTTGTCTGGTGTGCCGATTGAAGGTGAAGCGGGTGTGGGTTATCGCCTCTCCCACCGCTATCAGTTGCCGCCGCTGATGTTTGACCGCGAAGAGGTGGAGGCCTTGTTGCTGGGCGCGCGTATGGTCAGCAGCTGGGGCGATACGGATATGGCGATTCACGCCAATCAGGCGATCCAAAAAATTCTTGCTGTGCTGCCCGACCATTTGCGCCACAGCGATGAAAGCCTGCCGCTGCTAGTGCCTAACATGGAAGAGGTACAAAAGTACTACACCGCACACAGCCAGCCGATGCGCGAGGCAATACGTTTGCGCCAGCGGGTGGCGATCGATTATGTGCGCGCCGATGAACAGCACAGCTCGCGCACCATTGAACCGCTCGGCATGATTTTTTGGGGCAAGGTGTGGACGCTGGTCGCCTGGTGTCATCTACGCGATGACTATCGCACCTTCAGGTTGGATCGCATTCAAGCGATTGTTGTGACCGATGAAAAATTCGAAACCGGTGAGACTAAAAGTCTTAAACATTTTTTGCAGTTGATGAAAGAAAAATGTGCGCAGGAACCCGATGCAACCGAGCAATAACAATGTTAATTCGCTTAACAAACCTTAAATTGCCCTTGCCCCACCGCCTTGTTAATCTGAGTGCACTTCTTAGGAGAATTTTATGAAACTTCGCACGCTCAGTCTCGTTCTGTGTATTGTCGCAATCGCCCCTATCGTGAGCGCCAAAACGCTTTCAGTAACAACGGAAACGGGAAAAATTCAGGTAAAAACCATCGCCGAAGGCTTGGAAAATATTTGGGGTATGGCCTTTTTGCCCGATGGCAGCATGCTGGTTACCGAGCGCCGTGGCCGTATGCGTATAGTACGTGCAGACGGAAAAGTGGGAAAACCACTTACCGGCTTGCCCGATATCTATGCGCAGGGTCAGGGGGGCTTGCTTGATGTAGTGCTCGCGCCGGATTTTGCATCAAGCAAAAAAATCTATTTCAGTTACTCTGAGCCGGGTAAAGGCGGCAATAGTACGGCAGTCAGTTTTGCCACTCTCAATGGCAACCAGCTGGAAAATGTAACCCGTGTATTTAGTCAGCAACCGAAAATAAATTCGAGCGCGCATTTTGGTTCGCGTTTGGTATGGGCGCCAGACGGCACGCTGTTTATTACATTGGGTGATCGCTATAGCGAAAAAGACAAGGCGCAAACGCTCGATAACCATCAAGGTAAAGTGGTGCGCATTAATGCCGATAGTTCAATTCCTAAGGATAACCCTTTCGTAAAAACACCGGGCGCGCTGCCAGAGATTTGGTCGTATGGGCACCGCAATATGCAAGGCGCTGCGATTAATCCGATCACTAAAGAATTGTGGACCGGTGAGCACGGGCCGCAGGGCGGCGATGAATTAAATATTGATCGCGCGGCAAAAAACTATGGCTGGCCAGTAATTACCTATGGCGAAAATTATGGCGGCGGAAAAATTGGTGAAGGTATACACAAAGAAGGTATGGAACAACCCAATTACAAATGGGTACCATCGATTGCCACAGCCGGATTTATTTTTTATACCGGTGATAAATTTCCGCAGTGGAAAAATAATATTCTGCTCACCAGCTTGAAAGATAAAACATTTGTGCGCTTGGTTGTGGACGGTGAAAAAATTACCGCAGAAGAACGCTTACTGAGCAAAGAGCTGGGTCAGCGTTTGCGCCATGTGGTGCAGGGGCCGGATGGTTTGGTCTATTTAGTGACCGACGAAAGCAAAGCCAAAATTTATCAATTATCACCGCAATAAAAATGTCAGGGGGGGGACCGTTTACTACCCCCAACAATTTATGCAGAACGATTATGTTTTTGTCTACGGCACTTTGCGCCGCGCCTGTGCGACGGGCGCGCATCAAACTTATTTGGCGGGAGCTGAATTTATTGGTAATGCAAAAGTAAGGGGCAATTTGTATCGCGTTAGCTATTATCCCGCATTAGTGCTGGACAACGCAGCCGGTACAGTGGTGGGTGAAATATACCGGGTATCAGCAGGGCAGCTGGTGAATCTGGATATTTATGAAGAGTGTACTTACCCATCATTACCTATGCAGGAATACCAACGCAAAAACATAAACCTAAGCACGGATGCTGGCGCGGTCATGTCGGTTTGGGTTTATGTTTATCAGCACCCAGTTCAAGGATTTGAATTAATTACCAGTGGCGATTTTTTAAAAGCATAGCGAGTATCAATCAAGTGCAGCTAGCGGCATGGGCAGTTCGGTTTTTTGCGCTGTATCACCGCCGATCATTTCATCATAAGGTGACTGCATTACCAGCCAGCATTGATTAAACCCAATTTCTTTTAATGCAAGTTGGGCGCGATAGAGGCTCGGAAACTTACGCAGTTTTCCTGCAGAATCTTTAAGCAGCTGTGCAAGATCGCTCTGTCCCTCCGGCTCATGAGTAATTCCAGCCAGATAATGCACACAATCGCTGTAACTGAAAATCAGTGCGCGGCTATTTACATTCATTATTTAACTCCTTGCAACAAATGGGAGGCGTAAGTACGACAATAGCGGCGCTCTGCCCAGCGTTGGTAGATGCGATCAACAAAGCTAGACCAAATCTTCCAGCGCAGCGGCTTCCATAAAAAACCTATGGGCGTAAACGACCAAGCCATTACGTTAGCGTCAACGCCAAGGTGCCAACTCCCGTCTGGCATTTGAAGGTGCAGGTTGCGCAGCATTTGCGCTGGCTCTGCGTCACTTAGCTGCAGTAACTGATGAATATCAACCAGCGTTAATCCTGCATTTTTATATCGGCGTAAAAAAGCCATCTCCCGACTGCAGAGTGGGCAGCGGCCATCGTAATAGAGCTGAGCGCGATGCGTGGGTTGGGGCAATGCCATGGTGCTATTCTCAATTTACGGGATAACCTGATTCGAGCAATATTTACGCTGGCGATCCTGATTGCGATCATTTTTTTCCGCTGCTGGATTTTCATCGCTTGAGCGAGTATGTTGTGCCCGCTTACCACTGATTGTATTTCCCCCGGAGCCATTAGATGAATCAATTTCGCGCGCTTAATTATGATGTTGATCCGGTGTTTCATTCTGCTAACAGGCCCGCTGCAAAAGTCGGTGTGTTGCTCACTAATCTCGGTACTCCGGACGCACCTAATGCATCGGCACTGCGTCGTTACCTGCGGGAATTTTTATCCGATCCGCGCGTGATTGAAATTCCGCGCTTGGCGTGGATGTTTATTTTGCACGGCATTATTTTACGGGTGCGCCCGAAGAAATCGGCCAAACTTTATCAGTCGGTGTGGACTAGCGAAGGTTCGCCGTTACTGGTGATCAGTAAACAACAGCAGCAGGCTATACAGGCGCAGTTGGGCGATGGTTTTAGCGTAAAACTCGGGATGCGTTACGGCAATCCGTCTATTGCGAGTGCGTTGCGCGAATTGCAAAGTGAAGGTGTGCGTAAAATTATTGTACTGCCGCTCTATCCCCAGTACGCAGCTTCAACTACCGGCTCCAGTTTTGATGCTGTGGCAAAAGAATTATCGATATGGCGTTGGGTCCCAGAATTACATTTTATCAATAACTATTGCGATCAACCTTTGTATATCGATGCGCTCGCCAATTCAGTGCGCGAACATATTGAAAAAAATGGCAAACCACAAAAAATTATTTTCTCTTATCACGGCACGCCAAAACGCAATCTTGAATTGGGTGATCCCTACTACTGCCTGTGCATTAAAACTACACGTTTGGTCGCTGAAAAATTGGGTTTGAATAAAGACGATTACATGGCGTGCTTTCAATCGCGTTTTGGTTATGCGGAATGGTTAAAACCTTATACCGATGAAACGCTAAAAAGTTTACCCGCAGAGGGCATTAAAAATATTGCGATTTTATCACCTGCATTTAGCGCAGATTGTTTGGAGACTCTGGAGGAGTTGGCGGTGGAAAATCGCCATACATTTATTGAGGCGGGCGGTGAAAAGTACGATTATATTCCCGCACTGAATGATCGTGCCGATCATATCGAGGCGCTAGTGCAATTGGTGAAGAGTAAAGTCTGCTCCCAAGCTTCTGTATAAGAGGTTTGGTCGTTAGCGTTTGTTTAGTACCGCCAACAACAACACCCAAAAACACAATACTAAATTAAATAGCGGTATCTGCAATTCTGCTGGCATTGCATACACCACAGATACCGCTGGAATCCAAACCAGCCAGTTAGATAACACAACGGTTGGAATTTTTACGCAGAAAAATCTTTTGTCCATCGCCCTTCTGCATTCAGCAATATTCCAGTTGGACTCCATCCATAGATAAATAATGGTGATGCCCGGTGCAGCCCAGAGTGCGCTGTAAATAAATTGATCGGCTGCCATTTTGGTGATGATGGTTTTTGCATCGTTACCAGTGCCAAACCAGTCTGCTTGCAGGCGATAGAATAAATCGACCTCCATGCCCTTTAATCCCCAAAAGAGAATATAAAAAATCAGCAGGCCTGGCATATTGCGGTGGGGCGCAAGACTATTGCTTAGCCACAAATATAAAAAGGGTATAAGTCCACCAAACAAAGCGGTGGCGATAAATGAGTAGGCAAAGCCATAGTGTTTTTTTAATAAACCAAACCAACTAAATACAGGTTTGGCGGCAGGCACAAAAAAATAAATAACAAAAATACTCAGGGCAAATAATTGCAGTACCAAACCGGGCACAAGATTTTTTTTGAGTGCTGCAACTATGGACTGGGTGATGCTCATGCAAGTTTATCCAATTAGTTGCCAAATACGGTTACAAGCATGTGCACGGAAAGCCCAATTAACAGCAGCGCAAATATTTTTTTCAGCAGTGCGATGGGTAAACGGTGCGCTAGTTTTGCGCCTAGCGGCGCAGTGATAAAACTCATTGCCGCCATTGCCAAAACTGCTGGCCAGAAAATATAACCGAGTGTGTAATTGGGCAAATTGCTAATACCCCAACCATTCACGGCATAACCCGCTGCGCCAGCGAGGGCGATAGGTAAACCCACCGCTGCCGATGTGCCAATCGCAATTGGTAAACGAATATTGCACCAGACCAAAAAGGGCACCGTTAATGTCCCGCCACCAATCGCTACCAGTGCCGATATACCCCCTATTCCGGTGCCAACCGAGCTCATACCCAGAGCGCCGGGCAATTGGTGTGATGGCTTCGGTTTGCGGTTGAGTGCCATTTGCAGTGCAACCAGCGCCATAAAACAGGAGAAGAAAATCGCCAGCGGTTTGGCCGATAAATAGCTCGCCAAAAAAGTACCGGCAAAGGTGCCGAGCAAAATACCCGGCGCAATTTTTATCACTACCGGCCAAATCACGGCCTGATGTTGGTGGTGAGCGCGCAAGCTTGCAATCGCTGTAGGCACAATCGCCGTCATCGAGGTTGCTAATGCCATATGCACAATATGCTCAGCGGGAAATTGCTGCTGCACAAATAACATGGTGAGTGCGGGCACCATAATGCCGCCGCCGCCAATGCCCAATAGCCCGGCAAAGAATCCGGTAAAGGCGCCGAGTGTTAGTAGAGCAACAATAAAATAGATATCCATGGCAAAACTACTTTGTTGCATGGGTGTTTCAGCGGAAGCTTTCACGACACGCCGTGAATCCATCCATGGAGGCTTACCTTCGACATCCATGTCTCAGACAGTCGTGAAAACTTCCACCGAAACACCTTGAGCGTGAATACACCAGTCGAAAAAAATCCCCATCGTTTTCACTTTGGGGATTTTGGCTTAACGATTGCACCTTGCGGTTAATGATCGTTAGGCTTTTTTGCCGCGCTTACGCTCGTTTTCGGTGAGCAGTTTTTTACGCACGCGGATGCTGAGAGGCGTTACTTCTACCAACTCGTCATCTTCAATAAATTCCAGCGCCTGCTCCAGAGTGTGACGGATTGGCGGTGACAGGGTCAGCGCATCGTCGGTACCGGAAGCACGCACGTTGGTTAATTGTTTGGCTTTGGTTGGGTTTACTACCAAGTCATTATTGCGTGAGTGAATACCCACCACTTGACCTTCATAAATTTCAACACCAGCGCCGTAGAACAAACGGCCACGCTCTTGTAAAGGATGCAGACCATATGCGAGAGTTTTGCCTTTCACCATAGAGATCAATACGCCGTTTTGACGCTTGGCTACTTCGCCTTCTTTTACCGGGCCGTAGTGATCAAAAATACTGGTCATGATGCCGGAACCTGAGGTCATAGTCAGGAACTGACCACGGAAACCGATCAAGCCGCGTGATGGACACAAGAACTCAAGCTTGATACGGCCTTTGCCATCCGGCTCCATGTTGTTCAGCTCACCTTTGCGCAGGCCGAGCTCTTCCATCACTTTACCTTGATGCGCTTCTTCAACATCGATCACCACTTGCTCGAACGGCTCGTGGATTACGCCATCAACGATTTTTTGTACTACTTCAGGGCGTGAAACACCCAGCTCGTATCCTTCGCGGCGCATATTTTCGATCAGTACTGACAAGTGCAATTCACCGCGACCGGAAACGATAAATTTATCCGGTGTTTCACCTTGCTGTACACGCAGTGCCACGTTGGCAATCAGCTCTTGATCCAAGCGGTCTTTGATATTGCGGCTGGTCACGTACTTGCCTTCTTTTCCGGCAAACGGTGAATCGTTTACCTGGAAGGTCATGCTTACGGTTGGCTCGTCAATAGAAAGCGCTGGCAATGCCTCGACACATTCCGGTGAGCATAGGGTGTCAGAAATACCGAGTTTATCGACACCGGTGATACACACGATGTCACCGGCATAGGCAATGTCGGTCTCAATACGTTGCAAACCGTGGTAACCCATCACCTGCAGTACTTTGGCCTTACGGGTGTTGCCCTGATGGTCAACAACGATGACTTGTTGATTGGGTGACAGGCTGCCGCGAGTGATACGGCCAATCCCGATAACACCCACATAGCTGCTGTAATCCAGTGCGGAAATTTGCATCTGGAAGGGGCCATTGAGATCAACTTGTGGCGGTTTTACTTTATCCACAATCATCTGGAACAGCGGCGTCATGTCTTCGGCGATGTCGTCTGCAGCCAGACCGGCAACACCGTTTAACGCAGAGGCATAAATAATTGGGAAGTCGAGTTGCTCTTCAGTTGCGCCCAAACGGTCAAACAAATCAAATACTTGATCAACAACCCACTCAGGGCGCGCGCCTGGGCGGTCAATTTTGTTGATAACCACAATCGGGTTCAAACCTTGTTCAAACGCCTTGGATGTTACAAAACGGGTTTGTGGCATGGGGCCACCAACGGCGTCAACGATCAGCAATACTGAGTCAACCATCGACAACACACGCTCTACTTCACCGCCGAAATCGGCGTGTCCAGGGGTGTCTACGATGTTGATGCGGTAATCGTTCCATTTAATCGCGGTATTTTTGGCCAGAATAGTAATGCCGCGCTCGCGCTCTTGGTCATTGCTATCCATGATCAGGTCGGCGCTTTCATCGCGACGGTCGAGGGTGCCGGATTGACGCAACAACTGGTCAACCATAGAGGTTTTACCGTGGTCAACGTGGGCGATAATGGCGATATTGCGCAGTTTTTCGATTGCTGATTGATCTGTCACTGTGGGATTTCTCTTGGGTGTGTGCCTAGCTAAGGCAAATGGGGAAGCGTAAAAAGGCGCGCATTATACCTATGAAGGCGTGACACGGATATGCTTGTGGCGATTCAATTGGCGAAAATTTAAGCTGTTAGTGTAAATACTTCACGTATATACTTAATGTAGCTACGCTATGGAGGATATAGCTATGACGCTTGCTCGTGTTTTTCAATCCGGTAATAGCCAGGCCGTAAGGTTGCCTAAAGAATATCGTTTTGATGTAGATCAGGTTGAAATCTTTCGCCGTGGCGACGAAATTATCCTGCGTGCGGTTACCCCCAATGCCGGGGCGATTTTTGATGCGCTTACCCGCCTGCCAGGCGATGTTATGGGGCAAGAGCGGGAAGATCTGCCGCCTCAGGAACGGGAAGGCTTTTAACAGGATTTTTTATGGCTACACGTTATCTGCTTGATACCAATATCTGTATTTACATCGCCAAATATAACCCCCTTCCGGTACGCGAGCGCTTCGCACAACATGCTGCCAATGAATTGGCTATGTCGGTGATTACTCTGGGTGAGCTGCGTTTCGGCGCCGAGAAAAGTCAGTCGAAAGCGCGAGCCATGGCAGTAATCGATGAGCTGGCCAGCTTGATGAATATCGAGGTGCTATCAGATGGCGTCGCCGAACATTACGGGGAAATTCGCGCGAGTTTACAAAAATCAGGGCAGATGATTGGCAACAATGATTTATGGCTTGCCGCCCATGCCCGCGCCCGCGATTGGATTTTGGTCACCAATAACGAAAACGAGTTTGTCAGGGTGGAGGGGTTGCGAGTGGAAAACTGGGTATAGCGCCCTACCCAATCACCCAGCGACTTTTCTCGCCCCAGTAGCGGCGCAGGAGCAAAACCACCAGCAGGCTGCCGTAGAGTTGGAAGACAAAGATCAGACTGCTGATCCATAAAGCGGGCCAAGCACCCTGTGGAATCGACCAGCCCGACTGCACCGAAATACGAATAACATTTTCCACCAGAATCGATAGCAGCGGATGGACAAAAAAGATGGGGAAGCTGTTGTCTGCCAGCAGGCGCAAATGCTGTGAGCCTCGCCCTGGCGGTAAATAGCGGCACACTACTAATAACCACAAACAAAAACCTAGGGTTTGCAGCAGCTGCCAATCAATTCCCGCCCAGACAAATGCGTGCTTGTGGTAGTTGCCCACATGCACATCCACATAGGTTTGGATGAATGCAGCCGCGAGCCATAGCAATAAGCCCAGTATCAATACAGGCATCTGCCAGGTTAAAAGACACTGGCTGTAACGCGAACAGAGAATGCCTAATAAATAGTAAGGCGTGAAATACACCAGTGATTGCAGTTGGTTAATATTGGAATCGGGGCGGTGGATAAGCAGTGCGATCAGCGTAAATAGCAGCAACCAAAAGATTTGCCACGCGAAGCCAGCGCGTATATAGCGCAGGTGCAACGGCGAGCAGGCAAAGGTCAGCAGGATAAACGGCACATACCAGTGGGGATAGAGCACAAATCCGTTGCGCAGCGTGTACCAGCTGTTGAGCAATAATATGTCTATGCCGTGGCCGTCCTGCGCCCAGCCGACAATACGAAACCCCAAGCCAATCAATGAAATAGCAAGAAACGGCACCAATACCAAGCGCAGTTTTTTGTCCATGAAGTGGCGGTACTCAAAGCCTTGATAAAACACGCGATGAAAGAAAAAACCGGAGATAAACACAAACAGACCGGTGCCGCCGCGCAACACATTCTCTAGCAGTAAAGGAAAACCTTTTTCCGACAAAAAAATAGAATGCCCCAGCACGATCAGGGCAATTGCCAGACCGCGCAGGTAATCAAATTCAACCAGCCTTTCCTTTTTTGAATCCAGTAGCGAACCGCTCATTAAATAGCGCAGGCGCTTTTGGGCTCTGGGCGATAAACGCCGACATTCAGCTTACCCGCATCTTTCAAATTGGCCGCATGCAATTGGCTCATCACCCCTTTTTGGCAGTAGAGATAATACTGGCGGCTCATATCCAGATTGGCGAAGTTGTGGTTGAGCGAGTAGAACGGAATGGTGCGCACTTCCACGCCGCTCACTTTTAGCGGATTGGCTTCCTGCTCATCCGGGTGGCGAATATCGATAATCACATCGGGCGCATTGACTTCGCCCACCACCGGCACGGATAAATCCGCATCCAGTTCATCGACAATTTCATCGATATTTTGCGCGCGGCGCTCGGCAATCGCGCGCTCTAATATCGCCATATCGAATTTGCTTTCTTCGTGTTCCACCTTGTGCATTTTTGCGCGGGTGGTCGGGTTCACCGAGATTACGCCGCAGTATTCCGGCATGCTCGCAGCAAAACTCTCGGTGCCGATTTTGCGCGAAAGGTCGATGATATCGCCCTTGTCCATAGTGGCGAGCGGGCGCAGCACCAGCATGTCGATGGCGCGATCGATGGCATTTAAGTTGACGAGGGTCTGGCTGGATACCTGGGCGACACTTTCACCGGTGACCAGTGCAGGAATCTCTAGCGACTCCGCCACTTTTTCCGCAGCGCGCAGCATCATGCGTTTGAGCGTAACGCCCATGTAGGGGTTATCCACCTTTTCTAAAATTTCGCGCACTACATCTTCAAACGGCACTGTGACAAATTTAACGCGGTGGGATGCGCCGTATTTATTCCACAAGTAATAGGCGACTTCTTTTACGCCGATTTCATGGGCGCGCCCGCCCAGATTAAAAAAGCAGTAGTGCGCGCGCAGGCCGCGTTTGATACACAAGTAGGTGGAGACAGTGGAGTCAAAACCGCCCGAAATTAACGACAGTACCGGATCTTGTGCACCCAGTGGATAGCCGCACATGCCCTGGGTTTTACTGGTAAGCACCCACAGACGCTCATCTTTAATCTCGAGGTACACGGTGACATCGGGTTTATGCAGGTCGACACCTTTGGCCGCTGAGTGTTGCAGTAAACCACCGCCGACGTATCGCTCTACCTCAACTGAACTGTAGGGGTGTTTACCCACACGTTTAACACGCACGCAAAACGTTTTACCGGCAAGGGCGTCGCGCCAATGGGTTAAGGTTTGCTGAAAAATCGCGTCGAGGTCACCTAGTGGGTAGTCATGCAGCACCGAAAAGTTGGCGATGCCGGGAGTGTGTGCCAGAACTTCCGCAATTTGTGCGGCGGTGCTGGTATCGACATTGGGGCAGCGAATTTCGATTTTTTCCCAATCGCGTTGCACATCGATATCCACGCCCACATTGCGCAACAGCAGGCGCAAATTATCGCGCAATTGTTTGATAAAACGCTTCCGTACGGGGGGGCTTTTAATGATGATTTCGGAAAATACTTTAACAACAATATGCATGGGGAATTGCGCCTGACAGGATGCAGCGAGTGCTGACTGGATAAAAAGGCGGCGATTATAAAGCAAGATTCAAGAAAAAGCGGCCAATCTACGTGATTGGCTTGCATCTGGATCAATAACACCAAAAAAATTTAAATCTTTACCTTTGGACATCTTGAACAATACTCAACAACCATCCCCCATTTTTCAACAGTGCATTGTTTCAATATAAATAATGTTGGCCGCCTAACTGGATGGGCATTTTTCGGTAATTGAGAGGTAACAATGAGAGAGTTCAAGATAGGGCTGCGACTGACACTTGGTTTTGGCGTACTGGCGCTGATTTTGTTAATGCAAGGTATGTTTGGTTTGGGTGGCATGTCGAACATGAATAACCAGACCAAGGAAATTAACAATATCTGGATTCCAACTTTAAACGCGATAGGGGATTTAAATTCAGCGCTACTCTACTACAGGATCAGCGCTATACGTTTGGTGGTTGACCCCAGCGCTGCCGGTGTCGCTAGAGGCGAAGCTAATTTACAGGCTCGTGAGCAAGCTCTTGATCAGGCAACCCTCGCTTTCGAGCAGGAAATAACGGAGCCAGAGGAGCGCCCCATTTTCGCGGAGTTTGTGCAAGCTAAGCAGCTCTATCGAAAAAGTGCCTCGCAAGTGTTGGTTGCAATGAAAGCTGGTGATACGGCAGCTGCAATTGCAATTGTGGATGTTGAGCTGAAATCTATCGCTGATCGGATGAGTGAGATGCTCAACAAATTGGAAAAGATCAGTCGCGACCACGCTGAGCGGGCGGCTCTGGAGTCGGCTAAAGCATACAGTGGTGCTCAAACATTAGTCATTAGCAGTATTGTCATTGCCTTATTAGTTACTGCCATTCTGGCAGTTGCGATTACGCGCAGCATCGTTACCCCGTTACAAGAAGCGGTAATTGCTACCGAAACGATTGCGGGTGGCAATTTGACGCAGAAAATATATTTTGCAGGTAAGGACGAGCCCGCGCAGTTGCTCGCCTCTCTCGCATTGATGCAGGATAATTTGCGCACTACCATCGCTCACATTGGTAACTCATCTGTACAGCTGGCCTCTGCAGGCGAGGAGTTGAGTTCGGTGGCTGAGGACTCGTCACGCAACCTGCAGCGGCAGAACGATGAAATTCAACAGGCCGCCTCGGCCGTGACACAAATGAGTGCTGCGGTAGATGATGTGGCGCGCAATGCGGTTAGCACGGCGGAAGAATCGAGCGAATCATCGCGCCTGGCACATGAAGGGCGCGATAAGGTAAAACACACTGTTACCGCCTTGAGATCAATGACCGACGAGTTTAACCGTACGTCGGCATTGATCGGCGGTTTAGCGGATCAATCAAAAGATATTGGTAAGGTCTTGGATGTTATTCGCGCTATTGCCGAACAAACCAACCTGCTTGCATTGAACGCGGCGATTGAAGCGGCGCGAGCGGGGGAAGCTGGGCGAGGTTTTGCCGTAGTGGCAGACGAGGTGCGCGCTTTGGCGCATCGCACTCAGGTATCTACCCAAGAAATTGAACAAATGATTAGCACCGTTCAGGGTGGAACCGCAGCCGCAGTGCACTCAATGAAGAACAGTGTGGAGCACGCGAGTAAAACCTTAACTGTGGCCGAAGAGGCCGGTGGGGCGTTGGAGCAGATTTACCAAAAGGCCGGGCAGATTGGCGAGCGCAACCTGTTAATCGCCAGTGCCTCTGAGGAGCAGGCTGCCGTAGCGCGGGAAGTGGATCGCAATATCGTGAATATTAGCGATCTCTCCACCCAGTCGGCTGCTGGAGCCAATCAAACCAGCGCGGCGACATATGAATTGGCACGTCTGGCTACTGACCTTAATACCTTGGTGTCGCGTTTTGTTATCTAATTATTAGGCCGCATCAAAAGCCCCGCCGCTCACCAGCCGGGGCTTTTTGATTTTTGTCGATTCAATCCAGCGCTGGTTATTTCGCGCGGGAAATAAGTTCTTTCATCATCTTTAGCTTGGGCGTCACCACCGGTATGGTCAACATAGTGCTGGCGATAGCCATTACCAGTAGTGCGGTAAATGTTTCACTGGTGATGATCTGTTTATCGAGCAGCACATTGGCGAAGATGATCATAATCAACGCCTTGGTTTGCAGTAGCCAGCCGATGATTGAGGCTTCGCCCTTTTGCCAATTGAGAATCTTACCGGCGGCGTGAATGCCCACCAATTTCCCTGCGACTGAGGCAATCAACAGGATAGCGGCAGCGATAAATACGGTTGTGCCACCCACCTCCCAATTGGTGCGCAGGCCGGTGCTGAGGAAGAATACCGGCATAATGATCATCAGTACAAAATGGCGCAGCTTGTCCATATCTTCCTGATTAAACCATTCGGCATCCATCACTGCGCCTGCTAAAAATGCACCCACCATATAGTGCAACCCGGCCCAATCTGCAGCCAAGCCACAGATAGCGAGCCAGATAAAACCGGAATACCAGCGGTCTTTCTCTTCAATCGCCACCATCAGTTTGCGAAACAAATAAGCGGCGAGGGCAAAGCCGATTAGGAACATGCCTTGGCGACCGACGCGCTCCCAATCCAGCAGGATCAGGGCGAGCACGCCCCAAATGGCGATGTCATCAAGGCTGGCGTAACGCAAAATCCGCTGGCCGATGGGCTGGCGCAGGATTTCCATCTTTTCCATAAACAGAATCAGAATGGGTAGTGCGGTTACCGCGCAAGCCATGCCGACACCGAGAATAAACTGCCAGGTCAGACCATTTGGACCAACCCAGCCATCGCTAAAACTCATCATTAGGATTGCTGCGCCGCAGCCAAATAGCAGCGGTGTGCCCAGTGCGAGACCGGCGGTGATGCCACTTTCGCGCTTGTATTGCCAAGCTTTTTTCAGATCTAGCTCAATACCGGCGATCCAGACAAAAATCATTACCGCCCACCAGGCAATGCCATTGAGCGATTTGATAACGTCTGGATTAAAGACAAAGCTGTAATACTCGGGGAACGCCTTACCCAGTACCCCGGGACCAAGCACTATGCCCATAATGATCTGCACTACAACTAGCGGCGCCCAGTAGTCGGTTCTGCCGAGGCGCCAAATCAGGAAGGGGACAGTAAAAATAATCACCATCGCGATCAGGAATATTTCGGTTGTGGTCATATGCATCTTGCTAAGCCCTTACTTCTTATTAGGATTTGTAAATTTGCCTTATCGTCCGTTTGACGAATGGCGCACGCTACAGGGATTTTTTGCGCCATTCGATAGTCAGCTTATAGATAATTACTATGGGTTGCTTAGTTAAAAGCTAATCAACTGTAAAACTATTTTCTTGATTGGATTTTGTCGTTTGCTTGCCATAAAAGTGATGCAATTTGGCGCATGCTGCTGGCACACTAGCATGGGTGTTGCTGTGGGGTAAAACGGGCTGCCAAGATTTAACCTTTGCTGCTTTATTCTGGTGCAATAAGGAGTTTTTGCGCTCTATTTTGGTGCTTTGGTGTATTCTGTAGCGTTGCCTTATCGCCGGGAAGCCTTATTTTTAAACGCTTATTGCTATTTTCCTTAAATGGCATATATTTTGCCCCTTTTCTGACACCCTAGTCTTGCCCCGCTCACCGAAATGAGTCGCGAGCCCGGATGAAGTGGGAAAATTTTCAGGTAAGCCACCCTCTTTAGGGTTGTTTATTGGCCGTAATAACAACTTTCACAATCCGTAGCCTTCGGGCTATTACAACTTGGAGGCATTCAATGTCTAAGACTTTAGACCTGATCAAAGAACACGAAGCTCGCTGGATCGACCTGCGCTTCACCGACTTTAAAGGCAAAGAGCAGCACGTTACTTTCCCTTCACACGTTGTAAACGACAGTTTCTTCGTTGATGGCAAAATGTTTGACGGTTCTTCTATTGCTGGTTGGAAAGGTATTAACGACTCAGACATGATCCTGATGCCGGACGATTCAACTGCGGTATTGGATCCATTCTACGATGAAGCGACTATCAACATTCGCTGTAACATCGTTGAGCCAGCCACCATGCAAGGCTACGATCGCGACCCACGCTCTATCGGTCTGCGCGCTGAAGAGTATCTGAAGTCTACTGGTTTGGGTGATGTTGCCCTGTTTGGTCCAGAGCCAGAATTCTTTATCTTCGACAGCGTTCACTTCCACAGCTCAATGGGCGGCGCTTTCTACAAAATCAAATCTGAAGAAGCAGCTTGGTCGTCAGGTGATGATATTGAAGGTAAGCACGGCCACGCTCCACGCGTAAAAGGCGGTTACTTCCCAGTTGCTCCGGTTGACTCACTGCACGACATCCGCGGCGCTATGTGTAATGCGATGGAAGCAATGGGCCTGGAAATTGAGATTCACCACCACGAAGTTGCTAACGCTGGCCAATGTGAAATCGGTGTAGGCGCTAACACTCTGGTTAAGAAAGCGGACGAAGTACAGATCCTCAAGTACTGCGTACACAACGTTGCGCACCAATACGGTAAAACCGCAACCTTTATGCCGAAGCCTTTGATCGGTGATAACGGTTCAGGTATGCACGTTCACCAGTCTTTCTCCAAGAACGGCAAAAACCAATTCGCAGGCGATTCCTATGCTGGTTTGAGCGAAACTGCTCTGTACTACGTGGGCGGTATCATCAAGCACGCTAAAGCATTGAACGCTTTCTGTAACGCGTCTACCAACTCGTACAAGCGTTTGGTTCCAGGTTTTGAAGCGCCTGTAATGTTGGCTTACTCTGCTCGTAACCGTTCTGCTTCTATCCGTATTCCTTACACCGTTGGTGAAAAAGCCAAGCGTATCGAAACTCGTTTCCCTGATCCAACTGCTAACCCATACCTGTGCTTCGCGTCATTGCTGATGGCGGGTATTGACGGTGTTCTGAACAAGATTCATCCGGGCGAAGCAGCGACTAAAGATCTGTACGATCTGGAGCCGGAAGAAGAAGCAGCAATCCCACAAGTGTGTTCATCTTTGGAAGAAGCTTTGGCTTCGCTTGAAGCTGACCATGAGTTCTTGTTGGCGGGTGGTGTATTCTCTAAAGACTTCATCGATGCTTACATCGACCTGAAGAAACAAGAAATCCAACGCATCAACATGACTCCGCACCCAGTAGAATTTGAACTCTATTACAGTGTGTAAGTCTTGCTGCCAGGCTAATCGGGCTTAAGCTCGGTTAATCTGTGAAAAAGCCCGCACCGGAAACGGTGCGGGCTTTTTCTTTATAAGGCGCGGGAGTACTCTAGGGAAAACGATTGGCTAGCAGGGGTAAATGATGCGTAGTTTATTGATGGTGATGTTCTTTCTGGCGCAGTTGAGCGCAGCGGATGTGTATAAGACGGTCGATAAGGATGGCAAGATCAAATACACCGATAAGCCGAGCACAGAAAATGCCGAAAAACTGAAGTTGCGAGAGATTAATACAGTGCCAGGGGCGCAGCCCTTGCCGCAGTCAACACCGGTAGCTTCTTATGAGTCACGCACTGCCGAGCTGCAGTACCAAATTGGCATTATCAGCCCCCGCTCGGACGTCACTATTCCAGTGGGGCAGCGGGACTTGGCGATAGCTATCAATCTCAATCCAGGGCTCCAACAGGGACATTTACTGGTGTATTTTATGAATGGTGAGCTGCTGGAGGAGACGACTATGAATAATATTATCGTCAAGGATGTTCCGCGTGGCACTCATACATTGGTGGTAGAGGCGATTGATGCGAATGGTCAATCATTGGGCACGTCACCTCCGGTTATCGTGAACGTTATTCGCCCAAACATTCACACTAATGCCCTTTCAAAGCCCACGCCAAAATGATTGCACCTTTTTGGTGCTATCATTCTCTTTAAAATCCCCATTATGGACAAATTCAGCGGCTAAACTTGCTGAATAACGCCTTTTTCTTACTTGGTTTGGTTTTTGCAGTAGCCTCCATGCCCATTGTCGAGGCGTTCAGGAGAGCAGTAGCTGGTGAGTCCGCGCGATATCTACAAACCTATATTGGATAGCTTAAGTACCGCCATTATTTTGGTGGATACCGATCTGCTGCTGTGCCATATGAATCCTGCTGCTGAAGCTCTACTGGCGATGAGCTGCGAGAGCAATACTGGTGAGCCAATCACCTACTTTTTTTATGAGTCAGATGAAACCGATCGCCAGCTAAAGTTGGCGGCAGCACAGGCCAATCATTACACCAAGCGCCATGCGGAGTGGCGTTTGCTCAGCGGCGGTTCTATCACCGTCGATTACACCGTAACTCCCTTTGGTGATCACGATGGCTTGATCATAGAAATCCAGCCGATTGATCGCCTACTGCGTATCAGCCGTGAAGAGATGTTGACCAGCTCGCACGAGACCACGCGCAATCTGGTGCGCGGTATGGCGCACGAGATCAAAAACCCGCTTGGTGGTATTCGCGGTGCCGCGCAATTGTTGGCGCGCGAGTTGCCCGATACCAGCCTGACCGAATACACCAATATCATCATTGATGAGGCGGATCGCCTGCGCAATCTGGTTGATCGTATGCTCGGGCCTAATCAGCTGCCGAAGTGGCAATCGCTCAATATCCACGAGGCAATCGAACGCGTCGCCAATATCATCAAAGCGGAAAGTAGCGACGCAATCAAAATTGTGCGCGATTACGACCCGAGTATCCCCGCCATGCAGGGTGATAAGGAGATGCTAATTCAAGCGTTGCTCAACATAGTTCGCAATGCTATGCAGGCGTTGGTAGAGGCCAATGTGCTCAACGGTGTGATCCAGCTGCGCTCCCGTATCCAGCGCCAGTACACCATTGGCCGCAAGCATCATCCATTGATCTGTCGCATCGACATTATTGATAACGGCCCCGGCATTCCCACTGAGATGGTTGAAAACATTTTTTACCCGATGATCTCCGGTCGCGCCGAAGGTACGGGGCTTGGCTTGACCATTTCGCAACATCTTATCCATCAACATCATGGCCTTATCGAGTGCCAAAGTGAGCCGGGCAAAACCCGTTTCTCACTCTACTTACCAATGGAAGCGCAACATGCAGAAGTCTAACAAAGTCTGGATTATTGATGATGATCGCTCGATCCGCTGGGTGCTGGAAAAGGCCCTGCAGGGGGCGAACATTGAAACCCGTGTGTTTGATTCGGGTGATAGCGCCATGAGTCAGCTCAATCGCGATATTCCCGATGCGATTATCAGTGATATCCGCATGCCGGGTACCGACGGCCTGACCCTGCTGGGCAATCTGCACAATACCCATCCGCAGATTCCGATTATCATCATGACCGCCCATTCGGATCTGGACAGCGCCGTAGCTGCCTATCAAGGCGGTGCATTTGAGTATCTGCCCAAACCTTTTGATGTGGATGATGCGGTCGCCGTTACCCAGCGTGCCCTCGCTCACGCGCAGGAGCAAAAAACCGAACACGGCACCGAGACGGCGCTGGAAACCAATACTGAAATCATCGGTGAGGCGCCGGCGATGCAGGAAGTGTTTCGCGCGATCGGTCGTCTATCGCAATCCAATATTACCGTGCTGATCAATGGGCAGTCGGGAACCGGTAAAGAGCTGGTGGCGCGTGCCCTGCACCGTCACAGTCCGCGCCGCAACGAACCCTTTATCGCGCTGAACATGGCTGCCATTCCCAAAGATTTGATGGAGTCAGAGTTATTTGGCCACGAAAAAGGTGCCTTCACCGGCGCTGCCGCCCAGCGTCAGGGGCGTTTTGAGCAGGCTAACGGCGGCTCCCTGTTCCTCGATGAAATCGGCGATATGCCTGCCGAGACCCAAACCCGTCTATTGCGTGTCTTGGCTGATGGCGAGTTTTATCGCGTTGGAGGTCACACCCCGGTTAAGGTGGATGTGCGTATCATCGCCGCGACTCACCAGAATCTTGAAACTCTGGTGGCCGATAACCGTTTCCGCGAAGATTTGTTTCATCGCCTGAACGTCATCCGTATTCATATCCCTAAATTGGCCAACCGCCGTGAGGATATTCCCAAGTTGGCGCGGTTCTTCCTGCACAAAGCGGCGACTGAGTTAAATGTTGATCCGAAAGTATTGCTGCCAGAGACAGAGGAGTATTTTTGCTCTCTGCAGTGGCCGGGCAATGTTCGCCAGTTGGAGAACACCTGTCGCTGGATCACAGTTATGGCGTCTGGGCGCGAGGTGCATATAGAAGATTTGCCGCCTGAGCTGCTGGAAAACAAAGAGACCAGTACCCCGGCCGACGATTGGGAGAAAGCCCTGCGCCACTGGGCGGACCAAGCACTGACCCGCGGGCAGCATCAACTGTTGAGTGAAGCGGTGCCCACCTTTGAGCGGGCATTGATTGAAACTGCATTGAAATACACCGCTGGTCGCAAGCGTGATGCCGCTAATTTACTGGGCTGGGGGCGCAACACCCTCACTCGCAAGCTCAAGGAATTGGGTATGGCGGGCGGTAATGACCCAGATGGTGATGATTAATTTTTGAGTGTTTTGCGATGAGCCGATCCGAGCAGGTAAGCCGGCTCATCGCCCTATTGTTTCCCCGTCTCTACCCTGCCTTTAAAAACATCTTTTCAGTTCTTCTTTTGTTCATCGCGCAGCATTGCAAAGCTGTGTCTATACTTCTCTAACTGGTATGCAACAGCCGTTGTCATTTGACTCACCACTACAGCTCGCTAATAAGTTCTGTATACCGATTAAAAGCAATTGCTCAAGTTGATTGAAGTTAGCACTCAAGATTGGTGCGTTCTTGCCGTCAATAATACTGGGTAACTTAATAAGTCTAATAGCCGAATAGTTTCGGGGGAAACATGGTAAAAAAATCCTTACTCACCAAATTGATGATGGTGCTGACAATTGCCATGCTGGCGATTGCAGTTATAGTCGCTCTGGTCAACGATCAAATTGCCTCCGACAACCTGGAGAAAAAATTGGAGGCAGAAACGTCGGCGATGATCGAGCTGACCAATAGCTCCATTCTTGAGGCCGTGTTTGCCTACGACTTCCAGCAAATAGAGGCGATTGCCAAATCGCTGGTTAATACTTCGCTGGTGACTTCGGTGAGTGTGGTAGATCATCGCGGTCAGTCTTTAGCAAAAGCGGCCGATGGTGACGAAAGCAAAAACCAACTTTCCCGGGATGCGATTCCAATTGTCTACAACGGTAGCACTATAGGCAGCTATAACATCAGTTTCTCTACCCAAGAACTGCAAGAAACCTTGAGTAATCAGAGACAGACGACGATTTTTACTGTGCTTGCCTTGCTTGCTGCGAGTTTGATTACGGTATACATCTTAATTCGCAGCTTGGTTCTGGGGCCGGTTGATGAGGTGACTCGCTCGCTGGCCACGATTGCCGGTGGGGGTGGTGATCTAACTCGCCGTTTGCCAACCGATAGCCAAAACGAAATCGCTGCACTTGCCCATAACTTTAATCTGGTAATGGAGCATATCGCTGCCATTATTCGCAATGTGGTGCAGGTTAATGAAAAAGTGCGTGTCAATGTCAATAAAATGAGTGGCGCCACTGAAAACACGGTTAATTCCACTTCACAACAATTGCGTGAAATTGAGTTGGTGGCGACGGCAGTAGAAGAGTTGTCCGCATCGGCCAATGAAATTGCTCGTCACGCGGGCGACACTGCCGAACGCACAACAGCTACCAGCGTGCTTGCGGAAGAAGGCAACACCATTGTTAATCTCTCACTGGAAAACGTTAATCGTCTCACTAGTCAGATTGAATCTACCGCGCAAAAAATTCAGGTGTTGAAAAATAATTCCGTCAATATAGGTTCGGTGATGGAAGTTATCCGCACCATTGCCGAACAGACCAACTTACTCGCCTTGAATGCCGCAATTGAAGCGGCTCGCGCGGGCGAACAAGGGCGCGGTTTCGCCGTGGTGGCCGATGAAGTGCGCTCACTGGCGCAAAAGACTCGTTCTTCTACAGAAGAAATTGAATCGATCATTGTGCAGTTACAGCGCGCTGCCGATGAGGCGCATCAGGCGATGAGCACCAGTACCGCTTCCGCGCGCGAAACTATCGATACTGCCTCAAAAGTTGGCGGTGCACTCGATAAAATCCGTGCAAATATTGGTGTCATTAACGATATGAATCATCAAATTGCCACCGCTTCACATCAACAAAGCTCTGTTGCAAATGAAGTGAGTAAAAACATCACCGCGATTCATAGCTTGTCGGAAAACGTGGTTGAAAATGCGCAGGTGGTTAACCAAAGCGGTAGCCAATTGATCAATGAAACCAGCGAGCTGAAAAAGCAAATTGATACGTTTAAGGTGTAAATATATTTTTACGGTGATTTTAAAAAATGGCGCATCGAATGCGCCATTTTTTATTCTGTTTCACCTTGTTTAAAAGGTAGGTGGTTCTTTAATTCCTCAGCGTAAGCCCGAATAGCTTCGGCCTCCTCTGTTACAAACTGTGCAATTGCAGTGCGAAATCCCGGCTCCCTAATCCAGTGATTGGAATGGGTGATAACAGGTTCAAAGCCACGTGCAACTTTATGTTCGCCTTGTGCGCCGCCATCAAAACGGGATAATTGGTTTGCGATAGCGTAATCAATACCTTGATAGTAACAAGTTTCAAAATGCAGAAATTGATACTCCTCGAAACAGCCCCAATAGCGCCCATAAAGAGTAGTGCTATCGCGCAGAAAGAGTGATGCAGCGATAACACTTTTCGCGCCGAACTCCGCTGTTTTTACTGCATTGATCAGCACCAAATTATTGCTCATGGTGGCGCCGAGTTGTTGAAAAAAACCGGCGTTCAAATAGCCGCTGTGGCCGCTGCGTTTTAAATAGGTGTTGCGATAAAGTGAATAAAATATGTCCCAGTCTGCTGGGGTTAGCTCATTTCCTGTTTTTACTTCAAATTCAAATCCCTGTGCTACTACTTGCTTTCGCTCTTTAGTAATATTTTTGCGTTTGCGCGATGTCATCTGCGCGAGAAAATCATCAAAATTTTTATAGTTGCGATTAAACCAATGAAATTGGCAGCCCAAGCGTTGCGGAATATTGTGCTGGTGTAATTGTTTGCTAGCATCGGCATCTGGAAACAGGCAGTGCCAGCCGGAAAAGTCTTCTGTAGAGCACTCGCTGACCAGAGCCTGCAATAATGTATCCATTAATTCTGGTGTCGGTGCAGTGGGGTTGGCGAGTAAACGCGGGCCAACACAAGGAGTGAAAGGAATGGCATTAATCCATTTGGGGTAGTAATTAAATCCATGGCGACGGTAAGCATCCGCCCAGCCCCAATCGAAAACATATTCACCATAGGAGTGCGTTTTAATATAGCCAGGTAGGGCGGCGATTAATTGTTCACCTGCCCACACCAAGAGATGGTGTGCGATCCAGCCGGTGGTAGCGTTAGTGCACTGATTATCCTCTAGGGAGGCAAGAAATTCGTGGCGTACAAAGGGGTAGTCGGGTGGGCAAAGTCGATTCCAATGTGCAACCTCAATCTGATGAATCGAATTGATAAAGCGAATTTGCACAGTGTTGCCTCTTGGTTGTTGCTAAAAAAATCAGATGGATAGAGTAATGCTTATGCTTGGATTTCGCCTGTTTTTGTGTTTTATCAGCGTAAAGTTTCGCAACCGGAAAATCCTGCGCTAGGCATTGTCACCTGGACTACAGTAGAATCTCGTCATCTTGATAACTTTTGGTTTCTCAATGCCATCCTCTGAACCCGACCCAAGGCCAATTGCTTTGGATCACCCCCGTATCAGTTTGCCCCCTTTGCTGTTGGCTTTTGCCCAACCCAGTTTACCGGTGCCGCCAAGTTGGCCTCGGCTGCCCGCTCTAAATGTTCTATTGATCGCTCCTGCTGTGGATCGATTGCCTGATTTAACCCTGAGGAAATAATTGTGGAATGGATGGCTGATCCCAGTGCTTGGCTGGGTCTGTTAACCCTGATCGTGCTTGAAATAGTGTTGGGGATCGACAACCTAATCTTCATCGCAATTCTGGCCAATAAACTACCGCCCCATCAACGAGATAAGGCGCGTATTTTAGGTTTAAGTCTCGCGCTGCTGATGCGCTTGCTGCTTTTGGCGGGCATTTCCTGGTTGGTAACCCTTACCGAGCCGCTCTTTAGTGTATTTGATAAAAGCCTGTCGGGGCGCGATCTGATTCTGTTGCTAGGCGGGCTGTTCCTGCTGTTTAAAGCTACCGTTGAAATTCATGAGCGCCTTGAAGGTAAGCTGGAAGTGCCGCGTAATACCCAGGTTCACGCCGCTTTCTGGGGTGTGGTTGCGCAGATTATTGTGCTCGATGCAGTCTTTTCATTAGATGCGGTGATCACTGCAGTGGGCATGGTTGATCATCTGGAAGTGATGATGATTGCGGTGGTCATTGCGATGATTGTGATGATTGTCGCCAGTAAAGCGCTGACCGACTTTGTCAATCGTCACCCCACGGTAGTCATGCTCTGCCTTGGCTTTTTGCTCATGATTGGTTTTAGTCTGGTGGCCGAGGGCGCCGGTTTTGAAATCCCCAAGGGCTATCTCTACGGCGCGATTGCTTTCTCGGTGCTGATTGAAATATTTAATCAATTGGCTCGCTCAAACCGCACCCGTCACCTCATTGGCGAGCGCCCATTGCGCGATCGCACCGCAGAGGCGGTTTTGAAACTTCTCGGGGGACGCAGCAATGCGGATGAAGTGGGGGCTGATATTGCCGGTATGACTTCATCGCCTGAAGATGAAGAGATGGCATTTGAGCACAGTGAGCGCCACATGATTCGCAGTGTGCTACAGCTGTCAAATCGTCCCATTCAATCCCTTATGACCCCGCGTCCGGATATTATTTGGGTAAATGCCAACGCCACCCCTGAGCGGCTGTTGGAAATTCTCAAGGCTACGCCGCAAACTCGTTTGCTAGTCGCTCGGGATGAGTTGGATAACCTGCTCGGCGTAGTGCAAAGCCGCGACCTGCTCACTGCCGCACTCGATAATCAACCGCTGGATCTGGCCAAATTGGCGCTCTCGCCACTCGCCGTGCCCGAGGGTACTAGCGCACTTAAAGTGCTGGAAATGTTGCGTCAGGAAACCCTGCCGCTGGCGATAGTCATCGATGAATACGGCAGCATTAAAGGTGTGGTGACAACCGGCGATCTGCTCGCTGCTATTGCAGGTGAATTGGCCGATACCTATGACGAGCCGCTCGCAACACAAACCGATGAAGGGTGGCTGCTTGATGGCAGTATTTCATTGGAGCAAGTCGAAGAGCTATTGCAGATCAAGTTGATGCGTGGTGACGGCGATTATTTTACCCTTGCAGGACTGCTGCTCGAGCAACTGCAACATGTTCCCGTTGTGGGTGAAGAAATTACCTTGGCGGGTTATCAATTCCAAATTATCGATATGGAAGGCCGCCGTATTTTACAGGTGCGAGCTACGCCTTTGCCTGAAGACCCCGGCATTACCCAAATTGGTTACTAACTTGTCAGTTTGGTTGTTTTGTGGCTGGAAATTTATTGGTCAAGTGTTTTCTGTTCATATACGCGTAATGTTGCATTCTTATGTGCCCTGTCGCACATCCTCGTATGCGCTTCCTATGAGACATTCTCATTGCAAAAAATCAGTGCAAGAATTTATTCAAATATGGAGTTGAGCGCAGGTAATAGAGAACTGCGCCACTTTTCTTATCGCAACTTCATCAGATAATGCGCGCAAAAAATGGGTGGTAATGTAGTGTTCAGGATTCATTCATCCTCGACAACTAGTATCACCTTGGACGATTTACTGGAGATTAACAAATGAAGAGTAAAATGAAAAATCAAATGAAAAAAATGAGTTTTGTTGTTGCAGCGGTTAGCCTTGCAGCAAGTGCTAGTGTAATGGCTCGTCCTGCTATTAGTTATAACTACGCTGGCGTACAGTATGTTGATCAGGATGTCGATGATTACGATTGCAGTCAGGATGGTTTGCGAGTGTACGGTAGTGTTGAACTGAATCGTGATTTTTTTGCACTGGGTTCATTCAGTGATGTGAGTGGCGGTGGCTGTGGTTCGCAAGCATTCAGCGCCGGCCTTGGTTATCAGACCGTATTCGGTGCCGATTCCAGCATGTACGGCACTGTAAGTTTTGAAAATATATCACCAGATCATGGTTCAAGCGATTCCGGTGTTGTGGTAGCAGGTGGGTTGCGCGGATTTATTAATAATAATCTTGAAGCAAAAATTGAGCTGTCACACCACACTGTTTATGATGGTAATACTGTATTGGGCGGTGGCGTTGCCTATTGGTTCTTGCCAACCGTTTCAGTAACTGGCGATTTAGGCCTGGGTACTGAGGCTTCAGAAATTGCCTTGGGTATGCGCGTAAATTTCTAACGCGAAAAATAGAAAAAGCCAGCGTTTATAGCGCTGGCTTTTTTTTGCCTGAAATTTTTATAAGTTGCCTGTCATTGGTGTAAATGCGTCATCATAACGTCATTAGTAGCTGTCATATTTTTGTAGTTAACAGTGCCCTGTAGTTTTTAGGCGCTGAACAATTTTCTTCATTATGAGGGCTAGGTTATGTCACTGGGGATTTGGCAAATATTGTTGTTGGTGGTGTTATTGGTATTGTTCTTCGGTCGTGGAAAAATTCCCCAACTGATGGGAGATGTGGCAGAAGGCATTAAAAGTTTTAAAAAGGGAATAAGTGATTCGGGGGTTGATGACAAAAAAAATACTGCGAGCGATAAAATCGAGCCAGCAGCAGTAGAGAAAAAAGTGTAGCTGTTGCTAAAGTACATAAAAACGATGGTAAAAAAACGGGAGCAAATGAACGCTCCCATTTTTTATGCCTATCTTTTTTCTGAAGCCTATTGAGTAAAATGGCGGCGGCGCAATCCGGCAAGGCCGAGCAGGCCAGCCACTAACAATAAAAAGGCTGAAGGTTCAGGAACGGATGCCTGCGTAATATTCAGGTTATAGGTGTAACCTGAATAGCCGCCAAAATCCTTTCCGCCGACAACCAGAGTGTAAAAACCGCTTTGATCTAGCACAAAATCCTGCAGACTTTGTACGCTGCTCCAGAGCGAAGCTCCGGTTAAATAGCCTGCGCTACCGACATTGCCGCTGTTATTAAATAAGCCTGCCAACAAATCCGCTGTGCTTATCTCGCCGAAATACAGGCTGAAGCCAAGCGCCAACTCATCGCTGCTTAAGGCAAGTGA
The DNA here is from genome assembly GCF_057196725.1 of Cellvibrio sp. ATLC23. Taxonomy (NCBI): domain Bacteria; kingdom Pseudomonadati; phylum Pseudomonadota; class Gammaproteobacteria; order Cellvibrionales; family Cellvibrionaceae; genus Cellvibrio; species Cellvibrio sp. ATLC23. The sequence continues at coordinate 8,174 of NZ_JBXUOS010000008.1, read as the reverse complement.
TAGCTTGTCGCCGGCTTTGCCATCAATGGCCCATAGGTCAATGTCATCGCCCCAACTATTCAAGGCAAACGGTGGATTCGCCCAGCCGAAGTTAATATCCAGACTGCCAGCGTAATTTCCTGAGCCATTAATGTCGCCAGTGTAGTGAATCGGCGCTGCCAGTGCGGCGCCTGAAAAAAACAAACATAAACATAAACTCGCTAAATATTTCATTGCCAAATCCTCTCTTGCAAAAAAATTAAAGAACACCATCATTCCATGGGCCGGTAATGGCAAAAGTAACGCCGGGAGTTTGAATGTTTACAAATAGCCAGCGGTCATAAAAACACGCACCACAGGTTTCTGCACCTATGTAGTTACCGGCACTAATACGCCCTGCTGTACCGGGAAATTGGCTGTGAACAACTGCGGCATCGGCTGGGCTCAAATTCATATTGTTGCGGCCAAACTCAAATACCTCACCGCTTTGGGTTAATCCCATTAAGCGTGAAATTCCTCCGCGATCTTCACACAACAAAATACCGCCGCGTGGACTAACGCTCATGTTGTCAGGGGATACTGGATGAGAGGTGTTGTTGCGGCTTTCAAAAACCAGCGTAAGTTTTTCGCGGCGCGGATCAAAATGAAATACCTGGCCACCGCCAATACCGCCACCACTGGTTGAGGTGAAGTACACTAAGCCCGTGTCGTACCATGCGCCTTCCAAGCGAGCAAAACGCGCTGCACCTTTGTTATAACCTTGAGTGTAGTTGCGTGGATTGATTACTTCTGGTTGATCGATAACAACCCATTCAACGTCCCAACTGGTGCCGTCAGGATAAGAATTTAATAAACCGGCTTGCGGAATATCTTTTACTTTAAGCATTTCCAATACGCCACCGGCTAGCAAGTTGCCGTAGCTGTTTGGACGATAGCGGTAAAAACCGGAAGAGGTGCCAGCATCTTCAGTCATATAAACATAACCGGTTACCGGATCAGTTGCCGTAGCTTCGTGAGCGCGGCGCCCCATGGCTTTAATCGGCAGAGGTTTGGCGTTGCCAAAACCGGGCACTTCAAAAATCCAACCGTGAGTCATGCCGCCGTAAGATGAAGTTGTTTCTTCACAAGTCAGCCAAGTACCCCAAGGCGTAATGCCACCGGCACAGTTAGTTGAGGTGCCGCTGATGCTCATATAAGACGCTAACCAGCGGCCGTTAAACGCATCAAAAATTAAATTGGAGCAACCGCCGCCCGCCGCAGGGTTATAAACAGCGGGGGATTTTACCGCAGTACCGCTGCCGCGAACTTCGTGGTTACGCACCAGCGCGATAGTATTACCTTGCGCTGCTACAACACCCATTCCATCGTGTGAGCTTGGTGTAGCAGTGCCGTCTTTCATGGTCATGCCGGTCCAACCATAAGACCAATATTTAAAACCGGCGGGTAATTGCAACAGCGGTAAACCAGTTACTTCATCGGCTACTGGCATGACTGGGCCGTAGTCGCTACTGAAGTTAGCATTGGCAGTGCTGCTGACAGCAGCCAATGAAATCGCAGCGGCGCCTGCAACGCCACCTTTCATAAAATCGCGACGATTAACAATGGGTTCGACAGATAAATTTTCGGTTGCAACAAGATTTTCTGAACTATAATTCATGACGTAATCTCCGGTGTGAGGTGTTGTTCATTTGGCGATGAGCGCAATGTCTCGCACTGGAGATTACCCCGCCTCTATGAAATTGCTGCGTCACTTTTATGACATCTTCTTTTAAATTTTTAAAATTATTTTTTGCGCAACAAAATAATGACGGATTTTTTTACAGTTTTAGAATCGTAAAAAATAGTTAGCCTACACCTGTCACGGTGAGCAAAAGCGATGGGAGTTGACGAGTAATTATTGTGCGGGGCTCGCTACCGAATTTGCAGTGCGATTTTTTTCGATTAAACGAATCATCCAGATAGAAATTTCATACAAGAGCAGAATCGGTGTACCGAGTGCGAGCTGTGAAATTAAATCGGGCGGAGTAATAAAGGCGGCTGCTGCATAAATTCCCACTATGGCATAACGCCGTCCGTTCGCCAGTGTTGTGGATTTCACCATGCCTGCATAAGCCATTAATAAGAGTACCACCGGCAATTCAAAACTCAGGCCGAAGGCCAGCACCAGTTGCATCACTAAACCTAAGTATTCGCTGACACGCGCTTCCAGTTGCACCGGTAAACTGGAAGTGCCTGCATCGCTTTCAAAGCTGATAAAAAATCCCCAAGCCATAGGGAATACCACGTAGTAAGCGAGTGCAGCGCCGAGTAAAAACAATAAAGGTGTAAGCGAAAATAAAATGGAGGCGGCGCGTTTTTCGTGTTGGTAGAGACCGGGTGTCATAAACCGCCATAACTGAATTAATAAAAAAGGCAGAGTAAAAAACAGCGCGGCAAAAAATGATAATTTTAAATAGGTAAGAAACGCTTCATGCAATCCGGTATAAATCATGCGCCGCCCAGAATGTTCGCCAAAGGCATCCACTAATGGTTGCATGAGAAAATGGTAAATCGTTTCAGCGTTGAGATAACAGATAATAAAGAGCACGCTAAATATGCCCAGGCACTGTAACAGTCGGCGGCGCAATTCCAGCAGGTGCGATAATAAGGGGGCGCGGCTGAGGTCGATAGTATCAGTGTTATTCATGATGCACTCGTTGTGTTCAGGCTGTGCTCGGTTGTATTGGGTGTTGGCTGCGCTGCCGAATGTTTCGCTTTGATATCCGCCATGGCCTGTTCATACAGCGTTTGATTTTGTTGATATTGCTCAGCATCGCGGATGGGCTCTGCTTGTTCCATCGCTTGACGCACGTGTTCAGGAAGTAGATCGTAATAAGAAGGTTGCTTGCGTGGATCAGCTTGGGAGGCGAGGTCCATTTCGGTTTCGAGTTTATGAATACTTTGCAGTGATTCGCGGTAAAAGCGTTGTAGTTTGCCCCAGAGTTTGCCGATGGTGTGCGCCAGTTTGGGTAAATCTTGTGGGCCCACAACAACCAGTGCCAGCACAAATAAAAAAGCGAGTTCAGCCCAACCGAGATCCAACATGGCAATGCCCCTGCAAAATAATGACTAGAGCATGGCAGCTAAAAGTGACCAAACAGTGACAGGGGAAAAGTGAAATGCGGTGGGATAAACGAGGTAATTATGACAGTGAGATGAAAACTCTACGGCAAGCCAGTATTACTGGCTTGCCGCTTCCAACTCTTCACTGACCATCAACCAGTTTTCTTCTGTCTCGTCTAATTGATTTTGCAATTTCACTTGCTCTTGCAGCAGTGGTTGCAAAATGGTTTTATTTTTTTCATCGTAAATAGCGGGGTCGCCCAACTGGGTTTCAATTTCACTCAGCCGCGTCTGCAGTTTTTCCATCTGTGTTTCGAGGGATTTTAATTTGTTGGTGAGCGGCTTGAGTTGTGCGCGCGCCGCTGCCGATTGTTGGCGCTGGGCCTTTTTATCAACTTTGGTATCGCTCTCGCTGCTAACCGCCGTTTCTTTTTCGGCGACAGCTGTATTGGTTTTTTGCTGTTGCATCCATTTGTAATAATCTTCCAGATCGCCGTCAAACTCTTCTACCTTGCCGTCGGCGACAAGCAAAAATTCATTCACTGTATTGCGCAGTAAATGGCGATCATGCGACACCACAATCACTGCGCCTTCAAATTCTTGCAGCGCCATGGTGAGCGCGTGGCGCATTTCCAAATCCAAATGGTTAGTGGGTTCGTCGAGCAATAGCACGTTGGGTTTTTCCCAGGCGATAATCGCCAGCGCCAGTCGCGCTTTTTCTCCACCGGAAAAGTGAGTGATAGGTTCAAAGGCGCGGTCGCCGTGGAAATCAAAACTGCCGAGAAAGTCGCGAATTTCCTGCTCGCGCGCTTGCGGTGATAAACGCTGGATGTGCAGCGCTGCAGAGGCATTGATATCCAAGGCTTCTAATTGATGTTGGGCAAAATAACCGAGTTTAAAATGTTCGCCGTTAGTGCGATCACCGGCCAGCAGCGGCAGTGAACCAGCGAGGGTTTTTACCAAGCTGGATTTACCCGCGCCATTGGGGCCGAGTAAACCAATACGGGTTTCGGCGCGAATCGCCAGTTCCACTTTATTCAGAATAATTTTGTTGCTGGCGCCAGTGTTATAGCCAATATCGGCGCGCGCTATGTGCACCAGCGGTACCGACATTTTGTCGTTGCATTTAAAAGTAAAGGTAAACGGCGAATCTATATGGGCGGGCGCAATTTTTTCCATGCGCTCCAATTCTTTAATGCGGCTCTGTGCCTGACGCGCTTTGGTCGCTTGCGCGCGGAAGCGGCGAATATAGTTTTCGACGTGGGCAATACGCTCTTGCTGCTTCTCAAAACTCGCCTGTTGCTGCGCCAATTTTTCTGCGCGCTGACGTTCAAACGCTGAATAGTTACCGCTGTAGTTATCGAGTTTTTGTTTTTCGATATTCACAATGCGATCGACAATGTTGTCGAGAAAGTCGCGGTCGTGCGAAATAATAATCAAGGTGCCGGGGTAGCGTTTGAGCCATTCTTCCAGCCACAGGGTTGCATCCAAATCCAAGTGGTTGGTCGGTTCATCGAGCAGCAATAAATCCGACGGGCACATTAATGCCTGCGCAAGGTTCAGGCGAATCCGCCAGCCGCCGGAAAAATCCGACACCGGGCGCTGGTCATCCCCCGGCGCAAAGCCCAAACCGTTTAACAATTGTTGCGCGCGCGATGGTGCGGTATAGGCGTGGATATTTTCCATATCGCTATACAGGTGTGCGAGTTGTTCACCGTTGTGTTCCGGGTCTTGCAAAGCGGTGGCGATGGCCTGCTCCAGGCGGCGCAATTCGCTATCGCCATCGAGCACATAGTCCAGTGCGCTGCGGCTGGTATGGCCAACCTCTTGCGCCATATGTGCGATGCGCCACTGCTTGGGAATATCAAGCGTGCCGGTGTCGCTGTGCAATTTGCCCAGCAACAATTGGAACAGGGTTGATTTGCCGGTGCCATTGGCGCCGATCAAACCGACTTTTTGGCCCGGATAAATAGTAAGGTCGGCAGCATCCAATAAAAATTTGGTGCCGCGCTGTACGGAGATGTTTTGTAATTGAATCATGGCGCGCATTCTAGCAGACTTGCCCCAACCCTCTGCTAGCGGATTTTATGATGCCTTCTGCCTCCTTCGATGATCGCTCCAGCCTCTGGAATTTTTCCCTCGACTACTACGCGCGCCCCGGTGTGGCCGATGCCTGTTTGCAGTTGCAGGATGGCCATGGCGTCAACGTCAATCTGTTGCTCTGGTGTGTCTGGCTGGAGCGACGCGGTCTGGCATTGGATAAGGTGCGCCTGCGCAAGGCGCAAAAACGCATTCACGCCTGGGATGAGCATTACGTGATTCCACTGCGCCACTTACGGCGGCGCATGAAGGTGGAATTTGGCAGCGCCGATGCAGGTATCGAACAGCTGCGCAGCCAAATTAAACAAGCGGAATTACTGGCGGAAAAACAATTACAAATCTGGCTGGAAGCGGAAGTGCAAACATGGAATGAGGGAGCTGCAGATAGTGCATCGCCACCGGTTGCGGGTGACAATCTGCGTCTTTATTTACTGCAACTCAATGTAACCGAGGCGGCAATTGCGCGGTTATTACAATTGTTCGCATCAGTGGTGTAACAGTGCATCTAACTGATCGACTACTTCGGCCCAATCAGAATCCTGCTGCAAACTATCGTTAATAAATTGGCGCTGGGACGGGTTCCAAAATGCTGCCGATTGCAGCGTAACATTTTCCGCTAAAGGGTGATGTTTGATAAAGCGCGCTATCGCCAAGTTGCTGGATTTTAAACCCAATTGTTCAAATAGCTGGGGCATGGCAGTGGTAGATGTATACATGATAATGGTCTCCTCTGGTATTGCATTGGTGTTCTCTAACTTAAGTATGAAGGAGATTGTGTGGGTGTGATTGATCCTTTTGTTATTAAAAAAGGGCGCCGATGCGCCCTTTATTTGTAATTGCGACAGCCTATTCACTCTTTAATTTAACGCGCCGTTGTCATCATCGAATGGCAGCGCGGTTGTTGCTGGTGATGACTCTACGCTTGTCTCAATAACAGGTGCCACTTCTGTTACTGAAGGTGCAGCAACAATCGCTGGTTCAGTTGTAGGTATATCTGTCACAGGTGTTTCTACTGCGGGTGCTGGTTCGGCGGGCACTATCGCAGCTGGTGCAACTGCTACTTTTTTTGCCGGGGCTTTTTTAACTGCCGCAGTTTTAGTAGCGTTTTTTTTGCCTGTTACCTTTTTTGCTGCGGGTTGCTCGGCAGTAGCGGCAGGCTTGGTTTCTTCTGTGTTCGCGGCAGCTTTAGTTTTGACAACTTTTGGTTTGGCGGTTTTGGCGCCTGGGGTTTTAGCTGCAACAGATGTGGTGGCTTTTACTTTTTTGGTTTTGCCTTTTAATTGTTTTGCTAGCTCTTTGGCCACTTCTTTGTTTGATGCCTGCGCTGATTTTAAAACCGTCAAAACGGTTTGCGCACTGGCGACAACTTTCGATTGCTCAGCCATATCTTTTTTTGCTTGGCTTAGACGCGCTTTTGCTGCGGGCGTTTTGCTCTCTTTTGCGGTGAGATCAGCAACTTTTTTCTTTGCGTTCTGTAATGCTTTTTTTCCTGCAGCGACTGCCTTTTCTGCAGCAGCGAGTTCTTGCGTGCGCGCTTTATCCAGTGCGGCACTGAGTTTGGCAACTTCTTGTTCCAGTTGCCTAATTGCATCTTGGGAAGCAGCAATAGAATTTTTTGGAGTTTTAGGGGCGGCCATAAAAAATACCTGTATGAAAAAAGCGTTGGGAAAGTGTAGTTAAACAAAATGATAGTTTGCTAGTGCAATTCGGGCGAATTGTAGCCCTGCGCCAGTAAAAAGGGTATGCCTTCAATGCGATAGCCGCGTATCTTTTGCAATGGCTTATTGTTCGCTTATGTAATCTCACGGAGCAGTGGTGTGTGATCGCCGTGAACTTTGTCAAAAGCCGGGAGTCAGACACGGTTCTATATCGATCGCTAGATCCGGGCACCTTGTGCTAAATGGGGCGCAGCACACATTTGCTTGACTGTTTAACTTGTGTGGGTGGTAAAAACGCGCACATTTGGCTGGAGTTGGTATACCATTGCCGCCTGCTTTGGCGCCGCAGTATAAGGTGTCGGCTGGAATCAGGTGAGCGACAGGCTTGCTTCACACAGACAATGATTACAAATCAATGATTACTAATAAGGTGCATTATGTTTAACAAACGTTTATTGGTTGTTGGCCTGATGGCTGCTACTGCGGGCTTGATTGGCTGCAACAAAGAAGAAGCAAAACCAGTTGATGACAGCGCCAAGCTGACGACTCTGGAGCAAAAAGCAAACTACATCATTGGTCAAAATCTGGGCAAAAACCTGCAAAATGGTGGCTTGGCGATTGAGCCTGATTCATTGGCTTTAGCGCTGACCGATGTGCGTGACGGTAAAGAGTCGCGTATCAGTGAAGAAGATATGCAGAAGATCATGCAAGAAGTTCAGCAAAAAGCGATGGCTAAACAAGAAGAAGAGCAAAAGAAGCTGAGCGAAACCAATATTGCTGAAGGCAAAAAATTCCTTGAAGAAAACAAGGCTAAAGAAGGTGTAATGACCACTGAGAGCGGCCTGCAATACAAAGTGATTACCGAAGGTAAAGGCGCGAAGCCAAAAGCGACTGACACTGTGACTGTTAACTATGTAGGTAAGTTGATCGACGGTACTGAATTCGACAGCTCTATCAAAAGCGGTCAGCCAGCTACGTTCCCACTGGACGGCGTAATCCCAGGTTGGACTGAAGCTCTGCAATTGATGCCACAAGGTTCCAAGTGGGAAATCGTAATCCCATCAGAATTGGCATACGGCGCTGGCGGTCAGGGTCCAATCCCTCCTTCATCTACCCTGATTTTCGAAGTTGAATTATTGGAAATCAAAGCGGCTGAAGCAGCAGCTGAAGCGAAATAAGCGTTAATACCCGCTTAGGCGCGCATAAAAAAACCCGCTTGCGAGCGGGTTTAATGAGATGGTTCCCCTCCCTCCGAAGTCTAAACTTGGGAGGTAATCTTCAAGAGGAGCCATCTCATGTCCAACATCACCTTACTCGGTATCGATTTAGGCAAGT
>NZ_JBXUOS010000007.1:0-244354 GCF_057196725.1 Cellvibrio sp. ATLC23 | reverse complement strand
TCACGGATAAATTCAAAGTTGATGTACTTATCGATTTTGCGCAGCAGATGGTCAGCTGGAACGAGATCTTCAAGGATCACCATTTCCAGTGTGTGTTGGCGCGGAGCGGGTGCTTTGAGCATGGCAGTCATCGCAAAATAATGTGCTGCCATTAAATAAAAACCCCCAGCGTTTGGCTAGGGGTTTGTCAGCGGTCTGAACCGGGTTTGCCCGGTTTTTTTATGGGTGTTCTATTTCGCTCAGCGGGGACGCAGGGTTTTTACACCCTCGCTGGTGCCGAGCAGTAAAACATCGGCGCCTTGGATGGCAAACAGACCATTGGTGACTACACCGGTAATTTGGTTGATGCGAGTTTCCAGGCCGACCGGGTCGATAATCTGCAAGTTGTAAACATCGAGGATCACATTGCCGTTGTCGGTTACCACACCGTCGCGGTACACCGGCGTGCCGCCCAGTTTCACCAGTTCCCGTGCGACGTAGGAGCGCGCCATAGGGATAACTTCTACCGGCAGTGGAAATTTACCCAGCACATCGACCCATTTGCTGCCGTCGGCGATACATACAAATTCACGGGAAACCGCGCGCACGATTTTCTCGCGCGTCAACGCAGCGCCGCCGCCTTTGATCAAATGCAGGTAGGCATTGCTTTCATCGGCGCCATCGACATACACCACTAATTCGCTCACTGAATTGCAATCGAGTACATCGATACCGAGGTTTTTCAGGCGCGCGGCGGAGGCATCAGAACTGGCCACTGCACCGGCAAACAGGTGTTTGATCTCGCCTAAGTAATCGATAAAAAAATTCGCGGTAGAACCTGTACCAACGCCGATGATGGAATCTCCACCTAATTTGGGTTTGATGTATTCAATCGCCGCGCGGGCAACGGCTTGTTTGAGTTGATCTTGAGTCATGGCAGATTGTCCGGTGTGGTAGGGCGGACCTCGCGTAGCAAGCCGCCGAATCTGATGTTTATTTGTTAGCCTGCCCAGCATAACCGGTTGGTAGTGTGCGACACGCCGTAAATACGTCCTTGTAGGCTCATCTTCGACATCCATGTCTCAGGCGGTCGCAACACCACCAACCGATCACGCTAGGCTACATGCGTCGATCAGTAAATAGTGCTCGCATTATACGGATATTCGCCGTGCTAGCAGCGGCTAAATTGTTTACACTGCGGCCACATTTTTATTCTTCTATTAATTCCTCCACGTAAGAAGTGACATGCCTGAATCCTACATAAAACGTATTCTCAACGCCCGTATTTACGATCTGGCGGTAGAAACTCCGCTCGATGAAGCGCGTTTGCTGTCCGTGCGCACGGGCAATAAAGTGTTGCTCAAGCGCGAAGACTTGCAGCCGGTGTTCTCGTTCAAATTGCGCGGCGCCTACAACAAACTGCAAATGCTCACCGAAGCGGAACGCGCGCGCGGTGTGATCGCCGCCTCGGCGGGCAACCACGCACAAGGTTTGGCGCTGGGTGCGCAACATCTCGGCATTAAAGCGACCATCGTCATGCCGCGCACCACACCGGCGATTAAAGTCGATGCGGTAAAAGCGCGCGGTGCCAAAGTGGTATTGCATGGCGATAGTTATGACGAGGCCTCGGCACATGCGAAAAAACTGGTGGAAGAAAAAGGCATGACCTATGTCCACCCGTTTGATGATCCGGATGTGATCGCCGGGCAAGGCACTATCGCAATGGAAATCCTGCGTCAGTATCCCGGCAAAATCGATGCGATTTTTATCGCTGTCGGCGGTGGTGGTTTGGCTGCCGGTATTTCTGCCTATGTGAAATACGTGCGCCCCGAGATCAAAATTATCGCGGTAGAAGCAGAAGATTCGGCTTGCTTAAAAGCCGCGTTGGAAAAGAAAAAACGGGTGATATTGCCGCAAGTGGGCATCTTTGCCGATGGCATCGCAGTGGCGCAAATCGGCGAGGAAACTTTCCGTGTGCTGCGTAAAACGGTCGATGAATGCATCACCGTGACTAATGATGAAATCTGCGCGGGCATTAAAGATATTTTTGAAGATACCCGTTCCATCGCTGAACCGGCGGGTGCAACCGGTGTTGCCGGGCTGAAAAAATACGTGGCCGAACACGGTATTACCGGCCAGACGCTGATTGCTATCGACTGCGGTGCCAACATCAATTTTGATCGCTTGCGTTATATCAGCGAGCGCACTGAAATCGGCGAACAGCGCGAAGCGATTCTGGCGGTCACCATTCCCGAGCGTCCGGGCGCCTACAAAGAATTCTGTAAGGCGCTGGGCAAACGCAATATCACTGAATTTAATTACCGCTACGCGGATGCTGAAGAGGCCAGGATTTTTGTCGGTGTGCAGGTGGCGGCAGGCGGCAATGATCGTGCGGATTTAGTGAGTGAATTAAAAACGCAGGGTTATAACTTGGTTGATATGACTGAAAATGAGTTGGCGAAATTACATATTCGTCATCTAGTCGGCGGCCATGCACCACAAATTACCGATGAGGTTCTGTACCGATTTGAGTTCCCTGAGCGCCCAGGTGCGCTGCTGACGTTTTTAACCAAGGTGGCGGGACGCTGGAATATCTCCCTGTTCCATTACCGTAATCACGGCTCAGCGTCGGCGCGTGTGTTGGTGGGCTTGCAGGTGCCGAAAAAAGATTACAGTGCGTTGAAAGCCTTTTTGAACGAATTGAATTATCCCTACTGGGATGAAACCAAAAATGAGGCTTACAAGTTCTTTTTGGGTTGAAGAAAAGTATGTTGTCGGTTTTTAAAGGGCGCTTCGGCGCCCTTTGTTATTTCTGCTGTTATTGGTGATGGCTGTTACAAACCCTGCAATTTCTCTCGTCCCGTCTATCCTTAAGCCAATGCTCGCAAGGGTTAATTTATGTTCAGACGCTGGCGCGAACAAGTTTTTGGTGTAATCTGGACAACGTTGTCAGAAAAATCCACATGCCAAATCAACTCACTAAATACAGGCAGGAGTTAATAATGAAATCTGCAGGTCAACACATAGCCATGCGTTTGGGTGCCTTGACGCTGGCGCTTGGGCTTACCCAGAGCGCTTTTGCCGCTAATCTCAACCAACAACAACTCAGTGAATTTGCGGGCAAGGCTCAGTTGCGGTTTGCCGTGGTGAATAATCTCGCCGCTAAACCGCAAGCACAACTGACGCTGACCAATGACTCAGCCGCAGATTTGCCCGCAGGGCAGGGCGACTGGCGCATTTACTTCCACTCGGTGCGCAAATTGGATCCGACCTTGGTTGAAGGCTTAAGTCTGCGCCATGTGCAGGGCGATCTCCATGAGCTATCGCCCACTGCCGGATTCAAAGGCTTGGCCAAAGGTGCCAGTCTACTAGTGCCCTATACCGCTGGTGCGCATCTGGTAAGCTATACCGATTTTATGCCGCGCGCATTTATCGCCCAGCAGGGCTTGAACCCCGAAGTATTTGCCAATACCAATACTGAAAAGCTGCAGGATTTTGTCGCGCCGTTCACCAAGCCTGAACAGTTGCAGCGTTTCGCACCGGATTTGTATCCCATCGCCTCTACGGCGACTCGCTATGAAGGCAATCTGGCCGTTAATGCAGCGGCCGCCAAGTTGGATACCAGCGCCAAAATTATCCCCAGCCCGGCTGAGGTGAAATATCGCAAGGGCACAGCGGTAATCGATAGCAGCTGGAAAATCAGCTACGCCGGTCGCCTGACCAGTGAAGCAAAATACCTCGCCGATCAACTAAAAGCAGCGGGTATCACCCTGGAAATCAAACCTGCCCATGGGAGTGCGGCGGGTGATGTGCTGGTCACCTCGGGTAAAACCATTGAGTTGCAAGTAGATGCATCCGTTGGTGATGCGGAAGCCTACAATCTGACTATCGCCGCCGATAAAATTACCATTGTCGGCAGCGACAATGCCGGAGCGTTTTACGGCATTCAAAGTGTGTTGAGTTTATTGCCGGCACAAGTCTCATCAAGTCACAGCTTGCCGCAACTCACTGTAAGTGATGCGCCGCGCTTCCGCTGGCGCGGCATGATGTACGACATGGGGCGCAACTTCCACGGCAAAGACGTCACCCTGCGGTTGATCGAGCAGATGGCGCGCTACAAACTCAATAAACTGCATCTGCATTTAACCGAAGATGAAGGCTGGCGGTTGGAGATTCCCGGTCTGCCGGAGTTGACTGACGTCGGTGGCAAGCGCTGTTTTGATCTGAGCGAGCAGACTTGTTTGCTGACCCAATTGGGCACCGGTCCACACAAATCTGGCTCGGGCAATGGCTACTACAGCACGGCCGATTTTATCGAGATTATAAAATTCGCCAGCGCCCGTCATATCGAAGTTATCCCGGAAATCGATATGCCCGGTCACGCCCGCGCGGCGGTTAAGTCGATGGAAGCACGCTACAAAAAACTGCTCAAGGCCGGCAAAAAAGCCGAAGCCGAGCAGTATTTGTTGTCCGATCCGCTGGATAAATCCGAATACATGACGGTGCAGAATTACACCGATAACTCCATCAATGTGTGCCTGCCATCGACCTATGCGTTTGTCGATAAAGTCGTGTACGAACTGCAGCAGATGTACCGCAAAGCCGGAACCACATTGGTGACTTTCCATATGGGCGGCGATGAAGTGGGGGCAGGTTCCTGGACTGCATCACCAGCCTGTAATGCACTGTTTGCCAAAGGCGAGATGGGCGTTGCAGGCCCTGCTGACCTCAAGCCGTATTTCGTGAGTAAAGTCGCGGCGATTACCGCTATGCGCGGTTTGGATCTGGCCGGTTGGGAAGACGGTTTGATGTACGACGCAAGCAATACTTTTAACCGCAGCCAATTTGCCAATAAACATGTGCTGGCAAATGCCTGGGACAATATTTGGGAGTGGGGTGTTGCTGACCGAGCCTATCGTTTAGCGAATGCGGGTTATGAACCGATTTTATCGGCGGCCACTCACTTGTATTTCGATCATCCACACGAAGCTAATCCTGAAGAACGCGGCTACTACTGGGCGGCACGCTATACCGATGCAAACAAAGTGTTTGGATTTATGCCTGATAACCTTTACGCAAATGCCGATAAAACACGCAACGGTGCTGCAATCGATGACTTGGAGGCTTTGGTTGGTCGCGCTATGCCAGCATTGGAAAAACCGGAAAATTTGCGCGGTATACAAGGGCAAGTCTGGAGTGAAACCATTCGCTCCGCTGCACAACTGGAGCAGATGATTTATCCGCGTTTAATTCCACTGGCTGAGCGTGCCTGGCACAAAGCTGCTTGGGAGGGCGATAAACCAAATACAGCAGCGCGCATGGCGGATTGGGCGGCATTTAGCGTGCAATTAAGCAATAAAGAATTACCGAAGTTGGCTGCCTTGGGGGGTAGTTTCTACCTGCCGCCACCGGGTGCAATTATTGAAAAGGGCAAGTTGCTGGCTAATTCATCGCTGCCCGGCTTGACGATTGAAGTCAGTGTCGATCAGGGCGAGACATGGCGAGAGTACACTGGCGCATTAGCCGTTGAGAGTGTGGTATCGGTACGCACCCGTCTTGGCGATGCCACTAGTCGGGTAGTTACTGCTGCGCCTTAAGGGCCGATATATCTCGCGCAAGGATGCGCGGTATCCACTGTTATGCGTTAGAAATCATTCCTCTCAATTGCAAAAATACTGGTGTTTCTCGCTATTTTTGTAATGTCGCTACTGAAAACAGCTAAATTCCCGAGAAAAACGCATTATTTTGCTAAAAATGTGTGTTTTTTTGCAGTTTTATCCATGAGTTGTATTTCATTCTGTTTGATCATTGCCTATTCTTTACCCACGCCACAGCCTCGTGCTGTTTTGTGGTCGCTTATAAAAGATGTTGTTTTTTTAAAATAATATTGCGCAAGGTTACCACCATGAAAGTTGATGTTCTCTCCGCAGTGATATTGTTATTTTGTTTAGGAGTTTGCGTGACCCTGTTAGATGTAGGTGCTTTAGTGTCGTTGGCAGAAGCTGCTGTAGAATCGACCGCTGAATAAGCCGCAGGTTAGTAAACGGAATTTTCGACAATGACTCCCGCTTCGGCGGGAGTTGTTTTTTGGGGCGAGAGAAAAATTATTTTGCTTCAGGTTTGGGTAAAAATCAGTTCTTTGTCGGTGGCTATGGCCAGCAGTGGAATGTCCCACTCGGCAGTGGCGAGCGATTCGACTTCCTGGCAGGCGTGCGCTAAACCAATCAGCACCGGTTTGCCGGCCGATTTTTTTTGTTTAAACGCAAAGGTCGCATCGTAAAAACCGCCGCCCATGCCCAAGCGTGCACCGCTGCGATCAAATCCCACTAGCGGCATCAACACTACATCCAATAATTGCGCCGACATTTTGTGTTGCTTGCGAAAGTCCGGTTCCGGGATCCCAAAGCGATTGTTCGCGAGTTGTGAATCGGCTTTGTATTCAACAAACCACAAGTCGCGGCGTTTATCGGGGCGCAGCACCGGTAAAAAGCAGTGTTTTTCCATTTTCCAAAGTTGCCGGGCAATAGGTGCTGGGTCGATTTCACCATCATTTGCCATATAAATTGCCACATTGCGCGCGCGCATAAATTGCGGCACTTTCATTAAATGACGCAATAGAAAAAGCGAAGCCTGTATTTGTTGGGTGGGATTGAGCGCTTGGCGCCGCGCACGCAATTCAAGCCGCAATGTGCTTTTAGCTTGGGCGAGATTGTCGGCCGGAGGGTTATTGTCGAACGGATCAGCGAGCGAATCGGCCATAAATAGCCTTATCAAAGATAAATACAGAGAGAGTTAAGAGACCCCGAAATGCCGCAACCAAGCTGGCCTTGAACCCATAGGTTCAAGGAGGTAGCACCTGTGGTTTTTAAGGCTTTCCGTCAAGCGGACATGCACACCAAACACAACGAGACACCACCAGTTTTGTGGAAATCGGCTCAAGGACTTGTCGGTTTGCAAACATTCCAGGGCGTGCCGACAGTATAACCCAAGGTTACCTTGCTTCCGCAAATGAAATTAAGCTTGGGTTCTATTATCGGTTAGCAATTAATGGTCTTAAACCGCGCTGGTAAAAAGCGGGAAATTGCGCTTGTGTTTATGAATTCGGCAATGTGTGTGTTGCGTGTACAGTTTGTAAAAACAACTGCGCCCGCAAAAGCAGGCGCAGTGGCGTGAATAGAATATTTGTTTCCTATCCCAATTTGTTCAGGGTGTTATCCAACTTGTCATTCAAGCGCAATAAATCCGTGCGATTGACTGAGCTGCCGGCTCCGGCGCTGGCCGCCACTGTTTTGGCTTGCAGCAATTCATGGCTCAAATTAAGCGCCGCCATAACGGCGATGCGCTCAAGGCCGATGACGGCCCCGGTACCGCGAATCGCTTTCATGCGCTCATCGAGCAATTGCGCTGATTCCACCAGTGCTTGACGCTCTTCACGCGGGCATGCGACTTGATATTCTTTATCGAGGATTTTTACAAAAACAGTTTCGTTGCTCATCAATGCCTCGATTACTCTGCGTCCAGATTACGTAAATGGGTGATCATGGCTTCTACACGGCTGCGCGCCACTTCGTTCTTCTCGATCAGGCGCACCCGCTCGCGCTGCCACTCGCTTTCGCGGGTTTTGAGTTCGGCATTTTCTTGCTGCAGGCGATTGCACAGCAGGATCAGCTTATCCAGCTTGGTTTCGAGGGCGAGTAACAGATCGTCAGACATGATAATAAATAACCAATAAATAGCGCAGGTCGCCCACTATATTGCGCGCCCAGCGGGTGGTCAATCACACAGCCCAAGTTAATGTGAATTCGAGAAGTTGAGCCGTATTAAATTGATAAACAAACAGGTTTTACTTGGATGCTTTTAACCTTAAAAATCGCTATATAAAAGTTTGCAGAGTCGGCAAGCGCAATCGTGATAGCATTCATCCACTGCGATGAGAGGCCACTATGACCGATACAACTACCACCGAACAACTGCTCGCCCCCCTGAATTTTGATGATCTCGCCAACCTGTTGGCACCCCTCGGCACCCTGAATAGCCCTTCTGAACTGCACGGTTTACTGTGCGGCAAATTGGCGGGCGGCGCGACCTTGAGTGAAATCAACTGGCTGATGGAGGCGGTTGAATTTCTCGATTTTATCGCCGCACCCGACGAGCAAGTGCGCATCGCCCTGAGTCGTTTGTATCACACCACGAGCGATCAACTGCGCGGCCAATTCAGTTTGAAATTGATGTTGCCCGATGATGACAACACGCTCAATGATCGCGTGCGCGCGCTGAGTGAGTGGTGCCACGGTTTCCTCACCGGTTTTGGCAGTGTTGATCATCAAGGTAAGCGAGTGATCAACGAAGAATTTGAAGAAATGCTCCAAGACATGGCCAACATCGTACAAATCCAGGCCGATGATGAAGAAGACGAGCCAAGTGCAGAAGCGGACTACATGGAGGTAACCGAATATGTGCGGGTGGTGGTTAACTCACTCTATTTTGAATTTTCAGCCGAGCATGCCGAAGGGGTAAATCCTGCGAGCATGGCACCTGGGTCTAATCAATTACATTAATTGTTTGCGAGTGCCTACATGAGAATATCCAAAGCCGAATTTGCCCGCCGCCGCAAAGCCTTAATGGCACAAATGGAACCTAACTCCATCGCCATAGTGCCAGCCGCCCCTGAACGCACTCGCAGCCGCGATACCGAATATCACTACCGTCAAAACAGCGATTTTTTATACCTATCGGGTTTTGAAGAGCCGCAAGCGGTGCTGGTATTAATTCCCGGCCGCGAGCACGGTGAATATGTTTTGTTTGTGCGCGAACGCAATCGCGAGCGGGAAATTTGGGACGGTTATCGCGCCGGGCCAGAAGGGGCCTGCAGTGAATTTGAAGCGGACGATGCTTTTCCTATCGATGACATAGATGAAATTTTACCCGGCTTACTCGAAGGTAAGCAGCGCGTTTATTACTCCATGGGTAAAGATAATGAATTCGATAAACACGTCATGGATTGGGTTAACACCATTCGCGCCAAAGTGCGCTCCGGTGCAACACCACCGGGCGAGTTTTTGGATTTAAGCCACTTTCTCAATGAGCAGCGTTTGTTTAAAAGCGCTGCCGAGTTGCGGGTAATGAAAGAGGCGGGCGAAATTTCTGCCCGCGCCCATGTGCGCGCTATGCAAGCGAGCAAAGCGGGGGTGATGGAATATCAGCTCGAAGCTGAAATTCTGCATGAATTCCATATGAGCGGCGCCCGTTTTCCGGCCTACAACACCATTGTTGGTGGCGGTAAAAATGGCTGCATTTTGCATTACATTGAAAACTCCGCACCGCTCAAAAATGGCGATTTGGTTTTAATCGATGCCGGTTGTGAATTGGATTATTACGCTGCCGATATTACCCGCACCTTTCCCGTGAACGGAAAATTTTCGCCCGAGCAAAAAGCCCTCTACGAGATTTGTTTGCAAGCTCAGCTTGAAGCCATCGCCGAATGTAAACCGGGCAAACACTGGAACGATCCCCACGAAGCCACCGTGCGTGTGATCACCCAAGGTTTGGTCAACATCGGTTTGCTCGAAGGCGATGTAAACGAATTAATTAAAAGTGAAGCCTACAAAGAATTTTATATGCATCGCGCCGGTCACTGGCTGGGCATTGATGTACACGATGTTGGCGACTACAAAGTCGGCGGCGAATGGCGTGTACTCGAACCCGGCATGGTCATGACCGTAGAGCCAGGCATTTACGTCGCGCCCGACAACGAACGCGTCGCCAAAAAATGGCGCGGCATCGGCATTCGTATTGAAGATGATGTCGTCATCACCAAAGACGGCAACGAAGTCCTCACCAAGGATGTTCCAAAAACCGTTGCTGAAATTGAAGCCTTGATGGCTAACTAATTTATTTTGGATGCGTTGTTTGCGTAGGATGGGTGGAGCGCAAGCGATACCCGTCAACACGAAAGACGGTTGTGAGGAATATATGGATATATTAAGGAAAGCAAAACTTGAAAAAATAGAAGAGGAGATTATTTCCATAAAGTTTTATTGGAAATATTTAAACGAACTTTTGATTGGTCGTAATCCAAAAGATAGGCGGTACCTGTTGGATGCATCTGCCAATAAATTCTTTAGTATTTGCCTTGAAGCATTTTACAATCAAACATTGCTTGTTATTGCTAGATTATGTGATCCAGAAAAAAGCCTTGGAAATGAAAATCTGAGCATTATTAATTTAATTGAGAGTCTGCCAAGTCGATCGGAATGGCTTCAGGGTGAAATTGATAGTTTTAATAATATCGTGAAAATTTCATACGATGATGTAATTAAGCCTATTAGGCATAAAAAAATTGCTCACAACGATCTTGGTGTGAAACTTAATATGACAATATTGAAGTTGCCAAACTTCGACGAAATAGAACAGCTAATTGGCTCTATGGAAAAAGTTTGTTCCTCTATTTCTAGGGAATATTTTGATTGCACGCTTAATTTTCAGTCTGTATTGGATCGACTCGATATAAAAGATCAGCCCGATTACTTATTCAATATATTACGATTTGGTCTGGAAAAGTTAAGAAGTGCGGCTGAGTAAAAGGTGGGTATCGCTTAGGCTCCACCCACCCTACGGGTGATGAAAAATATATCTTCAAGGAGGAGGTATGGGAAATTATCGCAGAGATAATACAAAGGGTGGAACTTGGTTCTTCACGGTTAATTTGGCTGATCGCTCTTCAACGCTATTAACCGAAAATATTGAACTTTTGCGTGCGGCTCATCGTTATACGCTGCGTAATCATCCTTTTAAAATTAATGCGATGGTTGTTTTGCCTGAGCATGTGCACGCAATCTGGACTCTTCCTGAGGGCGATGCCGATTTCTCAACCCGGTGGCGATTAATTAAAACAGAATTTACTCGTACATTAAGAGCGAATGAGGCGTTGTCATTGAGTCGAGTGCGGCAAGGTGAGCGAGAAGTCTGGCAGCGTCGTTTCTGGGTGCACAAAATTCGCGATGAAACGGATTTTTCACGGCATGTGGATTACATCCATATTAATCCTGTAAAACATGGACACGTAAAAAAAGTAATTGACTGGCCTTGGTCATCGTTTCATCAATATCTGCGGCTTGGGTTGTTGGGTCGAGATTGGGCAGGTGAAATCGATAGCGGCTTAACATTCGGTGAAAAACCGTAGGATGGGGGGAGCGCAAGTGATACCCATCAATTGTTGGATTTATATTGCGGTGGGTATCGCTTAGGCTCCACCCACCCTACATGTTAGATTGAAAATATGACCAAAAATATCGAATTTGATATCGCCATTATCGGCGGCGGCATGGTGGGTACAAGTCTCGCCAGTTTGCTTGCTGCCAGTCAGCCGCAATTGCGCATTGCGTTAATTGAATCGCAATCTTTTGCACGCGCCGATGAAATATCTTTTCAGCCGAGTTTTGATGCGCGTTCTACCGCGCTTTCTTACGGTACGGCGGCTATTTTGCGCGAGTTGGGTTTGTGGGAAAAACTGCAGCAACACATTACGCCGATTGCGCAGGTGCATGTGTCGGATCGCGGGCATTTTCTTGGCGGTGTGATTGACGCTGCAGAAAATAATATCGCGGCGGTCGGTTATGTGGTTGAAAATGCGTGGCTGGGAAAAGTGTTACTCGGCCATGTGCAAGCGCAAAAAAATATTCAGTGTTTTGCTTCATCAAGCGTAACCCAATTGTTGCCGCAACAGGATGGCGCACTGCTCAATGTAAAAACCGATGCGCAAGAATTTACCATCAGCACAACGCTTGCCGTGATTGCCGACGGTGGCGATTCCCCCTTGCGTAAGGCGTTGGGCATAGGCACGCAAGTGCGTGACTATGGGCAGACAGCGATTATCACTAATGTGGAATTTTCCGAGCCCCATCAAGGTGTGGCTTATGAGCGTTTTACGGCCGATGGCCCGGTTGCGCTTTTGCCTCTGGGTGAATCCAGCCATGCGCAAATATCGGCGCTGGTGTGGACTTTGCCTGCCGCGCAAGCCGATGAAACTCTCGCTTTAAACGATGCGGATTTTCTCACACAATTGCAGGCGCAATTTGGTTTTCGGGTGGGACGTTTTAATCGCGTGGCCAAACGCTTTGTTTATCCTTTGCAATTAGTTTTAGCTGAAGAACAAGTGCGCTCGCATGTGGTATTGCTCGGCAATGCTGCGCATTTTTTGCATCCGGTTGCCGGTCAGGGCTTTAATTTGGCGCTGCGCGATTGCGCTGGTTTGGTAGAAACCCTGCGCGAGGCGACGGAAAAAAATAAATCCTATGGCGATTTGGCCGTGTTGCAATCCTATCTGCACAAACAATCACTCGATCAGCAACTCACCATTGAATTTAGCGATAAGTTAGTGCGTTTGTTTTCCAGCGATCAGCTTCCGTTGATTGCGATGCGTCATCTCGGTTTGTTAAGTCTTGAATCTATTCCGCTGATAAAAAATCAATTTATCGCCCAGACTATGGGCACCGCTGGCCGCCGGTTTCGCTGGCTGTTGGATGAAGTTTCGGGCGAAAAATTAGCGGCTAACAATGGTGAATCAGTCGCAAGTAATGAACCGGCTGAGCAACAAAATAACTCAAATTACGATGTGGTTATCGTCGGCGCGGGTTTGGTGGGGGCCGCACTCGCGTGCACCATTGCTCAAACAGATGCTGCACAACATTTACGTATCGCTGTGATAGAAGCGAGCAACGAGATGCAACACTTTAGCGGCGAGCAGTTTGATCCGCGTGTGGTTGCGCTTACCCATGCATCGCAAAAATTATTTACCGATATTGGTTGTTGGGATGAAATTGTTGCCCAGCGCGCTTGCGCCTATCGCGAAATGAAAGTGTGGGACGGTGAGGGCACCGCCGCGATTGAATTTGATTGCGCCGAGGTGCAGCAATCTCATCTCGGTCACATTGTGGAAAACTCGGTGATCGTGAAGCAACTGCGTGAACGTATGGCGCAGCATAACAATATTTTTCTGCTGCAGCCTGTTGCCGTCACGCAGATTATTTCGTCACAAGACGGCGCGGCGCGCACGCGGGTGCAGCTTTCTAATGGCAATGAAATTACCGCGGCGCTGTTAATTGCCGCAGACGGTGCACACTCCAAAGTACGTGAGCTGGCTGAATTTTCCACCCGCGAGTGGGACTATGGCCAGCAGGCAATTATCACCACCGTGCGCACCGAGCTGCCGCACGAATTTACCGCGTGGCAGCGGTTTATGCACACGGGGCCGCTGGCATTTTTGCCGCTGCAACAGCAGGGCGATGTGCATAGTTGTTCGATTGTTTGGTCGGCAGAAGATGCATTAGCGGCGGAATTAATGGCACTGGATGACGAAACATTTTGCGTGCAACTCACCGCCGCATTTGAGGCGCGCCTTGGCAAGGTTATCCACTGCGATAGGCGCTATGCCATTCCTTTGCGCCAGCGCCATGCGACGACCTATATCCAACCGGGAATCGCATTGGTGGGTGATGCCGCCCACAATATTCATCCCTTGGCAGGGCAGGGTGTCAATTTAGGGTTGTTGGATGTGATCGCGCTGGCGCAGGAAGTTGAGCGTGCATTGCTGCGCGGCATCCCGCTGGCCGATTATTCCATTCTGCGCCGCTACCAGCGTCAGCGCTTGGCGGGTAATTTGGGCATGATGTCAGCAATGGAAGGTTTTAAACGCTTGTTTGGCAATCGCAGTCTGGCCGTAAATTGGCTGCGCAATACCGGCATGCGCCAGCTAAACTCAGTAGCAGCGATTAAAAAAATTATTATCAATACCGCGCTGGGTGTTTCCTGATTTGCGTGCTGAGGTAAGCCTATGGATGTAGATGTAATCTTGTCGGTCACTCCGTTTGATTGGAGTGCGATTGGCACTGCGCTTTTATGCGGCAGTATCGTCGGAATTGAGCGGCAGTTGCGCGGCAAACCCGTCGGTATTCGCACCTCCTCCCTCATCACCCTGGGTACCTATATTTTTATCGCTTCATCGCTGTTCGCTTCGTCCCATTTTTCCGGCCCGGAGAAGGTGGTGACCGATCCCTCGCGCATAATCGGTCAGGTGATCACCGGCATTGGCTTTTTAGGTGCCGGTGTTATGTTGGCGCGCGATGGT
The DNA here is from genome assembly GCF_057196725.1 of Cellvibrio sp. ATLC23. NCBI lineage: Bacteria > Pseudomonadati > Pseudomonadota > Gammaproteobacteria > Cellvibrionales > Cellvibrionaceae > Cellvibrio > Cellvibrio sp. ATLC23. The sequence continues at coordinate 230,250 of NZ_JBXUOS010000007.1, read as the reverse complement.
TTTGTATTGGGGGTAACCTCGGCAGCGACTATTTGGATGTTGGCGTCGATTGGTGTAGTCATCGCGATAGGTTACAACCTGGTGGCGATCAAATTATCGCTGGTCGTTATTCTTGTATTAGTGGGCGTAGACTTCCTTGAAGACTATTCCCAATCCTTCACTCGCGGTGTGCATAAAAAATATCAAGATTGGCGCGGCAGAGGTAAATCCAGTTCTGATTAATTGGTGTAGAAAAGTAACGTTCCTTAAGAAGTATTTATGTCAAAACTCCTAATTGTTTCAAACGTATTAAATGGCCTACTGCTAATTGTTTTAGTTGCATCGGTCGCCGGTTTTATTTCATTTCTTAATATCTACGGCGTGTTTTTGGCGTCTGTTACTGCGGCTATTGCCTGGGGTGTTTTTAAACAACAGCGTTGGGGCTATTTTGCCGCGGCTGCATGGGCGCTTGCCTGCTATCAATTAGCAAAACAAGGTTACGAATTTCAAAGCATTAAGCGCCATGTGATGATCTTGGGCTTTGTATTAATTCCGCTTGCACTGTTTTTGCACGAAACTTTGGGTAAAACTACAGCAAAATCTGCACAAAAGAATGGCAAAAAAAGCGATGATGACTCCAAAATGCCCGATTGATTGTGTGCCTCATACCCAGCATTACAAAAAGTGGCGATAATCGCTAAATTCACGGATAACTGCTTGACTCGACAAGATCAGTGTTTTAATTTTGAACCGCTACAGATTGAGATCCGCCCCAAGACTAGACTTTTGTAAGACACCCGCTTGCTTGCTCAAGACACTTGGACGTACCACGACCTGAGCAATAGCTTTATTTCAAGCTATTTCACTCTGGCTTTTAGTAAAGTCGGTTTTTTTGTTCGGTCAGCTACGCTGACGTTTTAAATGCAAGATGAGGACGCTATGTCAGATCTAGTCTCTGGTGTTGTTAAATGGTTCAACGATGACAAAGGTTATGGTTTTATTGAGCGTGAAGGTGGTGCAGATGTATTTGTACACTTCCGTGCAATTAACGGCAATGGCCGTAAAACCTTGAAAGAAGGTCAGAAAGTGACTTTCGAAGTAACCCAAGGTCAAAAGGGTCCACAAGCAGAAAACGTAACTCCACTCTAATTTGAGAGAGTTTCGAAAAGGGTGATTGAGCAATCAATCACCCTTTGCTGTTTTAGAAGACTTGATTGTGATGCCTCGGTGTTTATCACAATTTGCTGCACTCTATTCCGTCATCCTGTGGTGATCGGCCTTCGTTAGTTTTTCTCATCGGCTTCTGTTTCATGTTCGATTTACAATCCGTCCTATGGCTTACCCTTATTGTTGTTGCTATTTATTATTGGCGCGGCGCTCTGCTCGTTAAAGATCGCGCTTATCACGCTGCGCAAAAACGTTGCGAAGAAATGCAGGTGCAATTGTTGGATGAAAATGTGTATCTGCGCCGCTTGTGGTTTAAGCGCAACGAGCAGGGGAAATTATCACTTTGGCGCGCGTTTTACTTTGAATTCACCGTCTCGGGTGCAGATCGTTATTTAGGGCGAGTAATCATGCTGGGCTCGCGCATTACCCAGGTGGAGCTTGATGCACATCGCGTGCACTAAAGACTAATCCGGATTTTATATGACTGAAAAATTTTCCGTTGCAAAGATTGGTGGCTGGCAAACCAAAACCTCAACGGTTGTATATGAAAACCCTTGGATAAAAGTGTCTCACGAAGAAGTCGTCACCCCTAAGGGTACCGATGGTATTTACGGTGTAGTGCACTTTAAAAATACCGCCATCGGTGTAGTGCCTATTGATGATGAAGGCAATACCTGGCTAGTGAAACAAAGCCGCTATACGCTCAATCAATATACTTGGGAAATTCCTGAAGGTGGTTGCCCGCAAGGTGAAAGCCCGCTAGCTGCAGCAAAGCGTGAACTGGAAGAGGAAGTGGGATTGCAAGCCAATGATTGGCAGCCACTAGTGACTTTGCATTTGTCTAATTCAGTCAGTGATGAGTTCTGTGAAATATTTATAGCGCGGGATTTATTTCCCGGGCAACAGCAGCTTGAAGCTACTGAAGATATTGAAGTTCAAAAAATTCCGCTAATTGATGCTATAGAAATGGTTAAGCGCGGCGAAATAACCGATGCAATTTCAGTTGCTGCATTGTTGCGTATTGCACTCGATCTAAAATAGTTGTTAGAAATAATTGTAGCAATCGCTTCGCTGATTAATCATTCTGGTTGGGTTTGAACAACGAGCGCAACCAATTCCACCAACCATTGTTGCCCAGCATATATTTATCCAGTTGATCCTGATTGTAAAAATAATGTTCAGCATCGGAAAATAGTAATTCCCGTTTTAACATTCTGCGGTTGGGATTAATCGTTTTAATAATCCGCGCAGGATTTCCCGCCGCTACCGAGTTGGCTGGAATATTTTTGGTGACCACTGAACCTGCGCCCACTACTGAATTTTCGCCAATGGTCACGCCTTTAGTGACTATCACTCGCTCCCCCAGCCACACATTATTTTCAATCACCACAGGTTTGGTGCAGCGAAACGGGCGAATGCGATTGTAAATGCCGTGCCAATCGCTATCGCTAATGATGACATTGGCCGCCAGCATACAGTTGTCGCCAATTCGAATCGACTGCGCCGCTGAAATGCGCACGCCCGGTGAAATTAAACAGTAATCGCCAATAACAATTTCCGCATCGGCTTGTTTACTTGGCCAACTGGTAAGGCGCACGCAGTTATCGCTCGCGCAAATAATTTGCGCATATTTGCCCAAATGAATATTGCGCCCGAAAATAACCAGGCTGCGTGGATGTGCAATTTCCGGAATGCTGCCCACCGTATCAAATTGCGGTGCGACAAAACGCTTCACATACCATTGGTTGATAATTTTGTAGAGACGTTTGATCAGGTAAGGCGTACTGCTGCGGCGCATGGGCGGGTTCGCTTAGAGTGTTTGTCTGGTAGAATTATTGCCACGATTATGAGCGAGAATAACCATGCTGCCAATTGATATAAATTCAGTAAAAGGTTTTTTAGATCCAGAGGAGGGCGCTGCGCTGTATGTGCAAGCCTTGGCGGTTGCATCGCTCGGCCCCTGTTTGGAAATTGGCAGTTACTGTGGTAAATCTACCGTGTATCTCGGTAGTGCCTGCAAACAAGCGAATAGCGTTTTATATGCGGTTGATCATCATCGCGGCTCGGAGGAGCATCAGCTGGGCGAGGAATATCACGATCCACTTTTGTACGATAAAGAATTCGGCAAAATGGATAGCTTTCGGGAATTTCGCCACACGCTTGCGCGTGCACAGTTGGAAGATTGCGTAGTGCCCATTGTTGCACCGTCGCAATTAGCGGCACGCTATTGGTCAACGCCTTTAAGTATGGTGTTTATCGATGGTGGCCACAGCATGGCGGCGGCCTTAATTGATTATCGCGCTTGGGCACCTCATGTGGTGCGCGGCGGCTGGCTGGCGATTCACGATGTATTTCCCAATCCTGCCGATGGCGGTCGCCCACCATTTGAAATTTGGCAGCTTGCACAGCAGTCTGGTTTATTTGAGCCCATACCCTTAATAAAAACCCTTGGGCTGTTGAGAAGGTTATAAAACATTGCTGAGCCGATAAAAGATATTGCGTTTATTTAATCACCCAAATAAACGCAACGCCCCCGCGATAAACATCACGTGTTTTTACTAAGGTGCTGTTAATAAAATTAGTACCGCTAATATTGTCGTAACGAACAAACAGTGCAAGCCGGGTTTTAATACCGTTGTTATCAAAGCTGCGACTCAATGCAATCTGATTATTCCAGCCGCTATAACCTCCATCCGCGTTAAAGTAGGCACGCGTTTCAGTTACATATTCTTGTTCTACATTGTAGTAATAATCATGATAGTCATCGCTCGCAAACATAATGCCGGCACGATAATTCAGCGCCCAGTCACCCAGTTTGGTGCGGTAAACCAGCTGTGGTTGAAAAACTGAACCTATGTAACCTGACTCATCTGCGCCTAGCGCAAATACCGCGCGCCAGGGAATTTGTGTGTGCCAGCCTTGCGTGAAATTATTGCCGGTTAAATTGATATTAAATGATGGGCCCAGCTCTAACGTTGAGCCTAGTTTGGGCATGTCTTCGCGCAGTTCATTTTTATCGGCATCGGGTGTGATAGATGCGCTAGCGCTAAAGGTAAATTCATATTGATCGGTGCGCAAAAAATTGCCGCGAACACCATCGCGATCAGTGCGAATAATTTTTCCCCGATACACAACATAGGGGATCGGGCTGATAAACGTGCGGTACTCATCTGACCCGCGATAATCTGGCCCGCTGATGGCGCCAATACCTAGGCCCAGCTCCCATTTTTTATTGTTCTCTTCTTGCGCGTGACAGATATTGCCAAGTGCGATAAGTAATAGCGAGCCAAGAGAGAACTTCAGGCGATAAGGTAAATTCATAAAAATGATCTAATCCTATAGTGTGTGCAGCCCTTATCCTGGGCGACTTGAGGGGATTTTACTGGTATTCTGCGCGCATTATCCACGTAATTATTTATTCCATCGAGACGCCTGTGACTACCACCGCTTTTTCTTCTTTATCGCTCAGTGCCGATATGCTCGCCAACCTTGAATCGCTTGGTTATAACGAAATGACCCAGATTCAGGGGCGAAGTTTACCGTTGGTGTTGCAAGGGCAAGATATTATTGCACAAGCAAAAACCGGCAGCGGAAAAACCGCCGCGTTTGGTATTGCGTTGTTAGAAAAATTAAATGTGCGTTTTTTTGGTGTGCAAGCTTTAGTGCTTTGCCCTACGCGCGAATTGGCCGATCAGGTTGCGAAAGAAATTCGTCGTCTCGCGCGCCTGACGCACAACGTAAAAGTATTAACACTCTGCGGTGGTGTTTCAATTGGCCCGCAAATTGGCTCCCTCGAGCGCGGCGCGCATATTGTTGTAGGTACACCAGGCCGCATTGTGGATCATATAGCCAAAGGCACCTTGAAACTCGACAGCATTAATCAATTAGTGCTGGATGAAGCTGACCGCATGTTAGAAATGGGGTTTGCCGATGATTTGGAAACTGTATTATCGGCCTGCAATACCGAGCGTCAAACCTTATTGTTTTCCGCAACTTATCCTGATGATATTAAAAAAATCAGTGCGCGCTACCAACGCGAACCCAAGATGGTGAAAGTGGAAGCCATTCACAACGACGCCAATATCGAACAACACTTTTATGAATTGCGCGCGGATGATGAAACTTATTCGGCAGTCTTAAACTTGCTGGCTCATTTCCGGCCGCAAAGTGCCATCGCTTTTTGCAATACAAAAGTCGCTTGTGATGAGTTGCTGGATTATTTGCGTGATCAAGATGTAAGTGCTTTGGCATTGCATGGTGATTTGGAGCAAAAAGAACGCGATCAAGTATTGGTGCGTTTTTCCAATCGCAGTTGCTCCGTATTGATCGCCACCGATGTAGCTGCACGCGGCATTGATATTAAAGGTTTGGATGCAGTTATTAATGTCGATTTGGCGCGCGACAGTGAAGTACACGTGCATCGCATCGGTCGCACTGGCCGCGCGGGTGAATCGGGTTTGGCATTAAGCTTGGTAGTGCAAAAAGAAGTGCACAAGATTAATCGTCTCGAAGATTATATGAAACAGTCGATTGCGCTCGAAACCTTACCGCAGGCCGATAAAAACTTGGTGCCTTCACCCGCAATGGTGACCTTGCATATTGATGGCGGCAAAAAAGATAAGTTGCGCCCCGGTGATATCATCGGGGCATTAACTAAAGACGCTGGGTTGCCGTTTGAGAAAATCGGCAAAATTGATATGTTTGATAATTCTGCCTATGTCGCGGTCGATCACAGTATCGCGCGTGCTGCATTAAAACAGTTATCAGATGGCAGATTAAAAGGTAGGAAGTTTCGTGCAAGACGCCTTTGATAATTTTCAATTTGAAAAATTAAGTAAATTTTCTCGTCAGTTTTCTCACCTTAATAGTATTAATGTAGTTAAAAGCATATAGGGTTGGAGTTCGGCGCGCTCTTTGAGACCGTCTGAGACATGGATGTCGAAGATGAGCCTACAGGGGTGTAGTGCGCAACAAGCAAAACGTGTTTTGCGCGCACGGAACGACCGCAATTTATTGCGGGCAGGTCCCGAAGGGGGTTTACGGCGTGTCTCAAAGAGTGTGTCGGAGTGCGACCCGATCTTCTCAGATAAGTAATTCCAAAAAATAACAAATAAATAATAGGAAAATTCATGGCGTTAGCAGCAGTCAGTATTGCAATTCTGATTCTGGTGGTTTTAATCACTGGATTAAAACTCAATCCCTTTCTCGCGTTTTTGGTTTCGGCAATATCCGCAGCGATAATGCTGGGTATTCCGCTCGATAAAATTCCGGCTACGATTGAGGCTGGAATCGGTGGCATGCTGGGATCACTGGCGATTATTTTATGCCTCGGCGCCATGTTTGGAAAACTGGTTGCCGAGTCTGGTGCCGCGCAACAAATCAGCCGCAGTTTAATGAGTTGGTGTGGGCCAAAATATATCACCTGGGCGCTAATGCTCACCGGTTTTATTGTGGGCATTCCGTTGTTTTACAATGTCGGTTTTGTGTTGTTAGTGCCGCTGGTTTTTTCGGTAATGTATCAAACCAAATTACCCGCCGTTTATTTAGGAATTCCGCTACTCGCTGCGCTCTCGGTTACACACGGTTTTTTGCCGCCCCACCCGTCACCTGTTGCATTGATTCCACAGTTTGGTGCAAGTATGGGCACTACATTGTTTTATGGAATTATGGTGGCTATTCCAACCATGATTGTTGCTGGGCCAATCTTTTCATCGCGGTTAAAATCCATACACAGTGTGCCTATGGCAACGTTCAAACCGTCTGATTTACCTGAACATGAATTGCCAGGGGTTGCAAATAGTTTTCTGACTGCACTTTTGCCGGTCATGTTAATTGGATTGAGCAGCATCGCCGTCTATTGCTTGCCTGCCGAAGTTGCCGCCGCACCTGTTGTACTGCTATTAAGTAACTCAATGATCGTGTTGATGATCGCGCTCGCTATAGCAACGGTGACGCTAGGATTAAAGCGCGGAATGAGTATTGGCAAGGTAATGAATATTTACAGCGATGCAATTAAAGATATCGCTGTTATTTTATTAATCGTCGCGGGTGCCGGTGCATTAAAACAAGTCATGGTGGTTAGCGGAGTGAGTGAGCAGTTAGCACATTCACTGCAAAATATTGCGCTCAATCCGTTGGTGTTAGCCTGGTTAATTGCTACGGTAATTCGTATCGCACTGGGCTCTGCGACAGTTGCAGGTTTAACCGCGGCGGGCATTGTTGCACCAATTATTCCACTGACCGGTGCCGATCCAAACTTAATGGTATTGGCCATTGGTGCCGGTAGTTTGATGTGTTCCCATGTAAATGATTCAGGCTTTTGGATGTATAAGGAATATTTCAATTTGAGTATAAAAGATACTTTTAAATCCTGGTCGCTGATGGAAACAATTATTGGTGTGATGGGGTTATTCGGTGTGTTGGTGCTGGATATTTTTGTTTGAGATTAGATGGCTGAGGGTAGCCTTTGCTCCCTACGTAGGGTGTTATATAAAGGGAGTCGTCATGCTCGTAAAACAGGTATCCACTATGTCAATGTCTTAAAAATTGGATGCCCGCCACGCGGGTATGACGACAGATAAATTAATAAATTTAATGCAGTACATCGCCACCCAATAAACCGCGCACTTCTTCGGCAGAAAAATGATAGTGTTGATTGCAGAACTGGCAGTCAATATCAATGCTGCCTTTCTCTACCAATAATGACTCTACCTCTTCTTTACCTATAGTCAGTAGCGCATCTGCACTGCGTTCGCGTGAACAGCTGCAGGCAAAACGCAAGGCTTTTGGTTCAAACAGGCGCAGTGGTTGCTCGTTAAATAGGCGATACAATACGGTTGCGTGATCCAACTCCAGTAATTCTTCTGCTTTAATTGTATCCGCCAAGGCGATAATGGTTTCCCACTTGTCGCGATTGTCTTCTTCGTTAGTAATTAATTGCTGTGGCAGTGCTTGAATCAAAAATCCGGTCACTGATTCTTCATTGGCGGCGAACCACATTTTAGTGGCGAGCTGTTCCGATTGTGAAAAATAATGTTCCAAACAGCCGGCAAGATTATCGGCATCCATAGGGACTATGCCTTGGTGGCGCTCAATGGTGCCGCTAAAGTTTTCGCGGCGTTGCGGCTCAATGGTAATCACCAGCACACCGTTGCCGAGCAATTGTTGCAAATTACCTTGAGTCGCAATGTCTTCGCTCAGTTCTATTTCGCTATTTAAACGCACTATGCCGCGTAAATTATTGTGATGATTGCATTCCGCCATAATGGTAGAGATGGCACCGTCGCCGCGCGCTTGCAAAATAATTTTGCCGTCAAATTTTAAGGTGCTGGATAATAATCCCACTGCAGCGAGAAACTCCCCCAGCAATCGGTGAATGGCGGGTTGTTGCGGGTTGTGGCTGAGCACTTCGCGATAGCTGTCACCTAGAGTGACTATTTCTCCGCGCACGTCGCAGTCGTCAAATAAAAAGCGGTGTAATAAATCATTGCTTGGCATTGTCTAATCTCTTCACAATAAATTCTAGTTTTCGTCGCCCAATAAATTTATGCGCTGGAAGCGGTGAATATGGCGGCGATCTTTTTTGCTGGGGCGCTGGTGGCTGATGATGTAACTACCCAGCCCAGCTTTGCGTTCAGCGGCGCGTTTTTCGCGTTGGACTTTACTCTCTTCCGTTTCTTCATAGAGTAGCGCTGCTTCCGGTGCGCCGCGGCGTTGATCGGAAAGAGCTTTTACCACGACAATTTTTTCATCGAGATTTTGGCGTATGGTCAATACCAGACCTACAGTCACTTCTTTGCTGGGTTTGATGCGCTGCCCATCGCAGTGGATTTTCCCGCCGTCGATGGCTTCTTTGCAGAGGCTGCGGGTTTTATAAAAGCGTGCGGCCCACAGCCATTTATCGATGCGGATTTTATCGTCATCAGCTTGCTCGTGTTTCTGTTTACTCATCCAGTTGTTTGCTCGTTAATAGGTTTGCCTAGGGCATAATTTCATCAAAATGATGGATCGCGGGATACTGCTCCATACGGCGTTCGATTTTGCTATCGGGTTGGTGTATGCCCAATAAATGTTTGATGCCGAAGGTTTTGGCGGAATCAAGAATGCGCACAGTGTCATCGATAAATAAGGTGCGCGCAGGGTCAAACTGTTCGCGCGCTTGTAAATCCTGCCAGAATTTTTGTGATTCTTTTGGCTCCTTAAATTCGTGCGATGAAATAATCACATCCAACCATTGATCGATTTTTGTCACTTGCATTTTGAGTGACAAACTTTGCGGGTGCGCATTGGTCACCAACAACACTTTTTTGCCACAGGCGCGCAAGCGCTGTAAAAATTCGCCGACCTGAGGGCGAATTTGTATTTTGTGTTTCACTTCTTCTTTTAAGCTGGAAATATCCACATCCAGCGCATTGGACCAAAATTCGAGGCAGTACCATTGCAGTGTGCCTTCGTGCTGGCGAATATCGCCCGCTAATTTTTGTCGCGCGGCGGCCAGATCAACATTGTGAATTTGCGCGTAGCGCTGGGGCAGGTGATCCAGCCAAAAATAATTATCGAAATGCAGATCCAACAAGGTACCATCCATATCCAGCATGACAGTATCTATTAAGTCCCAATTGATCATAAAATTGTCTCTATCACTTTCTGCGAACTGTACTCTACGACTTATGCCGACCAAGCCCAGTATTTTGAAGCGCGCGACTGTTGCGCGCAGCCGATTATTCCGTGCCGATGAACTTCACCTGCGTTTTAGCAATGGCGAAGAGCGTACCTACGAAAAGCTCTGTTCCGGCGGGCCGGGGGCGGTGCTTATTGTACCCTTGCTCGACGACAATACGGTGCTTTTGGTGCGTGAATATGCGGCCGGAATCGAGGATTACCACCTCGCGCTGCCCAAGGGCGCTATCGATCAGGGTGAAACCCTGCTCGCGGCGGCCAACCGCGAACTGAAAGAAGAGGTGGGTTACGGCGCGCGCAAACTGCAATTTCTCAAGCTTATCAATCTATCGCCTGCTTATATGGAGCACGGTATTAACATCGTCATTGCTTGGGATCTCTATCCCGAGCGTTTGGAGGGCGATGAGCCGGAGCCAATTGAGGTGGTGCCTTATCCGCTCGCGGATTTGCTGCAATTGATTGCCCGCGCCGATATGTGCGAAGGGCGCAGTATCGCCGCCTTGTTTATGGTGCGCGAATGGCTGGCGGGTAATTATCACGCGGCTGAGCCGGTGTTGGATTTATCCTCTAGCGAGGTCACGCATAATGACTAATCACCCTATTAGCCCGGAATTAATTGCCCGTCTGGTCGACCTCAGCCGTCGCGCCGGTGCGGCGATTATGGCGATTTATAACAATCGCGATAGTTACAATATTGAACAGAAGGGCGATGACTCGCCCCTCACGGCGGCAGATTTGGCGGCGCATCGCTTGATCAGTGCGGAGTTACCTGAGTTGCTACCGCTGCCGATGATCTCGGAAGAGGGCGATATACCGGAATTTGCCGACCGTCATTTATGGGAAAATTATTGGCTGATTGATCCGCTCGACGGCACCAAAGAGTTTATTGCAGGCAATGGCCAGTTCACCGTTAATATTGCCTTGATCCAGTGTGGCCGCCCGCTGCTGGGCGTTGTGCATGTGCCTGCCACCGACATTACTTATCTCGGCGTATTGGATGCTGGAGTGAGCGAAAGCATCGGCGCTTTTAAGTATCAACAGGGGGTTAATCCTACGCGGATAGCGGTGCGCCCGCTGCTGGCGCGCTTTTCACAGAAGCAATCCTTAACCCTATTGTTGAGTCATCGCCACGGCACCCAGGCCAATGTGGACTTGATGGCGACACTCACCCGCAATTGGCCGGGTGAGATAGAGACAACCAACGCTGGCAGTTCACTCAAGTTTTGCCTTATCGCGGAGGGGCACGCAGATTTCTACCCGCGTTTGGCGCCGACCTGCGAATGGGATACCGCCGCAGCGCAAGCGGTATTGGAAGCGGCTGGCGGGCAAGTGGTCTGCGCTACCCCCACCTTACAACCACTGGTTTACAACAATAGTGACGATTTAATTAATCCCCATTTTTATGCGCTGGGGGATAGGCATTTTTGCTGGGAGCGGTTATTAGCCGCTGATGAGCTGGTGCATTAAATCGTTTATTGTGCTGTTGCACCTATTGAGTGCAGAGGCAATGCCGTTGCTTTTATAACCAAACTTCCATAGTGCCGAGAATAAAATATTCTAAGTTAAATTGGCTCTTGACGGCGCTTCTAGGCTAGTCTTCATAAGGTAGGGAACCAAAACATCGCGCTGTGGTTTACCCAGTATTTTTTCCCACTAGCGTTGCGCGATACCGCTACACGATATTCAGTATTTTGTTCTTAGGGAGTGTTACCAATGAGAAGACAAAGCAAAAATTTAAAGGCCGATTTTAATACCACTCACTCTGATTTGATGCGCGATAAATTACTGCGCGAAATCTCCGATTACGAACGCCAGCTCGCCGAATTAAAATTAAATGGGGCGCAGGTGAATTTCACCATGATTCAAACCTACAAGGATTTAATCAACGCGCGCCAATCTATGCTTAAACGTTTGCCTGTGCATTATTAATTGACGGCGAAGCTAGTTAAGCCGAGCGATTTTTACTGCGCTGCGCAACACTAAAGCGAGGATCAACAAATTCTTGCGGAACATTAAAGGCTGTTGTTAATTTGGAGTGGGTGTTTCCTTTTTCCTGATTAGCAATAGCCTTTGTGATCTTGCCTGCTTTTTTTGTGTTGTGCTGTTCTGTAGTTGCGCGCAAAGATTTATGTTGCAGCCATGCATTGGCATCATCAAAGGGCATGGGGCGATGTATAAAATAACCCTGCACCTGATCACAGCCCAGTTCGCGCAAGCTACCTATCTGTTCAAATGCTTCTGCTCCTTCGGCGACAACCGCTAAACCCAGTGCATGGGCTATTGAGACTATGCCTTGGGTAATGTCCCAATCCACTTTGTTGCCGGGTAGTTCCGCTACAAAGGAACGATCAATTTTAATCATATCGAGCGGCAGACGTTTTATATAAGTGAGTGACGCATAACCAGTGCCGAAATCATCTACTGCCATGCGCGCACCCAAATCGCGGCAGCGCAGCATGATGCGTTTGGCGCGCTCCAGATCCTCTAGCATTGCCGTTTCAGTAATTTCAATAATTAGTGCCGTACCAAACCCTTGGTGTTGTTCGCAGAGTGTTTGTAATTCCACTAAAAATGAAGGATGTAAAAAATGACGCGGTGAAATATTGATATGAATATCAGGTGTGAGTGAGTTTTTACTCCACAACTGCATTTGCCGCCCTGCTTCGCGCAAAACCCAATTGCCTAAACGGAATTCCAGATCGCCGCGCGCGGATTCAAATGCTTGAATTAATGGCCCGGCGCTGATGATTTCTCCATCGGGTTTACACCAGCGCAACAGTGCTTCAAAACCGATTAGCGACAAATCGTTTAGCTGACAAATAGGCTGATACCATAGCTGTAATTCATTGCGCTCCAGCGCGCATTCCACATCTACAATCGAAATTTGCGTCTCTTGCGGCAATTCAGTTTTTACCGAGGCGCGCTGAAAACGATCGCCGCCTTGGCTTTTGGCGACATACATGGCCGCATCGGCTTTGCGCAGTAAATTAATTTCATCGACTCCATCTTGTGGTGCCAGCACCACACCAATGCTGCCACTTAAGCGCCCGCGTTTACGCCCTGTGCCATAGGGGATGCGCAATGCTTGTAAAAAGCGATTGGCTAAAATATCGATATGGGATGCGTCGCACTCGGCAATAATTAAAAATTCGTCGCCCCCGAGACGGCCTAGTTGATCGCCTTTGCGCACGACATCTGATAAACGCTGGGCGACATCGCGCAATAGCACATCGCCAGTCTCATGCCCCCAGTGATCATTGGCCGATTTAAGCCCATCTACATCGATAAAAAATAATGCAAATGGGCGATTGTAGCGATGCAGCTTTTCCAAACTGTCATCGACGCACTGTAAAATTCCGCGGCGATTTAATAACTTTGTCAGTGGATCAATCGTAGCAAGCGCGCGCAGTTGCGCTTCCAGCTTTTCGCGGTGGCAAGCTACTGCAATCTGACTGGCGATGCGCTCTGCTAGCGTCAGTAATTGCGGGGAAATATCTGCAACAGAATTGGTGTGCGCAAACCAGGAAGAGGCGAGTACACCTAATACTTTATCGGAAGAGATAAGCGGGATCACCAGGTTGGATTGCAATCCCGCGGCGATTAATTGCTCCATCGCATCTGGCGCATTGGGATAGTCGCGCGTAAAAATACTGTTTTTGCTGGCGAGTACGCGGCTAGATATTCCGGTCGTAGCTGAAAAGCGCAGCCCTTGAAATTTATTCAGTAAATATTGTTGCTCGCCTTCGAATAATTTGTATTCAAAGGTTTGCGTCTCTTCATCGAGTAAAATTAAAGCAGTGCCATCGGCGCCTAATAGGGTGCGCACGGCCGCCGCCGCTTTCTTAAAAAAAATTTGAAAATCCGGTTCGAGCGTTAAGGCATCCATGGTGGCCAACAGTGATGGCACTGCTGTGTGTATCAGTAAAGAATTATTCATGGAGGCGTGCTCACAAATACATCAATAACACCTTGTTAAGGCATGGAGTCAGAGATTTGCAATTAGCTTGCCAGCCACCTTGGCTTGAGCACTTTTTTACAAAAGGAGGGGGTTTGGTTGATTGATATGACAAAAGCACAAAAAACACACGAGCAACAACGCTCGTGTGTTATCGCGCTCACCAAAACAAGGCATCAAGGTTATCGGGTGGCATTAAATTAGTGCGGAGGTAACTCGGCGGTGAAGATGACGGATATTACTTTTTAATTTGTAACTGCCCAACAAAATTGCAAGGTCTATGGCGACTGTCTAATTGCTCTTTGATGATTTTTTCCCAAGCCGTCGTGCAGGCGCCGGTTGAACCGGGCAGGCAAAAAATTAAGGTGCGATTGGAAAACCCTGCGGTCGCGCGGGATTGAATTGTCGATGTGCCTATTTCTTCATATGAAACCTGGCGAAATAATTCCCCAAATCCCACCACGGTTTTATCAAACAAAGGCGTAACGGCTTCCACGGTAGAGTCACGCCCCGCAAAACCGGTGCCTCCAGTAATTAACACAACTTGCGCTTGTGAATCGACAATCCAGTTGGAAAGCACTGCGCGGATTTGGTAGATGTCATCGATTACTAAGTTTCGGTCGTGAAGCCTATGGCCAGCGGCGATTAATAAATCCTGCAATTTTTGACCGGAAGTATCGGTCTCCATGTTGCGTGTATCGGACACGGTGAGCACACAAATATTTAAGGGTTCAAATTCTTTTGTTGCGGACATAAAACCTCCAGTAAAAATTAACCCCCTCCCAGCCTCCCCCTTGCCGGGGGGGAGGAACTATTACTCCCTCCCTTTATGAAGGGGAGGGCTGGGGAGGGGTTCAAGACGGTTAACCACCTGTCATATTCATAAACCGCACAATTTGCGGTTCATCATCTAAATCAAACGTATGTTTTTCTGGTTTGTGCTGCATGGCATTGATAATGCGGGTGCGCACTTCAGCCTGCGGATTTTCACTTTCACGTAAAGCTGCGCGCAGATCCACGCTATTTTCCTGACCTAAACACAATAATAATTTTCCGGTAGCGGTGACGCGCACGCGGTTGCAGCTGCTGCAAAAATTATTGGAGTGGGGCGAGATAAAACCAATCTGTGAATCATAACCGCTTGTTTGCCAGTAGCGCGCGGGCCCGGCGTTGTCTTGTTTGGCAGCAACCGGCTGTAGTGAATGATGTTGGCTGATGCGTGCGCGCAGCTCAGCGCTACTGACAAATTCTGCGGCGCGGCCATGTTCATCGATTCGGCCCAGTGGCATCTCTTCGATAAAACTGATATCCAATCCCTCATCCAGTGCAAATTGCACCAGTGCGGGCACTTCATCGGCATTGTAGTGTTTAAGTGCAACACAATTGAGTTTGATACGTTTAAAACCTGCTGCTTGTGCAGCCTTAATGCCCGCCAGCACCTGCTTGATATCGCCCACGCGGGTGAGTTGGCGGAAGCGTTCGGGATTGAGGCTATCGAGGCTGATATTAATGCGGTCTACTCCCGCATCTTTTATTGCCTGTGCGTGCTGGGGCAGATGGGTGCCGTTGGTGGTCAGGCACAGTTCGGCCAAGCCGGGCAATTGCCCTAATCGCGCTAGCAGAGCAACAATACCGCGCCGGATTAAGGGTTCGCCACCGGTGATGCGCAGCTTGGTTACACCCAGCGCAACAAAGGCTTCGCCAAGTGTTGCCAGTTCTTCAATACTCAACACTTCGGCGCGCGGCAGAAAAGTCATTTCCTCCGCCATGCAATAAACGCAGCGCAGGTCGCAGCGGTCAGTCACTGACAGGCGCACGTAATTGATGGTTCGGCCAAAGTTATCGATTAATTGCATATATAAAGAAGCTGATTCCAGAAAGATGAGGCACTCTAGCTATGCTATCCAATTCACTCAAGCCAATTCACACTCAGGTCAATGAAATCAGAATGGCTCCATTGTGGTTTGCAATCGGTTAGCCAGCTTTTTCCGCGTACGGGAGGTTCTTGGTAAAAGGCATGTTCCAAAATAGGGATTTTTAAAATTCTACACCTTTAACTGCCCCTTCTTCAGGTTTTTATGCAATCGCACCTAACCTAAATAGCCAGATACTCACCTAAAATCTGGCTGAAATTTATAAAATGTTTTCTTGTGGTGCGTGTTGCACCATCACAATGTTTTTATATGGTGCATTTTCGAAAAAAGTAAAAGCCTTATTTTGCTGCGCATTGGTGCGACTTTGCACCATTTAAATTCATTTCGGCTCGTTATGAATCGGAGGGCTAAACAGTCTACTGTAATTGTTGTGTTTGTTTGAAAATATAAACTAATGAAATATAAGGAAAAATATTTTTTTTTGGCGTTTTTTTCGATCTGGCATTGCGCTTGCAACTGCACACCTGTAACCCAATAGCAGGTGTATGCCATGACCCAGTTTTTCAAAGCCAGCATAGAAACTCTTCCTTCTGCCATGCTGAAGCAGCGCAGTGACGCCAATGAACGCGCTAAAAAATCCCGCGTAGGCAAGGTCTGGTTGGTGGGTGCAGGTCCTGGCGATGCTGAATTGTTAACGGTGAAAGCACTGCGTGCAATCAATACCGCCGATATTATTTTTTACGATTATTTAGTCAGCGCTGATATTCGCGCACTCTTCCCTAAAAATATTCCCGCGCACTATGTTGGCAAAGCAAAAAACCAGCACAGCATCGCGCAAGAAGATCTCAATCAATTATTGGTTAAGCAAGCGCAGCTCGGTTTGACCGTGTGCCGTATTAAAGGTGGCGATCCTTTTGTGTTTGGTCGCGGCGGCGAAGAACTATTGGAGCTGCGTAGCGCTGGCATCGAAGCAGAAGTGATTCCGGGTATTACCTCTGCCTCTGGCTGCAGCACCTATGCCGACATCCCCTTAACTCATCGCGGTTTGTCGCAAGGCTGTACTTTTGTTACCGGTCATGCAGAAAAAAGTTTGGATGTAAATTGGAATGCGCTGGCGCAATTGAATCACACGTTGGTGTTTTATATGGGGTTGACTCGCGCTGATGAAATTGCAGAAAAATTATTGGCCGGTGGCTTGGCTGCCGATACGCCGGTAGCGATTATTGAAAACGGTTGCCGTAAAGATCAGCGCGATATTATTTCGACTTTGAAAGAATTTCCTGTAGCAGTGTTGCGCGAAAAAGTGCAATCACCGGCGTTAATTATTGTCGGCGAAGTGGTGCGCATGAAAGAAAAATTGCACGCACAGGTGCAATTGCATGTATCTGAAGAGCAATACCTGTTGGCTTGATTGATAGCCCTTTTAAAAATTAGTTAATACAAAAATTTCACGACCGTGAGGCAGATATGAAGAAGCGCATTGTAGTAGTTGGCAACGGCATGGTAGGCCACAAATTTATCGATAATCTGGTGAATCATGCAGATGCTGATCAATATCAGGTAATCACTTTTTCTGAGGAGCCGCGCCTCGCTTATGACCGCGTTCAGCTCTCCAAATATTTTTCCGGTTCTACCGCTGAGGATTTAATGCTCACCAGCGAAGATTACTACACCGAAAAATCTGTTGAATTTATCCTGAAAGATAAAGTGGTCGATCTGGATTTTGAAAACAAAGAAGTGATCACTGCATCAGGTCGCCGTGAAGGTTACGACAAATTAGTTCTTGCTACAGGTTCATTCCCGTTTGTTCCTCCTATTCCGGGCAATAACGGTGAACACTGTTTGGTGTATCGCACCATTGAAGATTTGGAAGCTATTACTCGCTCCGCACAACAGAGCAAAATTGGTGTAGTGGTGGGTGGTGGTCTGCTCGGTTTGGAGGCGGCGGCCGCATTAAAAGCCGCTGGCCTTGAAACTCACGTGGTGGAATTTGCCCCGCGTTTAATGGCTGTACAGCTCGATGAAGGTGGCGGTAAATTACTGCGTCGTAAAATTGAAGCGATCGGCGTAAAAGTGCACACGCAAAAAGCGACTAATGAAATTGTTGCCGGTACTGAAGCGCGCTACCGCATGAACTTTGCCGATGGCAGCCATCTTGAAACCGATATGATTTTGTTCTCTGCCGGTATTCGCCCGCAAGACGAACTCGCGCGCAAGTGCGGCATTCAAGTAGGTGAGCGCGGCGGTATTGTAGTCGATAACAATTGCCAAACGAATTTGGATGATGTGTACGCAATTGGTGAATGTGCACTCTGGAATAATCGTATTTACGGTTTGGTTGCCCCAGGTTATCAAATGGCAAAAGTCGCTCTGTCGCATATCACTGGTGGCAGCGAACAATTTATGGGTGCGGATATGAGCACCAAATTAAAATTACTCGGCGTAGATGTAGCATCAATTGGCGATGCTCATGGCGCAACACCCGGTTCATTAAGCTACACCTACAGCAATGATGTAGAAGAAGTTTACAAGCGTATGATTGTGTCGGCCGACAATAAAAAATTGTTGGGCGCAGTATTGGTAGGCGATGTAGAAGCCTACGGCACTTTGCAACAAATGTGTGTGAACGGCATGGATTTGCCGGAAGACCCCAACTGTTTAATTCTGCCCAGTGTTGATGGTGCAGGTATGGCCATCGGTGTGGATGCATTGCCAGAAGCGGCGATGATCTGTTCGTGTTTTGATGTCAGTAAAGGTGCAATTTGTTGTGCCGTGCAAGACGGTGCGCGCACCATGGGTGACATCAAAGCAGTTACCAAAGCCTCTACCGGTTGCGGCGGCTGTTCAGCATTAACCAAACAAGTGATGGATGCCGAGTTAGTGAAGCTCGGGGTAGAAGTAAGCAACCATATTTGTGAGCATTTCCCGCACTCGCGTCAGGAATTGGCCGACATAGTGCGCATTAAACAAATTAAATCCTTTGATGATTTGTTGGATCAGCACGGCCATGGTTTGGGTTGTGAAATTTGTAAGCCAGCAGTGGCCTCAATTCTCGCCGCTTTCTGGAATGAATTTGTGTTAGATAAAAAACACATTGGCCTGCAGGATACCAACGATATTTTCTTGGGCAATATGCAAAAAGATGGCACTTACTCAATCGTGCCGCGTGTTGCCGGTGGTGAAATTACTCCAGATAAATTAATCGCGCTCGGTCAGGTTGCCAAAGAGTACAAGCTCTATACCAAAATTACCGGTGGTCAACGCGTCGATTTATTTGGTGCGCAATTGCATCAGTTGCCCGCAATTTGGAAAAAATTAGTCGATGCCGGTTTTGAAACAGGTCACGCCTACGGTAAATCATTGCGCACGGTGAAATCCTGTGTTGGTTCAACCTGGTGCCGCTACGGTGTATTGGATTCAGTTGGCATGGCGATTACGTTGGAGAATCGCTACAAGGGTGTACGCGCACCACACAAAATTAAATTTGGTGTGTCGGGCTGTACCCGCGAATGTGCGGAAGCGCAATCCAAAGACTTTGGTGTTATCGCCACTGAAACTGGTTGGAGTTTATATGTGTGTGGTAACGGCGGTATGCGCCCACGCCACGCAGATTTATTCGCCACCGGTTTGGACGACGCCACCTTAATTAAATATATCGACCGCGTAATGATGTTCTACATTCGCACCGGTGACCGTCTGCAACGTACCTCGGTCTGGATGGAGAATATGGAAGGCGGTTTGGATTACCTTAAACAAGTGGTGATCAATGACAAGCTTGGCCTCTGTGCGGAACTGGAAGAGCAAATGGCTTACAACATCAGCCAATACCAGTGCGAGTGGAAAACCACAGTAGAAAATGAAGAGTTGCAAAAACGTTTCAAACATTTCATCAATGCTGATGTGCCGGATAACAATCTTGCCTATGTGGTTGAGCGTGAACAAATTCGCCCGGCAACTGCACTGGAGCGCACCAATAGCAGCATTCAGTTTGTTGAGTTGGTGGATTAGTTAAATAACCCCACCCTAACCCTCCCCTTAATAAGAGGAGGGGATATGCAGCCCTTCAGGCTGCCACGTTTCTCCCCCTTACTAAGGGGGAGGTTAGAGGGGCTAAAAAATTATATTTTTAAGTGAGAAATATCATGAGCGAAAAACCCTGGATTAGTGTGTGTGAAATAGATGACCTTTTTCCTGATACCGGCGTTTGTGCCCTGGTGAATAATCAACAGGTAGCGATTTTTCGCTCGCGCCGTTTAGATGAAGTTTTTGCAATATCAAATTACGATCCCATCGGTGAGGCCAATGTATTGTCGCGCGGCATTATTGGTTCGATCGGTGATGAAGTGGTAGTTGCATCGCCACTGTATAAGGAGCACTACAATCTGCGTACAGGCGAATGCCTGGAAAAACCTGAATATACAGTCGCAGTATATCCAGTGCGTGTAGATGATGGTTTAGTGCAAGTGCAGGCATGATTTCTTTCATGGAAGTTGTGTTTTGCAATTGTTAGTTTCTGTGTGAGCTTCCCCTTCTTCTTCGACTGCTTCATGAGTCGGCTTAATGGGCAACCCAATAGGTTGCCCTTTTTTTATTAGGTAATAATTAAACCGTTTGCGCGGATGGTGCGTGTTTTTGTTGGTACATGCGTTGATCGGCAATTTGGGTGAGCTCGCGTGGGTCGCTGCTGTCGTTAGGATAAAATGCCGTGCCGATGCTGCAGCCGATCTGGATTAGGCGGTCGTCAATTAAAAATAACTCGTCGAGTGCCAGTTGAATTTTTTCGCTCACTACACGTGCTTGATTCAGGTCATCAATCTGGTGCAGCAGAATGACAAACTCATCACCACCAATGCGGGCAACTGTATCTGAGGTGCGGACTACGGATAGTAAACGTTGCGCAACTTGCTTTAGTAATTCATCGCCAAGAGCATGACCGTATTGATCGTTAACGGGTTTGAATTTATCGAGGTCGAGCAACATCACCGCAAGCACTCGTTGGTGGCGCTTACAATAATGTAGTGCCTGATTCAAACGGTCGGAAAATAGCGCACGGTTGGGTAACCCGGTTAAGCTATCGTGCTGCGCCAGTTTGCGATGGCGCTCCTCGCTTTCACGCAGTGCCTCTAGTGCCCATTTTCGTTCAATTGCAATCTCTGCTAGATAGGCAGACTCTTCAATCAGTTTGATGTCTTCAGCGCTGGGCTCCGCGATTTGTTTTTGGTAGATGGCAAAAGTGCCGAGTACCTCGCCGCGACGATTGATAATGGGCTCCGACCAGCAGGAGGCAAGGCCGGCTTTGGCTGCTAGCTCGCGCGCCTCTACCCATGCCGGGTGAGTTTGAATGTCGCTCACAATCACCCGTTGACCGCTGGTAACGGCCATACCGCAGGAGCCAATTTCGCACTCGGCAGGCAGGCCATCTACGGCTTGGTTGTAAAAATCAGGCAGGTTCGGCGCCGCGACTACTTTGAGCGTATTGGTGGTGTGATCGAGTAGCAAAATACTGCAAGTCATCTCCGGCTTGATGTATTCCACGCCCACAATAATGCCGAGCAATATATCTTCCAGTGCGTCATCGGCGACAATTTGCGCGAGCACGTTGTTGTGGCCGCGTTGCCAGACGTCTGCCCTGCGCATCAAACGCACCATATTGCGCAGTTTTTGGTTGGTTCGATTGACGTGCACGGCTGCTGCGACCACCACCGCTACACCAAATAGTGCCGCGAGTGCAATATATATACTATTCACTTGTATCCTCGCTATGCAGCTTCAGTTCCGCTTTGGCGATGGCAATTTCTAAGACGCAATTTGTCGTCATTCAATACTCTCCATGAACGAATAACTCTACTTGCCATAATCAGCGTAGCGACTGACGTAAGCAATTTTATCAGTGTAGCCAGTGAATGCTGGTTCTAGTTGATCGAGCGCAAGGCTTTACCTAATTTTATAAATGAATTTGCAGCAAATTCAGTGCCGCCAATTACAAATTGTGACAATTGCGGTGTGGGCGTCTGGCTTTGTTTGCTGTCATTTGACCTTGCCCTGCGGGATGGTTTCACAATTCAGTGTGTTTAATTCAAAGCGGGGCGAGATTGATAAAGGTCCTACAAGGGAAGGAATCATAGCTATTGGCGTGGGGGATCTTGTAAAATTCGCCTATTTGCACCTACGAGATTCCCCTCCATGAAGTACCTTTTGGCCCTAATCGCACTGACCAGCCTGAGCATGAGCGCATTTGCCGATATATTCGCCGTATTTCGCGAAGAAGATGGCAGCACCAAATGGCAGTACGTGGCCAATACCACGGCTAGCGTATTGATTCTCTCGCTGTTGGTAGCGCTAATTTTTTTAATCCGGGCGCATCTTCGTTCCATGCGCGCCAATCGCGCTTTGACCAATATTAAAGCAACACTGGAAGATCGCGTCGCACATCGCACCGCGGTATTGCAGGAGACGAGCGAGCAGCTACGGGCGCGCGAGGCATACATTGCCAGTATCGTTAATTCCATGCCAGTGATGTTGATTGGCTTGGATCAAGCCTTGCAAATCACCCAGTGGAACAAAAAAGCAGAAGAGATTACCGGGCGCCCATTTAAGGATGTCGTAGGCAAAAACTTATGGGAAGCCTATGCCGCTATCACCCTCACTCAGGAGCAAGTGCAATCGGTATTGGAGTCAGGTGAAACGCTGAATCTTAAACATGCACAGCGCGGCCAATACAGTTTTGATATCACTCTTTATCCACTCGACCACAAAAACGACACCGGCCTTGTGATTTTGATTTCCGATGTCACCAAACAAGTAAACGCTGAAAATAAAGTCGCCGAGCGCGACAAGGTATCGGCGATGGGTGAACTTGCCTCGGCGATGGCGTACGACATTAGTTTGCCAATGCAAACTATTTTGTCGCGCGTTACTCGTGCGCGCCAGGAAATTGAAGCGGCAGAGTTAGGTGAGGTAAAAGAGTTTTTATTGCAAGAAGTTGAAACTGTGCGGTTGAGTGCGCATCAGGCTACGGCGATTGCACAGAACTTGTTGGATCTTGCCGGTAGCCATCGCGATACCAAACAGCTTGCCGATGTGCCACCAATTATGGATCGCAGTATTGCGCTGGCGACAGAATTATTTACCGATGTTGATAGTCTTGCATTTAAACATATCAATATTCGCCGCAATTACGCCGCTGCACTGCCGCAAATTCCCTGTTTTCCCGCCGAGTTGGAACAAGTATTTGTGCGCTTGATGCGCAATGCGTTTTACGCGCTTAACTCACATACCTGGGATGACAAGAATAAACCTTGGATCAATATTGAGATCGGCGAATTTTATGATTCGCTCTGGATTAAAATCGAACACAACGGAAAGTGTTTAAGCCCGACTGAGCAGCTGGATATTTTCCAACCATTTTTTGCCATCACTAAACACGAATCCACTTGTCCGGTAGAGCAGCGCTTATCCTATTCTTATTTTATTATCACCGATCACCATCGCGGCCAAATGGCAGTCACCTCGGATGACAAAAACGGAACCTGTTTTAATATTCAGTTAGCATTGAGTTAATTATCTAACGAATGCTGGTTAAAAGCTGCTGCCATAACCTGACAGCAGCTTTTTTTATGCTTGTTATTTTTAACCGGAGATTTTTCCAGTGACTGAAGCCGATAATAATTCGCTGATGAAAGAGGGTTTGGGCGTGCATGCAATTAAACGCATTGCCAAGAGTGTTGCGTTGGTGGTGCCGGGTTTTAATGCCAAAGCGTTTCAACAGGATGCGCAGCGCGGCTTGGAAGAGCTGGAATTAAAAGCGCGCGTACAACACCTGATTGCGGTATTGCATCATCATTACAAGTTGCCATTTACAGAGCTCAGCGAACATTTACAGCGCTTGCCAGAGGTATGGGATAAGGGCAGCGCAAACGATAGTAAGGCTGCGTTTGCTGCTTGGCCAGTGATTGATTATGTTGCAGTTCATGGTTTGCAATATCCTGAAGCGGCGCTGCAACTACTAGAGAAGTTAACCCACTTATTCAGTGCGGAGTTTGCGATTCGCCCATTTATCCAACAACACACGGAATTGACTTACGCAACATTATTGCAGTGGTGCAAACATCCATCAGAACATGTGCGCCGTTTAGCGTCAGAAGGATCGCGACCGCGTTTGCCCTGGGGTATGCGCCTGCCGCAATTTATTCACAACCCAGAACCGCTGCGGACGATTTTACAAACATTAAAGGCCGATGAGAGTTTATATGTGCGCCGGTCGGTGGCCAATAATCTCAACGATATCAGCAAAGACAATCCTGAGTGGATGATTGAAGTGTGTCGTAATTGGCTCGCTGATACGCACGAGCATACTGATTGGATTGTAAAACATGGTTTGCGCAGCTTGGTAAAAGCTGGTGATGTGCGGGTATTCCCACTACTGGGCTATGCGGCAAAACCCAATGTGCTGGTGAGTGAAATTCAGTTGGATAAAAAGCAAATCAAGCTGGGTGATGCAATAGCGTTTTCATTCACACTGAGCGGCAGAACAATTGCGCAGAATTTGGTAGTGGACTATGTGGTTTATTTTATGAAGGCCAACGGCAAGCTGGCGCCCAAGGTATTTAAATTAAAGAATATCCTGCTAGCTAAAAATGAAACAATGGCGATAACCAAAACACACTCGTTTAAACCTATTACTACTCGTCGTTATTATGCCGGTCAGCATCAGCTTGCTATTCAAGTAAATGGACAAGAGATGGCGCGAGTGGAGTTTCTGGTGGATGAGTAAGGGGAGATTATTTATCAGAGTCGAATTGGCAGATGTGATTCTTTATAAAAGGCTGAGCGCCGCATTAAGTTTATTTTCCAGTTCAGCTTTGAGCTGTAAGTAGTGGCCAAGTTGTACGCCGGTTTGTTGTCCGATGGTTTCGTGGCAGAGAGATAGATCTAGATCGGTAATGTAGCAGGGGTAGCGCTCACCATGCTGGCGACGACCAATAATATAACTTGCTACGGCGCTAAATAAATTATTGCCATAGGCCAATGCAGAAAATTCCTGTTCATTACAAAAAATGGTAAAGCGCAAATGCTGCTCTGCATCCATTTCGGCAATTGCTTTGACATTAATAAAATGCAGTTGGCTTAAATCACTCTGTAGTTGCCTGCGCTCGGCATGGCCTTGTTGTTGTTTGATGTTGCCGACGAGTTCGTAGATGGTGATGTCTTTGCAGTCGGGCTGTGCAACTGTGTTATCTCCATCTATTAATTGGCGCCGCATTGCGGCATTAATAAAATTAATCAGTGGACGCAGCAGTGTCTGTTGGTTGTGGTATTCGGTGTGCGTGGTAAATACTGAACCTTTTTCATCGACAATGGTTATGCGTGCCCGGCCGTGTTCCAGTTGATAAAAAACATAGATGCCGCGCTGTTTGATCTGCGCGCAAATAATGCGCAACGGTTTGTCGCGCAGGCCATAGCGATCAATCACTATGGGACTGAAATCAGTTTGTGCCTGAGTCAGTTTTTCTAATAATTTTTCGTAGCGTTTAAAACGCTGTATTTGCAGTTGCTGTTGCACAAATTGCAGTAGTAAATACTCATCGCCCATTTCTAAAATATAACGGCAGCTGCGTGGATGAGTGCCGGAGTAATAGCAACTAATCAAATCGCGCCACAATTCGGTCAATCGCTGAGCGATATTATTGCCTTGGCCACTGCTAAAGCAGCGCACGCTCAACTCGGGCAAGCTAAATTGTTTGCCGGGCGGAAACAAACGGAAATAATGTTGCAGGCAACTAATTAATGCATCCACCGGGTAGTGGCGGCAAATTAATTCGCCCCAGGAATTGAGTTGAATAACATCGGCACTAATCATCAAATTTTCACGCAAGCCGCTATAGCCCAGGGCATCACTTTGGCTACTGAGCATTTGCATGCCTTTTTTATGTAAATCCGCCTGTGGTTCAACGCCGGTGTTGACGATGATTAATAGTTTTTCGATAGCGGCAGGGCGGGTGAATTGTTGATGCTCAACCGCCAGTGGCACAGGTAACCACTGTTGTATTGCTTGCATTAGTTGCTGCTTTTGATTGGCACTTAGAAAAAGATCCCGGCCAATAATATCGACTTTGGTGTGACTCGCTAAAATTTCGTTGGCATGGCACCAGAACAGCAGTTCCAATAAACTGCGCGACCGTTTGATGGGGGCTACATCTATATTGCGCAGGGTCAAATCATGTTGGCTGCCCCGTACAACTTGCCAGCTTTCGCCGCTATCGTTCTCTTCGCGAATAAAACACAGATTGTCTTCACTTAAATCCCTCGATATGCCGGGATTAATCCATTCAATTTTTCCCGCCTTGCGTTCAAACGCGGCATGTAATTTTCGCCCGAGAATGATCATTTCATCACTGCTGATGGCGATATCATGCTGTTGGCTATTATGTAGCTCATTCAGTAAACGGTAACTGTGGTTGAGTTCATTGACTAACAGTGCTCGCTCGGCAATTACATGGGGGGCTTTCCAATAGGCGCGGTTATCGAGCATATGCAATTGATGTGATGACCAGTGCCAATCTTTTACTAACTGCTCCAATAATTTTCGCTGCCAGGATTTGTTCGGCTGGCGACTAGTGCGCGACAGAGGCTTATTCACTTTAAAATAAAAACAGCGGCGAACTAAATCCAGGCGCGGCAATTGGTGATGTTGTTGTAAATATTGCTCAATGAGGCGATACACCATCACATAAGGGTCTAGTCTATCGGCATCCGGCTCTTGCGCGTAAAGTGCGCGTTTAAAACTGAGCGCCAAGGGCTCGCTGGTGAGAGGTTGGTTTTGTTCAATCGCGCTTGCAGCGTCTTCTTGTTGGCTGAGCTCGGCATTGATACTGTCTTGGTAAAGGCTAATACCTGAGGATGCATTTGTGGTAAGTGTTTGCGTATTGCGGGTGTTTTTGTTGTTTAGCTCGCCGCTGGCATAAACCTCCAGTAATAGTAGTTTTAAAACGGACTTGTAAGGTGATTCAATCGCTTTATACAGTTGCCAAATTCCTGCTCCGATAAATTCATTGGTGGGAATAGTGGGCAGGCCGCCAAAATCAATAACATCTTCCTGTTTGAGAAAACGTTTACCTAATAATTTATCGCGATAGTTATTGTAATTGTGTTCTTGTGATGCGGGAATAAACCACCAGAGTGGATATTTTCCGGCGAGCCACAGGGCTGTGCGATAAAATTCATCGAGCAATAAAAAATGTTGGGCTGAACCGCTGGCTTCGCTGCTTAGTGATTGGCGGCGTTGGCCAGAAAATTCATCGCTGCGCATTAAAAAGAAATGTACTTCCAAGTGAATCTGCACGGCGGCCCACTGGCTAATCAGTTGGCACTTGTGTTCTAGTTCAGGTAAAAAAGGTTGGCTCTGGTCGAGGCTGTGGCACACCCATATATCCAAATCGCTTGAATCACTCTGGGCAATAGTGCCCACACTGCCCATCACAAAAAGCGCATCAATCGCGGGTTGTTTTTCAGTGAGATCGCGATTGTATTGAAAGCTGCGCGCCAGAATTTTTGCCAGACGCAACTCGTCATTGTTAGGTGTGTATTGATAAATTCCTGCCGGCGTGCTGTGAGAAATATAGCCGGGCAGCATGGGGTGGTTAACATGAAACAAGAGGGGTAAAGCTTGCAAAAATTGTTGTTGGCGCTCAGTAAGTGCCGCGCAGGTGCGTGTGTAACGCTGCGCATTTAAATCCAGGAAACGCTGCTTGAGTTGTGTGAGTTGTTTGCGGTCAACACCCTCATCTATATCGTGTATATCGATCGAACGAGAATACATAGGGTTCAAAATTGTGGATTTTGGTGAGTGATTTTTTTCTTGCGTAAGATGTCAGCGAGCGTGGTGTAAAGTAACTCCGGATTAACCGGTTTGGATAAGTAGCCGTTCATTCCTGCGGCAAGACAGCGTTCGCGATCGCCGCGCATGGCTTGCGCCGTAACGGCGATAATGGGAATGTCCTGCTGCTGATTGGTGGTGCGCAATTGTCCGGCGCGGATGCGTCGTGTCGCTTCTATCCCATCCATTTCGGGCATTTCCAAATCCATTAAAATTGCATCAAATACTTCGCTGTTATTTTCCAACAACTTCAGTGCTTCAATTCCGTTGGCGGCGATGGTGGTAGTGATTTTTTTCTTTTTTAATATGCCACGAATCACCTGCTGGTTAACCACATTGTCTTCAGCAATTAATAGGTGAGTGTTTTCCAGTAGCGCTAAGGTGTCATCAGTCGCATTGAGTTCCGGGCTGATATCTTGCAAAAACGGCTCGCGCCCAATCGCTTGGCTAATGGCATCAAACAGGCGCGACTCGCTGACTGGTTTGCTGAGGAATTCATCGACCAAAATAGCATTGGGATCGGTATTGGAGATTTCATCGCGGTGATAGGCGGAAATTAAAAAAATGCGCGGTTTATGTTTTAAGCTGAGGTCTGATTTGATCAGCCCGGTCAATTGCAAGCCGTTCATATTGGGCATGCGGTAATCGAGCAAAACAAAGTGATAGGGTTGACCGAGGTTATCTGCTTGGCGAATACGCTCTATGGCGCTAATCGGATTGTCTATTTCATCAACCTGTAAATGAATACTGCGTGCGGTACTGGCAATAATGGTGCGGGCAATGCTGTTGTCGTCAACGATGAGTGTACGAATATTATTGAGGTCGCGGGGGTGATTGATCAGTGTTTTTTCACCTAGGTGACTGCGCTCAAAGGATGCGCTAAACGTAACTTTGCAACCTTTATTAAGGTGTGAATCAATACAGAAATCACCTTGCATTAAATGCACTAAATGGCTGCAAATACCAAGGCCGTAGGTGTGTTTTTCATGTTCATTTGAATTTATATTGAATACCAGTCGCTCTTTAATGTGCGCCAGTTTTTCCTCGGTCATGCCCAGGCCTTTGTCTTCTACCGTAAACTCCAACATGACCTGTTTGGCATTGTGCGCCCGGCGGCGAACACGCACCAGCACCTGATTGGTATTGGAATATTGAAAAGCATTGCCAATCAAATGGCTGAGAATTTGACTGAGACGCGACGCGTCGCCGCGCAAGAAGCGCGGCACATCGGGTTTGATGTCGTACACAATGCGGACAGATTTATGCAGTGCGCTGATTTCAAACAAGCGCGAGATTTTTTCAAAGAGTTGGTCAAGATCAAAATGAGCATACTCAAGAATCACGCGCCCCGCTTCAATTTTAGAGAAGTCGAGTAATTGGTTGATGATTTGTAGCAGCGAGTCCGCCGCGGAATTCATGCTGGTGAGATAACTTTGTTGTTGTTCATCCAGCTTGGTGTCATTGAGTAAATACCCTATGCCGATAATCGCATTCATCGGAGTGCGAATTTCGTGGCTGATACGGGCTAAAAATTCGCTTTTGGTTTTGCTCGCTAAATCCGCTTGGGCATGGGCGCTGACCAGTTCTTCGCGCGCCTCCATAAAATCGTTGATGTTGGTGATTATGCCTACGCAGCGAGTGGGGTGCCCCTTGTGGTCGGGCTCAAAAAATTTGGTTTTCGACAGCACCCATATCTCGCTGCCGTCGCGGTGCAGCATGCGCAGCTGTAATTGTAGCGAATCGCGATTGTGATCAATCGCCGCCTGATACTCGCTGAGCATGTTGTCCAGATCATCCGGGTGGACAAAATAATCGCGCAAGGTATCCAGGTTGCCCGGCAGGTCTTCGTAATCGTAACCGAGCATGCGCAAATAGCTGCGGCTGAAATAAATTTTATTGGTCAGTAGATTCCAATCCCACAAACCATCGCTAGAGGCTTCCATCGCATAGCGATGGCGGATGTCACGATCATTCAGGCGGGCGAGCTCCTCCTCTAGCTGCCGGATTTTGGCTGCCAGTGCCTCTTCAGACTCGCCTGAATACAATGACTTTTTACCCATAGTGCCTACCTGTGTCCCTTTCAAGCGCTCAGCCTGCTTGGACAAAAAACAAACTGCCAGACTTAAAGGCTAGTCTATTTTGATGTAAATACCAGTGGTGGGCGGGAATATAAAAACGATTTTAACGACGGCGAAATTGTCTGGCAGGAGCGAGGGGAAATAGCTGTGTGGTGTGGTGCAAACACCTCCCCCCCTTTTTGGGGGGAGGTGAGGGAGTTGGGTGTTACTGACGACTTTCCAAACTCGCTTTGGCGCGCCCAACGGCGGCTTTTACCTGCGCCGGTGCGGTGCCGCCAATATGGTTGCGGGCGGCGACTGAACCTTCCAGCGTCAATACCGCAAATACATCCTGCTCGATCACGGTAGAGAACTGCTGTAGCTCGGCCAGCGTCATTTCCGACAAGTCTTTGCCCGATTGCACGCCATAACCTACCGACTTGCCTACAATCTCATGGGCGTCGCGGAAAGGAACACCTTTGCGCACCAAGTAATCGGCCAAGTCAGTTGCAGTGGAGAAACCGCGTTTGGCCGCTTCGTACATCTTCTCTTTGCGCGGCTGAATTGCCGGAACCATATCGGCAAAGGCGCGCAGGCAGTCTTTGACGGTGTCGATGGCATCAAACACCGGCTCTTTGTCTTCCTGATTGTCCTTGTTGTAAGCCAAAGGCTGGGATTTCATCAGGGTTAACAGTGCAGTCAGGTGACCGTAGACGCGGCCAGTTTTACCGCGCACCAGTTCCGGCACGTCAGGGTTTTTCTTTTGCGGCATGATCGAGGAGCCGGTGCAGAAGCGATCCGGTAAATCGATAAAGCTGAATTGCGATGAAGTCCAGAGCACCAGCTCTTCGCTTGCGCGCGACAAGTGCATCATCAAGACGCTGGCGAAGGCGGCGAATTCGATGGCGAAATCGCGGTCGCTTACTGAGTCGAGTGAGTTCTCGGTCGGCGCTTCAAAGCCTAATAGCTGGGCAGTGTAAGCGCGATCGATCGGGTAGGTAGTTCCCGCAAGCGCGGCGGCGCCTAAGGGCAAATAATTCATGCGTGCGCGGCAGTCCATCAAACGCGAGTAATCGCGCTGTAGCATTTCAAACCAGGCCAACAGGTGATGACCAAAGGTCACTGGCTGGGCGGTTTGCAAATGGGTAAAACCGGGCATGATGGTATCGGCATTGGCTTCCGCGACTTGCAGCAAGCCCTGTTGTAAACGGGTCAGCTCTTTGGCGATAGCATCGATTTCATCGCGCAAATACAGGCGAATATCGGTCGCGACTTGATCGTTGCGCGAGCGGCCGGTATGCAGTTTTTTACCGGTGATACCGATGCGTTGCGTGAGCACGGCTTCGATGTTCATGTGCACATCTTCAAGGCTGACCGACCAGGTAAATTTACCGGCGACGATCTCCGCGCGAATATCTTCCAGACCGGTGATGATCTGGTCGCGCTCGGCCTCGGTCAGCACGCCGACTTTAGCGAGCATGGTGGCGTGGGCGATGGAGCCGTTGATATCGTGGTGATAGAGGCGTTTATCAAAGTCGACGGAAGCGGTGAAACGTTCGACAAAGGCATCGGTGGCTTCACTGAAGCGGCCGCCCCAGGGTTTGATAGGCTGATCGTTTTGGCTCATGAGCATGTGTCCACAAACTGGAAAGAATGAAAGAGATGTCGGGTGCGATTAGGCTACCATTGAGCATGGCACCACAGGCCGCGCATTATAGCCCAATGCCTATTCAAAAACCGTCCCGGCGATCTATTAATGGAAACCGCGTTAACACCATGAAAGCACCCGCATCCGACAAAACCAAGGCCAAACCGAAAAATGGCGTGCCGCGCACCGAGCCTGCCAATCCGTTTTTGCCGGATTTGTGCAGCAGCCAGTCGGTTTTCTTACTGGTATTGGTGGCGGAGTTGCTGGCCGTGTTGCTCACTATTAGCGGGTCATCCGGTCTGCAACATTTTAACTGGGACAAGCTCGCATTCATCTCAGTGCAGGTGCAATGGATTGTGGTATTCAGTGCGGTGGCGCTGTGTCGCCTGCGTTTTTGGCTGGGCAGGCAGAATCATGTGCGCGCGGGCAGTGTGAGTTATGCGCTGGTGTTGGGCATCACTTTGGTGCTCTGCGCCGCCGGGCAGTGGCTTATTTATGGCGCAAGCGGTATGGCATTTGCGGGCGATCAGGAATTTCATTTTGATGGTTGGTTGCTGCTAAACAACATGGTAATTGCGGCGATTTTATCGGGCATTTTATTGCGCTATTTATATTTGCAGCAGCAGTTGCGCAACCAGCAGCAGGCCGAAATGCACGCGCGGATTCAGGCGCTGCAATCGCGCATTCGCCCGCATTTTTTATTTAATAGTATGAATTCAATCGCCAGTTTAATTGCGACAGATCCGGATACCGCCGAGCGCGTGGTGGAAGATTTGTCGGCATTGTTTCGCGCCAGTCTCGCTGAGCCAACGCTGATTCCACTGGAGCGGGAATTGGAGTTGTGCAAACACTATTTGGATATAGAGCAATTGCGCCTGGGGCGCCGCTTGCAGTTGGAATGGCAAATCGGCAGTTACAATAAAGAACTTAAAATTCCCAGTTTGATGATGCAGCCGCTGGTAGAGAATGCGATTTTTCACGGTGTAGAGCCGCTGCCCAAAGGTGGAAAAATTACCATCAGAGTGTCGCAAAACAATAAGCAACTCAGCATAGTGATCACCAATCCTTATCTATTGGTGAAAAAAAATAATCACCAAAATGACGCCTCGGCACGCCATAACCGCATGGCGCTGGACAATATTCGCCGCCGCTTGACCGCGCACTTTGGCACCGCAGCGCGCTTATCCAGCAGCGCTGAAAACGGTGTATTTACCACTTATATTTTTTGCCCTTTAACGGTATGACCACAATAAAATCCTAAGGCAGGAAGAATGGATATTTTAATTGTTGATGATGAAAACCTCGCCCGGCAGCGCCTGCTGCGCATGGTGGAAAAAATCGAAGGGTTCACGGTGGTTGCAGAAGCCGACAACGCCGAGGATGCGCTGGTCGCCATCACTCAATATGACCCGGATATAGTGCTGCTGGATATTCGTATGCCCGGTCGCGACGGCTTGAGCCTCGCGCAGGATATCGCCGAATTGGAGGATGCACCGGCAGTGATTTTTTGCACTGCGTTTGATCAATACGCACTGGATGCGTTTGGCACTAACGCCGTAGGTTATTTACTGAAGCCAGTGAAAGCCGAGCAGCTGTTACAGGTGTTGGACAAGGCCAGCAAACTCAACAAAATCCAGCGTGTGGCGGCGCAAAAAAATCATGCACCGCAACGTGAAAACCAGCGCACACACATCTCTGCTAAAACGCGCCGCGGCGTAGAGCTTATCGCGCTGGAAGATGTGCGTTATTTTCTCGCCGATCACAAATATGTCACCGTTTATCATCGCACCGGTGAACATCTGCTCGACGAAACCCTAAAAGAATTGGAAGAAGAATTTAACGAGCGTTTTGTGCGGATTCATCGCAACTCGCTGGTATCGATCAAACATATTGAAGCGCTGGAGCGCAATGCGCAGGGACAGTATCAAGTGCGCTTGGCGGATATAGAGTTGCGCCCCGTGATTAGTCGTCGCCATGTGAGTAACCTCAAAGAATTATTAAAAGTGTTGTGATGATGGTTTAATTTTCTCGCTAAAAATCCCTCGCATATTATTCACTTCCGATATTTATCGTCACTCCCGCTTGCGGGAGTCCAGTTGTTGACCTTTGGCCTTATGGATCCCCGCTGCGCGAGGATGACGACTCCCTATTTCCGTAGGTCATCGTCATTCCCGCGAGCAAGTATTAGAGAGTTTAATTAACGGCAGGTCACTGCAGGCATTTCTACACTGCCGCCATTGGTATTGCCCTGAAATCCAAACTCAACAGTTTGCCCTGCGCCTATGGTGCTATTCCAGCTCACGCCAGTTGCGCTATACGGATTGCTACCACTGAGTGACACATTCCATGAACTGGTAATGCGGTTGCTACCGGAGTATTGCCAGCTGGCGGTCCAGCCGGATTTGCTGCTGGTGCCCGTATTGGTCACGCGAATGGCACCGGTAAATCCTGACCCCCACGCATTGCTCACCACGTAAGTACAGCTCACTCCGCCGGTATTGGCGATACTGCTAGAAGCTCTGCTCGATGCCGGAATTGAGCTGGGTGCAACACTGCTGGCTGGCGTGGAACTGGGAGCGACACTGCTTCTGCTGCTCGATGCAGGCGTAGAGCTAGGCGCGGCGCTGGAGGCTGCGCCACCCTCAATGCCGTAGGGCGCGGGTAATGCGGCGCAGCTGGTGCGACCGACACAGCTCTGCTGATTATCCCAACCCCAGCCACTCGCGGTACTGATGCAAATCGGGTAGCGAGTGCCGTACCAATTGCAGGTTCCGCCACTTGCCAGTGACGATGCGGTACTGGAGCGGCTGGATGAGCTGGGCGCTACCGATGAAGGTGCTGATGAGCTAGGGGCGACGCTGGAGCGCGCGCTGCTGGTGGTACCAGTGAAATGTGTGGCTAATTTGGAGGTGGCCTTGATCCCGTTGGTACTGTTGATCAGATAATTGCCCCAGGTGCTGAGCGACGCCGCGTTCCAGTTATTCACTATGTCCAACTGCGCACAGCAGCTGCCATTGCCCGACCAGCTCCAGCCCAGGTAGCCGATGCCCATATCCTGCGCGTATTGCAAAATCGCCTCTTCCGCCACATTGCTGCCGCCGTGTTCGGCGCCAAATTCCCCAACTACCAGCGCTAAACCACGGGTTTGAAAGCTGTTCATATAGCTCTGCACAATGCTGGCGTTGTTGTACACCTCGTACATGTGTACGGAAAAGATCGTATTTTTCAGCGTGTCCGCAGCAAAAATGCTTGGTGCGTTATCGCGCATCGCGTTTTGCCAATCCTGCCCCCAGTTGGCCGCATCCACCATCAACATATGGGTGAGTCCGCCGCTGCGCAGGGCGCGGATGGCAGTGATGTGGTCGGCGGTATAAGTCGCCGCTGAGGTGCTATTGCCAAAGGGTTCGTTGGCGATATTCACAATCACGTAATCTTCCTGCCCAGTAATGGCCGCTTTGATGTCGCTGCTCAACCAGTACTCGGTCGCGCGGCTCATATGGGTCGCGGCCGCGCTTTCGCCATAACCGGTTGAGTCGTGTACTTCCAGCACGCATACGAGTTTATTGGCTTTACATTGATTGATCACATTGGTCACATCGGCGCCGTTATTGCGCGTCCACTGGGTGCCGTTGCTCAGCACCACACGCACCGAGTTGGCACCGGTCGCGGCTATATCTTTTAACGACTGGGTGAGGCGGTCGGTATACCAACTGTGCGCGTGGTTGACCCCGCGAAACACAAACTTGTTGCCGTTAGGGTCGAGCACTTGGGTGCCGTTAACCGTCCAACCGGCAAACGCCGGCGCGATCATGGCGGAGGTAATGAAGGCTAAAGCGGTTTTTTTGAGAAGCTGTTTTTTGAATGTCGTCAGGCGTTTCATAGTGGTTTCCTTTGGGCAGCAAAAAGCCCTTGCAGGCGGGATTGCTGCAAATAAACGTTATTGTGGGTATTGGGGCGACTGCGAAGCTGCCGGTTGATTACATTGCTCGATTGCCCTGAGGTGCTGCGGCGCTTACTGGAGAGGTATCGCCTGTTGTTATTGTTACAGTCAGGTTTGCGCGATTTTTGTAATCGGTTACATGATAGGCTTATTTGAGTCTGAATAACAAGCCCGGCTATGTGTGCAAGCGCGTACTGCTGCACAAAAATAGCAATTCAGTACAGAGTGCGGGCTGTTTAGCTGAAACAGAAAAAACTATTGGCGGTGAGGCGCCCTTGGCGTGGGTTGGTGCTCAGCCCGAGTTGTGCGCTGATATCGCCGGAGTGCAATTGATTGCTGCGGTAGACAATCGCGCGGTTAAATACTACTGGGACTTGGTAGATGCGCTCAAATAGATTGGTGTCGCCATTGATGTAATTAAATTGCGATTGCCGCTCGTTCATTACTTCTTGTTTGAGGATTTTAAAATAGTCCGTCAAGCGTTCCTGATTAATGCTTTCAAAGCCGGTGCTGCGGTGGCGATAAAAAGAGGTGCCGCCAAAGGATTCTGCACACAAATAATGCACCATGGCGAATTGCATTGAGTCGTGGGTATCTATGTGCGGCACCGATTGAATTGGGCGCAACTTTTCTGGCGCTGTGCTGGTAAGTGAAAAAGCGCAGAGGCTGAGCTGTGCTTTTGGTTCGGGCGCGATGGAAAAATGCTCGCGCACCAGCGGCGTTATGGTGTGCAAACTCCGCACAGGGTAAACGCCCAGAATCGGTTTGCGCAGGCCGGGATAAAAATCGCTCGCCTGCGCGATAAAATCCGGCTCGCTGCAAGCTTGTTCTATTAAGTGTTCCGGCGCTGCAAAAAAATTATCGATAATCAGTAGCGGGTTTTGCTCCCGCCCAATTAGTTCTACGCGCACTTGTTGCTTGGTTAAATCAGGCATGAGCCAAACGCTCGTTCTTTTTTTGGATCAAAGCATAAACCTGCCCGAGCGAGGCGAGCATGGTATAAATCGGTTGCAAATAACCTTGCTGTTGCAGCGCCAACAGTTGGTTTGCGTCTAATTGCGCCATGTGTTCTTCGTTAATAGTGTACAGGCCTTGCACGCGCTGCTGCTGCGTGTTGGCAAAACTGATATCCAAGGCCATGGGCATAATTAAATTCAGGCTGAGCAGGGTTTTAATAAAATCTTGCGTGCGAGTTTCGCCTTCGAGTAATTCGGCGAGTCGTGCTTTTATCCTGTGCAAAAAATCAGTTTCGTTTCCCGCAGAGTCAAATATCGCTTCACCTTGGCCAGTGGTTAACGCACTGCTGTTGGTGTCTAAACAAATCAATGGCTGGCCATTATCCTGACCGATAAAAAACGGTTGGCGCATGATATTGAGCGGGGTGTAAATACTCTGCCATTGCTCATTATTCCAAAATAAATTTTCCCCGTTTTCAAAACCCAGCAGCGCGACAGTTAAAAAATTTCCCGTCTCACTATTTTTGGTAAATACAATTGGGTAATGGACTACCAGACGTAAAAATTCACTCAGCACCACTGGCACCAAATTATTGCTCGCGCCGAGTGATTCGACCAATCCGGTATCAATGCGCAGGGCTTGGTGCAGTTGATTGTGCAGTGCGACAAAATTAGTCATAGGATTACTCCTGTCGGTTCTGTTGAGTAAGCGCCCGGTGGGCACTTAAATAGTTTGCAGGCCATGCAAATGGATTTTGTTCAGCAACTCGCGGTTGCTGGGTAAGCTGCGTGTCACTTGCGCAATATTTTTTTGATTTTTTAGAAATTGTTCCTGCGCAAACGCGCTGTCGTGCAATAGGTGTTGGCTGTATTGGTAGTGAGTTTCAAAACCCATACCGTAAAGCACGTATTGATAACTCGCCGCCGGGAAGACTTCATTGTTGCTGGTAAAGTCGTGGTCGCCTGGCGGTTGGTAGCGCCAGAGCTGCATTAGCTCTTGCAAGCTTTGCGGAATAGTGGCCGGGTCGCGGTTATCAATCCAAAAGGTGTTATCGGTGCGTTTACTTAAAATATAATGCAATTTTAAAAAATCAATAATGCGTGCCCAGCGGTATAAAAAAGTCTCGTTAAAGCGTTTGGCGGTAATATCCATCACTTCCCTACACGCCGGTAATTGTTCTGCGATCATGCTGGCCGATAATTCGACTAGGACTAACGCCGATGCTTCCAGTGGTTCTAAAAACCCTGCTGATAACCCGACTGCCACACAATTATTTTTCCAAAATATTTTGCGGTGCCCGCAGTGAATCGGAATTTTGCGCAAACTGAGGTCTTTAAATTGTTTGCCTACATAATCTTGTAACTGTTCGGTCGCGCGCTCTTCACTGGTGTGACGGCTGGAATAAACATGGCCAATACCGCGCCTATGCAGAAGGCCTATATCCCAAATCCAACCCGCGTCCTGCGCGGTAGAAATGGTATGGGAAGCAATGGGTGCATCTTCATCTTCATAGGGCGCTTGCACGGCGAGCGCGCTATCGATGAAT
Organism: Cellvibrio sp. ATLC23; assembly: GCF_057196725.1. Lineage (NCBI taxonomy): Bacteria > Pseudomonadati > Pseudomonadota > Gammaproteobacteria > Cellvibrionales > Cellvibrionaceae > Cellvibrio > Cellvibrio sp. ATLC23. The sequence continues at coordinate 192,573 of NZ_JBXUOS010000007.1, read as the reverse complement.
AACACATCGCTGCAGTCGATAAACGGTACTTGTAAATGCTGACCCAATAACAGAGATTGAAAGCCGGTGCAGTCGATAAATAAATCGCCAGCAATAGTGCCTGCTTGCGCCGTATTCAGCGAAGCTATATCACCGTTCCCGGCTGAATTAATGCTGGTGACATCGGCAAGAATGTGTTGTACACCCAGTTTTTCGCAGCAATGTTTTTGCAAGAAAGTGGAAAATTTCCCTGCGTTTAAATGATAAGCATAATTGGCTACGGCATTAAATTCCGGGGTGGTAATCATTTTAGGCGCAAGGCCAAGTTCGCAAACCGCTTCCTGAAAACAAGTGGCAGCAGAAAAAGAAGGCATAGTGTGATTGCTATTGCGCGCGCTTTGCCAGTGCGCTGCTAAATTAGTTTTGCCAAAACCTTGCGGCAACATCAATGGGTGATAATAAAAATCGTCCGCTGTGCCGCTGACCCAGCGCGAAAATTTTGCGCCTTGTTTAAATGAGGCGTCGCACTCGCGAATAAAATCGGTTTCAGAAATGCCGAGCTTCATTAGCGTGGCGCGCATGGTCGGCCAAGTGCCTTCGCCTACGCCGATGGTGGGGATATTGGGGGATTCAATCAGTGTGACATTGATATTTTTGTTGTCCTGGGCGCGATGTTGCGCTGCGATGCGGCCCACTGTAAGCCAACCCGCTGTGCCACCGCCGACAATGACAATATTGGATATTTTATTATTCATAGGCGACTCGCCAGTAATGCATTAAAACTAAATAAAAAGGGCCGCTGCGAAGCAGCGGCCTAAAAATCATAGCGGACAAAGGCTATGAGTTGTTCACCCGACACTAACTGCATTAAAAGCTGGCACGCACACCCAGAGCCCAACGGCGACCACTGTCTTCTACTAACAATAAATGGTTGTCGTAACGGCCGCGTTTATGAGTGTATTCCTCGGTGAGATTAATGCCTTCAACAAATACCGTAATTTCATCGGTAATGTCATAACTCGCGCTTAAATCCCATTGCTCGTAATCTTCCACAATAGTGGGGCCATTGCCGTTGCTTTGCGTCAGTGATTGCACAAACTCACCGCGCTGATTGTAGGCCAAACGAATTTGTACTGGACCTTGTTCATAGAAACCAACCAGGTTCATTGAATCACTTAAACCGGTGAGCGCAAATACTTGGGTGACATCGGCTGGGTCAAGTTCTGCATCGCTATTTACTAGCGTTGCGTTAAACATCATGCCAAAACCCGATTCACCAAAGGTGTGTTGTACGCCGAGTTCTACACCGTCTACGGTTGCATCTTCACCATTATTCGGCAGAGTATTTTTAAATACCGCGACTGAATCATTGGCATCCGCTGCGCCGGTATTGTTGCCGGTGGATGGATCTAACAACATGCTGCCGTTAGGCAGGGTAAACGTTTTATCGGCAATCGAATTGACAATAAAATTCGCCACATCTTTTTTGAAGTAACCAGCAGACACATAACTCGCATCGCCGTAATACCATTCCCAACTTAAATCAAAGTTGTCTGACTCAAACGGTTTGAGTGCTGCATTACCGCTGGTGGAGGTGAGGTTACCGCCTTGACGTGTGGTGGTAATTACTGTGACTGGCGCCATACTGGTAAGTGTAGGGCGGGTTAAACTTTTTGATGCGCCCATGCGCACTACCATGTCATCAGTAATGTCTAGCTTGATGCTCATATTCGGCAAAATTGCATCGTAACTGTTATCGACATTAATCGCTTGCGCGGTGCCGAATTCAGCGAGCATTTCTGTTTCGTCCAAAATGCGCAAGCCGGTCACCGGCGCTTCAGTGCCAGTGACAGTGACATCGGTAGTTTCAACACGTACACCGCCAATGGCCGAAATAGGCATACCGTTCAGTTCGCCTGCAAATTCCGATTCAAGGTAGAACGATAGCGTGTCTTCTTTTACCACAAATGAGTTGTCGCGTTTGACTGCGTCAAAATTTTTGCCGCTGGTACTTTCCAGATAGGCAAATTGCGCTTCGCCATCGTGAGCGAGCCATTGTGTTGGCATGCGGCCGCTACCGCTCACGCCACTGAGGAAGTCACTGCCTGCATCAAATACATATTGCATATCGGCAGGAATAATCGGTGAATCAGGGTAGCCACAATAGGTACAGTGAATGCCTACACCTTCATTATCCCAGCGATCCAGAGCTTTTTCTTCACTGGAAAACATGGTGCCGAATTTTACTTTTACTAAACCGGAACTGCTGTCCTCGTCCCAGGTGCCGTCCATTTTAAATTGATTGACTTCATCTTCCACTGCCCAACCGCGACGCAGCATTACGTGAGCGCGGCTGTTGCTTTTGTCCAGCAGATCACCTACACCGGCAGGTGCAACATAATTAGCTGCGCTTGGATCGCGGTAAGCTGTGCCGTTTAATTCTTGTTGTCCGGAAAAAATGTTGGGATTGGCAGTAGCGAAATCGCTCGCCAACGGCAGGATATTATTGTCTACCTGAAAGCGTACCCGGTTGGCATAGCCAATAAGTGACAATTGATCGCCGCCGCCGTTATTGGCCGCGCGCTCTGCGGTTGACGTGGTGATATCAAAATTCAAATTTAATTTGTCGCTTGCCTGCCAATCCGCATTTATGCCAAACAGTGAATTTTTAGTGAGACGATCAAATTTCTTCGCGTGCATATCAGTCGCTAAACCGACTTCCTGACGTAAATCAATCACAGTGCCGTTGGTATCGGTGACTGCGTCGGTAATATTCGGTGCGGTAAACCAGTGGCCATAAGACAACGCATTGGTTTCTACATCAAAATCGGAATAGATGGCATCGGTGGTGATGGTTAAATCATCGGTCGCGGCAAATTGCAGAACGAGTGATGCGTTAGTGCGCGTGCGCTCTTCAAAGGTGACTTTGTGATCGTAATTGCGTGGTGAAAAAATCGTGGTGCCTGCCGGTACACCAGCGCCGCCATTTAATTCAGCTGTAGGGATGCCGACATTTTCCAGCCATCCATCCATTTGCGCTTGATTTAATCGGGTGTCGCGCTCTTGATGAGACAGTGCAAGCAGTACACCGAATTTGCCATCGTTAAAAACATTGCTTACCAAGCCTGAAACCTGCGGTGTGGTTTCTTCGCTATTTTCTTCCAGTGCTGCTTTAACACTGCCGGCAACTTTAAAATCGCCAATATCAAATGGGCGCGCCGTTTTTACGTTGACGGTTGAACCAACACCGCCCGATTGCATAGTGGCTGATGAGGTTTTATACACTTCCAAACCGCTCACCAATTCCGAGGCAACTGTATCGAAACTAAAGGCGCGGGATAAGTTTTCAGTCGCCATTTGGCGGCCATTGATTAATACAGTGTTGAATTCTGGGCCAAAGCCGCGCACGGTAATTAATTGGCCTTCACCGCCGGACCGGTCAATCGATACACCGGTAATTCTCTGCAATGATTCGGCGAGATTGGTATCGGGAAATTTGCCTATATCTTCTGACGAAATCGCATCCACCACACCACCAGCTGCGCGTTTAACATCCATTGACCGCTGCAAACTGCCGCGAATACCGGTCACCATTAATTCTTCGACTTGTTCGGTCGCGCCCGATGGAAGGTTTGTGTCTTGTGCTATTGCCTGAGTGCCGGCAACCGTGGTGAGTAGGCCGATAACGGCGCTGAGTTTATTTTTATTGTGCATTGAATCCAACTCCTCGTGAGACTGATTGGTCGTAATGGTTAGCAGACCTTTCTCGTCAATCTTCACACTGAGTTGTGTATTCGCGACTAACAACTTTGCAGCTGTTTCGATGGAATAGCGCCCGATTAATTTATTTGCCGTTATTTTTGCTGCATCATCAAATGGAAATATCAGCGTGATATCGGCTTGCTCGGCAAACTCAGTGAGTGAAAGATCTGCTCGTTGCTGAGGTATGTCGAACTGGATAATTTTAGTGAGAGAATTTTTTTCTGCCCATGCAGACGTAGGCGCGCCTACCGCAAGGGCAAAAAATAATAACCGTAAAATTGCCTGCTCGTGTAACTCAGCCGCAAACATCTTGCTTGCGTGCTTAATAGACGAGGAGCCAATTTTTTTCCGCCATATCAATGAAGACATTTGCACCGTGAACACTTTTTTGTGGTTTTATTGTGGTTCTAGCTGTACTTGAATCTTGTGCCAGATGCTGTGGCAGGATTCATTTTTTTGGTTGTGGTCTTGGTTTGACAATGAAGCTTAAAGACTTGCACGCCAAGGAACAAGTGGTGGCATGATAAACATCTATATAGTCTGCTTGACTATCGATGTGGGTTTCTCTGTCGCCGACTCGCTAGCCTTGGCACCCAATAGAGAATAGTTGAATAATACGAATTTGCCCGCCACAGATGCTGTGGCGGGCAAATTATGAAGATGTATGAATCGAAGCGGGTAATTCGATGTTTATTGTCTGGCGCTCAAGCGGATTTTATGTGTGCCTATGCGCTGATTTTGAATATTAAAATTTTGTTCCAATGCGGAGAGTAATCCGTCTACATCGCCCGCTTTAAATAATCCGGCGATGCGCTCCTGTTTGATACTCTCATCTGCTACTTCAAATTGCACCGAGGTGTAGCGATTAATTTCTACAAGGGCATCTTCCAGTGTTTCGCCGCGAAAAATCAAATTGCCCTGACGCCAACTCAACTGCGCAATGATTTCATTTTCATCCGCTTTGGCGATAGTTTCCTGCGCTGTGCCCAAAGTTACTTTTTCACCTTTGGATACCGCCATTGATGAAGCAGGCAAGCGTTTTGCGACTATTTTTTCAAGGGTTTTTTGTGCTTCTTGTTTGGCCACTAACACTTTTCCGTCTGTTACCAGCAGCGCCACTTCCTGATCATTGTGAATGCGCACATTAAATGCCGTGCCTACCGCTTGCACGACTTTATTGCCCGCCACCACACTCAGTGGGCGTGTTTTATCGTGCGCTACTTCAATATTTAATTCGCCGCGCTCTAATAAAAATAAGCGATGCGCTTCAGTGTATTTGACGATCACCCGGCTATTGGTATTCAACACCAGTAGTGAGCCATCGGGCAAGTTGACGTTAGAGTGTTCGCCCACAGCGGTTTCATAAACGCCTTCTACATTATCTTGCTCGCTGTGCAGCCACGCGAGCAGCGAGTTTTGTTGTGGTGTAATTAAATTCCAACTAAATACCAAAGCAACCAATACCAGCGATGCAGCAATCGCGCCGTAAAAACGCGGCTTGCGCACCGGTGCTGCTTGCGGCGCTTGAAATAAATCGGCGAGGCGCGCGAGGCTGTCCATCTTGTCCCACAGCCTGGCCATTTCAAACAATACCGTGCGATGTTGTTCGCTGGCAGCGAGCCACTGTTGCAGCTCATGCTGTTCCGCCGCGGTTAATTGACGATCCAAGCGTGCAATCCACAGGCTGGCTTGATCGTAAATCTGTTCGCGGTTGGGGAAATCAATAATATTACTCATGGTCTGCTCCTCTCGCTCGGAGCTGAATTTTGTTGCATGGGTTGCTGACTGCCGTTGCTGTGCAGGGCAGCCATAAATTGGGTGCAGCGTTTAATGCCGGTCGCTATGTGTTTCTCTACGGTGTTCTCACTAATGTCGAGTTTGATGGCAATTTCTTTTTGCGAATAGCCATACACTTTTTTCAGCACAAAGGCTTTGCGACATTGCAACGGCAATTGCCGCACTGCCTCGCAAAAAAAGCCAAATTCCTGATTGGCGGCCACGCGGTCAAAGGTTTCATCTGCGCGGGTGGTAAAGCCTACCAGCGCCAAATCCAAATCGTCATCCAGGCTCACGCTCAGGCGTGTTTCGGCGCGCTTTAAATGATCCAGCGCCAGATTCTGCGCAGTGCGCAACATAAACGAGCGCGGAAACTGGATCTGCTCCGGCGTCTCTACCTGGCATACCCGCACATAGGTTTCCTGCACTATGTCTTCCACTTCTTTGGGCGGCACCAGCCGCGACACAGCGCGTGCCAGAGTGCTGCGCAGCGCCACAAAGACGTTGGCGATAGAGTCCTGTGTCGGCTCGTTTGTGCGTGCATCGTTATTGGGCTTGTTGTTATTGGACTTATTGTTGTTGGACATGGGCTTCAGCCACCAAGATAATTTCCTCATAGTCCATGACGATGCAGGATGAATATTCCGCCATACTAGCGGAATATTTTTTATCGAGCTGGATTGTTGGGTTATCAAAAGCGGAGAAGTTGAATCAAAATCGCATAGTCAGGATCGGCTATTAAGCTGCTGGTTCAACGTGTCATACAAACGAAAAACCACTGGGATACTGATGGTAGCCATCAAAATCGCCTTTGCTTAGGGGCACATCTGCCTGGCGGGCGATGCTGTAAACCATGCACAGGTGAAAGAAAAAATTTGGTAGGGCGTAGTAATTCAGATATTCATCGGCGGCTAAATTTAATTCGTTAAACCCGGCCTTATCCTGAATCCACTCCGGCGGCTGATGGAAATCAGCGGCGGGAATCGCCTGCAGATAGGCGATGGTGTCATCCAACTGTCGTTGTAATCCCTCATAGGTTTCTTGCGTGTTATCAAAACTGATGCGCTCGCGCCGGGCGAGTGGGCAGCAGGTGCGCAGGGAAAAATTCGCGGCGGTACGTATTTGCGCCAGCAGCGGCAGCATGTCGCTGTGCAGGCTGGTATAAAGCAGTGCAGGGTTGTGCTGCTGATGCTCGGCAATTTTGTTCACAATCAGTTTGAGTTGCTTCAGGTAGTGAATAAAAATTCCGGAGGGATTTTGTTGCATAAAACCATCTCACATGTTTGGTTGTTAGTGAGTTAAAAATAGTTGAAGGAATTGCATCCGCAGGGATGCAATTCTTTGGCGGCTTACCGAGTGAAAATTATTTCTTGCGGAACAACAAAGTTATCCGATTGGATTCACCAATCGCCTGATTTGCGGCTTTTTGCTCATCGCTAGTTCTTAAACTCGGCGGTAAACGCCACACATTGTCGTCAGCTTGCGGATCGTCTTTGGGGTTTTTGTTGATGTCATGTTCACCCGCAAATTCAAATCCTGCCGCTGTCATTGCACTAATTAAACGCGAGCGTTTTAAATAACCACGGCTGCCATCGGCCCAGGCATCGGGTTTATCTTCGCTCATTGCGTGTTGCACTATACCGACTACGCCGCCGGGTTTTAATACGCGATGGGTTTCTGCCAATGCCTGTGTTAAATAATTTCCTTTTGCATCAAACCGTGCGAGGTTGTGCAGCGCGCGAATAAATAATACCGCGTCCACCTTGCCGGTTAATTCTGCTGGCAAATTGGCAAAGGTATAAGCTTCTGCCGCTGCGCCGTCGGCACCACCCCAGGTTTTTGCATCCACTGCCCACTGCGCAGGCCAGGCCTTGCGCCCGTCAATAAATTCCGGTGTTGCCCAAGCGCCAAATTCCGGCCACATGGTGAGGCTGTAATCCACCCCAATCAAACGCCCTTGTTTACCCAAATAGGGGAACAGGATTTGTGAGTACCAGCCCTCGCCGGGCAGTGCTTCTACTACTGTATCGCCCGGTTTAATACCAAAAAATTCGAGGGTTTCCACCGGGTGGCGTGCATTGTGACGAGCTTGGTGTTCAGCGGGCATGCTTTGGGTGATTTCAACCAGCCGTTGTTTATCTGCAGTGGTGAGCGATGTGCTGGTGGTATCTGTCGCACAGCCGTGCAAGAAGATGGCGGCGGCCAAAAGGGCAATTTTTTTCATGTCAGGATTCCTTTATTGATGAGAAAGCTCGCCAGAGTGTGCCAGCCAATAGCCTCAGCCAACAGCACGGAAGGATTATTTTTTGTTAAGGCTAGCGCTAAAGCGAGATATAATCCTGCTTTCAGTCAATTCTCAAGGAAGATGCTATGCCCACAATTTCTATGTTTTACGGTCTGATTATAAGGATGTACTACTTCGATAATCAGCGACACAGCATGCCTCACATACATGTGGAATACCAAGATCACAAAGCGGTTGTTGAGATTCCGTCGGGTAGATTGATTGCAGGTAGCCTTCCGGATAATAAAGCGAAATTGGTGAGCGCGTGGATTGAGATTCACAATGATGAACTAATTGCCGACTGGAAGTTGGCGTTAAATGGCGAGCCGGTATTTAAAATTGATCCATTGCGATAGGTGGTAAATGAAATGAATCCCGCTGTAAAAGATGTAGAGCCTCTGGATAACTACAAGCTCAAGCTCCTTTTTACAAATGGAGATTTAAAAATATTTGATGTGTCCCCGTATCTTGATAAGGGGATTTTCTGCGAGTTAAAAAACGAACATTACTTCAAGCAAGTGAAAGTGGTTTCTGGCTCAGTTGAGTGGCCGCATGAACAGGACTTTAGCAATGACACTTTGTATTTGTTGAGTGTTATATCTGATCATTAATACGGTTTCATATGATTTTAAATTGAAAATTTCAATTTATTTTTAGCTGATTCACTAGGTTCCGACCAAGAGTTTGTCTGCCATAAATGGGACGCTTTGGTGTTATTAGATTGTCTGTAAAAGATATAGGCGCCCGGAAGCGCCTATCCTCAACACATGTTATTTACACCTCACTAAAAAACACCAAGAGTTATATCCATATGCGTGGGCATCTAAAAGCTCCGTGCTATTTTTCTTGCGTCGATATCTACAAAACACCCACCGAAACCCTTTGGGCGCTTGTTTGTGAGCTATATCTTGCATAACAAATTCCTCGCCTGAAGTGGGAGGCGAACAACAGAACTTGCTTTGAGTTAAGGAATCCACTAACCTAGTTTTGCGACGACTAAGGGGGTGGGCCTCCCATTCCTTTAATCAAAAAGGCAGCCGATTTCGGCTGCCTTTTCTCATTCTACAGCTTGTCTTTCTTGGCTAATGCTTTGATAACCATGGCTATTCTTTCTGCCTCATGCTCCGATAGATCGAATGGTATGTGTCTGATTTCTACTGTCAAATCCGATCTTAGTGGGATAGGAAAAACAAATCCTTTGGTTTGCCCTGAGTGATTTAGGTGGGGCTCCTGCTGTGTTCGAATCTCTGGTGGGGTTAAGTCTTTGGTTTGTGGCTTCGTTGTTTTAGGTTTTATTTGATTGGACTTGTTGCTTTTGCTTGATCTTTGAGCGATCCCTGGTTTGTAGCTCATTGGGTTCTCTGTGTAAGCGAAAAAGTCGCTTAGTGCGGTTTTAAGTCTACTTTTGTAAACTTGCATACTAGATGGCGTCATGTTTCTTCCTTCAAGATTCGCGAATCTAGTGCAAACACTTTCCAGATCTATCGACCTTAAGTCGCATTCTTCTGTCTCATCCAAATTCCCCAAAAGTCTTATCGCTGCATTCTTCCAGTTGGCTGCAGTTGCCGACTTTACCAGACCTTTTCTTGATACATAATCAATGAAGCTGTAGAGGTTATCTCTAGAGTAGTTCGGGGTGTTCATAACTTTGGCATCCAAGATTGATGTGAGGCTACTTTAAATCAAATTAATTGAGGCTGCAATATCAATTTTCAATTTCCTGCTTAAATTTGATTTTTTAAATTAAATCCTTATATAACATGTACTTATGTGCAATTATCTATTCAATTCTATGTTTGAGATGTTGGTTTTTTTGTAGATTTTGATTGATTTGATGTGCGGGGTTTGCTGATTTTTATTTATGATGCTCATAAAAAACCCGCCGAAGCGGGTTATTTTGGTTTTGACCGAATGCCATCCCTGATCTTGTTTTTCGCTTGCTGTTTAAATTAGTAGACCAGAGTTTGCATCGCGTGAGCGGGGATGTTTACGCTGGTTTCTATGTCGCCAATATACAGGCGATAGTCGATGGCTGCATCAGTACTGTTCATTACCACGGTAACTAATTGGTTGTTGGTATTCAGCCACGAAGTGGTTTGCAAAACGCTGCGGCTGGCTACGGCGCTGACGCGTTTGGCATCGGGGCGGATAAATTTGGAGAAGTGGCCGAGGTAGTAATAGGTCGGGGTGTAAATTAATTCGCCGTTGTTTTCATGGATTGGCGCGAAGCAGAAATTGCCAACATGGTTGGGCCCGCCGGTGTTGTCGAGCAGAATATTCCAATCCGTCCAGGCTACTGCACCGGAGTTGAAGTCGTTAATGATCGAATCACCGTAGCGCTCAGCGTTGGGCCAGTAGTGGAAACGTTCGGCATTAAATTTTTCTACCGTGGCTTCAGTTACCAGCAAATTCAGATTGGGGTAGGCACGATTCACTTCCGCAACATTGCCGTACATTGGCTTGCCGCCCGCCCAAGTTTCATACCAGTGGAAGCCAACGCCCCACACATATTTTGCCGCTTCCGGATCATTCATAATGGTATTGACGCGATGCACAATTAAATCGCGGTTGTGATCCCAGACAATAATTTTTTTATCGCCCAAACCTTCTTGTTGCATTACCGGGCCAAGATGATTTTTTAAAAAATCGCGCTCGTCTTCGGCAGTGTAAATCATCGACTCCCAGGTCTGTTTTGCCATAGGTTCGTTTTGAATAGTGATGCCCCAAATCGGAATGCCTTCTTTTTCGTAGGCTTTAATAAATTTGGTGTAGTACATGGCCCAAGCGTGGTTGTATTCGGGCAGTAGTTTTCCGCCTTGTAACATATTGTTGGTGTCTTTCATAAACGCCGGTGCGCTCCAGGGGCTGGCGTAGGTGGTGATCTCGCCGCCAGCTGCTTTGATCGCCGCTTTGAGCATGGGAATGCGATATTTTTGATCGTGTTTGATGTTGAAGGTTTTTAATTCTTTATCGCCTTCTTCGATGTAAGTGTGGCTGCCGCTGGCGAAATCTGAACTGTGGATAGTGGTGCGCAACAGGCTGTAGCCAATACCGTCTTTTTTATCGTAATAGGCTTTGAGCAATTCGGCTTTTTTCTTGCTGCTTAATTTTGCAAAGGTTTCTGCGCTCGCATCGGTAATCGCTCCGCCAAAACCTAAGAAGCTTTGGAATTGTTTTTGCGGGTTCACGTAAATCGCAATATCTGTTTCCATATTTTGTGTTGCGGGTTTAAAACTGAGTGTGTCGGTTAGGCTCAGTTTTTTATCGCTATCTTTGGCAGTGGTGTAAACACTCAGGGTTTTTGCTGGAGTATCGGCAGCCAGCGCACCAAGGCCGGGGCTGGCCAGTGCGAGTGCGACGATTAATTTTTTAAGGTGTTTATTCATACTTGTGGTTCTCGTCTTTTGTGGTTAAAAATTGAGTAGAAATTTTCTTGATACTTGTCTAATTGGGTAAAAGCAATGGATCCCCGCTGCGCGAGGATGACGACTCCCTGTTTAACGAGTTATCGCTATGCTCACGTTGCGAAATCCTTTTTTATTTCTCTGCCGTCACCCCCGCGTGCGGTATCCAGTATTAGGTGTCGTCGTCACCCCCGCGTGCGGGGGTCCAGCGGTTGCTTTACTGCTTTTTAATTTCAAACCAATTGATATTCCACTCTTTGCCGATGGAGCGGAAACGCAGTGTGTGGTTGCCTGCACTTAACGCAAATATCGCACTGGTTTTAGTGATGTAGGTTTGCCAGCCGCCGGTTGCCGCAACCGTTTGGGTATCGACTACTACATCATCGATCAGCACTTCAAACCCGGTGCTGCCGGTTTGGGTGGCGAGGCGATAATCAATGGCGTAATTGCCCGCAGTGTCGGCTTTGATTTTGAACTCGATAAAATCACCCGTTTCAAAATGACCAACGTTAGTGCCGCCGCCTATATCACCGCAGGCTTCGGTTTGAATGCCGCTCATGGCCGTGAATTTTTCGGCTTCGATTTTTGCGGGCACTGCCACAAACAGCAGTTGGGTGTTGGCCTGTGCGCTGGCGTAACCCTCTGCGATGCTATTTTTTGCGGCGACTGAGTAGTAGTAAGTTTCCTCTTCACTCAGGCCGGAATCGGCAAAGTTGGTGACGGTGAGGCCTTCGGCGATCAAGGTGCCTTTTGCCCCGGCACTGGTTGCGCGATAGACGTTGTAAGTAATACCTGTGCCGGTGACAGCCGCCCAGGTCAGTGCAACGTTGTTGCCGGTTTGCACCAGCTTGAGATTGGTTGGTCGCGCCGGGTAGTCAAACACGTCGTTGTGTTCATCGGTCACCAACCATTTGGCCAAACCACTATTCACGTCATAGCCCACTTCGCCGTAGCTTTTGAACAGGGCTTCGATATCGGCAATCGGCGCGGTGGTGAAATCCACTTTGCCCGCGTTATCGACCACATCTTTACCGGCTACTGGTGCCTCTTCGATCAAATAAATCTCCGCCCAGGTATTCACGCTGCTATTGCCTTTGAATACACCGCTAAAGCTGTAGGTCTGGCCGCCTTTAAGGGTGACTTGCTGGTAAAGCGCGCCGTTAATTTCACCGGTTACGCCAGCTGGGCGAGTGATATGCATCACGGCGCCATCGCTGCCGGTGGGGGCTTTGCTCGCATCCACACTGTTGTAGTTGAAGTTGAGTGAGCCGCTGATGCTCAGCTCCGACCAGCCGCCGCCCGCGCCGAAGCTGCTATTGGCGAGCAGTTCTTGGTTAGTGGTGTTGTTTTTCAGGCTGATGTTGTCGAAGGTTACGTCGGGACTGGCGCCATCGTTAGCACCGGTTTTAACCACCAGATAATAGGTTTTATCGCCCGTGCCACCAGCGATGATAGTGGTGGCTTTTTTGGCACAGGCCTCAGCGAAGCTGGAATCCCAGTTGTTGCAATCCCAGGTGCTGGCTTTGGTGATCAGGCCAACGCCGGTATCCAAACTGGTATTGATTTCATTGGTCACCATGCCCCAGGTGCCTTTGCCCTGGCCGCCTGCAACCGAGACAAGTTTGTAAGCCCAGCTGGTGGATGCCCAGTTGTAACTGGCGTAGGTGTCGTAGGTGGCGCGGCCAATTTTGCCGCCTAATTCCAAACCGGCGGACTGCCAGGGTTGGAATTCACCCATCAGCATGGGCGTTTTGAGTGCGGTTAACTTGGTGTTCCAAGCGCATACACCACTGGTGCCGGTTTGACCGCACTTGAGCCAATCGCGGTGGATATCGTAATGACTGTCGCCGGGTCTATCACCAAACAGACCGGGGTAGGGGTGCAGTTCAAAGGCGACATTGCTCATGCCTTTGGCAACCGGGTCGCCATAGACTTCGATATCGCCGTAGTGGCTGGGCAACATCACTATGTGTTTGCTGTCGATCTTGCGGATGGTTTGGTACAGCTCTTCTACGCGCACCGCCATATCTTGCGCAGTTGAACCCCATGGCTCATTGAGCGGGTCGTAAGCGGCGACGGCGGGTTCATCTTTGTAGCGAGTGGCGATTTGCTCCCACAGCCATTTGGTGCGGTCTTGATATTCGGTATTGGTCCAATATTTGTTCTGGCCAGAGCAGCCGGTGTGATCGTTCGGCGTTTGGCCGCCGAGCGCGCCGTGTAAATCGAGGATCACATAAATGCCGCGTTTTTTTGCTTCGGCGATGGACCAATCCAGGTAATGCCATGCATCGGCACGCAGGGTTCGAGGATTTTTTTCGTCCTCGATCACATTCCACAGGATCGGCAGGCGTACGACATTAAATCCGAACGCCTTAAGTTGATCCCAATCGCGCTCCTTGATCCAGTTATCGCGGAATAATTTGATCAGGCGCTCTTTTTCGTCATAGCCGAAACGCTCGGTGAGTTTGGCCTCTAGGGTGCATTGGTCGTGCACGCCGTTGCCGCCTTGCCCCATCATCCAAAATTCTTGCACCAGCCAGTTGCCGAGGTTGGTGCCTTTAAGCAGGATCGGCGTACCGCTGGCCTTGACCCATTGGGTGCCCTTGGTTTTGAGCATGGTCATGCCTTCATCGGGCGCGATACTGCTGGCGGCGCTGGATGAGGATGGCGCTACCGATGCCGCTGATGAGCTGGCTGGCGCCGATGATTTACCGCTGCCGCCACTGCCGCCACCACAGGCGACAAGGCCGATGATGCAGGTGCTGAGCAGACTGGTTTTCAAAGTGAAAAACGGGATTTTGCTGTTGAAGTTAGTCATAGCGGATTCTCTTATTGTGTCCATAGTTATTGTTTGGCATTTCTTATAGGTGCCATGTTGTATTTGCCACGAGAATCCTGACCTATAGCGCTGGCACATGCGCCCGTTTAAATTTACTCGAACTGGTTCAGGTTGGAGTTTGCCTAAAATGGGAAGCGTGCCAGCGCTGTTTTTCGATAGAAAACCCGGCTTCGCGTCCTGCTGCGTGCAACAGAACCTGAAAGTAAAAAATGGGATGGGTTTGGTTGAGCTAGGGAGGAGATCGGCGGGGCAGTGTTAATTCATTCTTTATGGATACCTGCGCTTGTGGTTGGATGCTTGTCTATTTATAGTGGTTTCGCTAATACATTTTCGGAGGTTTTATGAATGCACAACAATTAATCGCCGAAGCGAACGAGCTGCCGTTGGAGGATCGCGCACTGCTGGTCGATTCGCTGCTGCATAGCCTGAATGCATCCTCTACTGAACTGGATCAGCAATGGCTTGCGGTTGCACAGCGCCGTTTGGATGAAGTGAAATCTGGCAAGGTTGCCAGCGTTTCTGCGCAAGAAGTCTTCGGCAAAATCTGGAACCGCTTCGATAAATGAAAGTGGATTTTCACCCTGCAGCAGAAGCGGAATTAAACGCTGCTATCGATTATTACGAAACCTGTGAGTCGGGTTTAGGGTTGGCATTTGCGTTAGAGGCCAATCTGGCGTTGGAGCGAGCGGTCAAATATCCCAGTGCATGGGCACCACTCGATACAACTTTTCGCCGCACCTTGCTGCGTCGTTTTCCCTTCGGTTTGATTTACACAATAGACGAAAATAATCTGCTGGTTGTGGCGGTTATGAACCTTCATCGAGAGCCGGGCTACTGGCAAAACCGTATCGAATAAATCGGTGCTTAACCAAGTGAAACGCTTCTGATAACTGTCTTTCCGAGTCATTTTTTGTAAATGCCTTGATTTTGTAATCTGCCGTCTCCAAGTACGTAACTGGACATTGATTCCATTTAAAGCGAGTGAGTTATTTATCGTCCGTATTTTTATGGTGTCGTTAAGCCCACTATAGGGCAATTGATCGGAGTAGCTTATGCAGATTCAAATCAACAGTGATCACAATATTCAAGCAGACGAACGCTTGGCTGAGTATGTTCGCACTACCTTACAGAACAAATTAAACCGCTTTGCTGACCACGTAACCCGTATTGAAGTGCATTTGAGTGATGAGAATGGCAATACCAAACATGCAGGAAAAGATAAGCGCTGCATGCTTGAGGCTCGCCCAGAGGGTAAAGAACCAGTAGCCATTAGCGAATTCGCCGACACAATCGGCCAAGCGGTGAGTGGCGCCGCCGAAAAAATGCAGCGCAAATTAAGCTCAGTACTGGGTAAAGCGCGCGATAAAAACACCCGCGCAGAAAGCCCCGACTTTGCTGAACCTGGCGCCCCTGATTTTGTCGAGCCTGATGAAATGGTTTAATACCATCTGTGTCAAAACCTATCGCGCAGCCGCGCAATGCGTGCTGCGCTGATGTGTTTTATTTTTTCTGGTGAGAAAATTGGCGGGGCGATTTAGATAGATTAAAACGTTGAATTTCCGAAAACGGCCAAAAGCGGACATTGGATTTACTATAAGAAATCTTGGATTTATCCTTAGATATCTTCGCCGCTATTTAACCAATATTCACGAACCCAGCCATTTGTCTCTATAAATGCTTATTGTTAGTCAATAAAATTGATTATCTTTTTACAATTGCCATTTTTCTTTTAATACGCTGAGTAATTCCTTTTGACGCTTTTCGAGAGAGACAGGGGTCCACTCTTCGCTAGCCAACACCTGAGTAGTTAAAATGTACGAAGACACTTTCTTTTTTCCTGAAAAGTAGACTTGTTTCTTTTTATCGAAATCGTAATTTTGCGCTTGCGCATTTCGCCGCATCGTCAACGGAACAAGGTTCCCCAGTTTATGCACCCAAGCCTTACGCTCAGCGACATCTTGCCAGGTCTTAGCCCACTCACTCATTGGGTCAACTGTTTGCGGTAGAACATGCTCAATTGTTAACACTGTGGGATCATATGATGCAGCGCCATCAGATAAGAAATTATCTAATCGCAAGATAATATAATTTCGGCGTCTTGGTGTTAATTCGTATATATTCCCATTCAATGCCTCCAGCATTTTTTCCTTTTCTTGATTTGTCAGCTCAATGCCTGTAACCGGCGAGCCCAATGAATGGATCGCTTCTAAACCGATAATTACTTTATTATAACGCTCAATTCGCTCATTGATATTTAGCGCACAGACATGCATATATGCTGCTAGACGTTCTAACCGCTCAAAAAACCATGCTACATATTTTGGATCATCTTTTTTTTCAGATAGAAATTTGATGGCCGGTGGAATCCAGTCGGAGTTATCAATTCTATTTAACCATTTAAGACAGGCATTCACTTCTTCAGCATCGGAAACTGCTTCATAGGCGCTCTGCTTAACTACAGCTAGAGCTACTGCATAAGGCTCTAGCACTTCACTAATAAGTTTTTCCGGTTGAGAAACTTTAGAAATGACAAACGTCCGAAACTCATCCAGCAGTGATTTCCTAGCCTTTTCCTTCGAAAAAATCATACGAACAAAACTAAATAAGTCATTGAATCCGCTGCGCCCAAGCTCCACCTCCATATCTTCCCAGCGTTCATTATAAGTGTCGCGCTCTTCATCAGTTTTGAGCTTACCGATAATATCGGCCTTAATAATATCGGTCGGCTGAAGATCTAAACCTCGACTATTCATTACGGAGAAAACACGAAAAGCAGATTGTTGGCTAGGGGTAGATACAGCTACAAGAAAGCAACGCTGAAGGAGAAATGCTACAAAGTTTTTTATTTTTTCCGCATCCTCTTTGAAAGAGATATGAACCTTATCTTTAAACAAGTAACTATTTCTTTTAATGTTTAGGCGGGATTCGTTATCCAAACCCTTATCATCCATAGAAAAGAGCTCATCAAATCTTAACTCTTGTACATATTTCAAGAAAAAAGCTTTATCACGCTCTCGCAATGTCAATCTCGGTTTGGGTTCTAACCCCTCAAATTCATTTCCAGGCTCTAGAATATATTTACAGAGCGTATCTCGTTGATTGCCGTGCATGGTAGAAGCTAGCACAGACAATAAAATCGTCAGCGTCGTCAATCTTTGCTGCCCATCAATAACTTCTGAATATGGAATGCCTTCCTGTTTGATCAAAACGACACTACCCAAAAAGTACCCCTCTTCTGGTTCTGAGCTGTAGAAATCAAAAAGGTCGCCAAACAGTTCCATAGCCTGATCGACCGTCCATGCATAAGGACGCTGGTAGGATGGAATGACATATTCAAAATCGGAGCTGAAAATTTTTGCTAATGGATATTCTGCGCCACTGATTTTTTTGCTCATTTTGGCTCCTTAAATTTGTATATTATTTGCGTTTAAAGTTATGAATTTTGATCGTATGTCAACTTTGGGCGCCTGGACACATTAAAAATTAGAGTAGCTCAATTGCATTGCATAACGGCCAAGAACGGACGTTCGATCCCACAGTCTTGAGCAGCTGTCAGCGCTCTAATTATAAGCCAGCACACTAAGTGCGCTGGTTGCTACTCTTCTTAAGGTTTTGTCTGGCAGCTTGGCTCCAAGCTGTCTGACTCCCGCAATAATTTTCGAGTGTATTCTGTATATGACAGATATGTAATATCAATCGGCACACCATATAGTTATTCAATTTCATTCAAGACTTTTTTCGCATCGTAGAAAACTTTCAATGGATACAAACACTGAGTTTGTACAAGTTACAATGCTGAAAAACCAGCAGCCAATAATCCTTTTCTTACGTCATTTACAGATATGTCTTTTCCATTAAATAACGAGTGATCAATCACAGCAATAAACTCTTTTTTTGGTCTGGTAAGCGCAACATATATTTTTTTCCACTCTTTGTTGAATTTTTTCGTAGAATTCAAACCGCTCTGAGTCAAGTATTTATAAGTATTTGGGGTTAATATTAAAATGCAGAAATCGGCCTCAAGCCCTTTAACGGCATCAATGCTAGATATGTGAAATTTCTCATTCTGCTCATCAGATGCAGTCTCGGCAATCTGGGCATATATTTTTGCCGAATAAGAAATTCCATGTCGTTTTAAAAAGGCATTGATAGCAGGCTTAAGACCAAGCCTAGCTACTTCTGCGTGAAATATCATCCGAGATGCTTCTAAAAATATATCCGGATCTTTGTCCAAGCAGCTGCTTCTAAGAAGCTCTTTAACTTCATGATTAAAGTCTGGATGGGAGTTTTTCTTGGTGGTATATGGTCCTATTTTGCTTTCAATACAAACAAGACTATCTCCATTAATATGCCGATCAATGAATGTGTCGAATTCATGGTGGGTTGATTCAATATATCTTAGAAATCCGGTCTCTGTGCTAATGCTTGTTTGCTCTTGTCCTGAATAGCAAAATTTATTTGATATGCTCAGAATTTCAGTAGGTACCCGCCTGGTCACATTGTTATGAGGATGAATTTTTACAAGCGAATTTGGAGTATCCTCGTATTTCTTAATAAACTCCGTGAACGTACCTGAATATTTTATAGCCTGCTTGGGATCGCCAACCATGTATATGTCGACCACATCGAGGCCAAGTATTTCAAATACGCGTAGAGCTATTTCATCCAAGTCCTGAGCTTCATCGAGAAATATTTTCCCGATACAGGCGGAAAATATTTTTAGTATACGGTCAACCCTTGCTTTCTTCTCTTTTGTATTATTGCCGCTATAGGTTTTATCTACAACGCGACGAGCCGCAGAATAGACTTCCTCAACATGCATTATTTTTTCAGCTTTTAGTCGTTTTATCTGCGTCGCTTTATAATTGGGACTCAGGTGCATATTTGAGGCGGTGTTATATTGCTCGCCAAGCACAAAAGGTGAGAAAGGATAAATTATTTCGTTAAGCAGGAATGTATGAAACGTCTCGATTTCTACTTGGTCTGGAACGGCTTTTATTTTTTTAATTATTTCATGCTCAATCTTTTCCTTAGCAGCATTTGTATAAGTCAATGCATATATTTTTTTGTGAGAGTTTTTATCTACGCAGCCGATAATTGCCTCTGCTAGACCATAAGTTTTCCCTGCACCAGCTCCGGCTACTTGAATTTCAATCATTTTATAAAGTCTATTACTTCTTGAATATGCTTAGGAAGTTCAATTGCTTTCGGATTCTCTTTGTGAAGCATTGCATCACAAAGCCGGAGCATTGACTCTGCCTTATTGGCAATCATATGGTCGCCAACCGCAACAGCGGTTGCGGAAGAATCAAGCCCATATATTTCCGCAAGGATTTGACGATTATTTGCGGTATCCACCAAATCATTTTCAAGGGTGTATTTGATGGTAGTTCTCACGCAGATGTTATCGTTCTCAGTATCGTATTTGTCATGTTCGATTTTCGGGTTCGGCTGATCGTCAAAATCCCGAATCACCCCGATTTTCTTTTCTTGATTCCCTTTGTTTACACGAAGCCATATATCGAGAAACGTACGGAAGCCTTTTTGCCCGACTGATATCACTTCGATAGTATTAAGCATGTCCACTTCTTTTATAAGAAATGAATTGATCAACATTTCTTCAGTCGTGCCTTCAACCAAAATAATTTTATCGGCGAAGAGAAGCTTAAGGATGTCAAAATTCGGGCGCTTTCTAAGGTAATCATTAAGTTCGGACGGACTGTTTTCCAAGCTGATCGCTTTGCTACCAGAAAACACTATCACGTTTGATATGTTTAGCTTGTTGATGACCGATGGGTTGTGCGAGCTTACGAAAGTTTGTAGCAAGGTATTTTCGGATTTAGTGCTCTTATAGATAAAATCTGTCACTAGTCGCAAATTGTTGACGCCCAGATGAGATTCCGGCTCCTCAATGCAGCATAAATTAAAATAGCCTTTATCAGTTTTATAAAACTCAAAAAGCAAAATGATATAGATCAGATTTCTCTCGCCTAAACCTCTTTGATATAAAAATTCTTCTCCCGTCTTCAGGGTTATGTTTGACAAAATATTCTTCAAATTTGGCAAATTGGGTATGCATTCAATATTATCAATATAAGAAGAGAAGTTTTTGAACTCCGGGTCTAGCTTGATTATTTTCTTGAATGTTTCTGTATCCTCTATGGCTTTAAAAAAATCGGTATAGGCGTTATTAATGGCAGCTTTTTCAGGCGTTTTTAAAGTATTGACTAGCATTCTTGTAAGAAGGCTATTTGCCTTCATTGTATTGCCTTCAGAAAAGTCATCTCGCTCGGCGCCTATATTGTTAATGGATAGACGCCTCAGATCATTAAAGCCGATTTGCTTTTCATTGTTTGTTGACACAATTTGGTAATCAAAAAGCTCTACTGGAAAAGTAAACCAACGTGCCTCATCCACTTTCGTTGCGTTTTTCAATAATTCCTTAACTGCTGCAAGTAAGTCCTGATCATTTTTTGGCTTGAAGTCATATCTAATCCCATAGACCTTACCGCTGATGTCAGCGGTAAGCCATTTCTGAAGCAGGGCTTCCTCGTATTCATCTTTAGGGTCAATTATCTCAATCTCGACGGAGACCTTGGGTATCAAGCTAATTAACTCGTCATCCAATTTCTTCTCAATCACGGCTTTATAGAAGGAAATTATTGATTGAGTATGGATATCGGAAACTTTAAGACGCTTTTGATTAGAGCTAATATCATTCCCACCCAAAGGCAGGGAAAGAGCCGAGAAAAAGCTCGATTTCCCCGATTCATTCTCTCCAACGATTAAGGTGAGCTTGGATAAGTGAGGAACAACAAACTCGGAAAAACAGCGATAATTTTTAATCTCCACCTTTCTTATATGCATAGGATCCCTTGTCCTTAATTTTGATTCAGTCTTGGAATACTGTATTCGATAGCCAATTAGTTATCCAAGTGTTCCACTCGCTCATTTCAATATAGCTTTGAGCAGCGCAATTGAAGGGCCGCTTTGGACACGTTTCTGTCCTTAAAGCTGTTGCGGTTCGCAAGCTCACCAGCAACCTACATTGTGTTTAAATTTCTAACGGAGTTGAATGCGAATTTGTTGGTTGCGCGAATACGGCTGGTTTTTAAAGCGGGAATTGGGGTGGGAAAAAGTAGTGCTTTATATCCATAATTCCATAGCAGCCGAGCGTGTATCCAAAATCCGTAACACCTTTCCTTGGGGCTGTAACTGCTTGGTCATTCCTGTGACGGAAACCGCATAGTCTATGCGGTTTTGTGTGGGGGATGATATTACACCTTATTTCAGCGGGAAATAGATATCGGTAAGCAGGTCGCACTCATCCACTTCGTGAATAAAGTTGATGTAATGAAAAAAGCAGGGGTAGTCCCGCATTTCTTCACCGCTGTTGGGGAGCCATTCGCGAAAGAAGGTGTAGATGCTGGTGTCCAGATTGCGATGGCTGCCTTTGTGGCGAATCACCGCGCATTTGCCGCCGGGAATTTCTCCGGTTTTTACACCGTAGTCATTCGCGGGAACATCGCTATCTATAGTGCCGCAAACATCCCAGCGAAATTTTTCCGGTTCGGTGGTGTTGGGATCGCTGTAGGGAATGCCAAAGGTCTTGCTGGTTTTTACGGGTGATAGCCCGGTGGCTTTGCGCCATGCAATAAATTTTCCTGCTGTCGCCAAGACTGTTTCAGGTGAGCCTAGATGTTCCAGCAGCGCGACTTTCGTGGTTTCAAATTGAATAACATTGACGTTCATCGGGATGTCTCCATAAGGCTTTGGCTGAAATTCAAACCGCAAATGCCATTCTGGCCAATTGGGTTTCGCCCTGAATTCAGATGGCGATTGATCAAAGGCGCGTTTGAAGGCACGCGCAAATGCTTCGGGGCTTTCAAAGCCCGCTTCCAGCGCTATATCAATAACCCGTTTTTCATTTTCAAACGCCAAGCGGTATGAGGCGCGCTTTAGTCTGGCGAGCTGAATATAGCGAGTCGCACTCATGCCGGTATAAACCGAAAATAGCCGATGAAAATGGTATTTTGAAAACGCGGCTACATCACTCAGTGCATCAAGCGTTAAGTCTTGGTTGATGTTCTGATCGATGTATTCGCACACTTTGTTTATACGTTTGTCGTAGCTATTGATCGGGTCGTTGCTCATTTAATCATTCGTGTTTGGAATCATTCTGTTCAGGTGCCAGCATCATGCGAGCTTTTTAAGCGTTGTGCCTGATCGAGATTGCTATGTTGTTGGTTTTGGTTTCAGTCTAGCCATTTTTTGTGACCTGAAAACAAAAAAGCCGATGCATTTCTGCATCGGCAAGGGAGGGCTCCATTACAAACCGGAGGTTGGTAATGAGGCTATGGAGAGCTCGTTGAGACTGGGTGGAATTTATTGTTTGGTCAGTTGCCACCAGTTGATATTCCAGCCGCCTTTGCGCACAAAAATCGCTAGGTCTTGCTGGCCTGCTTGTAAGTTCACGGTGATGTTCACCGTCTGCCAGTTTTGCCAGCCACCTGTATTGGGCACGGTCACTACACCTAAATCCGAACCGTTGCGGCTGAGTACTAAAGTGCCGCCCGAGTAGGGCGATGCCACGCGCACTTGCAGGGTGTAATTACCGCCGGTGGGGATGTTGATGGGGTAGCTCATCCAGTCGTTGTCATCGGTGCTGCCTGCGTTAAAACCGCCGCCGGAATCGTTTGTGATTTCCATGCGGATGCCGCTGTGATCTTTAAACATTTCGGCTTCGATACGCTGACCCACTTCGGCTTTCCAGTTCATCCAGGTGGCGATGCTTTCATTGCGCACTAAGGGCTGGGTGCTGAATTGTTTAAACCAGTTTTCGATTTGCGCCGCGCTCGCATTGCTCACATTTATCCCGTTCATGCCGCCGCCATTGCTGGAGTTGGTGACCATGCCCCAGTTCCAGCCGCTGGTATCGCCATTGGAGCCGGTGGATGAGGTGGTTTTCCACGCCCAGTTGGTGGCTGCCCAGCCGTAGCTGTTATAGATGTCGTAGGTTTTACGGGTCATCTGGCCGCCGTAGCTGCCGAGCAGTGTCCAGGGTTGGAATTCGCCGACTAAGAAAGGTGTTTGCAATCCGATGATTTTGTTGCGCCAATCACAGCTTTCGCCCAAACCGTTCTGATTGCAGTGCAGCCAGTTCGCATGCACGTTGGCTTGGTAGGTGGGCTCTTCGGAGGCACTATTCCAGCCCCACAAGCCAGGGTAGAAGTGCATCCAGGTAGAGACGTTAGTGCGGCCGTTGTTCGGGTTTCCGTAAGCGTCGATGCCGGAATTGTGGCCGGGTAATAAGATGATGTGATTGGCATCTTTCGCGCGCACTACGTTGAACAATTCATAAGAACGATTGGCGAGAGTGGTCGCGTCTGTGCCCCAAGGCTCGTTCAACAAATCATAAGCGGCGACAGCGCTGCGGCCGTTGTAGCGCTGGGCGATCATATCCCACAGCCATTTAGTGCGATCCCAGTAGTTGGCGTTGGTCCAAAGTTGCGCTGCGCCTATACAGCCGTCGTGCTGCTCGGATGCTGCCGCTTGGCCGCCGACGGCGCCGTGCAAATCGAGAATGGTGTACATGCCGCGTTTTTCGGCTTCATTGATCGCCCAATCCAAATACTGCCAGGCATCGGGGCGCAGATTGTAAGGGTTGTATTCGTCTTCAATCAGACTGTAAAGGAAGGGGATGCGCACCACGTTCATGCCCATGGCCTTCATCATGTCGAAGTCGCGCACAGTGATAAAGTTGCTGCGGAACACTTTCATCAAGCGTTCTTTTTCGCCATTGCCGAAGCGTTGGGCGAGGGTGGATTCGAGTGTGCATTGGTCGTTTATGCCGCCGTTGTTGGTGGACATAAGCCCGCCCATCATCCAAAACTCCTGGATCAGCCAGTTGCCCAGATTGGTGCCGCGCAAGTCCACGCGCTGATTGGTATTGGCGTTCACCCAGAGGTGGCCGTTTTGTTTGATGGCGGGCAGTGGCGTCCAGCTTTGGGTTTGCACCGGGACGATTCTGAACCAGTTGAGGTTGAATCCGCCGGCATTTACCTTGATGCCAAAACGATGCACACCCGCGCTCAAGGTCACGCGCTGTTTGATGGTGGTCCAGTTTTGCCAACCGCCAGTGCCCGGTATGGCGATGCTGCCATAAGCGGGAGTTCCGCCGGCCTCTTCAAAGGTGATATTACCGCCGCCGCTAGGGCTGGCGATACGATACTCAATATCGTAAGCGCCGCCGGTGGCGATGTTGACGGGATTGTTGCTGTAGGCCATCCAGTCGTTGGCATCGATCCAACCGACATTCTGGCCGCCGCCGGTATCGCTGGTATTTTCCAGCTGCACACCGTTCATATGACTGTAGGCTTCCGCCTGTAGGGTGGCGGGCGGATTAACCTGGCTCGCGCTGTAGTGACTGAATAATGCGCTGCCGAGGCAGAGCGCAATTGCTGATTTGTTCATTGTTGAGTACCTGTAAAGTTATTGTTATTTGCCACAGAGTACGAAAGCCTGATTCCGCGTTACGGCATTCCCTGTTGTTATGCGCTGGATTTCGTGACAGTGAGAATAAGCCGGTGCATTAAAGGCTGTCGTTCGAGAGTAAAAGTGGTACTTAAAAAAGATGAATGCGAACGGGTTCGAGTGCGGGAAAGATGGTCGTACTGATTAAAAACCTATGGATCCCCGCAGGCGGAGATGACGATTCCCTACTTTGGCGTCATTCCCGCTCGCGGGAGTCCAGCTGCACCTCTTCGTCACTCCAGCTTGCGGAAGTCCTTTGAGTCCTTTGGATTAGCTCCGCTGGTCTCCGGTTCACCCAAGCGGCCATGACTAGACCTTATAGCATGAGGTTAATCTTGCTACTGGCACTCCGTCATTCCCGCTTGCGGGAATCCAGTTTTGATTTTTGATTAAGACCTATGGATCCCCGCAAGCGGGGATGACGATTCCCTACTTTGGCGTCACTCCCGCTCGCGGGAGTCCAGCTGCACTTCTTTGTCACCTCCGCTCGCGTGCGTCGATACATTCCAGCGTATTTCCGCTAGCCCGCTTGGTTCATCTTCTATAGTATCCGGCGTGAAACAAATGGCTGCGGCACATGATCGCAGCCATAAAAAATAAGAAATTTTGGGGGAGAAACCATGAACCAGGTAGTTTTCAACTTCCACGATGTCATCCTGTTGATGACCGCAATGCTCTGTTGCTGTTTTGCGCTTTTACTCATCGCCACCAATCCGCCTAAAAACATCAGCAACTACTTTCTCGCCGCCTTTTTAGTGGCGCACGCGCTGATTCCTCTGCACGAACTCATCCTCTGGGGGGCGGAATTTAAACTGCAGGTGCGCGCGCATTGGCCGCAGGTCTATTTTGTCGGCGCCTTCGCCTATTATCTGGATGCGGTGCTGCTCTACTTTTATGTGAAGTCACTGGTGTTCCGCGATTTTCACCTTCGCCCCAAAGATTATCTGCACCTGATTCCCTTCGCCTTGTTTGCGCTATTTATGGTATTTGCGTTTTATCGCTTCCCCGGCGCACTGCGGCAGGAGTGGATAAATACCGAAACGTTTGTCTACAGCCCCGGCTACATAGGTATGGATGTGCTGATCAAATGCCTGCGGGTGGGTTACTGTGTAGCGGGCTTTCTGTTGATTTATAAATACAAAGACATACTCAAAAATACCCACTCCAATATCGAAAAGGTCGATATTCTCTGGCTCAAAATTCTAGTGGTAGGTTTTACCCTCGTTACCAGCATGGAGGCCTTTCTCGCCCTCGCCAAAATAGCGGGTCTATTTGTGCAATACGATTTTCTGCATCCCGATCCTGACGGCAACCCCATCGAGTACATAGGTTTGAGCGGTTATTACGCGCTGTTTGTATTGGTGTGTACTCTGGTCTTTACCAGCATGCGCTATTTCAGCAATTTTGAAGCGGTAAAACAAAAAGACACCAAAGAACCCGCCAAGAAAAACACCCAGGAAAAACTGCTCAACCCGGAATATGCCGCAAAAATAGATGGCTTGATGCGCGCGCAACAAACCTATCTCAACCCGGAATTAACATTGGATATGCTCGCCGATACCCTTGCGATTCCGGCAAAAGATTTGTCGATGATTATCAACCGCCACTTCAATTTAAATTTCTACGAATTTGTTAATGGTTACCGTATTGAAGAGGCACAAAAGCGCCTAATCGACCCAGCCAACAAAGACAAAACCATTACCGATATTTATCTGGAAGTCGGCTTTAACAGCAAATCGGTATTCAATACATTTTTTAAAAAACTGGTAGGCAAAACGCCGTCGGAGTATCGCCAGCAGCCAGCGGCTGTGGCCGGAAACTAATATGCAACAGTTTGTGATTTATGCGCTGGGAACCGGTGGCGATATTGACCCAATGGTCGCGATGGGGATTGAATTGCTTCGGCGAGGTTACCAAGTCAGCTTTTTATCCAACGATTATTTTCAACCCAGAATTGTTGCAGCGGGGCTGGAATTCATTTCAGTCGGCACCATTGAGCAATACCATAAAGGTAATAGCGTTACGGCTTGGGAATCCAGAAATCACGTCGATAACTTTGAGCACTACCATGCCCCTGCGTTTGAACCCGCGTTTAACTACGTGAAAAGCTTGGCAGGAAAGCAAGTATTGGTTCTGGCGCTCGGCGAAGAAAACGGCGCAGCAGCAGCGGCAGAAAAATTCAGCCTTCCTTTTATAAAAATGCTGTTATCACCCAACATTGTATTTTCAGCCTACAGCCCGCCAGCGCCGATGAAGTGGGCAATCCCTAAACGTATTCCACGCTTTATTGTGCGCTTTTTGTTGCGCCGCAATCGCAAAACCCGCTTCAAGGTATTTTTCAGAGTGGAGCACACGCAAACCTATTTGGCTACGCGCAAACGCTTGGGCTGCCCGCTGACATTTCAAACGGAATCCGCTGCGTTGTTGCAAATTGGTTTCTTCCCCGAATGGTTTGGTATGCCCGCCAAGGATTGGCCAACCAATTTAAAACTGGTGGGGTTTCCATTGCAGAATCGCGCCAGTATGAATAGCCGCGCTGAATTAGATGCTTTTATCGAACAGCAAGGCGCGCCACTGATTTTTACCTCCGGCACCGGCGTAAAAGATGTGGAGTCGCTGTTTACCGAAGGGCGAAAAATTTGCGAGCAATTACAAGTGCCCGGCGTATTTGTCGGTGGGGCGAGCGGCGCAGAACTCTTGCAAGGTTCTTCACTTTGCTTGCATCTGGATTACATCGATTTTGAATACGCTTTGGCAAAATCCCTGGCGATTATCCATCACGGCGGTATGGGCACCACGGCGCAAGCAATTAAAGCGGGAATTCCGCAGTTGATTCGCCCCATCAAATACGACCAACCGGATAATGCCGACCGTATTTATCAATTAGGTTTGGGGACTTATGTAATGCCGGAGAAATTTAAGGCAGAGCAGGTCGCTCCTATGCTTGGCAATATGTTGCAGAAAGCTAAAAGTTCTAAAGCACTGCGGCACTATTCTGTGGATGTTAGTAACAGTAGTGCGATTGTAGATGCTTGTGATTTGATTGAGCAGGTGTGTAAAAAAGCGGAAGTGAAATCAACGAATTTGATGGGAAAGGTTGCAGTGCACTCCTGAATGAGCGAGTGCGTTCCTATATGGCCTAATCGCCAAAGTCAATTAGTGG
Source organism: Cellvibrio sp. ATLC23 (assembly GCF_057196725.1). Lineage (NCBI taxonomy): Bacteria > Pseudomonadati > Pseudomonadota > Gammaproteobacteria > Cellvibrionales > Cellvibrionaceae > Cellvibrio > Cellvibrio sp. ATLC23. The sequence goes on along the minus strand of NZ_JBXUOS010000007.1, from coordinate 164,833 downwards.
CTGGTAAATTCAGGGTCAAGGTAGTAAGCGGCGCGTTTACCTTTGTACTTATACAACCCTAATAAATGGAATATCCAAGTGCCTTTAAATGCTTCGGTAATCGTAATAGGCTTATCAAATTGATCGATAAAGTCCTCGTCGGTCTCTTTTTCTGATGTGTCAACGTTATATTGGGTAAGCAGACTACTTTTAATGGTGACATCAGGGTTAGCCTTTTGGTAGGTAAACGTAAGCGTGTCACCTACCAAAAAAGTTTCGGGCATTTTATTTTGCGGTAACGGCGGCTTAATTGCGGGCGTGCCTGTTACCTGAAAATCCACTTTAGTGACTTGGCTAGCTTTTATCTTCTCGGGAAACAAAAGCGTGAATGTATATTTGGTATTTTTGGGCTTTGTTGGCTTTGTTGGCTTTGTTGGCTTTGTTGGCATGTTGAATCCTTTTGTTAACAGTTTAAAAATCACCGCTTGCGCGGCGCAGCTCTAAAAGGTCGGGTTCTGCTTGAATTAACTTCAGCGGGTAACCAAGTTCTACCGCTTTGGTGAGTGCTGTTATAGCCGCTTCACGCTCACCTAATAACTCATAAGCCAAACCCGCACGAAAATGAACACTAGCACTTTTTGGCGCAAGTGCCATTACACGTGCTAACAGCGGCTCGGCTCGTGTGCGATCGCCTAGCCGTGCTGAGTACAATCCCATGCGGGACACAAGTGTTGCATCGTCCTTTCTGCGTTCTAACAGAGGCGTTAGTAAATCGCGTGCTTTACGATAGGCTTGTTTCGCTTCAGCTTCGCGTCCTGGAATCCAAAGTAAAGTATCTGCCAAATTCGCCCACGCGAGATGGCTATTTGGATTGCCTTTAGTGGGTGATACTGCTGCCTCAAACGTAGCAGCAGCGTCCACATAATCACCGCGAATAAACAAAGTTGCTCCTAAATTGCCGAGTAGGATCGCACTAGAGCGTATCTGTAGGCCTTGTTGTAGCACCTGCATGGCCTCATCAGTACGGCTTTGACGTTCCAAAGCAAAGCTGAGACCGGCATAGGCTGCAACGGCATCAGGCTGTAGTTGAATGCTTAATCGATAAGCGTCTTCAGCGTTTGTATAGTCACTTTGCTCCGAGTAGATGTTACCTAGTTCGTCGGCAAAGAAACGCTCTTGAGGAAACTGCCTTAAGCCCTGTTGTGAAAATTGAATTGCTTCGTCGTAACGTTGTGCCAAGCGCAGTGTGGTAACTCTACCGCGCCATGCAAAAATATTGGTCGGCTCAAGTGCGAGTGCTTTCTCAAACGAGGTGAAGGCTTTTTCGTATTCGGCTTTGATCGTCGATACATGTCCCAATGCAACATGCACCAGTGCAAGCTGGGCATTTAGTTGCAATGCCTGCTGTGCACTCGCATCCGCTTTTTGCATCCAAATAGGATCTTCATAGTCCCCGACATATCGGTAACTGTATACCAATGATAGACCTGCCACCGCGGCAGCGTTATTAGGTGTATGCGAGAGAATCCTGTTAAAGCTTTTTTCGGCTGCTTCCAAATTGCCCTGCCGGTCGAAGAATTTGAGCGCTTCCAATGCCTTCTTAAGTTCACGCGCTTGCGAATAGGGTTCTGTTTCTTCCTGCTGATTTGTTGCAATGTCATTGCTGGTTTTAAATAGCTGTAATTGCCACACCGCCACCGCTGCAAGAATCAATACACTGAATAAGCCAAACCCCACGCTGATTTTATTGTCAGCCACATAATTCTTAATCGACAGCCAACGCGATTTTTTCGGTGCTGTATTAACCGCAACAAAGCGCGTTTCAAAGGTGGGGTGATCTTGCGTTTTTACGGCGCGATTAATCCCGGTATGTTTCACATTCGATTGATTCGCCGCACTGCCATTGGGAATCAGCGCCTGTGTCTCATCGCTGACAAATTCGTTTTGCAGCTGTATGTGGCTTAACGCTTCAAACTGCACGGCGACCCAGTGGGTATTGTCCGGGCGTTTGGCGGGGTCTTTGCTGAGTAGCTGGCCGAGCAAGTCATTAATCTCGGCGGGCAAATTCGGGTTGTGTTTACTGGGCGCTATGGGCGGATGGGAAATAATCCGCTGCATTAATTGCAGTTTATTGTTGGTGTCGCCAAACGGATGGGCACCGCACAGCAATTGGTAGGCGAGTATGCCGAAGGAAAATAAATCGCTTTTAAAATCGATGGCTTCGCCCATCGCCTGCTCGGGTGACATGGAGCAATAGCTACCGGCGACGTGATCGGTCAGGGTGGCGTTGTAGTCTTGCGATTTGGCGATGCCTAAATCGGTAATCTTGGCGACGTTGCGCTGGTTGATCAGAATATTTTCGGCTTTTAAATCGCGGTGAATAATGCCCGCGTCATGCGCAACTGCGAGGCCTTGGGCGATTTCCGTCAGCCAGCGCATGCGCTGCGCGAAGGGAACAATATGTTCACGCAGGTGCAGCTGTAAATTTTGCCCCTCTACCAATTCCATCACCAGCGCGAGCTGGTCGGGCGCTTCGATAAAATCGTAAATCTGCACAATATTCGGGTGGTTTAATTTCGCCAGCAGCAGCGCTTCGCGTTTAAATCGCTCGACGTAGTGGTGTTCAAATAATTCGGTGCGCAAACATTTAATCGCCACTTGGCGATCCAGCCGCGTGTCGCGCGCGCGATACACCAAACCCATGCCGCCGCGCCCAATACAATCGTGCAGCTCGTAGTGCCCGAGCTGAATCAATTCAGCCGGTGCTGCGTTGGTTGATGGGGGGAGGGAATTATTCATTTAGCATTCAACGGCTTTTAGGTGGCGAGACGAGGGTGAGTTTGTTGCCACGGTAGATTTTGAATTTTTCGCAGCCAAAACGAATTTTACCGCCGCGCCGCTCCAGCAGGCACTGCTGACCTTCGGCATCGGGCAGGCTGTCGGCGAGTTGTTTGCGTGCGCGGAAAATCTGGATATTCATATGGGTGCCATCCACGCCCAGTTCAGCGGCGAGTTGGTCGGCATAAACCCAGCCCTGGCTTTTGCTATCCAAGCCGCGCTCGGCATCTTCCGCGCGGTGGCGGGCGAGTTGCAGTAACAAATAGTGGTGAGTGCGCACTGCCAAATCCAGCGTCTGCTGGTGATGCAATTCGAGCTGGGTGGTTTCTTCATCCAAGCTCATATTAAAAATAAATTCGTAATCATTGATGTGGCGGGAAGATTTTGCTTCGGTCGGGCCGTAAATCTGTGCGCGCACAAATTGCCAGTGGCTATTGTTGAATTGCACCAGGTCGCCATCGTTAAGTTCCGGCTGCTCGTGTTCGCTCTGCTGGTGCAGTGCCTCGCAGTGCCATTGCTGGGCGCGCTCGTTGTAGAAAAGGGCTAGTTCCGGCTGTTCGGCGTCGGGCAGCAGGTGGTAGCGCGAGAGATAAATCGGTTCAACGTCTGCGGGGCTGCTATCCAGCGGCCAGAGCATATCGGCGGGCGGTGCCAGATTGATCACCTTAAAACCCGGGTCGGTCTGCTCGGCGAAATGAATTTCATCCTGCAAGCTCAAGTCGCGGGTATCGCCCTGATTGAGGTTGTCGCCATTGACCCAAGTGCCGTTGAGACCGAGATTTTTCAGGCGCCAATGGCTGCCGGTCCATTCAACCGCCGCGTGTAGTTTTGATACGTAGGGTTTGTTGATGTGTGTATCCACGCTTGCGGCGAGTCTGCCAAACGTGTGATGGGGTGCGAGGGGAAAGTAGTTCTCTGCAGCGACATCCAGCAAATAAGCCATAGTTTTTCCGCGTAAAAAGTAAGCGTCTTCAGAGCGCAGCGGTGCCAATTCTTTAGCTCCTTTGTGTGAATGCTACCCGCGCGCCGAGATTGTGTGTAATGGCCTGTAATAGGCAATTTCTTATAAAGGCTATAGATTGCCACAAGATGCCCAAGTTTTCCCACCTATTGTCTGCATGAATCAAGAGACTATCGCCATGATTGCCCTCTTTCAAGCTACCAAGAACCACAAACCGGTCGCCCGCGCTATCCACAAGTTCAACCAGTCCGCTACGGCCAAGTGGGTGCCGGTCAACAAAAGTTTTATTACGCTCAATAAAATCATCCTGCGCGCTGCGGCTGAGCGCTTGGGGCTTGCTTATATGGCGATCACTTTGCGCTGCGTCACGCATCAGGGCTATCGCCATTTATTGCTGGTGAATGATGTGCAGGATTTGCAGCTGGCCGCCGCTGGGCGAGTGGAAGAGTTTTTTATCTCCACCCAAGAGGTGAATCATTCTCCCTTTGAGGATTTTGTTGCCGCGAAGGCATTTAGTTTGTCGCTCAATTTCAAACAACCTCAAGGCCAGCCGCAGCGGTTGGGGTATTTGGTTGCACAGGTTGCGTCGGGCGTCGCTACGTCGGGCGTCGCTACGTCGGGTGCAGATGCTAAATCCGAGTGGCTGGCGAAAGAGCTGGCGCTGGTGGCCGATGAAATTATCCGCACCATTGGCCGCTATCAGACTCGCTACCGCGCGATCCATATTTATGGCGACCAGAGTTACTGGATCGGCAATAGCAAAGCATTGCGTCAATTGGATCAACGGATTGATCAATTGGCCAAAGGGAGTAAGCCGGTATTGATCCGCGCCGATAAAGGTTGCGGCAAAGTGATTGCGGCGCGCAGCCTGCATTGTTTATCGCGCGCCGATACTGCTCCTTTTATCGAATCTGACTGCAAGGAATGGGAGGAGGGCGCAGCGGCAAGCATTCTGCAATCGCTGCATACTTACGCCAATGGCGGCACTTTATTTCTGCGCAATATCGATGGTTTGTCGGCAGAAGGTTTTCAAGCGCTGCGTAATTTTTGGCTCAAGGCTGCCAATACACAATTCGATGGCGCTTACAGCGTGCGTTTGATTATGAGCCTGAGCCGTGTGAATGCATTGCTTGCACCCATGCAAGCTCAATGGTTGGCGCAGTATGCGCAGGAGCTGGCGCTGCCCACACTGCGTCAACGTCACGGCGATTTACGCGATCTCGCGCAGTTTTATATTCGCGAATTTGCACTCACCGCCGAATTCGATTTAACCGAAGAAGCCTGGCAGTTATTGGAGATAACTGAAGCCCTGACTGATGTTGAGCAATTAAAAACGGCGATTCAAAAGCTCGCCCTGATTGCCAATGGCACGCTGGTATCAGCGGAGGAGTTGCGCGCGGTATTGGATTAATTCTGCTGTCTGTTTTTCCTCTCAATTAATCTGCTCCCGGATGCGGGAGTGACGATGGCTATTTGCAGGGTTATACTTCCCCGTCTTTTATCCTGACCCTGTAAGATTGCAGGGTGTCATCGGACTCTGGTTATGAAAATTGCAGTTGTATTGGTGTTGCTCTGCCTAAGCCTTGGCGCCTGTGGCCAAAAGGGCGCGCTCTATTTGCCTAAGCCTGACAATCCCCAACCGCCTGCTCCGCAAACCCAGCCTGCTCCTAAGGTTGAGCCGGCGAATCTTGCTGACTAATTCCTACTAATCCGCCCTACCGCTTTTTGATCGAGATTTCTTATGCAACATTTCACCGAACGCAATGGCGAACTCTACGCTGAAGATACTCCACTGAGCGCCGTCGCCGAGCGCTTTGGCACTCCCTGTTATGTGTATAGCCGCGCGGCCTTTACCCAGCAGTATTTATCCTACGCGCAGGCGCTGGGTGCACACCCCGGCATGATTTGTTACGCGATCAAAGCGAATTCCAATCTCGCCGTATTAAATATGCTCGCCAAACTCGGTGCCGGTTTCGATATTGTCTCTGGTGGTGAATTAGAGCGGGTATTGCTCGCTGGTGGCCAACCATCGCGCATTGTGTTTTCCGGTGTGGGTAAAAGCGCCGATGAAATTGCGCGCGCACTGGATGTAGGTATTTTCTGTTTCAACGTTGAATCAGAAGCGGAACTGGAATTGCTCGCGCAGATCGCCGCCGAAAAAGGCAAGGTGGCGAACGTATCGCTGCGGGTAAATCCGGATGTGGACGCTAATACTCACCCGTATATTTCTACCGGTTTAAAAGAAAATAAATTCGGTATCGCGATTGAGCGCGCACCTGCGGTGTACGCACGTGCAGCACAATTGCCAAGCCTTGCAATTAAAGGTCTGGATTGCCACATCGGTTCCCAGCTTACCCAGCTCACGCCATTTTTGGATGCGCTGGATCGCTTGTTATTGTTGGTTGATGAATTGGCCAGCAGCGGCATTCATATTTCCCATCTTGATTTGGGTGGCGGTTTGGGCGTGACCTATCGCGATGAAACACCGCCGCCGGTGGCCGATTACATGGCCGCTATCAAAACCAAATTGGGCGATCGTAAATTAGCGTTAATGTTTGAACCTGGCCGCTCCATTTCGGCAAACTCGGGTGTGTTGCTCACCAAAGTGATGTTTTTAAAACCCACCGAGCATAAAAATTTCGCCGTGATCGATGCGGCGATGAATGACAATATTCGCCCATCGCTGTATCAAGCTTGGCAAAACATTCGCGCGGTAAAACCGCGTGCAGGTGTAACAAAAAAATGGGATCTGGTCGGCCCGATTTGCGAAACCGGCGATTTTCTTGGTAAAGACCGCGATCTGGCCATTGAACCGGGCGATTTACTGGCGGTAATGTCCACTGGCGCCTATGGTTTTAGCATGAGTTCCAACTACAACACTCGCGGCCGCGCTGCAGAAGTGGTGATTGATGGTGATCAAATGCATTTGGCGCGCGCGCGCGAAACCTTTGAAGATATGATTCGCGGCGAAATGTTGTTGCCGGAATAAGTTGCGAGAGGCACTAGGAAAAAAGATGCGTTTACGTTTTAGCAAAATGCACGGTTTGGGTAATGACTTCGTGGTTATCGACGGAGTCAGCCAAAGTGTGCGTTTAACGCCGGAAAAAATCCGCTACATTGCCGACCGCAATTTTGGTGTGGGCTGCGACCAAATTTTATTGGTCGAAACACCCGATACGCCCGATGTGGATTTCCGCTATCGCATTTTTAATTGCGATGGCAGCGAAGTAGAAAACTGCGGCAATGGCGCGCGTTGTTTTGCGGTATTTGTGCGCGAGCGTAAACTCACCGGCAAAAATATTATCAAAGTGCAAACCGCGGGCGGTTTGATCGAGTTGCGTGTGCAACAAGATGAACAAGTCAGTGTCGATATGGGCGCGCCGCGTTTGCAACCGGCACAGGTTCCCTTTGTCGCGGATGCACAAGCAGTGACTTATCCTTTTGAGGTGGCAGGTAACAGCTACTCAATTTCTGCGGTATCCATGGGCAATCCCCACGGTGTACTGGTGGTGGATGATGTGAAAACGGCTCCGGTTGCCGAGCTCGGTCCTTTAATTGAAAATCACCCGCGTTTTCCGGCGCGTGTGAATGCCGGTTTTATGCAGATTGTGTCGCGCAATGAAATTAATTTGCGTGTATTTGAGCGCGGGGTAGGCGAAACTCTCGCCTGCGGCACGGGCGCTTGCGGCGCAGTGGTTGCGGGCCGTTTGCGCGGCTTGCTCGACGCAAAAGTGAAAGTAAATCTGCCCGGTGGCAGTTTGCACATAGAGTGGCCGGGTGAAGGTCAGCCGGTGATCATGACGGGGCCTGCGGTTACCGTCTTTCATGGACAAATAAAAATATAAGCTTATGAACGAAAAAATCCCCACGCTTGCAGATCCATTGGAACCGGAACAAATCGAAGCCTACTTGCGCGAGCATCCGGATTTTTTTGAACAGCACCAGGATCTTCTCGCCGAAATTAGTTTGCCCCATGAATCGGGTTCTGCGGTGTCGCTGGTAGAGCGGCAGGTGTCGATTCTGCGCGAGCGCAATATCGACATGCGCAATCGCCTGAGCAAATTGCTCGACAACGCACGCGACAACGATAAATTATTCGACAAAAGTAAACGCCTGGTACTGAGCCTGATTGAAGGGCAGGATATGGGCGATATTATCGATGCGCTCTACTATAGTTTCGATAAGGATTTTAATATTCATTACACCAGCCTGATTCTGATTGGCAATGCCGATAAAATCCCCAGCAGTCAGGCGCGCATAGTGTCTATAGGTGAAGCGCGAGAGCAGGTGGGCACACTGTTGAAAAATAGCCGCGCGGTCTGTGGCACGCTGGGTGCCAAAGAAATGAAATTTATTTTTGGCGAGCACGCGAGCGAAATTGGCTCAGTTGCAACTGTGCCGCTAATCCACGGCAGCGTGTTTGGTCTGCTCAGTGTGGGTAATCGCGACCCGCATTATTATCGCTCCAGCATGGGCACTTTGTTTTTGAGTTATATTGCTGAAGTGCTTAACCGTTTATTGCCGAAATATTTGCCGCGTTAACCCTTGATACTTTCTGGGCGCGCTTAGCGGAGATTTATGACCGACCTTTCTCCACCGGCTGTTCCCTTGCCCTTCGCTGAACAACTCGCGGCGTTTTATATTTATATTCGCAGCGAGCGGCAGTTATCCCTGCATACCCAAACCAGCTACGCGCGGGATTTGGAAAAATTCCAACATTTTTGCGCTGAAAAATCCGTTAAAGAATTGCATATGCTCGGCGTGAATCACATTCGCATGGCTGTTGCACAATTGCATCGCGAAGGGTTAGGCGGGAAAAGTTTGCAGCGCTGGCTGTCATCGCTGCGCAGTTTTTTTCAATTTTGTATTCGTCGTGGCTGGCTTAAAAACAATATTGCCGACGGCATCACCGCACCCAAATCCCCCAAACCCTTGCCTAAAGTATTGGATGCCGACCAAGCCGCGCAATTTGTGCAAGTGGAAGGCGATGATTTTATTAATAAACGCGACCGCGCTTTGGTGGAATTAATTTATTCATCGGGTTTGCGTTTGGCCGAAGCGGTGAGTTTAGATCTCGTCGATATCGACTGGGGCGATGCCATGCTCACCGTCACTGGTAAAGGCCGCAAAACCCGCACACTGCCTATTGGCTCTCACGCCGTCAGCGCACTCAAAGACTGGTTGGAAGCGCGCACGCTCTACACGCAAAATGATGAGCAAGCACTCTTCACCACCCAGCGCGGCCAACGCATCAGCCATCGCGCTGTGCAAATGCGCATGCAACAACTCAGCATCAAACAAGGCATGGACAACCCCGTCCATCCCCACATGCTCCGCCACTCCTTCGCCAGCCACATGCTTGAATCCAGCGGCGACCTCCGCCTAGTCCAAGAACTCCTCGGTCACGCCAATATTTCAACCACTCAGGTTTACACCCATCTCGATTTCCAACACCTTGCGAAAGTTTATGATCAAGCGCATCCGAGGGCGGGAAGGAAAAAAGATGTGGATGATGAGATGTAACGTGAAAGCAAAAGGAATATTGATCGTTATTGTATTGTTATTGTTTGCTGTTGGTTATTGCGCATTGGCTTCATTCTCGGAGCATCGAGAATATAAAAAATTCAGCATCGATTACTGGCTGCTAAATCCTACAGAAATATCGAGCATTGCTACTTTCTGCCAAAATGAACCTACTTTTATTTATAGCGCAGCCGATGGTGCAAAGCCGCTAGTGGTGCAGCTTAAGTGTATTGCTAGTGGGAAAGAGATTGCTCGCCATCTTGAACAAGCTGATTTTGCCCAAGATGATGCGGGAATTTATAAAAAAGACGAAACTCAAATTGAGCTTGCACTCGATGCAGGTGGGAAGATGATTGCGGCAACGTTGCTTATGTTTTTATAGCTTTTATCGCGCCTAACTTCTTAAACCGTCCCAATTAATTCAATTTTAATTTGCTTGCCCAGCGCCTGTGCGGCGCTGGCAAGTGTGGTTAGTGTCAGGCTTGTGTCGTTTTCATCTAGCAATCTATCCAGTGATGAACGGCTGGTATTCATGCGTTTTGCCATGCTGGTTTTGGTGAGATGTTGCAACTCCATTTCACTTTGAATTTGCCAGGCAATCACACGCTTAACGGCAATAGCGGTAACGTCATCCAGCATTTTTTCTTCGGCGAGAAAATCTTCAAAGTCGCTGCCGATATGAGAGTTTACTGACTTTTTCATAAATTACCTTTAATGAGTTTGAGTCGATTTTTAGCGACTGCTAATTCAGTGGTTGGCGTCTTTTGGGATTTTTTTATAAATCCGTGTAACAGAATCATTGTGTCACCTTGCATCGTAAATAAAACTCTCGCGATGTTATTCGTGAGGTTGATGCGGACTTCCCATAATTCGCTATCCAGTTTGCGAACCAAAGGCATACCCAAAGGCCAACCTATTTGAACGGTGCGAATGTCTTCGCCTATGGTTTTGCAATCATCCCTTGGCAGGTTTCGCAACCAGTCTCTTACCGGCTCTGTTCCAAGTTCGGTTCTAAAGAATTTGGCAATCGATGGTAATGGCGGCATGATGTCAAAGTGTCCCTTTTTTGATCAAGTGTACCATTATTGGTGCATAAGTAAAGGTGGCGTAAGAGGGGAGGCGAGGGAGAGATATGAAAGAGTGCTGGAATTAATCTATAAAAACGCACCCTCTGCTGAGAGTGCGTTGCGATAAAAATCTAATCGATTTTAATCCGACTTTTGCGTAAGAACTAATTGGCCATCTTGTACTGGGATGCGTGAGCCTGGGTCGTATGACATTTTTACGGTGGATTCTTTTTCATCGAAACGATAGGTCACGTTGTAGCCGGTAATATCTTCGCGGGTTTCGTAAACTGTTTTGCAGCGTTGCTCAACTGTGGTGTAGGTGTCACCTTTTTGCATGTTGGCTTGCACTTTGTCACCGGCATAGCCACCGGCAACTGCGCCTGCAACGGTTGCGACTTTTTTGCCGTTGCCGCCGCCGACTTGATTGCCCAGAGCACCACCGACAACGGCGCCAATCACTTTACCGGCAATACGATTTTGGTCTTGCACGGGTTTTTGGCGCACAATGGTTTCGTCGCGGCATTCTTGGTGTGGAATTTTGGTTTGTTTGGTGATGGGGGTACTGCTGACCACTTCTGCGTAATTCGGTTCTTTTAATAATTGGTAACTGCCGATCGCGCCGCCAGCAGTGGCAACGCCTGCGCCTAAAATTGTGCCTATAACCATTGATCTGTTCATGTGAATCTCCTGCTGTTTTGCCCCTCATTTCGGGGGATGAGCCAGTGTAGTCAGGCCTCAACTTAATAAAACCTTAATAACAGTGGTGACAGATTCAGCTTGCGGCATAGCCGTCATTTACTCTGTGCGCTGGTCAACATTCGATGTCTGCTGGCATTGCCGATGGCGTAATATCCTGTCTTGGACTTTAATTAACTTTGATCTTTTCTCCGGGCCTAACAGCTGCCGGTAAGTGTGCAATAGGTTATAGCTGGTATGGTTTGTTGTGGCTGCAGAGCTGTTAGTATTCCCCTTATTGATACCGCGTTGACGAGTTTCTGTTTATGTTGAATTTTTCCGCAATTCCCTCCGAGTTACACGCCCAAGCCCAGCGCTACTGGGATCAGTTTGAGGCGGCTATTCAAAGCCAACATTTGGCGCATCCGCGCGACTTGTTGCCAGAGTCGGTTTCTGTCGATGAGTTTTCCCGCCAATTGACCTGCGCATTTGTGGCGAGTGAGTTTATCGCCAAGACCGTGGCGCAGCGGCCGCAGTATTTGCTTGAGTTGATGCAGTCTGGCGAATTGTTTGACGTGCAAACCGATGCGCATTTGGATGCATTTGCCGCAGCGGTGAATGCGTGTAATAGCGATATGGAATTGGATAAATGTCTGCGCCACCAGCGGCAGATGGCGATGATTCGGATTATCTGGCGCGATTTGAATCGTATTGCGGATATGCGGGTGATTACAGCGGAACTGTCGCGTTTTGCGGATAAATCCATTTTGCTCGCGGCGGAGTTTCACTATCGCACATTGGAAAAAATCTACGGCACACCCATCGGGCGCGAGTCAAATTCAGCGCAGCCGTTTATGGTGTTGGGCATGGGGAAATTGGGCGCGGGGGAATTAAATGTCTCGTCGGATATAGATCTGATTTTTACCTATCCCGAAAGTGGTGAAACCAATCACGCCAGCCGCGCGGTTAGTAACCAGGAATTTTTTATCAAACTCGGGCAAAAATTAATTAAGAGTTTGGATACGGTCACTGCCGATGGTTTTGTGTTTCGTGTGGATATGCGTTTGCGCCCCCACGGGCAAAGTGGTGCGCTGGCGATGAGTTTTGTTGGCATGGAGGATTATTACCAAACCCAGGGGCGCGAGTGGGAGCGCTACGCAATGATTAAAGCGCGCACAGTGGCTATGGCGGGTGGTGAAGGGCAGATCGCCGCGCGCAAGTTGCTGCGCAAAATGTTGCAACCATTTACTTATCGTCAATATATCGATTTCAGTGCGATTGAATCGCTGCGTGAAATGAAGGGTTTAATTGCGCGGCAAGTGCAGCGCAAGGGCATGAATCTGGATGTGAAATTGGGTGAAGGCGGCATCCGCGAAGTGGAATTTGTAGTACAGGTATTTCAATTAATTCGCGGCGGGCGCGATGCGCGTTTGCGCAAACGCAAAGTGCCGGTGCTGTTGCCATTTTTAGAGCAGGAAAATTATTTGCCGCCGGGCGCGGGTTCGGCATTGCTTGAAGCCTATATTTTTTTGCGCAATACCGAGCATGCGATTCAAGGCTTTCAGGATAAACAAACTCAATCCTTACCAGTTGATCCGGTCGGGCAATTGCGTTTGGCTTGGGTGATGGGCTTTGACAGTTGGGATGGTTTTTTTGAAACGCTCAGCCGTTATCGCCAGTGTGTGAATGCCGAATTTAAAGCGGTGATTGCCGCACCCGAGGAAGAGGATTCCATCGACCAAAAAGTACTGAATTTTTGGTTGGGTTTATGGGAGGGCAGCCTGCAGGGTGAAGACGCGATAAACGCACTGGAGGTATTTGATATTGAAGGCGCGGCGGCACTGCTAAAAAACCTCGCCGATTTGCGCGAGAGCCGCACGATTCTGTCGATGCAGGCGAGTAGCCGCACGCGCCTTGAGGCGTTTATTCCGCGCTTGCTGCAAGCCTTGGTGCACGAGGCGCAGCGCGGCAAGTTGCCGCTGACCATCGCCGAGACATTTGCGCGCATAGTGCCGCTGATTGAAGCGATTGCACGCCGCAGTGCTTATTTGGTGCTGTTGGTGGAGAACCCAACCGCCGTGCAGCAGCTCATCAGCCTTTGCGCCGCCAGCCCTTGGATCGCCGACCAACTGACGCAATACCCGGCGCTGCTCGATGAGTTGTTAACGCCCGAGAGCCTTTATACCCCGCCGGATAAAGACTTGCTGCGCGATGAGTTGCGCCGCGATGTACTGCGCTTGAATTGGGACGATCTGGAAGGTCATATGGAAGCGCTGCGCTACTTTCGCTCGGCCCATGCTTTGCGGGTGGCGGCGAGTGAAGTGAGTGGGGCGCTGCCGCTGATGAAGGTGAGCGACTACCTCACCTGGATCGCCGAGGTGGTTCTAGAACATGTGCTGCAATTGAGTTGGGAGCATATGGTCGAGCGCCATGGTCGCCCCAAACGTGCCGATGGTTCGGTGGATACATCACCGGATTTTGTGATTGTCGGTTATGGCAAGTTGGGCGGGATCGAGCTGGGGCATGGTTCGGATCTGGATTTGGTGTTTATCCACAACACCGATGCCAATCTCAGCAGCGACGGCGAACGCTCCATCGACAACATTACCTTTTATACCCGCCTCGGTCAGCGCATTATCCATGTGCTCAATACCTACACGCCCTCGGGCAAGCTTTACGAAGTGGATATGCGGTTGCGCCCGTCCGGCAACTCGGGGCTGCTGGTGACGTCGCTCGCCGCGTTTGAAAAATATCAAGCCAATGAAGCTTGGACTTGGGAGCACCAAGCGCTGGTGCGGGCGCGAGTGGTGGCGGGTGATGCGCGCTTGGCTGAGCTGTTTGAAGCAGTGCGCCAGCGGATTCTGTCGCAGTCGCGGGATTTGGATCAGCTGCGTACCGATGTGAGCGACATGCGCCGCAAAATGCGCGAGCAGTTGGGTAGTGAGGGGAAATCCAAAGCAAATGCGCTAAACAGCTCCAAAGCCCCCGCGTTATTTAATTTGAAACAGGATGCCGGTGGTATCGTGGATATTGAATTTATGGTTCAATACGCGGCTTTGGCTTGGGCCGCTAAGGCGCCTGAGATCATCCGGTACACGGACAACATTCGCATACTCGGATCACTGGAAGAGGCAGGCATACTCGATGCCCAGTCCGTGGCCCACCTGATCGCGGCTTACAAAGCATACCGATCCACCGGGCACCGCCTCGCGCTACAGCGACAAGAGGCGGTACTAGAAGGCGACAATCACTTCCTGAGCGAGCGCGCGCAAGTCACCGCTTTGTGGCAGCAGCTAATCGATCACGACTGATAGATCGCCCCGAATAGAATGCAGTGCACGGCTGAGGCTGAGCCTGACAATTCCCAACACAGACTTTTTTACACAGAAATCTTAACAAAGAATTTGGAGTTGCTATGTCTTTTGCCGATCGCGACGGCGTTATATGGCTTGATGGTGAACTCATTCCCTGGCGCGATGCCAAGGTTCACGTCTTAACCCACACACTGCATTACGGTATGGGTGTTTTTGAAGGCGTGCGCGCTTATAAAAGCGACACTATGGGCACTAGTATTTTCCGTCTGCAAGAACACACTGATCGCCTGTTCCGCTCAGCGCACATCATGCGCATGAAAATGCCCGTCACTAAAGATGTGGTGAACGAAGCGCACAAAATGGTGGTGCGTGAAAACGGTTTGGCCGAAGCCTATTTGCGCCCTATGGCGTTTTACGGTTCCGAAGGTATGGGCTTGCGCGCCGACAATCTGAAAGTACATGTGATGGTTGCTGCCTGGCACTGGCCGTCGTACATGTCGCCGGAAGCGCGTGATCAGGGCATCCGTATCCGCACTTCCAGCTACACTCGCCACCATGTGAATATCTCCATGTGTAAAGCGAAGGCTAACGGTCACTACATCAACTCATTGTTGGCGTTGCAAGAAGCGTTAGACAGTGGTTGCGAAGAAGCGCTGTTGCTCGACGCTGAAGGTTATGTAGCAGAAGGCAGCGGCGAAAATTTCTTCTTGGTGCGCGATGGCATCATCTACACACCGGAATTGACTTCTTGTCTCGATGGCATCACCCGCAACACCATTTTCCAATTGGCGGCTGATTGCGGTTATACCATCAAAGAAAAACGCATCACCCGCGATGAAGTGTACATCGCCGACGAAGCATTCTTTACTGGTACTGCGGCAGAAGTATTGCCGATCCGCGAGTTGGATGGCCGTATTATTGGCGAAGGTCGCCGCGGTCCAATCACTACCCGGTTGCAGGATTTGTATTTCAAATCCGTGCGCGGCGAATTGCCCGAGCACACCAACTGGTTGGCGCCGGTTGCAAAATAAAGTACGCCATAACGGAGCCGAATGGCTCCGTTATCGTTTTGGTGTTATGTATTTTTTACTAATGGTTCTGCGTTAATACTGCTGCTGTTATTGTTCAACTTTGAATGAACTCTCGCCTATGACTGACATTGACTTTCCTGCTGAGCTAAAACAAATCCAAAAAATTTTGGTGATTGGCCCCGCGTGGATTGGCGATATGATGATGGCGCAAACCTTGTTTAAATTACTCAAGTTGCGCAACCCGCAAGTGCGCATCGATGTGCTTGCCTCGGGTTGGACACGTCAATTACTCGCGTGCATGCCGGAAATTCATGATGTGATTGATATGCCGCTCGGCCACGGCACTTTTGGTTTGCGCGAGCGACGTGCACTGGGGAAATCCCTCGCCGGCCATGGTTATGAGCAGGCGATTGTTTTACCCAATTCTTTTAAATCGGCATTTGTGCCTTTTTTTGCGGATATTCCACTGCGCACCGGCTGGCGTGGCGAATTGCGTTACGGTTTATTAAATGATGTGCGTGTGCTGGATAAAAAACGTTATCCGTTAATGGTGCAACGTTATGCGGCCTTGGCGCTACCAAAAAATGCAGCACCCCTAACAGAGTTTCCTTTTCCAGAATTAAAAATAGATCAAACCCAGCGGCCACAATTATTAACAAAGTTTGCATTGCAGCTTCAGCGCCCGGTGTTGATACTTTGCCCAGGAGCAGAATACGGCCCCGCCAAGCGTTGGCCAGAACATTATTTTGCTGAAGTGGTGGATGAAAAAATTCGCGCCGGTTGGCAGGTGTGGTTAATGGGGTCTGCAAAAGATCATCCGGTGGCCGACGCCATCCGCAATTTATTATTAGATGAAGAGCGTGCGCAGTGTTACAACCTTGCCGGTGGCACCAGTCTCGCCGAGGCGATTGAATTAATGGATTGCGCCGATGCGGTACTAAGCAATGATTCGGGTTTAATGCATATAGCGGCGGCGCTGCAAAAACCGCTTGCCGTTATTTACGGCTCTACCTCGCCCGAACATACGCCGCCGCTGACGCAGCAGGTGAGTATTATCAGCAATCAAATCGAATGCTCGCCGTGTTTTGAGCGTGAATGCCCGAAGGTGCATCACAAATGTCTGCGTGAATTAATGCCGCAACACGTATTAACGGCGCTCAACGCGCTTATTGCTCAAACTACGGTAGTCACCGTGGAAAATATTAAATGAAATTAGCTTTTGCTATTTTTCGCTATTTCCCCTTTGGCGGTTTGCAGCGCGATATGCTGGCGCTTGCGCAAGCGGCGGTTGAGTGCGGCCATCAAGTGAGCATTTTTTGCGGTCACTGGCAGGGTGAAAAAATTTCCGGCATCGATGTCATCGAAATAAAAAGCTCAGGTTTTTTTAATGTCGCCGGCGTGAAAAATTTTGTCACTGCATTCCAACAACAATATCAGCGCGAGCAATATGATCTATTAGTCGGCTTTAACAAAATGCCGGGGCTGGATGTGTATTTTGCCGGTGACAGTTGTTTTGCGCACAAGGCTTACCGCGAGCGCAATTGGCTGTATCGTTTGTCGCCGCGCGCGCGGTTATACCTCGCCTATGAGCGAGCAGTGTTTGCCGAGTCCAGCACAACCCATATTCTTTCGCTGGTCGCCAGCGAACAACAACAGTTTGCGCGTTATCACGCAACCCAACCCGAACGTTTTCACACACTGCCACCGGGAATTTCAGCGGCGCACTTGGCGTGTGCTAATCCGAGTGCCGCTCGCGCGGCCTTGTGCCATGAATTGGGTTTGTCGCGCGACACTAAAATTATTCTGTGTTTAGGCTCTGGTTACAAAACCAAAGGGGTTGATATCAGCATTAATGCTTTTGCTGAATTAACCCAAATGACTACCGATAAAATCGCTTTGGTGATTGTGGGTAAAGATGATCCGCACGCCTATCGCCAACAGGCAGTGCAGGCGGGTATAGAGCAGCAGGTATTTTTTCTCGGCCCGCGCAGCCCAGTGGGTGATTTGTTGCATGCTGCCGATGTGCTGTTACATCCTGCACGCAAAGAGTTGGCTGGGAATGTCATTTTGGAGGCCATGTTGTGCGGCTGCCCGGTAGTGGCTTCCGAGCATTGCGGTTATGCGCCTTATGTTGTCGAACAACAAATGGGACGGTTAATTCCATCTACCGCGTCGCCATTGGCCATTGCCCAACAGCTGACTGAAACGCTTGCGGTGAATAAACAAGTCTGGCGCGCCGCTGCAGAATCTTTTGCGCAAACAAGTGATGTTTTTTCCCGCCCTGCGGTTGCGGTGGCGGCGCTGGAAAAAATAGCTGTGGCCAAAAAGAATTTGGTTGCAGGTTCTTCGTGTGCACAAGGCGCGGCAGCACCGGTTGTGATCTTGCGCGATGAATTAATCGATAGCTGGAAAGGCCAAGATGTATTTTTCTTGATGGAAAACATGCAGGGAGCGATCGCTCGTGAGATGAAAGATCGCCAGACGCTGCGTTTTGAAATAAATGGGCGGGGCTACTATCGCAAATGGCATCGCGGCGTGGGTTGGTCAGAAGTAATTAAAAATCTGCTGCAATTACGCTTGCCGGTATTGGGGGCAAATAATGAGTGGAACGCGCTGAATAAATTGCGTGCGCTGAATGTTCCCAGCTTGATCCCTGTTGCCTATGGTGTGCGCGGTAAAAATCCGGCGCGCCAGCAGTCATTTATCGTGACCCGTGAATTGACCGATGTGATTCAGCTGGATCATTTTTTTGAACAGTATTCAGTGGGTATTAAGGCCAAACGGCGCATTTTGACCAGTCTCGCACGAATTGCGCGTGAACTGCATGCGGCAGGTATTAATCACCGCGATTTTTATCTGTGCCACTTTATGCTGAAAACAACATTTATCGCCGACCAGGGGCAGACGCCGGAAATCTATTTGGTTGATCTGCATCGCGCCCAGTTGCGGCCACGGGTACCTGAGCGTTGGCTGATAAAGGATTTGGGTGGTTTGTTGTTTTCCTCGTTAAATTTACGTTTTTCTCAGCGCGACTATTGTTATTTTATGCAAATTTATTTTGCCCAAAACCTGCGCACTGTTTTTACACAACAAAAAACTCGGTTGGGCAAAATCGCCGTGCGTGCCTGCACAACCTATCGCCGCGATTTTGGCCATGATCCACTGTTGTTTGCTCAAAGGAATTAATGTTTTGATGAAACTGTTGCAGCGCGAGTGGCGCGAACAAAAGTTGTTGGCTTGGTCATCTGCTGGCTTGTGGGTGTTTATCGCGGCGTTTTTATGGTCGCCTTCGCGCGATGGGCTGGAAGCAATTTACGCACTCGCATTTTTTATACCTATGGTGCTTGTATTGCCCTGGCGTAAACCAGAATTTCATCAATATGGCGGTTGGTTTAGTGCGTCTGCATTGGCTTATGCAACATGGAGTTGCATGACTAGCCTGTGGGGCGATGGTGCAGGTTTTTTAATCTTGCAACTTTTTATTCTCGCTTCCTGGCTGTTGGGTTCTGCTTGGGTGCTACACAAAAAAGTGCCGGATTTGAATAAGTTATTGCAATGGTTTTTATGGTTAGGTGCCGCGACCGCGCTGGTAAATATTGCAGTATTTTATGCGAGCCATCCGCTGGCAGCGCGATTGGAGGGAATTACTATTGCGCGCGCACCAACCTTGGTTGGGCAAGTCTACGGTGTGGTGGCATTGGTTGGAATTTTATTGTCTTGGCGCATCGATTGTTTCAAATGTGCGCTTGGAATATCACTCGCCTGTATTCCGGCGCTGGCCGCGCTGGGTTTATCGCAAAGCCGCGGGCCCTTGTTGGCCTTGGTAGCGGTGTTGGCAATCGGTGTTTTTTGGCTGCGTCCCGCGTGGAAAATTTTGTTGGTGCAGTGTGTTGCGGCGCTGCTCGGTTTAGTTGTGTTATTTCTGTTTTTTCCGCTCGATCAATTATTGTTGGAGCGCGGCGCCTCATTTCGCGATCAAATCTGGCTTGATGTGATTGCGCAAATGCGCGCCGAACCCAGTTTGTTTTTGTGGGGCATAGGTATGGGCGAGGCTACCGACATTATGACCTCTGCTGGCGAGTATCATCACGCCCACAATGCTTGGTTGGATATTTTTTATCGCACGGGTGCAATTGGCTTGTGTCTGGCTGCAGTGCATTTGCTGCTGCTGTTGCGGGCTGCGCGCCGCCATCCGCAATTGGCGCCGCTTGTACTTTGGTTTGTTTATGGCTGCGCGTGCCTATTTGTAGATTCGCGCAGTTTATTTTGGGAGATAGATGCCAAGTGGCTGCTCTATTGGGTGCCCGCTGCGTTATTGGCCGCACTTATGCCACGTGCAGCGACCAATACTCCCCTAGTTGCAAAAACTAAATCTATCACTGGATAAGTTATGAGCTCCGATCAGAAAAAAAGTACTGTCATTGGCGATACGTCGGCTTGGGTCGTCTATAAACGCCTGCTGACTTATGTAAAGCCTTATTGGTTTTTGTTTGTGGTGGGGTTTATTGGTTTTGCGCTCTATGGTCTGTCCAATAAATTATTTGTTCACACCTTGGAAAACTTGATTCACGTGATTTCGGATAACAATCCTGCAGATCGCTATCTGGTGCCTTTGCAAGTGATGGGTATTACGGTGCTGCGTAGTATTGGCGCTTTTCTCGGGGCTTATTATTTATCCAAAATTGCTTTTAGTGTGATTCACAATTTGCGCACCCAAGTGTTCAACCATATGACGCAATTGCCGACGGCACATTTTGATAAAAGCAGTTCCGGTCATCTTATTTCAGTGATCACTTACAATATTAATGGCGTTACGTCGGCGGCAACCGATGCGTTAAAAATTTCGTTGCGCGAAGGTCTGACGGTGATTTTTTTATTCGCAACTTTGATTCAAATGGATTGGAAGTTGACGATGATTTTTATTTTGATCGCTCCCGTGATTGGCTTGCTAGTTTCTATTGTTGGCAAGCGTCTGCGTCGCCTGAGCAACAAAGTGCAGAACTCAGTGGGCGATATCACCCAGGTAACTGGCGAGATGATTAATGGTGTGCGGGTAATGCGCAGTTTTGGCGGTGAAGAATATGAAAAGCAGCGCTTCGAATCTGCCAGCAAAAAAAATTATCAACAGAATATGAAAATTGTGGTGACCGCCGCAGCGAATACGCCGCTGATTCAATTAATTGTTGCAGCTGCCATGGCGGCGTTGATTTTTATCGCGCTGAGCTTTATGGAAATTGCCGATCCGGCGCGATTCGTCGCCTATATGACCGCAGCCGGAATGATGCTGCCTTCTATGCGCCGTTTGGGTGAAGTGGCGCCTGCAATACTAAAAGGCGTAGCCGCGGCTGATAGCGTGTTTACCTTACTGGACACCCCGGTCGAAAACGATCAGGGTACGCATCAAGTGGCGCGTGTTAAGGGTGATGTTGAACTAAAAAATGTAACGTTTTGTTATGCCAGCCAGCCCGTGCCCGCGTTGAATAATATCAATTTAAATGTGCGTGCTGGTGAGGTCGTGGCACTGGTGGGGCGCTCAGGTAGCGGTAAATCCACGCTGGTTGGGCTACTTAACCGTTTTCATGATTTAAGCTCTGGCGATATTTTAATTGATGGCATCTCAGTCAGTGACTACACCGTGGCTTGTTTGCGTGAACAGGTGGCGCTGGTGAACCAGCAGGTGACCTTGTTTAACGACACGGTTGCGGGCAATATTGCTTACGGTAGTTTGCAGTCGCGTTCACTCGATGAAATTCGTCGCGCGGCTGATGCGGCTTACGCCACAGAGTTTATCGAACAATTACCTGAGGGTTTTAATACGATAATTGGTGAAGCAGGGGCGCGTTTATCGGGCGGCCAGCGTCAGCGTTTGGCCATCGCTCGCGC
Organism: Cellvibrio sp. ATLC23; assembly: GCF_057196725.1. Taxonomy (NCBI): domain Bacteria; kingdom Pseudomonadati; phylum Pseudomonadota; class Gammaproteobacteria; order Cellvibrionales; family Cellvibrionaceae; genus Cellvibrio; species Cellvibrio sp. ATLC23. The sequence goes on along the minus strand of NZ_JBXUOS010000007.1, from coordinate 143,562 downwards.
ACTGTTAAAAGATGCGCCGATTTTAATTTTGGATGAGGCTACCTCGGCACTCGATAACGAGTCTGAGTATTACATTCAGGCAGCGCTGAGTACGGTTATGAAAGGCCGTACGACTTTTGTGGTTGCGCACCGATTATCTACCATTGAGCAGGCCGATCGTATTATTGTGATGGATCATGGTGAAATACTCGAGCAGGGCACTCATGTGCAATTGCTGGCGCTAAATGGGCATTACGCAAGGCTCCACGCCAAGCAGTTTAGTGAAGAAGAGCTCCCGCCAGAGCAGCCGGAGGTCTAATATGCAAGTAACGGCAATTATTGATTATATTGGAGGGGTGGTTTTAATGGATTACAACTATCGGAGTTACTTATGCATCTAACAATGCCTTATTTTGAACGTGCTCACCTAGTGGTAGTAGGCGATTTGATGCTTGATCGCTACTGGCATGGCGCAAGCTCCCGTATATCACCTGAAGCACCGGTGCCGGTTGTCAACGTTAATCAAACCGAAGATCGTCCCGGCGGTGCGGGCAACGTTGCCCTCAATATGGCTGCCTTGGGTTGTGGTGTCTCGCTGATTGGTGTTGTCGGCGACGACGAAGCCGGTCAAATTCTCTACAGCCGCTTACGGGCAGCCAAAATCCATACTAATTTCCAGATCTCCAGAACCAAGCCAACCATCACTAAACTGCGTGTAGTTAGCCGTCATCAACAGCTGCTGCGCATGGACTTTGAAGAAAAATTTGACGCTGGCGATAGCTCCGAATTTGTAGAAAAAGTAAAAGGGCTGATTAATCGTACCGATGCCTTGGTCTTGTCGGATTATGCCAAGGGCAGCTTGCTTGACTGCCAATCTCTAATCTCTATGGCGCGTGAGGCCGGTATTCCGGTATTGGTTGACCCAAAGGGCAGTGATTTCACCCGTTATCGTGGCGCTACCCTGTTAACTCCTAATTTTCAGGAATTCGAAGCGGTAGTTGGCAAGTGTAGCAGTGAGCAGGATATGGTCAGCAAAGGCGAGGAGCTGATGCAAGCGCTGGATCTGCAAGCGCTATTAGTGACCCGTGGCGAGCAGGGCATGACACTTCTACGTCACCATCAACCGGAGCTGCATTTGCCTGCACGTGCACGCGAAGTATTTGATGTCACCGGTGCTGGCGATACAGTGATAGCTACTCTCGCGGCAGTGATTGCTTCTGGGCAATCCTTGCCGGAAGCCACAGCGCTGGCCAATTTGGCAGCAGGCATAGTGGTTGGCAAGATGGGTACTGCGACGGTGAGTGCACCCGAGCTGCGCCGTGCGATTATTGCTGAACAGGGCGCCGAGCGCGGAGTGGTAACGGAAGAGCAGCTGTTGTTGGCACTGGAAGATGCACGGGCCAGCGGTGAAAAGATTGTTTTCACTAACGGTTGCTTCGATATCATCCACGCCGGTCATGTTGGTTATTTAGAAGAGGCGCGCAAACAGGGCGATCGGCTGGTGCTGGCGGTAAATTCCGATGCCTCCATTCGTCGTCTTAAAGGTTCTGGTCGCCCGATCAACCCGCTGGATCGCCGTATGGCCGTGCTTGCCGGGTTGGAAGCGGTAGATTGGGTCGTGCCGTTTGATGAGGATACCCCCGAGCGTCTGCTTCGCAGGGTTAAGCCAGACGTATTGGTTAAGGGCGGTGATTACACCGAAGATCAGGTAGTTGGCAGTCAAATCGTCAAAGCTTATAACGGCTCGGTAAAGGTGTTGAGCTTTTACGATAATTGTTCCACCACCTCGATTGTGAATAAGATTTTGCGCCAATAAATCGAGTAGTAAATAGTCAACGGGCGGATCCTTTTGTAACTAGACTTCGTATACACGAATAACTATTTATATAAAGGCGTCCCTGTGTACAGCTACTCTCCCTCCCAAGCTATCAGTCGCGATGGCTTAATAGACTTCGTTATTAATTATCGTCTGTACATCGATCGCATAATGCTGTGGGTTACTTTCGGAGCTTGGGCGCTATCGCTCTTTTACGCTTGGGCTCATGACACCTGGATATTAGCGATAATAGTTGGCGGTTTGTTTACTGGCATCAACTGGTTTGCCATTACAGTGCTTAAACACGCCCGCCTCACTCCCTGCGTAATTGCTGTCGTTTACATGTTGTTTATCTCCCTCCACGTACACCAGCTGAAAGGTATGATTGAGGCACACTTTGGCTACTTCGTACTAATTGCAACCTTGTTTACTTATTTGGATTGGCGTCCGCTTATATTTGCCGCAGTTGCTGCTGCAGTATTACATGTGGCAATACATATGATGCAAATGGCGGGGATGAATATCTACCTCTTTCCAGAGCACATGCACTCTTGGGGTATTGTCGCTATGCACGCGTTTTATGTGGTGATCGAAACCGCGGTGTTGGTGGTGCTAGTGAAACTGGTGAGTCGTCTGTTGGTAGTGGCTCAGGAGCTGGTGGGCGTTACTAAAAATATGATTGTGAATGAGCGTCAGGTTGATTTAAGTGTGCGAGCCAGCGTGCGTAACAATGCGATTCTGGATCAACTTAATTGGTTGTTGGATAGTATTTCCAGCACTATTAAATTGGCCATTACCGCTCGTAATCAGGCAGATCAAAATCTTGGTGAATTGGCTGGTAATACTGAGAGTCTAGTTAAAATTGCCAACCAGTCGCACAATGCCAGCGATGTTATTCAAGTTGCCACCGATAATATGCATGGTTCATTTGTGGAAGTGGCAACGCAAGTTCAACGTGCGGCGGAACTGGCAGAGGATGCTGTTAATGCTCAAATTGAAGGTAAGGCTGCAGTTAAAACTTCGCGCGAAGGAATAGCGGATTTATCGCGTATTCTTGGTGATACAGCGGAGGCTATTGATAGCCTTTCCAAGGATTGCGAAGCAGTGACCACGACTCTTTCCGAAATTCAAGGCATTGCAGAGCAAACCAATCTATTGGCGCTCAATGCGGCAATAGAGGCTGCTCGTGCTGGTGAGCAAGGGCGAGGCTTCGCGGTAGTTGCCGATGAAGTAAGAGCCTTGGCGCGGCGCACTCAGGTTTCAACCGAAAATATCAAAGTAATCGTAGGCCGTTTGGTGTCCGGTTCGGCCAATTCTGTACAGGCGATGAGTCAGAGTCGCGCGCGGGTAATGGAAAATGTAGCTAACTCACAATCGGTAGAGCAGGTGTTTGAACGTATAGCAACGGCGATTGCTGAAATTAATAACATCAGTCAGCAAATTGCCACAGCGACCGAGGAGCAAACCCAGACCTCTGCATCAATCACTCGTCAAACTAGTGATCTTAATAATTTAAGTGTTCAAGCAGCAGACATAGTCAACCGGAATCGGCAAATGATCCAGCATCTTCAGGTTGCTTTTGGGGAGTTGCAATCTGCATTGACCAAGTTTGGTTAAATGCGAAAATTGATCCGACATAAAAGGCCCCCGGCGGTGTTAACGACGGGGGCTTTTTATGTGCGATAGTTCCTAGCAAGGCTCGTTTAAGCCGCGAGCTCCAAAATCTCACGCGATGCTTCAGGGGTGATGGCTCCATGTTCACCCAGCGCTAGCAAGTCGTGCTTAATCAGCATATCGACCAGTTTGGGGATCGACTCGCGTCCAACACCATAACCGCTAAGGCTGGTCGGGGTGCCCATTTGTTCAAAGAAGTTTTTGGTTGCGGCGATGGTGGCATCGATCAGCGCATCTTCATCGGAGTGATTCAAATTCCACACGCGGCGACCATATTGCAGTATTTTTGCGCGCTTTTTATCGCGCTGGTGCTGCATCAACGCCGGTAAAACAACGGCGAGAGTTTGCGCGTGATCAAGCCCGTGCATCGCAGTTAGCTCGTGGCCAATCATATGAGTTGCCCAATCCTGCGGTACACCAACACCGATCAAACCGTTTAAGGCCATAGTCGCTGCCCACATCACATTGGCGCGCACTGCGTAATTGGTTGGCTCTTTGAGTGAGCGTGGGCCTTCTTCGATGAGGGTCATCAACAAGCCTTCGGCAAACCGATCCTGTACTTTGGCATCGACGGGATAGGTTAGATACTGTTCCATGATGTGGACAAAAGCATCGACCGCACCATTGGCTATTTGGCGCGGCGGCAAACTATAGGTTGTGGTAGGGTCGAGAATGGCAAATTGGGGATAAATAAGCGGGCTGCCAAAAGGGAGTTTTTCCTGAGTTGCTGCTTTGGTGATAACTGAGTTGCCATTGCTCTCAGTGCCTGTTGCGGGCAATGTCAGCACACAGCCAATGGGTAGCGCGGAGTTAAATGGCTGATGTTTGGCGAGTATATCCCAAGGCTCGTCTTCGAAGTTTACCGCTGCCGCTATCAGTTTGGTGCCGTCAATAACGCTGCCTCCACCGACTGCTAACAGGAAATCGACTTGCTCTTTTTTGACGACTTCTACCGCTTTCATCAAGGTTTCGTAGTGGGGGTTAGGTTCGATACCGCTGAACTCAAACCAGGTTTTGCCTTCCAGTGCTTTGACTACCTGATCATAGACGCCATTTTTTTTGATTGAGCCGCCGCCATAGGTCAGCAAGATTCGTGCGTTGGCTGGGATAAGATTGGCTATCTCTTTGATTTGACCCTCGCCAAAGACAATTTTGGTTGGGTTGGAAAAAGTGAAATTCTGCATGAACTGTATCTCCGGATGTGATCTGGTGTACTAGTGGGCTGCGACTCTACTAGTCAGTGGTTAGTAACTCGATCTGGTTTACGCAAATTTACTAGTTTGAGATGACTATATTGCCATCATCAATATGGAAATTTAGCGGGGTTAATGCGCGGCCATTGCACGGGCCTGCGACACACTTACCGGTTTCAATTACAAACAGGGCGCCGTGATTGGCGCATTGAATCATGCTGCCGCTGCTGTCGAGAAACTGATCATCAACCCATTCGAGGGGGATGCCAAGATGAGGGCAGCTATTTTGGTAGAGGTAAATTTTACCCCGCTGTTTGACGGCAAATAGCTTGCGCCCGTCGTAGTTAAAACCCTTGCTGCCCCCTTCCGGAATATCGGCAAGGGAGCAAAGGCGGGTCTTATCCGGTAAGTTGGCGGTCACTTGGGGGCTGCCAAACGAAGGCTGCGGATAAGCAATTTGCCATCGCGCACGACACTAACATTGACCTTGTTGCCCGGTTTGTAGTGCTCCAGCGCGCTGAGTAGCTGGTCGTCATTGGTGGTGGGGTAGTCTTCAATAGCGACTATCACATCGCCCAAGGTGATTTGCCCCCAGCTATTGCGTTTGGCTCCTTCCAGCCCAGCCGCTGCCGCCGGTGAATTCGGCTCCACGCGCAATATAGGTACGCCTTGAATCCCGATCTGCTGTGCCCAGTGGTCTGGCGCAACTGCAATACCTAATACCGGACGGACCAAGCGCCCGTGTTTGATGAGCTCGGGCACCACTTCTTTGACTGTATTCACTGGAATCGCAAAACCAATACCGGCACTGGCCCCGCTTGGGCTGTAAATCATGGTGTTGACACCAATCAGTTTTCCCTCTGAGTTGAGCAAAGGGCCGCCGGAGTTACCGGGGTTGATGGCGGCATCGGTTTGGATCACGTTGGTAATTTTGCGTTGATTGGGGGAGGTGATTTCGCGCCCCAAGGCACTTACAACACCTGTGGTGAGCGTTGCATCCAGCCCAAATGGATTGCCAATCGCCAACACTTTGCGGCCCACGCGCAAGTCGCCGGAGTCACCCAATGGCAGTGCGTTGAGTTTGGCTTTTTTGCCATCGATTTTAAGCACCGCAAGGTCCCGCTCCGGCGCCAAACCCACCACTTCCGCTGGCCAATTGGATTGATCCTGCAGGGTGATGGTAATCTGCCGTGCGCCTTCAACTACATGGTAGTTAGTCACTATGTAGCCCTTGTCATTCCAGACAAAACCAGTGCCTGAACCGCGCGGTACAGACACCAGATCAAATGAGTAGGGGTCGCGTGCAAGTTGTTGATTAGTGACAAACACCACGCTTGGGCGCGCGGCTTCAAACACATCCATACTGTTACGTTCGTCATCGGTAGAGAATGCCTTGGCGCTAGCGCCAGTCACAAGTGTCAGCCCCGCTAACAGGTTGATGATGAACCAGCGCCAGATTCCCATATCTAGTCTCCTTGAGGGTTAAGCCGCGTCACGCAGAGCTTGGATACGTGCTTCCAATGGTGGATGGCTGGCAAACAGGTTGCGCATACCACCGCTGATACCAAAGGCGCGCATAGTGCTCGGCAGCGGGCTTTCTACGCCTGCGTTCATTTCCGCTTGCAAACGCTGCAAGGCGCGGATCATGGCGCCGCGATCCGCCAGTGTTGCGCCGGCGTGGTCGGCGCGGAATTCGCGATAACGCGAGAAGGCGGCGACAATCATGGAGGCCAAAAAGCCCAGCACCACTTCCGCTACCATGGTGGCGATCATAAAACCAAAGCCACGACCACTTTCGTTCTTGAGTAAAACGCGGTCCACAAAGTCGCCGATGATGCGCGCAAAGAACATCACAAAGGTATTCACTACACCTTGAATCAGGCTCAGGGTGATCATATCGCCATTGGCTACGTGGCCAATTTCATGTGCCAGAACGGCTTTTACTTCATCGCGTTCAAAGCGTTGCAACAAGCCAAGACTTACCGCGACCAGCGCATCATTGCGGTTCCAGCCGGTGGCAAATGCATTGGATTCCTGCGCTGGGAACACGCCGATCTCGGGAGTCTTAATACCCGCTTTTTGGGAGAGTTCCACAACGGTATCGACCAGCCATTGTTCATCGGCGTTGCGTGGCTGTTCGATCAGCTGAACCCCCATGCTGCGCTTGGCCATCCACTTGGATATAAACAGGGAAATAAACGAGCCGACAAAACCAAAGACGGCACAGAACACTAGCATGCTTGATAAATCCAAACCGCCAGCGGTGCGATAGTTGCCCACACCGAGCAAGCTCAGCACAACACCTGCCACCACCATCACTGCGATGTTAGTTAACAAAAACAAGCCTATGCGTAACACGATAATATCTCCCGAAGAGTTGATAGATGCACTGCGTTATATGCAGCGTCGCGAGAGGATATGTGTGCGGAGGGAAACAATTTCAATTGCCGGGGGTGTTAAGAAAGGAAAAATGGCCGCCACTAGGGCGGCCCAAGCAACCGTGTTAGCCGAGAGACTTTCGTAGAGGAAAGACCCTAGGGGTGAGAAGAAACACTAATCGACTTGCAGGGCGACATTGCATCCTCTCAGCCGCTGTACAGGAGAAGTTGTGCAGCAGCAAGTTAACAATAATCGTTCTCATTTGTGTGGTCAAGCTTTTGTGAGAAATATTCTCATTTGTGTTGGGGGGCTTTCAGTTGTAATAGCTGGTTATTGAGGTGGTTGATTTTGGCTGCCATCTCTTCAATAAGGCCCATGCAAATTTGCGGTTGATGTTCAATCAGGGTGATGAACTCTTCTTTGCGCACGGCTAACACGGTGCAATCGCTGCTGGCGATCACCGAGGCGATACGTGGTTGGCGGGTAAAAACCGCGAGTGCGCCGAAGATTTCATTGGCGTGAATCTCGCCTACTTTGACGCCATCGCAAACCGCGTCCGCAGAGCCTTCTAACAAGGTGTAAACCCGGTCGGCGATATCACCCTGATTGATGATGGTTTCGCTCGCGCGAAAATGCAGAAAACCTGCGGAGGGTTGGAATTCGGTACGCAGCTCTTGGGTAAGCGCTTGCTCGTAATAGCTGATGCTGCAAAGCAGAAGATAGGCCCAGTTGCGTTGGGATTTGAGGTCGCTATTGGCTTGTTCGACCAACGCATCGCGCTCATAGGCTTGCAGTGTTACTGGGTCGCTGCAGCTGAACTGCCCTTGGGGGAGATTGAGTGAACGCGGCAGGCCAAGTAAGTCGCCCTCTTCAAAATGCATAACTAATTTATTGTGCAGATAATAGTCGACTTGTCCTTCTACAACTAACAGTGCGCGAGTCGGTGGAATATCAGCAAAAATATCACTGGTGGCCGCGATGGTAAAAGGTTCATCGGCTGGCGCCACTTGCGTGCACAATAGCTCGGTCAATCCGCGCAATTTGGCGGCAAGTTCAGACATAAGGTCAGACTGTTTGGTTGGAAGATGCATAGACCCCTCGGTTACAAAAAGCGCTAGTAAGGCGCTTTTAGTGTAGCCTGTGTCGAGGAAAAAACTGCACTTAAAACTTCAGTCTGTTAACCGAATAGTTTTTTTGTGAACGATTAGGCCGTTGCCTGGGAAAAATTTCCCTGATCGGGCAGCTCAGCTTCACTCACTAGTTGGGCTTTTAAGTCGGGGGGGATATCGTTCCAGTGGATGTCCATCAGTGCACCTTGCAGTGCGTAGAGCATCACTTTGGAAACATTAATGTCGCGGGCTCGTATGCGGCGATAGGCCTCAACAGCTCCGGTGCGCTTGAGGTCGGCGTAGGTGTTAATCCCTATTGCGCGGAGGATATTTACCGATGCCATTCCGAGGTTTTTCAATTGCAATAACTCACTATGACAGGCAGTCATACAGTGCAATCTCCATTTATTATTATCGGGTATTGTGTTTTAAAATTTCCGTTTACTTCGCCGCCTTATCTTACATACTTGCATGCCTTGTGCAATTGTTTTCTTATAAGTGCAGTGCAAATAGTGATAAATAGTTGTTTAAATGCAATAAATTGGCGCAGTATTTTGCAAAGTATTTCATTTATAAATTGAGGTTGACGGAAAACGCCCATGATTGAGTATTCGCAGCAGTTGTTATTGGGCTTGGATGAGCGCGAGTTAATAGAGTCGTCTCTGCTCGCTTGCCGTGTGCATCGACAAGTGCTCGAACCACTGCACTTTTTAGCGCGGCGCGCTGCAAGCGCGGGATTTATTTTCAAAGTGGCTAGCAGTTACCGCAGCTTCGAGCGGCAGTTGCTCATCTGGAATAACAAGGCGCGCGGTTTGCGTCCAGTGCTGAATGATGCGGGTGAGAGTATCGATATAAACCGCTTGTCCGAGCGCGAAAAAGTCTTTGCGATTTTACGCTGGTCGGCACTGCCCGGAGCGTCGCGCCATCATTGGGGAACCGATATTGATGTGTACGGTGCGGCGCAGTTGAGCCCGGATTATCAATTACAATTGACTGTGGCGGAAACTCAGGGCGCAGGCCCCTTTGCCGAATTTCATATCTGGTTGAGCGATGAGCTGGCGCAGGGCAATAGCGATTTTTTTCGCCCCTATGCGCAGGATCGCGGCGGCATAGCGCCCGAGCCGTGGCATTTAAGTTATGCACCTTTGGCGACGAACTTTTCACGTCATCTCACCCCCGAAATCTTGCGCGCACAGCTCGCGCAAACCGAGTTGGAGTTAAAACAAACAGTGCTCGACAACCTCGATGAAATTTATCAGCGGTTTATTTGTATCGATTGACCTCAATAAGGAATTATTTTTTGACTCACTCTCAACTTGTTGTTCCCGCGTCTAAAAAAGCCATTCGCTCCTGGATGTTATTTGATTGGGCGGCGCAGCCATTTTTTACGGTAGTGATTACCTTTATTTTTGGCCCTTATTTTGTCTCGCGCCTCGCGCTTGATCCGGTGGCAGGGCAAGCCGCTTGGGGCTACACCATTACCATCGCCGGTGTGGCAATTGCATTGATGGCACCCATATTGGGCGCAATTGCCGACGCAACTGGCGCGCGTAAACGTTGGATTGCTTTTTTTGCCGCGCTAAAAATAATCGCGCTGTTACTACTTTGGTTTGCTGCGCCGGGATCGACCTTATGGTTGCCCATGGTGTGTGTCATTGTGGCGATGATCGCGGCTGAGTTTTCGATTGTATTTAACGACTCAATGATGCCGCGTCTCATTGCCCAAGAGGATATTGGCCGCGTATCCAATCTCGCTTGGGGCTTGGGTTATCTCGGCGGTTTGGTGGTGTTGTTCAGTGTGTTGTTATTGCTCGCGGGCAATCCTGAAACCGGAAAGACCTTGCTTGGTATTACACCGCTGTTTGGCTTGGATGCGATGCAGGGGGAAGATGCCCGCATCACTGGCCCCTATGCCGCGCTGTGGTATTTAATTTTTATTTTGCCGATGTTTATGTTTACGCCGGATAGCAGCAAAGGTATATCGCTGAAATTGGCGATTGTTGAAAGTATGGGGGAATTAAAAAATACCCTGTCGGAGTTAAAACAGCGCGCGGGACTATTACGCTTTTTAATGGCGCGCATGATTTATCAGGATGGCGTCAATGGGCTACTTGCATTGGGCGGTACTTTTGCGGCCAGTATGTTTGGTTGGCAGACCATTGAGATGGGCATTTACGGTATTTTATTGTTGGTGATCGCTATTGGCGGCTGTGCTGTTGCTGGGCGGTTGGATGCACGTATGGGCTCAAAAAGCGTAATTATGCTCAGTTTGTTGTGTTTAATTTTTGCAACGGTCGGCATTATCTCAACCGGCCCCGGTTATTCGCTGTTTGGTTTGGTGCAATTTTCAGCGGAAGATTCGGGGGGATTATTTGCGACGGGCGCCGAAAAAGCCTATATCGTTTTTGGTCTATTAATTGGTGTGGCATTTGGCCCGGTGCAGGCATCTTCACGTTCGTTTATGGCGCGCAGTGTGAGTGCAAGTGAAGCGGGGCGCTACTTTGGTATTTATGCACTCGCTGGTCGCGCAACAGCATTTTTGGCCCCTATGGCGGTGGCGACTCTCACGCTCTATGCCGATTCCGCGCGTATCGGTATGGCGGCGCTGATTGTATTTTTAGTCGCGGGATTGGCAATTTTATTAAAAGCGCCCTATCCCGCATCAGCAAACAATCAGGCAATATGATTGTTGATCTTGCAGAGGTAAAGAGAAAATTATGTTAGTGATTTTTGATTGTGATGGTGTGTTGGTTGATAGTGAAATTCTCTCTGCGCAAGTATCGAGTGATTGTTTAAAAGAGATTGGTATTGAGTTAAGTGCAGATTATTTTTTAGAGACCTATCGCGGAAAATCGGTGGCGGATTGCATCGCTATGATCACCGCAGAATTATCCCGGTTGGATGATTGGAAAAATTTGACTGCCGCCGAGCAAGCAGAGCGCGGTGCGCAATTTTGGCGTCGTATACAGTTGCAGACATTAGTGGTGTGCGAAACGCAATTGGAACCTGTGGCGGGGGTAATGTCGGTGCTCGATAGCTTGCAAGAAAAACAGATTCCGTTTTGTGTTGCCTCCAATGGCAAACATGAAAAGATGCGCATGACCTTAGCTAAAACCGGCATCATGCCCTATGTGCAGGGGCGCGTATTTAGCTTTGAAGATGTAACCCGAGGTAAGCCTGCGCCGGATTTGTTTTTACATGCCGCCAAGTCACTCAATATTCCCGCCGAGCAGGCGATAGTGGTGGAAGATTCGCTAACCGGCATTCAAGCGGCAGTCGCTGCAGGTATGCGCCCGCTGGGTTATTGTCCGCCCAATAGCGACGGCAGCGATAATGTGTTGTTGGAGCCAATGCGCGCCTTGGGAGCTGAAGTTTTTTTTGCGATGGATGAATTAATCCCGTTAATTTTTAAGAATCACTAAGCCGGGTTGTTATGCAAACACCATTACACAATTTTGCCCATGTTGATGTGTGGCAAGAAATTCGCGCCGAGGCGCAGCAGGCGAGTGCAGATGAACCGGTGCTCGCCAGTTTTTATCATGCGAGTATTTTGAATCACGCTTCGTTTGCAGCGGCGATCAGTTTTCATCTCGCCAATAAACTCGATAGCCAAGCGCTGCCAGCGATGATGCTGCGCGAAGTGTTTAGCGAGGCGATGCAAGCTGATGCCAGTATTGAGCAGGCAATGCGCGCCGATATTCGTGCGCACCGCGAGCGCGATCCGGCCTGTAATAGATTCTGCATGCCGTTTTTATTTTTTAAAGGTTACCACGCGTTGCAATCCTGGCGCATCGCACACTGGCTGTGGTCGCAACGGCGCAATGCCTTGGCGCTCTATTTTCAGAATCAAATTTCGCAGGCGTTTGATGTGGATATACACCCCGGGGCCCGTATCGGCAGCGGCATTATGATCGACCATGCGACCGGTGTGGTAATCGGTGAAACCACCGTGATTGATGACGATGTATCTATGCTGCACGGCGTTACATTGGGCGGCAGCGGCTGCGTCAAAACTGATCGCCACCCGAAAATCCGGCGCGGAGTGTTAATTGGTGTGGGCGCAAAAATTTTGGGTAATATTGAGATCGGTGAGGGCGCAAAGATTGGTGCGGGCAGCGTGGTGTTAGATGCAGTTGCGCCACACACCACCGTTGCCGGAGTGCCAGCCAAACCTATCGGCAGGCCGAAAGGAGAAGCTCCGGCACTGGATATGGATCACCATCTGCATGAGGGTGATGATGGTTAATCAGGTCTGCAGTTTATGCGCTGCGCTGACTGGGTAAATAACTGGTCTCATCATCACAGCCATCCAGCAGCCACTTGAGTACAGACTCGCGGCTTTTGAGCATGGACTGATAATGCTCAATCAGCATGGTATTAGGGCGCGGATGTGCCTGCATGGCGGCGATTCGGTCGCTTAAGAAGGCAATATCCTGCTCGACCTTAATGCGCGCATTGCCGTGTGGACTGAGCGCACCATCTACCACTAATCGATTGTCTTGCAGTTTCTTTTGGATAAAAGGCAACATAATTCCACCACTCCTTCGTAGTTGAGCTATGAGTATGGTAGTCGGCTCGGCCAACCGCCAGTTTCGCTTAAGACTGATTGGTTACATTCTGCGTGCTGTTTATCACTCTTACTTTTCCTTGTCTTTACTGGTCAGCATTAGCGGTGGTGAGTGCTATTATTCAAACAGTGCAATTTTAGCAGCAGGATTTTTGGATTTATGAGCGCTTCCGAATTCGACATTATTTTCCGTGGCGATATTGTCTTCGGCCACCAATTGGCTGAAGTAAAAGCCAAATTGCAGCAGTTATTCAAGGTGGATGCCGCCAAGATCGACAGCTTATTTACAGGGCGCCCGGTGCCACTCAAGCGCAATTTGGATGAGGCGACGGCCAGCAAATACCGCGATGTATTAATTAAAGCTGGCGCTATGGTTGAGATCTACGCTAGCGATAAAAGCCCGGCCAATGCGCCCCCTAAACCTCTGCCAGTGCGTGAACCGAGGCCGGTTAAAAAGCCTGAGTGGACCCTAGCTCCAGTCGGTGCCTACCTGCTCCCCGCCAGTGAGCGCCAGCCACAAGCTGTGCCAGTCAGTGTTGATATCTCCGGCTTGAGCCTGCGCGCCGCCGAGGGGAATTTGGTGGATGTCAGCGAAGTGCATGAAGAGGTTGCAGTACAGGTGATCGCGCCAGATCTAGGTCTGGCTGCCGTGGGTGCCGATTTGATCGGCGCCGATGAAAAACTGGCGCTGCCACTGGTTGAAATTGAATTGGAAGACTGGGGTATTGCTGAAGCTGGTAGTGATTTATTGACCGATGACGAGCGTCCCATAGTGCTGCCTGCAATAGTTGAGATAGGCGATTTTGGTCTGGCACCCGCAGGCAGTGATCTGGGGCAGTTAAAGCCCAATATAAAACCTGTTACTCCCGATATCAGCGCTTTGCGGCTGGCCGACTCGGGCAGCTAGCAATCACCTAAGTGACCTATACAAAAACGCCTGGCCGATTCACGGTCAGGCGTTTTTTATTGCCTATTGCACGGGAATTAGCTTCCAGCGCGCGCTCCACCACCCAGGTTGGATGGCACTGGCTTGTAGGCGATTGCCTTCGATGTTGATGTACTGCTCTGGCTTTAAGCGATTCTTCAAGCGGTACTCATCGCCAGACGCTTTCTCCAGCTCCCAGTGACCACTGCTTTTATCGCTGCCGATAACGCTGGCGGCAAGTGCACCCGTTTCGATATTGAGGGATTGGGTTGGCTTCCAGCGATTGATCAGGCGCACAAACTGGGTACCGGTCACTGGTGTTATATCCCACTGTGAGCTCCAATAACCCGCCGGTACATCGCCCGTGCTGAGAGCGCCATTTTCAATATGGATAAATTGTGTTGGCTGCCAGATGTTTTGCAGGCGATAGGTGCCGAGGCTGGCGGCGACTTTTTCGATCTTGATCCAATTCAGGTTGAAGTTGCCCCCCTTGATTGCCAGCGCGACAGACTGCTCGCCCGCACTCAATTCCACTTCATGGCTGATGGTAGTCCAACTTTGCCAGCCGCCAGTGACGGGTACATCAATTACGCCATAGATTGGATTGCCGCCTTGTTTTTCAAACTGGATACGCCCGGCGGTATTGAGGCTTGCGACACGGTAAGACACCTGATATTTGCCCGCGCTGGGAATGTTGGCTTTGTACGCGAGCCACTCACCGCTGGCGATCCAGCCGACATTGTGGCCGCCGCCAGTATCGCTGGTAGCTTGTATATCCACATTATCTTGACGGTAGGCGCCGCCTGCATTGCCATTAGTCGAATCGTAAAAGGCGGTGTAATCCTCAGCTTGCAAGGTGATGCTGGTATTGGTGTCGCCAGGGAAGGGGATTTTATGGATGCGGTTGGCTGACATCTGTGCAGCGCGTTCGCGCCATTTGCGCGCCATATCGCTGTTTTGCGCATTACCTAGCACATTGCCCTGTTCATCTTTGATAAGTGGCGATGAGTAGTAGGCTAAATCATTGCCGCACTGGATCGTGCCGCGCCCTTGACCGAGGGTATGACCAAAGTGGTAGCCGCTGCCGTCCGGGCAGTGAACGCCCCCCACGTTGTGGCCGACTTCGTGGCGGTAGGCGAATGGCCAAGGTGCACCTATAACATGGGTGTCGCCGCCCACACCGGCCCAGCCACCGGCACTGCCCTGTGCGTTAGTGGGCATTTGCACCATGCCGACTAGATCCGGTGCAGTGCGTTCTATATCCACTGCGAACCAGGTATTCACATCATCCAGTACCGAGGTGATCACACCGGGGTTATTGGGCGATGTGCCGGTGCCGACCAAGCGCAGATACACGTTATCGACCTTGCTGTTCTTCAGTGCCGAGTTAACTTGTTCTATATAGGACTGGGCAGTGGCTTCCAGATTATTGCGCACATATTGGGAGCTGGCTGCGGCAGTAGAGAAACCAATAAACACGTCGATCACATAGCGGCCAGAGGCGTCTTTTTCACCCAGAATCAGAGGGGCGGCAGTTGGATTTGCGGTTTTTGCCGCTTTGCTACTCCGGGCTGCCTTGGGGTGATAGATGTCGTCTAACTTGGGCGGCGGCGTTGACTTGCGCCACAGGCGGGTAGCGTCGCCACTGGGGTTAAAGTCAAACTGGCCTTCCGTTGTTTCGGCAAACGCGACCAGATCGCCGGTTTTGGGGGTGAGTGTGACAATCAGGTTGCGGTAGCTGCTATCCGTCACCGCATAGGGGTCGAGTAGGCGCGCGGTGACGATTTCTAGCTCGCCACGGGTTTCGCGACCAGTCACCTCAAACTTCAGTAGAGCGCCGGTTTCCAGCAATATCTCGCCCCGATTTTGGGTTTTGAATTTGGTGTATTCGAGTTCGGCGGGGGTTGGCTGCGCCATAGTGCTGGCGCACAGCAGTGCGAGGCTGAGCGTGGAATAGCAAAGTGTGTGCTTCATAGCGGTATTCCTTCGGGTGATGTAAAACGAAAAAAGCATTAGCCGATGGGCTGAAATTCACCGGCTAATGCAAAGGGGGGGTTAACGTTTGGTGAGAACAAAGCGCTGCGCGGCACCGCCAGTGCACCACCACTGGTGTACTTTTGGCCCTATACCCATATCTACATCCAGGCATTTGCCTGAGTGTGCGGCGACAAATTCCACTTCCAGCGGTGCCCAGGTGATCACTTTCATGATCCAAGTCTGCGCGGCTGAAGCGTTGCAGTCGTATTGCTGTACCAGGGTGCCATCGGCCGTACCTGCTGCTGTTACATCCACACATTTACCGCTGTTGAGGGCGCGCAATTCCATTTTGTAATTGGTTAGGTCGGTCAGGGTGAAGGTTTGCGCGTTAGTGCCGTTGCAGGTGAACACCTGCAGCTTTGCGCCGTTGGCAGTCGCTGCTGAGGGGATATCAAGACATTTGCCGCTGGCTTTGTTTTTGATCTCGTAGGTGCCGAAGCTGCCGACGAAGCGCGGTTGCTCGCGCATCAATTGAGCAAAATGGGCGCCGCTGTAGGTCTCGCTATCGATGCGCCAGTTCGCTTCGCCCTGTTTGTCGATATCAAACCAGTTGAAGGCCTTTACTGATGGGAACTTGGTGATCAAGTCGTTGCGGAAATTGGTCATCCACTGGAGTTTATTGCTGCCGCTGGCGACACCCATTTCTCCGATTACCAGTGGGCGACCGGTTGATGCCAAACGGTTGTACCAGGTACTCATTTCGGCAGAGAAGCTGCCGCCGTCGCCGGAGTAGATATCCAAGCCAAGCCAATCCATATAGCCGGGGATATAAATATCATTCAGCTGCGGGTCACCCGCGCGCTTGTTGGCACAGCCCCAGTTCACTGCCCAGAGCGAGTGGGCAAAACTGACATTGGTGGCGCCCACTGCGCGGAAGCGGTTGACTACGTGTTTGTAGGCATCGCGAAAGCGCGCCCAGGTTTCATTGTGTTTGCAGGGCGACCAGTCGTACCAATCGCCGTTGGCTTCGTGGAACAGGTCGATTACCACCGGCACTTTTTCTGCTTTCAGGCCATGGGCGATGTTGTCGATAATGTCGTTGTGCTCACCATTGAGGATTTGCGCGATAACATTGCGATCAACACGTTGGTTGTTCGCCGCTGTGCGCCACCAGCATTTACTGTTGTCGTGCAATGCCAGCTCGCCGTGGAATTCAAGGTTGATGTAAGGCACGCGCCCCTGAGCTTTGATTTTGCTGATCTCGGCGGCCCACAGGTAGTACCAGTTTTTACTGCCATCAGGGCGGAAAACCTCCGGGAAAATCTTGCCAAAGTAGGGAGCGGCATTGCCGTACCATTGTTTATTGTCTTCCCATTCGCTGGCTTTGGTGATTTTGTCGCCGCAGGGGTTAGCTGCGGTCCAGTCTCGGTCTACAAAAGCACCCATCAAAATGCGGTCGCCAGCGGGAGTACTGTTGGCTTGCGCACAGGCAAGGTTAGGTAAAAGGCATAAGGTAGCAATGCTGGCACCCAGCCAGCGGGAAAAAATGAGGGGAAGTTTCATAGCGTCACCTGTTATTGATTATGTTGGTAGTGGCGAAAGGGTAAGGCCTCTCGTAATGCCAGCTTCGGCTGCTAGGCAAGGCTGCGCACCCCGCTTGGCGCTAGTGTCCAAACTGGCAGTGGGTGTGCCAGGTTCGAGTAAAAGTGGCACTCAAAATGCGCAAACCCCCGGTTTATTTATGTGAACAGGGTCAGGTTTTATTTGGCTACCAGGGCACTTTGTTCATACACTCCCCTCTAAACTGGGTATTAGCGAACCTGGTTATTTTGCTTCGCCCGTTTCACCACAGAGGGAATGATTATGAAAGTTGCTCTTAAAACGCTCGCTGTATTGGTCGCATTAGTGCTGGTTGCAGTACTGGCATTGGTATTTTTAGTGGATGCCAACCGCTTTAAACCGCGCATTGAAGCACTGGCGCAGGAGCAAGGCGTTGCGCTGCAGATCAACGGGGATTTGGGCTGGAATCTCTGGCCGAGCATTGGTGTTGCGGTGGCCGATGTCAGTGTCGCTGCGCTGGATACCCCCGCGCAGCCCATTGCACAATTGCGCCAAGCCAGTTTGTTGCTGGCGCTGATGCCGCTGTTCTCGGGCAATTTTCAGGTCGATCATATTTTGCTGGATGGCGCTAAAGTCAATTTGGCGGTGGATGCCAGCGGTAAAGGCAATTGGGAAGCGCTCACTCAATCCAAAAACAACACTCAGCCCAGTGCGCCCGCCGCAACGGATACCGGTGAGGTGAGCCTCAAGCTGACTGTTGAGCGTATCAGTCTGGTCGATAGTGCGGTCGATTATGCCGATGCCACTAGCGGGCAAAACATTGCCCTGCACGACATCAACCTGACGCTGACCGATGTAAATACCCAAGGCAAACCCTTTGCGCTGGATCTCGCTTTTGCGCTGGCACTGACACCCGGCGATGCACCACCACTTGCGCTGAAAGGTCGCGTACAAAATCGCATAACACTCGATGAAAAACTCACCCGTATCAGTTTGGATGAAGGTGAATTGCAACTGCAGGCCGATGGAAAATCCTCCGCCAAATTAGCCTTAAGCTATTCGATGAACCTGACCGATGTGCAGCAAAATCTCGTCTATCAAGGTCAACTAAAACTGCAAGACACCAACGCCCGCGACTGGTTAGCGGTGCTGGGCATCGAGTTGGAAACGGCCAATAAATCTGCTTTGAGTAAGGTGAGTTTATCCAGCAACCTGGCGGGCGATAGCAACAAAGTCGCCTTGGACAATGTGAATTTACAGCTGGATAAAACCCGTTTTAGCGGCTCGCTCGCGGTGACAGATTTTGCCACCAGCGCCATTAAGCTGGTATTGCAGGGCGATAGCCTTAACCTTGACGATTACCTGCCGCCACCCGCGCCTGAGTCGGCCAATACTCCCAAAACCGCGAGTGACGATGTGCCCCTGCCATTGGACGCACTGCGCGGCTTGAACTTGGATGCGCAACTCAAGCTGCAAAGCCTGCGCTACAACAAGCTGCAACTGGATAATATCGCCCTAGGTATCAAAGCGAAAAAAGGCATCATCGATCAAACCCTCACCGCCAGAACGTATGAAGGTGATATCAAATTCACCAGCAATACCGACGCGCGCGGCGATAAAGCAGCGCTGAAATTTGATGGCAATGTGAAAGGCGTGGAATTGGCGCCGCTGATGAAGGCGTTGGAGGCCAGCGAAAAACTCGGTCTGTCTGGCGCTATTCAAGCGCAAACCCAGGGCACAGCGCAGGGCGCCAGTGTTAATCAGTTAATGGCATCGATGAACAGCACCGCGGCTTTTTCCGGCGCGCAGGTGCGTTTATCGCCGCTTAATATTGAAGAGCAATTTTGCAAGTTGGTGAACCTGGTTACACAAAATCCCGCTGAGGTAAGTTGGGATGATTTTACTGAACTGCGCCAGTTGGATGGCAATATAGTCTGGCACGATCAAGCCATCACCCTGAGTAGTTTTAATGCGGGCGTGTCGCAGTTATTGCTCACCAGTACTGGTGTAATTAATTTGCTGGCCGACCAATACGAATTCAAATTACCACTGAAATTGGCCGATGCCAGCGCCGCCGCCAGCATGAAAGGTTGCAGCCTCAGCACTACTAACTACTGGGTAGATCGCAGTTTATCTCTATTGCGCTGCAAAGGTTCATTGGCCGCGATAGACCCATTGAAGGATTGCGGTTTTGATAAGAGCGCACTCACCTCGCTCACCAAAGATTTTGCCGAATATAAGTTGCGCGAAAAACACGGCGCAAAAATTGATGCAGCAGAACAAAAATTAGAAGAGAAAAAAGAAGAAGCAAAAGCGCAGGTGGAAGAGAAAAAGCAGGAGCTGATTAACAAACTGCAAAACAAATTATTTAAAACTCCCAAGTCAGCGGCGGCTGCATCTGTAGCAAGTGAAGCGGGAGCATCTGCTGCAAGTGAAACTAATGAGCTTGAAGCAGATGCCCCTGACACCGAGTCGCCAGTAACACCGTGAATTTAGCCAGCGTGTAAACGTAAAGATGAATTTAGAATTTGCGGAGATCTGGTAAAAAATATAGAAAAAAGCACCTGCAATCGATGCCGCAGGTGCTCATTTTTTGGATGAGATAAATTAAGCGGCAGAGCGAGTTTGATCTCGTGTTTGCTGAAACGAAATAAATTCATCCAGCGCTTCATACCAGCCTTCCCACCACTCCAGATGATATTGTTTGCGCTCTTCAGGCGTGGCTGTTTTTATCCAGCATGCTAAACCTGTATCCAGCGTTGGCGCGTTAATTCCGACTGTTTTTGCCCACTTACCTAATTCTTTTGGTGTCATCATTTGGTACCTGCTTACTCTCGTTAAAGTGTGAAATTAAATCTGCTGATTCGATCTAAGCAAGTGGTATGCCACATTCGAGCAGAAGGTTTTTTCTTTTAAATTGAGAGCTGAGGCTAACGGCCCAAATTACACGTTATTTTGCTGAGACGGCTCCAATCAAGGCTTTTCAAACTGATTTGCTAGAGCTGGCAGCGTGCAGAAAATTGGGTAAAGATCCTCTGGTAATGCGAAATCGATCCAATAAATCAGCAATTAACGCCGGTGATTTTCCAAAAATTGCCAAAGTTTTTTGTAATTTTTTTTGTATGGCGAATAACTCGAAGGCGAAAAGTGCAGAGCAAGCGGATAGTTTTCTTCCGGGCTGCTAGAATTCGCGCCTGCCCATTACTGCTGTGAACGCGAACTGCTATGACCTCTTCTTTTTCCGCGCCTGTGCTCAAATGGTTTGATCAGCACGGGCGCAAACATCTCCCCTGGCAACAAGACATTAGCGCCTACCGCGTTTGGCTGTCGGAAATTATGTTGCAGCAAACCCAAGTCGCCACGGTGATTCCCTATTTTGAGCGTTTTATCGCGCAGTTTCCCAGCGTGCAATCCCTTGCTGCTGCGCCGATTGATGAAGTGCTGCATTTATGGACCGGCTTGGGTTATTACGCCCGCGCGCGCAATTTGCATAAATGTGCGCAAGCGGTAGTGAATCAATATGGGGGTGAATTTCCCGCATCGGTGGCAGCCTTGGCGGAATTGCCCGGCATTGGTCGCTCAACAGCCGGTGCGATTGTGAGTATCGCTTTCCAAAAGCGCGCCGCAATCTTGGATGGCAACGTCAAACGCGTACTTGCGCGCTATCACGCGGTGGAGGGCTGGCCCGGTCAATTGGATGTCGCCAGGCAGTTGTGGGAAATTGCCGAAAACTACACGCCCAAAACCCGCGCCAATCACTACACCCAAGCGATGATGGATATGGGTGCAACGCTGTGCACACGCAGTAAACCCAAATGCGATGCGTGTCCCCTGAGTGGTGGTTGCATCGCCTTCGCGCAAGGCAACCCGCAAGATTACCCCGGCAAAAAGCCGAAAAAAACACTGCCCGAAAAAGCCGTGCAATTATTAATGCTGCGCAATCCCGCTGGCGATTTATTGTTGCAGCAGCGCCCCGCGCAGGGTATTTGGGGCGGCTTGTGGAGTTTTCCTGAATTGGCGATGGATGCGGACGCGCAAGAATTTGCGCAAGATCATTACGGCACAGTGATCGAGCTGGAGCAGTGGAATTCCTATCGCCACACTTTCAGCCACTACCATTTGGATATCACGCCAGTATTAATTCAGCTGGCTAAATCGCCCAGTGTTATCGGCGAAGCCGCCACCCACTGGTACAATCCCCATCAACCCGATGCCTTAGGCTTGGCTGCGCCGGTAAAAAAATTATTGGAAAAACTCGCGCAGCTAGATCCGCGTTCAACGAAAGATCCACGCGCGAGCAAAAGCAAAACCGCCGCAAGTAAACGCCCAATTAAATTAACTAAATCTAAGTGAGAAAAATATGAGCCGCATGGTTTTTTGCCGCAAGTACCAACAAGAACTGGAAGGTTTGGATATGCCCCCTTACCCCGGCGCCAAGGGTTTGGATTTGTTTAACAATATCTCCAAAAAAGCCTGGCAAGAGTGGATGGCACACCAGACATTATTGATTAACGAAAAACGCTTAAACGTAATGGATATGGGCACCAAAGTGTATTTAACCGAACAGATGGAAAAGTTTTTGTCCGGCGATAAGTTGGATGAAGTAGAGGGCTATGTGCCACCGCCGAAAAGCAAATAGTTACAGGGCATAACAGGCATAGCGCCATTGAGTGCAATAATGTGATGTGCAAGGAACTGGTATATAAGTCCGCAGCACTATCTTTGTTAAATTAGGAGTAATAGATTGAAAAAAATATTGTTAATTGGTGCGTTGTTATTTTCCAATTGCGTGTTTGCCGAGGAGGCGAATGATGGTTATTCATTTAATGCAAAATTGGGTGCATCTCGCTACACAGGTATTTTTGGAGTTGAGGTACAAAAGGGTAAGTGGAGTCTAGGTGTTGGCCTGCCAACTTCAATCTCTGTAAAACGCTATAACTATGAAAACGAAGACTCATTGTTTTATGGAGTTTATTGGGGAAAAAATACCGATGATAGCTATAACGATTATGAGGATGGCATTTTGTTTGATACATATGAGCGTGAGAGCTTTGGGGTCGGTGTTGGATACATTTGGTTGTGGGAGTCGGGGTGGAATGCATCAACAGGGCTTTCTTTAGAAGATTTTGAACAACAGTATACAAACTCTAATGGCAACTATTTGAAGACCGGGTATAGCATCTATCTCGATTTGTCTGTCGGCTACAAATTCTGATTTCCTAGCAATTTTTATGGATGATGGCGATGATTATGAAAATAGTAATAATATTCAGTATGTTGATTTCTTCTGTCTGTTTTGCCGATATCTGCAAAACCACCAAGCCAATCCATGCAGAATCTTACGCTGCGGAAATTGGCACCCGTAAAGTCACCTTTCTCGCAGTTGATTATAAAAATAATCACTGCTGGGCGATCAATGAATCGGGTTTGGCGCAGCGCCACGGTCCTTGGTCCTCCTTTAAGATTCCCCATACCTTAATCGCGCTCGAAGCGGGTGCGGTGCATTCGGTTGATGAGCGTTTTGAGTGGGATCAAAAAAAGTATCCGGCAAAAAGTTTCTGGCCGGAAACATGGAAGCAATCACACACTTTAGCAACTGCTTTTAAACATTCTGCTGTGTGGTACTACCAAGCACTGGTTCCGCGTATTGAACCTAAACAATATAAAAAATGGCTCGCCAAATTCCGCTATGGCAACCAAACCTTTACGCCCGGCAGCGATCAGTTTTGGTTAAACAGAGAGTTACAAATCTCTCCTCTCGAGCAAATAAACTTTATCGCTTGTCTGTTAAAAAACCGTTGTGGTGTCAGCGCCAAAAACTTTGCCGCGTTTGAGTCTGCCGCTCTACAAGAAACTAACCATACCTTTTCGATCTACGCTAAAACTGGCGCAGGACCAATTGACCTGAATAATAATGACGGAGCTTTTGAGGGTTGGTATGTAGGTTATGTCAAAGATAAAAACGCTAAACCGGTTGCGGCATTTGCGCTGTATATGGAGGCTGAAAATTTTTCGGATTTGAAAGATTCACGCAAAGCGCTGGCGCTGCAGTTATTGGCAGATTTGGGCTTATGGAGCGACGAGCAAAAATAAAAGTGTTCGCACAGAACGAGTTATTTTGAATACCAATCGGCAATGGCAATGCATAAGAAGCCCGCTTAATACTAAGCGGGCTTCGCTTGCGCAAATTAATTTCTTATTTAAGAAACCCATTCACCTCAAGCCAATATATAAAGGAATCAAACCATTTGTTGCTGGTGCGATCTGGGTTGCCTAAACCAAAACCGTGACCACCATTTTGGTACAAGTGTAATTCCACTGGAATTTTCGCGTCGTACCAGGATTTTATTAGCCCGGTTTCACCGTGAAATAAAAAGTCATCGACTGCAATTGCCACAAACATGGGCGGTGCATTTTTAGGTACTTCAACTGCATCCATGCCACCGTAAATCGGTGCGATAAACGCCAGCTTAACTTTTTTCGATTGCAGTGTGGTCGCCATCGTAAGCCCTGCACCGGCGGAGAATCCCATCATGCCGATTTTTTTCATATCCACATTCCATTCTTTTGCGCGGCTTTTAATTAATGCGTAAGCGGCTTCTGCATCTTCTAAATGGTTTTCTAAATTCCACTGCGGTCGAGCAGGTCGCTCGTTTGCCGGTTTTGCGGCTTCGGCAAAACGTTGGTTCATCTGGTTTTCAAAACCTTCCAGCGAATCAACCGTGGGCTGCAACCGATATTTGAGTACAAACGCATTTATGCCTTTTGCAGCCAATGCCTCAGCAACTTCCCAACCTTCGTTGCCCATTGAAAGCCACATAAATCCACCACCCGGTGCCACTATCACACTGGTGCCGTTGGCTTTTTTCGGATCAGCGAGAAAAGGCGTTAGTGTTGCTGTGGTAATGTTTCTCGCCATGGGATCACCCCACTGACGAAACCAGGATTCTTTTGCCGGTTGATCATCCACACCACCCGTGCCCAGCGGAATAGCATTCGGCTCTTTAGGTGCGTCAATGGGATACATTTTCCCATCCTGCGCAAATATTGCCGCGCTATGCAGGTAGACCAAACCTAAAACTAAAATTTTTAAAAAGACATTCAATTGCCGACGCATGTTTTTCTCCTAATGGAATTTAAATTTACGTTATTAACATTCGGTAGCTTTTCTTGTTGGCCTCGAACTACTTCTTTTATTTTTAAAACTCCGCCCAGGCCGAACAAAAATAAATAGCTAATTTTTTGCAGCAGAATGGGATGAGCATTTCAAGCATACAAGATTATTATAAGATAAGTGAACTTAAGAAGTGTAAGGTAGTAAAAAGTACTTGGAGAGAGGATCTTCTATTTATATGTGATTTATTTTTTGCTGGCAGAAAGTATTCGTTCGGCAGGAATCCTCAATTGACCAAGCAGATAAGTTGCAAATTCCACTGAATAATTCTGCTTGGCAATGGCGCGCTCCATACACAATAACCAAGCATCGCGCTCGGCTTCGCCAATGGCTAAATGGGCGTGGTCGCGGGGAATGTTAATGTTCCCGTATTTTTCCCGGTAAACACTCGGTCCGCCCATCCAGCCGCACAAAAATAATGTCAGTTTATCGCGCGACTCGGTGAGATCAGTTTTGTGCATTTCTCGAATTATTTTTGCTTCCGGGAGCGTATCCATTTCCAAATAAAAATCATCTACCAGTTGGCGAATGCCCTCTATGCCACCAGCGGCTTGAAAGGATGTATCGGAAAAACCGTAAAGAGGAACGTCTGCCATTTGAAAACCTATAAGCTGTGACTAGCGAAAGGCCGTTATTGTCGCAGGATTGCAGTGCTGCATACAGCAACCTGCTGGGAGTGTTATATAAACAAATGCCCCGTCTTCACGTAAATCAATGCGCCGTCTTCTTTGGTGAAAGGTTGGTGTTGGCTTAGGTGGGGGCTGCGGATCCATGAGCCTTTGGGGTATTGGCCGTGTTCGTCGTGGAAGGTGCCTTCTAGTACGAATATTTCTTCGCCGCCCCAATGTCGGTGGCTGCTGAATTGTGTGTTCGGTGCCCACTTCACTAAAGCGACGTGTTCACCTTCGAATTCATGCAGTGGCATTACGCTTAAGCCATCTACTAGCCCTTGGCGCCAGGGTGTTGTTTGCGTATCAATAACGGTTGGTTTTATATCGGCGGCGTTGAATTGTTGCAGTTTGACAAAAATAATCGCGCCTTCTTTGCCAATTTTGGGTGTGTGCGATGTGCCTATAGGGTTTCTGATGTAACTGCCTTTTCGGTAGCTGCCGTACTCGTCAGCAAAAACGCCGTCGAGCACAAAAAATTCTTCACCACCGGAATGCGTGTGCGCCGAGAATTCACTAAACGGTGCGTAGCGCACAACTGATGTTGCGCGCGCAACTTCATCGCCAATTCGGTCGAGCATCATGCGTTCAACACCGGGCATGGGTGAGTCAACCCAGTGATAATCGTCAGGTCGAATCACAACTCGTTGTGCAAAATCTGCATTGATTAGGCTTGCCATTACTTAATTAGTCTCTTGCATTAACTGCGTCAGAATTTGTTTGTAATTTTCAGTGCCTTGCGCGCCGGTTACCAAGTGGCGTTGATTAAATACGATCGCCGGTACGCCGCGGATGCCCGCATCGATCCAAAATTTCTCTGCAGTTCGTACATCATTGGCGAAGCGTTGATCTTTTAATACCGCAAGTGCTTCGTCGCGCGCTAAGCCAATCTCTGCGGCGACATCGGCCAGCACAGTATCGTCCGATAAATTTTTGCGATGCGTAAAATGCGCAGCAAACAATGCTTGTTTCAGATCGTGCTTGCGCCCTTGTTGCTCGGCCCAATGCAAAAGTTGATGAACATTAAATGTGTTGTGCATGCGCATATCCTCGCTGAAACGAAACTCAAAACCAAGCTCAGCGCCTACAGCGGCTATGTTCGTCCGGTTAGCTTCCGATTGCTCTTTGGTTAAGCCATATTTTTCTACCAAATGCTCACGCAAATTTTGGCCTTCTGCAGCCATATCGGGATTCAATTCAAACGGATGCCAGTGGAGTTCATAGGGTGTCGCTGTTTCCGTTAACGCGCGTTCCAGCTGCCGGTAGCCGATAATGCACCAAGGGCAGACTACATCGGACACTATGTCGATACGTAATTTGTTTGCGGTCGCGGTCATTGCTGTCTCCTGAAATTGAAATTCATTGGCTCATTGTTGTGATGTGAATTTGCGCTGCAAAAAGATTATTTCTTTTTCCACGCAAACGCTTTAAACGCATCATCGATCGGTGTTTTGGCGATGTGATTGGTGTAATTGCTCATCACTTTTTGCGCGAGACCCAAAATTACTTCCAATACATGTTGCTGGGTATAACCTGCCGCGTAAAAATCTTGCAGTTGCTGCTCATTAAGTTCGCCACGCTGACGAACCATCCTTAAAGTAAAATCGCGTAAGGCTTCCAGTTTAGCGGTGGGCAGTGCGGTTTTATCGCGCAGTGCATTGGTTATTTCGTCCGCTACCTTCATCGATTTGGCGATGCCGGTATGCGCCGGTACACAATAATGGCAGGCATGTTCAACATTTATCGTCTGCCATACCACAGTTTTTTCATCGGCATTGAAACTGCTGTTTACAAATAGCTCGTGCAGCACTTGATAACCCTCAAGCAAACCGGGCGCTTCCTTTTTTTGAGTGATCGTTCAATTAATGCTTATGCTAGTTGCCGGTAAAAATTGGGTCAAGCTATAATTGAACAATCATTCAAGATGAGCGTTATGATTTGTTAACAGTTTTTAAGAGACACTTTTTTAAGAGGAAAGCCCAATGGCTCGCACTGCAAGTTTTGATCGCCAGGTTGCCTTGGAGAGGGCGGTCGAGTTGTTCTGGTCGAGAGGTTATTACGCGTCGTCGATGAAGCATATAGAGCACGCCTTGGACATGCGCCCCGGCAGTCTCTATGCGACATTTGGCAGTAAAAGCGGTTTGTTCACCGAGGCGCTGGAAGCTTACGCGGCGCGCGCGGGCGATGACTTTGACCGCATACTGGATGAGGCTCCAAACATCATCGAAGGCTTGCAGTGCTATTTGCGCTCATTCGCCGCGCCCTGCACCGAACAGGCTCCGGCGCGCGCGTGCATGCTGATCAAAACCTTGCTCGAGGTAAACGCCGAAGACGCCGCTTTGCAAACTCAGGTCGATGCAATGCTCGCCAGCGTTGAACAAAAACTTTGCACAGTGTTGGAAGCCGCCAAACTAAAAGGCGAATTGCGCACCGACGTTGAATGCCCACGTCTGGCGCGTTTGCTACAAACCCAAATCATCGGCTTGCGCGCCTTCGCTGAGCGCAAAGTTCCCAGCTCCCAAGTTGAAGCGCTAGCCGATGATATGGTCGGTATGCTTGATGTTTATCGGGCAGGTATTTGATTGTGATTTAGGGTGGTTGAGTCAGTAGAAATTTAAAGTGATGTTTTTGTTTTGTTAGCTATTCTTAAGCGCTGTAGTTGTTATAGGTGATGGCTTGTCTGAGTGATTGGTTTGTAGGTTGCTGGTGAGCTTGCGAACCGCAACAGCCGTTCTAGAAGACAGAACTCGCCAAGTTTCTAAATTGCGTCAGAGCGGGAGTAATAGAAGTGTTAGCTGGATATGTCGGGAACTATTCGCGCTATGAAATTGAAAAGAAATTTCTGCTAAAGAATTTGCCAGAAATTCTTCCTGAGTCATATATTGATATTCATGATCACTATTTAAAAAATTCAAATCTTAGACTTAGAATTGAAAGTTCAAAAACTGGTGAAATTATCGGAAGGAAACTAACCAGAAAAGAACGAGCCACCGATCTGGGAGCCGAAACAAGCATTATAACCTCGTTAAATTTAACTGAAAACGACCTGCTTGCCTTGGGTATGTTAAATGGCTCATCGCTAAAGAAGAGACGGTATATAGAAGAGTTTTCTGAGCGTAGAATTATTTATGATCAATTCCAAGGTGAGTTATCGGGTTTGGTTTTGGCAGAAATTGAATTTAAAAGTTATGAAGCACTTTCAAAGTTTGAGCTCAATTCCTCAGACTGGGTGGAGGTTACTGGAAACCCAGAGTATTCTGGCGGGTATTTAGCATTTAAAGCCTCAGCAAATGTCACAGCTTATCAAACTACTGGGTAATAAATGGGAACAGGTGCTATCAATATCATTGTGCCTTCCGATTAATGCGCTCCTCCTCCAGTTTCCGGTTTTTGGCCGAACTGCGAAGTTCGGTGGCTTGCTTCGCGAAACACGCCTTACGGATAAAAAAATCCCGCTTATATTGTTGTGAGCGGGATTTTTGTTTTAGGTGTGCTGTAAAAAATTAGCGCCATTTACTCGAGACGTTTGTGTGGTCGGAAACATAGTCATGTTGGGGTTCGTTCCTCACCGCCAAACTACGAAGCTGCATTACGCTGTAATTGTTTCGTGGGAACGTTTTGTGTGATGGGGATAATATTTTTCGCTGCAATACGATCACATCATTTATAGTGTTCTCTCTGCTCCCCTGATTGTTAAGGCTGGTTATGACTGCTGCTGATATCCGCGCCTTTCGTGCGCAAATTTTGCATTTTACCGATGCGCCTAATCCGCAAACGGGTGAGGGTGTTGAGTATTTTGCTGATGGTGTATTGCTGGTTGAGCGTGGTCGCGTGAAAGCGGTTGGTGATGCGCAGGTTATGGCAAAACAGGGTTTGGATTTAACCCGGTGCGAGCATTTTCCTGAGCATTTGTTAATGCCGGGTTTTATCGATAGCCATATTCATTGCCCGCAAGCGGGGGTGATTGCGTCTTACGGTGAGCAATTGTTGGATTGGCTCAACCTGTATACGTTTCCTGCGGAGCTGCAATTTTCTGATCCGGATTTTGCGGCGGTTGCGGCGGAGCAGTTTTTACAATTTCTGCTGCAAAACGGTACAACTAGCGCGATGGTATACACCACGGTTTTTGCACAATCGGCGCAGGCATTTTTCTCGGCGGCAGAAAAAATGAATATGCGCATGATCGCCGGAAAAGTGATGATGGATCGATATGCGCCCGCTGAATTATTGGATACAGCACAAACCAGTTATGCCGATTGCCGCGAGCTGATCGATAGATGGCATAACACCCAGCGTTTGCACTATGCACTTACGCCGCGTTTTGCGCTCACCAGCTCACCGGAACAATTGGCGCTCACGGGAAAATTGTATCGCGAATATCCCGATCTTTATTTGCAAACACACCTCTCTGAAAACCCGCAGGAAATTGCGCGAATAAAATCACTCTACCCCAGCGCGCGCGATTATTTGGATGTGTACGATCATTACGGTTTGCTCGGCCCGCGCAGTGTATTTGGTCACGGTATTCATTTGAGTGAGCTTGAAATAGAGCGTTTGGCGCAAACCCAATCGGGCATTGCATTTTGCCCTACGTCAAATTTATTTCTGGGCAGTGGCTTGTTGGATATGGCGCGGTTGGAGCGCGCAGGCATTTCAGTGAGTTTGGCTACCGATGTCGGCGGCGGCACCAGTTTTTCGCAACTGCGCAGCCTTGCCGAGGCGTACAAAATTTTGCAGCTGCAAGCGCAGAGTTTACATCCGTTAAAAGGCTTTTATATGGCCACCTTGGGTAATGCACGGGCGCTGCAATTGGATCATTGCATTGGTAATTTTGCGCCGGGTAAAGAAGCGGATTTTATTCTGATTAACTTGGCTGCAACGCCGCTGCAAACCTTGCGGCAATCGACCGCGCAGACACTTGCCGAAAAATTATTTGCGTTAATGATATTGGGTGATGAGCACAATATCGTGCGTGTTTATATTATGGGTAAGCAGATGTTTCAGCGCGCCGGTAGTGCATAAAGCAATGAGTAAGAGGGAAATTAATCAATCAATGGATTGTGGAGGGAATAAAAGGTCGGTAATACGCGGTCTAACAGTTAGCCTTATCGTATAACTGTTAGACCGACGTGTTTAATTTTTAGTGCTGCTTGCTCTCTCTGCAATTCCTGCCGCAAAAACTTTCAACAGTTCCATATCCTCTTGATAACTCTGATAGCGATAGCTAATGCCTTCGTGTAAAAATTTTGACGCCATGGTTGCGATCAGGTTTTTACTTGTGTCGCGCAATTTTTCTGCTGAGGCTGCTAAATCGTCCGGGTTATCGGGCAGTTCTTTTTTTATCGCTAAAAATACATGCCCTACTAATCCCAGTTTTAATTCCGTAAGCCCTGCAGCGTCATCGTATTGCTTGGTTTTTCGCTGCGGTTGTGACAGCAATGATCCGTGTAGCCCTGCATTGAGAGTGTGATTGGCATTTTCATCCAAATCGGCAACATCAAGGATATCTTCAACGATTGATGCAAATGCGCCTTTGCCATATTTACCTTCAATAGATGATTGGACTAATTTGCCGAGCGCTACTGCTCGCGGCCAATCAGGAAAGTCAGGAAAACGAGGCGGGATAGGAGGCAGGGTAATTATCTCTTCTAATAATGGGTATTCAAAAAGCTCGGTCGCCACTAGATCAAACAGGCGGCACCATTTGCGCGTTTTGGGTGTTAGGTAATCCGCGATGTTGGCGTAGTAGCGCTGTATTTGTTTGTAAGCTGCGGTGGCTACCAGTGGCGCCCCTTCGTACATGCCCACATCACCATAGGGATTTGAAGAGTTCAAATTCATATTAACGAAGTGATGCCATGTGGAATCGCACACGACTCGCCCAACATTGGCGAGGTGGCCGTTATAAGCGGTAATAGCACCAAAGCAGCGCGGTGTTACTGCGCCTTTGTCCACATTTAAGCTGGCAGACATTGAGATCGCAACCAGTTCCGGCCCGTTGGGGGCTCCGGCTACACTTGGAAATTCAGGAAAAGCGGCCATGCCCGCAACACTGAAATCGCCACTAATCGCCGCGCCGCGCGGTGCATAACATTCACTTTCGTGTGGGTGATCTGGCAGCACATTGATTGCGCCCGCACTGCTACGCAATAACGGGTGGGGAACGCCAGAGGCATCAAGTAAAGGGTAGGTTGTTTGTGGGAACTTATCGCTTTGGTCAGAGTTCTGCGCGATTCCATTGGCGCCGGGATTATTAACCGTATCGATCCGTGTGGGGCCGCTCATAGGTACCGCCGACCATTCGCGCATCTTTCTAATACGCGGAAGCGCACCACATAAAGGGCGACCAATATCGCTATGGTCTCCGGTTGCAAATACACCGCCACCGGCTTGCATAAATTGCGCAAGTATTCGAATTTCAGCCGCGTTATTTGAGGCAGGGCCAGAGGCAAAACCGAACAGCCAAACCTGATCGTAATTAGCTGTGGTGACGGCAGGTGATGCAGATTCAAAACTAAAGCCTGCAGTCTTGGATACTTTAGTCACTGTGGCGGGTACTGCTGCAGGTACATCGCCATTGCCTTCCAGTACGCGAATCAGTGCGGTGAGGCCAGTCGAGCTTCCCGGATCAAATGATCCGCTGGTGTCGGTTACGATTAAAATACGTTGACTGCAGCGTCTGCGAGCGAACTCCCACCATCTTTGTTTCCATTGAGGGATGAGAATTTCTTTTCTGTTCCAAATGGGCATGATCCTTCTCCGATAAATAAAGTTACACGCGAAAGAGAAAAGTATTTTTTCTCCGTTGAGTAACAGGAACGGCCTTATCCTTGTAACACCTAACACTCCTGTTAGAGTGTTAATCTATAGTAATTTTCTGCGCTGCAATGTGCGCGATTGCGATAGGCTGTTGTGATTTATTCACGTAAGCACCAACGCCTCCGCTTTAATTTTTGTTCGTGTTACGGTGATCGTTTTTACATGGATTTGATGCGTGGGGGTTTAATTATTTATGGCGTTCGATCAACGCGTCTTTGCATGGCGCGGCTCTTATACTAATCCCCGTATAGGCTCAGGCAGTCTCGCTGGTTTACGGCTGGGAGTTAAGGATTTATTCCATATCGCCGGTTTGCCCACGGCAGCTGGTAATCCCGATTGGCTGGCCAGTCACTCTGTACCTGAGCAGACGTCACCGGTAGTGATGCGATTACTGAACGCCGGTGCTGAACTCATCGGCAAAACTCAAACTGACGAACTCGCCTACAGTCTCAACGGTTTAAATATTCACTATGGCGCAGCGCTGAATCCGCGTTGCCCCGAGCGTTTGCCCGGCGGTTCGTCGAGTGGTTCAGCAGTAGCGGTGGCGGCGGGCGATATAGATATAGGCCTCGGCAGCGATACCGGCGGCTCGATTCGTGTACCCGCGAGCTATAACGGTTTGTTTGGTATTCGCACCAGTCACGGGCTGATTAGCCGCGAGCAGATGGTGCCGCTTGCGCCACTGTTCGATAGCGTCGGCTGGATCACGCGCGATGCCAAAACCCTCGCGCAATTGGGCGAGGTATTGCTGCCCGATCATCTGCCGCGTTGCTTCGAATATAAATCACTGCGCATCGCTCTGTTGTTGCCCGTTCAAGATCGCGCGCTCTGGACGCCTGCGCATCAGGCTTGGTTGAACAATCAGTCACTGCTGCAAAATAGTCAATCTATCGCACTCAATAGCGCGTGGCTCAGTCGTGCTAGTCAGTGTTTTCGCACCTTGCAGGGTAGAGCAATTTGGCACACTCATGGCGATTGGATTACTGCGCACAACCCCAGTTTTGCACCGGATATTCACGCGCGCTTGCAATGGTGCGCTACGCTCACAGAGGCGGATCAGCGCGCGGCAGAGATCGAGCGCGCCAGCTTGTGTGCCGATATCAACAGTTGGTTTGCTCATGTCGATTTAATTTTGTTGCCCACCACACCCGGCGCAGCACCTTTGCTCAGTGCAAAAGCTGATTGGATGGACAGCTATCGCAGCCAATTAATGGGGCTGACGGCGCCTGCTGGCCTGGCCGGATTGCCACAAGTACATTTGCCAGTGTTAATGGATCAGAATGCGCCCTGCGGCATATCGCTGCTCGGCAAAGCAGGTAGCGATAAAGCCTTGCTGCAACTGGCCTGCGATTTATGTGAAGCGAGTAGTTAATTTGTATTGCGGTGAGATTGCGATAAACAGTGAACCTATCGGGAAAGGAGAATAAATATGATTCCATCGGTGATTGCTCGGGATTTTTCCGGCATACCCAAATTGAATGAATTGGCCTCGCGCGATTTTTTAGCTGGCCTGCCCAAAGCAGAGCTGCATTTGCATCTCGATGGGGCTTTGTCGCCAGAGCTTATGTTTAAATTGGCGCAGCGCAACCAGGTGGAATTGCCCTATAAATCCATCGCGGAAATTGAAGCCGCCTATCAATTCACCAATCTGCAAAGTTTTTTAGATGTGTATTATCGCGGCGCGTCGGTGCTCAATACTGAGCAGGACTTTTACGATCTCACTCGCGATTATTTTGCAAAATGCAAAGCCGATAATGTGCAGCACACGGAGTTGTCGTTTGACCCGCAAACTCATACCGAGCGTGGTGTTGCGTTTGCCACGGTAATTAGCGGCATTTTGCGCGCGATGGCTGATGCCAAAAAAGACTGGGGTATCAGTGCAAAGTTGGTAATGGATTTTTTGCGTCACTTAAGTGCCGAGAGTGCGATGAAAACGCTGGAAGAATCCCTGCCGTGGAAAGATAAAATTATCGCCGTCGGTTTGGACAGTTCTGAGTTAGGTCATCCTCCCAGTAAATTTACCGAAGTCTTCGCCCGCGCTCGCACAGAAGGTTATCGCGTAGTTGCTCACGCAGGGGAAGAGGGCCCGCCGAGTTATATTTGGGAGGCGATTGAACTATTAAATGTTGAACGCATCGATCACGGTGTGCGTTGCGATGAAGATGCGAAGTTGATGGACTACTTGCGCGAAACGCAAATTCCGCTCACTGTGTGCCCGCTCTCCAATGTGCGTTTGTGTGTGTTCGATACTATGGCCGAACATAATCTATTTACGCTGCTGGGTGCAGGTTTGCGTGTAATGATTAACTCGGATGATCCCACTTATTTTGGTGGATATCTCAACGACAACTATTTTGCTCTCGCCGATGCGTTTCCCGTAACCCGCGAACAGGCGTTGCTATTAGCTCACCATAGTTTTACGTCGAGTTTTATTAGCGATGATGAAAAGCTGAGGTTTATTGCACAGCTAAAAAACTACGCAAACAATTTTCAGTAGTATTTCAATGCCATTAGTATTTCAATACCAATCGTATTTCGACAATAGGTAAGCGCGATGGATAAACATTTTATTACCGCCAATGAGCTCTTGCTCGATTCATTCAAATTAGGCGAGCAAATTTATCAGCGCGGATTTCGCCCGCATTTTATTGTTGGTGTCTGGCGCGGCGGCTCACCGGTGGGCATTGCGGTGCAGGAATATTTGGAATACATGGGAATTGCGACCGATCATATCGCAATTCGCACGTCGTCCTATTGTGGTATCGATAAACAGAGCAAAGACATTCGTGTGCATGGTTTGGATTACATTATTAAAAACGTTAATGCCGATCAGGAATTATTGATTGTCGATGACGTGTTTGATTCCGGTCGTTCGATACAGGCCATTATCGACGAAATCAAACGCAAGTCCCGCCGCAATACACCCAACGTAATAAAAATTGCCTGCCCCTGGTATAAACCCGCGCGCAATGTCACCGAGTTAACCCCAGATTTTTACGTGCACGCCACCGACCGCTGGTTAGTATTTCCGCACGAATTGTGCGGCTTGACCCCACAGGAAATTTTGCAGGGCAAGGGCAGCGAAATCGCCGATACCATTGCGCGCGCAAAGGATGGCGACGACTTTAAACAATAGGCTGTTTGCCCTGTGATCTGATGAGTGAATGTTTGAATAGAGGGTTAGCTGATAGAACGTGTGCGCACCGGAAAATACACAAGTGTATTAAGTGAGCGATTTGCGCGGTGAAAATAACCATATCAGTCAGGATTCAATTTTTTTTAATCCCGACTATTGACTCAAAAAGGCCAAACAGGTTTAATACGCGCCTCTTGCAGTGCAGCGCTTAGCAAACACTGAACAAGACGCGACACGCCCAGATAGCTCAGTCGGTAGAGCAGTGGATTGAAAATCCTCGTGTCCCTGGTTCGATTCCGGGTCTGGGCACCATTAATTACTTAAGAATCAATGGCTTGGCTGCAATTTAAGCTGCAATGTTCAAGCCACTGACTACATTTTGCCTACGCTAATAACTTAGTGAAAGGCGTAAAAAACCTCCCAAGTGGAGGTTTTTTTGTTTCTGGCTGCTATACAATCGTTAAGCGAGCTGTTGTTGATCTGATACGCTCCTTGCTCTACATTTATTCGTATCCATTATTTTTATATCACTGATTTTCCTGCAGGCGTAATCATGGCGAATATTAAAGTTAGCGGAGTATCTTTACAGAACAAAATTGAATTCGTTCGTCGCACTCGCGGTAGAAACTACTCCGCTAGTTTGCGATTGGAGGGGTTTACAGTAACTACGACTCGCAGCACTCCTGTTTCTGCATCGCATAAAGATGAAGTAATAGCCAAGTATAAGCAATTGGCTTATTGAGGCATTTGTGATCGATAAATATGGTTTGGGGCAGGATGTATATTGTTATCCTGGCACTGACACGTTAAAAAATCTTCTAAATATTAAAGACTCTGATCTCTTGGTGTTAGCTGAAAGAGATATCACCGATATAAATGCAAATCTCATCGAATTCTGTCCCCCTCCTTATGATCTAAGTTATCTCTGTAATATTCACAGTCAGCTTTTTTCTGATGTCTATGAGTGGGCAGGTGAGCTGCGCACTATCGATATCAGCAAGATTAATACTCGTTTTTGCAATGTAAATCGAATAGTCCCTGAGTCTGCAAAGCTTTTTTCCTCTTTGGCGAAGCAAGGCTATTTTGAGGGTTTAAATCGCCCAGATTTAGTAAAGTTGGTTGCGGAATACTATGGTGAGATCAACATGCTGCATCCCTTTAGGGAGGGAAACGGACGGGCCCAGCGTATTTTATTTGAACACATTATTGTAAACGCTGGATTTGGGGTTGATTGGAGAAATGTTCAGGCTGATGAATGGCTTGATGCAAATATCGCTTCAGCGTTACTGTGTGATTATCGAAAGCTTGAGTTGGTTTTTGAACGTTGCATATGTGAAGAAATCACATAATTTTCAATCACTGTGTCGCTGTAAGGCACTGAGCGGGTTTTGCCGCTTTTGGTCTTGCTGAATGTGATGCGACCGTCTCTAACTTGTAGGCCGGTTAATCCCTCCGCTTCGCCCCATCGTGCTCCTGTTGCCCGGCATATGCGAGCCACGATAACTGCCGAAGGGTTGCTACTATTTTCAAGCTCAATCATCAGTCTTTTAATTTGCTCTATAGTGAGTCAGGCTAATTCTGTTTCGTCGAATTTTATTGCTTTCAATTTTCCAAATGAATTGGGTCGCTTCCATTCTCCTGCGCGGTCTAACTGATTAAAAGCTGCTTTATTTAATAACTGTCAAACATTATTCGGATTGCGTGCTTTTTTGCTCATCAGTTTGTTTTAATCATCATTTTGCGTGTGTTTATTCCAACGTTAATTCCGCGGTAAATAATTGTGCCCTACCTCTATTGCTCGCCCATCGAAATAATACTTCTGCGTTTTGTGCTACGAGTCCATTAAAAACAGGCTTGCCGTTTAAGGTAACGGCGACGGGTTGATTGAAGTCGATCATGTCGGGGTTGAGTAGTAGTGTGAAGCGCGAGACATCCTGAGTTAGTACCGTAAATGCATTGCCATTTCTGCGTGCCGAAATCCACCCGGGGTTTTTGCGCTTGCTGAGTTCATCTATTTTTAACCAATGAATGCGTGCGTAGCGGTCTACGCGATCAGTTATCCATCTGGCTTTTTCTGGTAGTGGGTCGCGTACGTGCTGCTCTTTAAATACTGAAATATTCGACTGTTCTGCTCCGAGCCATTTCATGTCGTGCTTGCCATTTTCGATCAGTGTGTGGCGGTGATTTATTTTTGCTTTTTCCAGAATTTGTATGAAAGGGGCAACAGATTTGGCTGGGTATACGGGATCGTTTTCGCCGTTGACAATAAAGAGTGCGGAGTTAACTAAGTTTTCAATATCTACACTGCCTGTCTGCTGTTCGCTTTTAAGTGTAAGCACTCCCATATGGCCGATATAGGGCAAAAATGCGGCCCATTCGGACGGTTGTTTAAACGCAAAAAAATAAGCGCCTGTGCCGCCGTCAGAAACGCCTGAGAGATAAACTCTGTTGTCATCGATGTTGTAGGTCGATTTTAGGCTGCGCAATATGCTGGAGAGATTATCGGCTTGTGCATCGCTCCACCAGACTGCATTGCGCCAGGCTGCGGGAAATACGGTTATTTGGTCGCGCTGCAAATAGGCTTCATATTTTTTCCCTTTGTTCCACCATTTGCCTCCGGCACCCCAGCGTGGCCGATTAACGGCGCCGTGCAACATAAACTCTACGGCAATAGGTCGCTGCGCGTTATAAGTTTCTGGTACTACAACTACGTAAGGAAACCGAGCTCCGTCGTCTGCGGTGCGCTGCTGCTCAAGGATGCCACGTGGGGCATCTGTGCGATAACCTGGCCCTCGTTTAAGCCATTGATAGAGTTTAAGTACATCACCGCCGGCGGCACTTATCAGTTGGTTCTTCGTTTGTGTGTAGGTTGAATCATCGCTTTCCCAATAGGCGGAAACCAATGCTTCGCTCGCGCTAGTGGCCAAACTATTACAGGCGATACAGGACAATATCCAGAGGGCGATTGCTTTTGGCATAGCTCACTCCACGAGCCAATTAACAATAAAAAAGCCGGGAATAAATTCCCGGCTTTTCGATGGTATTGCTATTAAGTTCTCGTAATGAATTAGAACTTATAGCTTGCGCCAAGAGTGATACGACGGTCGGTAAGACCTTGATAGCACAGTAATGCGCCACCATTCACACAGTATTGACGAGTGTCTTCACGCAGTAAATTAATCGCTTCGAGACCAATGTTAAGCTGTTCAGTCACGTCATAATTGATACTGGCGTTAAGCTGACCTCTGGCTTCTTGAATTGCGTAGAAGCCCCAGGGATCGCTACCGCTGCCGTAATTATTGGTACTAAACTCATCGCGCCAGGTGTAGCGAACACGGGCTGAAATATCGTGTTTTTCGTAGAACGCGGTGATGTTATAGGCGTTTTCAGAAAGATTAAGTAGTGCTGCGCGTATAGAAACGTCTGGCTGGCCTAACAGAGTAAATACTTGGTCTGCACGGCTTGTTGGAGTTTGGTCGGTTTCGCCACCAGAGAATTCCTGATAGGTGTAGTTGGTGATAAAACCAAAACCAGATGCCCAGCCGAGGGTATCTTCAAACTCAGCGAGATCGTATTGGAAAGCAAGCTCAATACCTTTTTGTGTGGTTTCACCGGCACCGTTAACTTTCGATGAGGTAGGAACACACAGACCTTGCATGCCATTTTCTGCCGCTGGTCTTAAGGTGTTGCGCACTGCAATCGGGTTCCAAATGCCGCCACCTTCACAAGGTGCGGTATTGTCGCGATATCCTGACGAATCAAGTGCGGCATCTTGTGTTTGAGTTACGTGCAGGCCGGTACGAACCTTGTGGAAAATACCTGCGCTCAATACGCTGGATGGGGCAAAATACCATTCAGCAGAGAGGTCGAACGAGGTAACTTCTTCAGGCTCCAAGCCAGGGTTACCGATGGCAACTGCTTGGTTTTCGCTAGTTTGGAATGCAACTGAGGTTGACAGGTCATCAAAGTCTGGGCGACGAATATCTTTGCCCCAGCCAGCACGAAGAACTAAATCTTCTCTCACATCAGCTACAAGGTTTACGCGTGGCAATAAGAAGTCATAACTGCCTGTTGCAACATTGGGAGTAACTACGCCATTAAC
Organism: Cellvibrio sp. ATLC23; assembly: GCF_057196725.1. Taxonomy (NCBI): domain Bacteria; kingdom Pseudomonadati; phylum Pseudomonadota; class Gammaproteobacteria; order Cellvibrionales; family Cellvibrionaceae; genus Cellvibrio; species Cellvibrio sp. ATLC23. The sequence continues at coordinate 104,484 of NZ_JBXUOS010000007.1, read as the reverse complement.
AACGCTGTTGCCCAATGAATCAACTTCAGTTTCCAGATATCGCAAGCCTGCATTACCGCGGAAGATGCCGTACTCAAAATTTGCTTGCGCATAAAGTGAGTTGGTTTCTTCTGAGATGTCAAAGAAAGATGCAGCAGTTGAGGTAGGTGAAGAAATTTGCGCTTGATTGCGGCCATTAGCTGCATTGTTTGCAACGATTGCAGCGTTCATTGCAGCCATTACGCCTTCTGGGTCAGCAAATGATTTTGCGGGATCAACCAGCAGGAAATCTTTTATATAAAGCTTGCGACCATCGGCGTCGTTAAAGTTGTTGGCGCCAGGAGAAAGAACGCTTGCAAACATGTCACCTGTCGGAGAGTTTCTGCGATCAGAGATGGTGAAGTTACTGCCGCTTACATCTTTGAGACTGGATGACTTGTTGAAGCGATAACCTGCATCAATTGTGGTAATGCCTGCCATGTCCAAGTTGTAACTAAAATCAACGCGGAAGGCGTCTTCCTGATTCTCGGTTAAGTTATTGCTTTGGTTGACCGAGGCAATCACATAGTTTTTGGGGTCAAGCAGCATTTCAGTGGTAGGTGTAGTGGCCAAGCCTTGTGCGATACCAAATGTCAGTGATCCGCCAGTCAAGTCAAACTCAAACGGTACACCATTATCGATTCTTCCCACCTGTGAGGCAGAGTTCGGGTTGATAAAATTAAGTGTGGTACTGAAGTTAGGGGTATTGCTTTCAGAGTCCGAGGTTGATGCCTCAACACGCACTGAAAGTTTATCGCCATTCCATTCGCCGCCCAATCTAAAAATATTGCTGTCGGTCACGCGAGCGTTGGTGTCGGTTGAGTTGCGCAGGTTGGGGTCCAGATTGCCGGTTTGCTCAGGAACTAATATGCCCTTGGTCACTGCCAGAATAGAGCCTATATCCTGAGAGCCGTTTGCTCCATGAACGGTTCCAAAATCAATTGTTTCCCAATCGGTAATCAGTGCTTTATCTTTAACGCCATTCGCACCTACACCTGAAGCTTGCAATCTGTAGCTCTCTTGTCTGCGCTCTTGGTCATTTACCACAGCATCAAAATAGAGCTTGGTGTCGTCGTTGGGCGCCCATTCAAATGAAGCAGAAACGTTTTTCGTTTCGTACTCATAGTTATCATAATCTTGTTGAAGAAATTGGATTGGTAAGTGCGCATCTGGCAGTGAAGGATTCACGCCTGCTGCAACTAAATTATCGCGATCGACACGAGGGCGGAAGTCGGTAACATCCATCTCAGCATAGCTAGCGCTGACTACAACACCGAATTCACCGGCACCAGTAGACCAATTGTCACCATAAGTTCCTGACAGTCTTGGCGTCATTCCACCATCAGCTGAAAGGTCGCTCTGCTCGCCTTGAACACGCACAGACCCCAAGGTTTCTTTTAACTCAAGTGGGCGAATAGTGCGCAGGTTGATGGTGCCACCTACGGAGCCTTCGATTGTTTTTGCTTCGGGCGCTTTGGTTACTTCAACCGCAGATATCATCGATGCGGAAACGTCTTCAAAGCTAATGCCACTACGGCCAGAGCCGGAGCCGACAGTTGAAACGCCATTGATTTCAGTGCGGTTAGCATCGGTGCCACGGATTTGGACGCCGACGCCCACGCCGCCTTCACGAGTAATCTGCACACCGGTAATATTTTCCAAGACTTCTGCCAAATTTTGGTCAGGTAACTTACCAATATCTTCTGATTGAATCACTTCGATCAGATTGGTGGCAGCTCGCTTTTCCTCGATCGCGTTCTGTAAGGAGGCCCGGATGCCGGTAACCATTACTTCTTCTACTGCACCTGCTTGTTCTTGCGCATATGCCATGGATGACACAGCAGAAATCGCAAGCGATAAACTGCAAACCTTTGTACGTAACTTTGTCATGATTTCATCCCCAGGAACTTTTATAGTTAAGTTTTGACCGCATAAACAACATAGCATAGGCCTTTGCTTTACCAAAGGTGCTGTCCAAAATTATTATTGGTAATACCAAAAGTGTGTACATTGGTAATCCTTTTATCCAAAAAAGTAACAGTCTGCGTATCATTTTTTGTTTGAGGGGTGGTTGTGGGTTTGCGCGACAGGGCGATTGGTAGGTGTTGGGATGTTTCGCTAACTTATTGATATATAAGAAAAAATACAGTAAGGTGCGGGATTGCGCCGCAAAACGGGTGCGGGGTGCTTCGGATGTCTGTTGCCAACCCTTGTGATGCTCTTAACTTCGGGATTCTCGCCATGACCAATAACGACATTCTCCGCCGGGTACGTTTTATTTTTGATTTTGGTGATGCGCAAATGATGGCTTTGTTTGCGGCAGGTGGTTTTAATGCGTCGCGCGAGCAGGTGAGCGATTGGTTAAAGTCGGATGATAAGCCTGAGTTCAAAGAGCTGCGCGATATACAGCTGGCGATATTTTTAAATGGTTTGATCACTAAAAGGCGCGGTAAGCGTGAAGGTGAGCAGCCTGAGCCGGAAAAAAAACTCACCAACAATATTATTCTGCGCAAATTAAAAATCGCGCTGGATTTTAAAGATGAGCAAATTCTGGAGATGATGGAACTGGCTGGCTTTCCGTTGAGTAAACACGAGCTGAGCGCATTTTTCCGCAAGCCGGGGCACAATAATTATCGCGAGTGCCAAGCGCAAGTGCTGCGCAATTTTCTTAAAGGTCTGCAAGTTAAAATGCGTGGCAATATAGCCGATGCAACAGAGTCTGTAGCGTTATAGTTTTTTGCCGGGGGCTGACGGTAGCCTTGCTGAGCCACCTTTTTTGGTCTAACCAATCGTATCTTCATAACAATTGCTTCCGTGTTCAGTGCGATTGCTGGATTACACTTTGAGTGTGATCCAGCAATCGCGGGAGTTATTGGTTATGCGCACTTATATTCGTCACCCCACATCTATTCCCATTCAAGTCTGCGCCGGTGGCGATGAAGATTCGCGTGTACGGGTGCGCAATTTAAGCGCGGGCGGGCTGTGTTTTATTACCGACAAGCCGGTCAAAGTGGGTACTTTGGTAGAGTTTGATATTCCTGTCATCAACCCGGATTACCACGGGCGCGGGGTGATTGTGTGGCGCCGCGAGCGGTCATCCAAGTCCTATGAAGTGGGAGTGCGCTTTACCAGTGACGACGAATTTTTTCGCACGCGTATGGTGGAGCAGGTGTGTCAGATTGAGGACTATCGTCAACGTCTGGCGCTCAAAGGGCGGCAGTTGAGCAGTGAGGAGGCGGCGTTGGAATGGATTGAGCACTACTCGGCTAACTTTGATGGTGCTGCGCAGCATTAGCTATTATTGTGCAAAACAAGTTAGATAAAAAAATCCCCGTCTACATTGCTGTGGCGGGGATTTTTTATCGATTATAAAACCGGGTTGTTAGCCAGCATTTTGTTGACGACGAACAATTAGATCGTTTTCAATCCTTTTCATTTTTTTGTCATCAAGCGTATAGAGAAGGGTAAAGATGGTACCTGTGATACCAATCACTACGGGTATTCCACTCATGAGGAGCACCATTCCCGGAAGTGAATCGATAATTGTGCTTTCTACTTTGGCGTCATAGCCATACATCCCAAGCACGATCAATACCATTGCGCCGGCGAACCCGTGGCCGGTTTTATTGATAAAGGTTCCGGCAGAGTAGATTAGGCCGGTGGCGCGACGGTGATTTTTCCATTCAGAATAATCCACTGTGTCGCCCAACATGCTGAAAAAGAGTACTGGCATCATGCCCGCGAAAAACTCGCCAATAGTTGCCAGGCTCATCATGGTGTAAATATTGTCGGGAGTGACAAAATAAATGGCGCCATTAAAGATTGAACCCAGTGAAAATGCGGCAATCATTAAGGTCCGCTTATTAAAGCGATTGGACAACCAGCCGGTGGCAATAGCTGCGACGAGCGACGCTGCCAGCGTCAGGAAAAAATAAATGCCAATCAAGTCCGGGCGTTTTAAGTAGTACATGAAATAGTAACTGGCCGCACTTGGGCGCACTACTGTGAAGAGGCCAAACATTATGCCGATGCACAGCAGGATCAACCAAGGGTTGTTAGTGAGCAGATCGGCCAGATCCTTTTGGGTGTTGCTTAAATGCTCGCGCGGCTTGGCAATAATTTTGTTGCGCAAATACACCGAAAACAAAAAGCACAGCAACATAAATACTAATGCAGTGTATTTGTAAGTGGATGGCCAATTATTTTGGGCAAGACTAATAATCATCACACTGATTCCCAATACGGGGATTAAAATCACCGGTAAATTGGTAAACAGGTCTTTCATCTCAGTCCATAGACTACCGTCAGGTTGTGTCGGCGCTTGGATGCGTTCTTTGGTGCTCTTGTAAGTTATCAGCATAAAAACAGTGAGAAGTGCTGCAAAAATTAGCATTGTGTACTGGTAGCCAACTGCTTGGTCGCCTTTGCCCAACATTGCTACTAACGCTGGCATAGTGGTCATTACCAGCATGCCGCCGGCAAATGCACCGATAAAGCGGAAGCTGGACAAGCTGGCGCGCTCTTTAACGCTATCGGTCATGACTCCCATTAGTGCGCCGTAGGGAACGTTGTTCGCTGTGTAGGCGAGGGTCAGGCAAAAATAAATGACAAAGGCGTAAATGAGTTTACCGGTATAACTGAAGTCGGGGGTGGTAAAAATTAACGCGAGGAAAAGTGCTAGAAAAGGAGTTGACCAGAGTATCCATGGCCGAAATTTGCCTTGGCGAGTATTGGTGCGGTCTGCAACTGAGCCCATGATGATATCGGTTAAGCCGTCTGATAGACGTACAATCAAAATCAAAATCGCGGCGTGAGCGGCGGTGATGCCGAAGGTGTCGGTATAAAACACGGGAATGAAAAATCCGCTGCGCCAGACAAAGTTGGCGGCGGCATCGCCCATTGAATAACCAATTTTCTCTCGCAGCGAGAGTTTGTGAGTGGATTCCTGCATGGTCTTAAAACCTCGTGTTGTTGTTCTGCTCAGAATGGTTTTTATGATGGATAACCGGTTGTATTCTGATGCACTTCCCTGCGATGACATTGTGTCAATCTGGTTTTTTAACTGCTTTTGGAACAGGGGCTAGTGTTGAGCTAGCCCCTGTGATCTCTCTCACCTGATCAAGCGGTTGATACAGCTTTTTCGGTATTTTTTTTATAAATTTATTTGCCAGCGTTATAGGTTTCAGCGGCTTTCACAATTTCTGCGCGCGCTTCTTCCAAATCGCCCCAGCCTGCCACTTTTACCCACTTGCCTTTTTCCAGATCTTTGTAGTGTTCAAAGAAGTGTTCAATTTGCTTGAGGGTAATTTCCGGCAAGTCTTGCAGGGTTTTTACATTGCTGTAAAGCGTAGTCAGTTTATCGTGTGGAACAGCAACAATTTTTGCATCTTCACCGGCTTCATCGGTCATCTTCAGTACGCCCAGTGGGCGGCAGCGAATCACTGAGCCTGCCTGTACTGGCTGCGGGAACACTACCAATACGTCGGCGGCATCGCCATCACCGCACAGGGTGTTGGGGATGTAGCCATAGTTGCATGGGTAGTACATGGCAGTGCTTACCAAGCGGTCGACAAACAGCGCGTTACTGTCTTTGTCGATCTCGTACTTGATACCGGAATTCATGGGGATTTCGATAACCACGTTAAAGTCATCGGGCAGGCTTTTGCCCGCAGGGACAAGTTCAAAACTCATGGTGTGTTCCTGACGTCTATGGATTAAAAATTAATGGGTAATTGTAGCTAATGGTTTCAAAGTGGGTGTCGCAGCATTCTTTAAGCTAATAGGCGGCGGATTCTACCACAACAAAAAGGCGACGATAGCAACGGCCAGTAAGGCGGCGGCGATCAACGCTAACCATGCGTTGCGGCGGCCACTGTTTAAATTGGGTTCAATGCGATTGCCGGGCGAAGTGGGACGGGTTTTCCAACGTTTGGGTTCGCTACTGGGCAGTTTGCGCGCGACCGGTTTGCTCAGTTCATCGATGGGTTTGCGGATGCGGGTTTTATTTTCTTCCAGATCCGGCGCCACTATGCGGAAGGTATACACATCCAGACGCAATCGGTCGCCATTATTGGCGGTGGCGTTATCAATCCGCAGTTCATTGAGGAAAGTGCCGTTGGCCGAGCCAAGGTCTTTAACGCGCAGATGATTGCCTTCGACGCTGATTTCGGTGTGGCGGCGCGACAAATGGGTGCCCGGGATAACTATGTCGCACTGGTTGCCGCGCCCAATCACTGTGCCGCGCTCGGGCAGCAGAATAAAATGTTTACCCGCTAGCCAGCTGCTGTCGGAAACTAAGCGCCAGGGCGCGCTGTAAGTATCTTTGGTTTTGTCGGGCAAACTGCGTGGGTCAAGTACGATAATTTCACAACTGCCAATTTTGATAATATCGCCGGGGAAAATTTCTTTTTGGGTGATGCGCTGGCCGTTGATAAAGCAGCCGCTTGCGCTGTTGTTATCTTTGAGAAAATATTTGGTGCTTTCTTGAACGACTTTGGCGTGTGCCGGATCTATACCTTCTTCATCAATTACCAGATGATTATCTGCCGATCTGCCAATCGAGAACAGTTTCTCAACGACCCAGAGCGGCGGGCGTCGGTTGTCCTTAAAATGAAGTTTGAGCATGGCAGATTCCGTTTTTGTCGTATAAATAATCTTTTTTTGCCGTTATCTACCCTGAATTTGCCTATTTTTGGCGACGATCCTGTGATCTGAATGACCTTATCATCGAATTCTATTAACTCATACCCCAAAGGGCAATCAAATGGCTGATATTACTGAGTATTCCCTTCCGCAACCAAAAAATAAAGTGGTTATTCATTACTGCAATATGTGCCGTTGGATGCTGCGTTCGGCGTGGCTAGCCCAGGAGCTGCTCAGCACCTTTGATGGTGAGTTGGATGAAGTAGCCTTGCACCCAGGCACAGGGGGCATTTTTCACGTCTGGCTCAATAACGAATTGATTTGGGACAGGGTTAGCGATGGCGGCTTTCCCGAGGCCAAAGAACTAAAACAACGAGTGCGCGATTTGCTTTGCCCGGAGCGTTCGCTTGGCCATAGCGATGGGCACAGCAAAAAAGGCTGACTTTTGTAACAAATCGTTTCTGCCGCCCTGAGTTGATGGGCTTTTTACTGTTTTACATAAGGGTGGCTGGCATAATGGCTGCCCTCTGGCCTATACCCACTGGCTGAGCCCCAATTCGGGGGTTTGTCACCCAAGCTTTTTGTTCAGGGAAATTCACCAACCGGATTTTTTCATGCAACTATTTTTACGTTTTTATTCGTCACTCAATCGGCTCTACCGCGCGCTTGTTATTCGTCGCCCCCACCATGTGTTGACAGCATTGGTGTTGCTCACCCTGTTGGCCGCAGCTGGGATGACCAACTTCAAGTTGGATGCCTCGGCTGACTCGCTCACGCTGGAGCACGATACCTCGATTGATTATCTGCGTGAAATTTCCAAGCGCTACCAAAGCGGTGATTTTTTGGTGCTTACCTACGCGCCGAAAGCGGAGATGTTTTCCGATGAGTCGATCGATACACTCAAACAGTTGCGCGATGAGTTAGCGAGTGTTGATGGTGTGGCGAGTGTCTACTCCATGATCGATGTACCGCTGCTCTATAGCCCCATGCGCCCACTCGCGGAGCAAAAAGAATCGACCCGCACGCTGCTCACCCCCGGTGTGGATCGCGCAATGGTCAAACAGGAGTTTTTAACCAGCCCGATTTATCGCGATATGTTGTTGAGCCCCGATGGAACTACCTCGGCAATTTTGCTCAATTTAAAAGTAAATAATCACTATATCCAGTTGGCGCGTCAGCGCGATGCACTGCGCATGAAGCGCGACAAAGAGGGGTTGAGCGAAAGTGAAGCACAAGAGCTGGCGCAGGTGTCGGCCGAGTTTTTGGATTACCGTACTAAAACTGCAGCACAGGACGCGGCGCGAGTGGAAATTGTGCGCGAAATAGCGGCCGCATATCGCGACCGCGCGCAAATTTTTCTCGGCGGTGTAAGCATGATCACCACCGATATGATCGCTTATATCAAAAGTGATCTAGTGGTATTTGGCAGTGCACTGTTGGCGTTTATTGTGTTTATGTTGGCATTTTTATTTCGTCAGTGGCGCTTTGTGGTATTGCCGCTCGCGGTGTGTTTGATGTCGGTCACTTTAATGCTCGGTTGGTTGAGTTGGATCGACTGGCGGCTTACGGTTATCTCCTCTAATTTTGTTGCGCTGTTATTAATTATGGTATTTGCGTTCACTATTTATGTAGTAGTGCGCTATCGCGAAATTCATGCACTCAATCCCGAACTGGATCAGGCTGAAATAGTTTTGCAAACCATGCGCGATATGGCAGTGCCCTGTTTGTATTCTGCATTGACCACCATAGTGGCGTTTATGTCGCTGGTGATGAGTGGCATACGCCCGGTGATTGATTTTGGTTGGATGATGACGATTGGTTTGATGGTTGGGTTTGTGCTGGTATTTGTAGTGCTGCCCGCAGGCTTGATGATTTTGCCTAAAGGCGAAGCAAAAGATCGCGGCGATAACTCTGCCGCACTCACTGTGCGTTTTTCCAAATTAGCTGAGCTTCACGGCAGCACAATTTTAGTGCTGGCATTAATCGTTGCCAGTATCAGCGTGTGGGGTATTAGTCGGCTGGAAGTGGAAAATCGTTTTGTTGATTATTTTAAAAGCGACAGCGAAATCCATCAGGGTTTGAGTGTGATAGATCGCCAGCTTGGCGGTACAGTAACGCTTGATATTATTCTCGATGCCGATAAAAACACCATCGATATCGTCGATGCAGAGGCAGGCGATGAGGAAGATCCCTTCGCCGAAGATGAAGATACTTTTGCAGAACATGAAGAGGATCCCTTTGCTGATGATGCCGACCCGTTTGCTGAGGTTGGTGACGAAGACCCATTTGCTGATGGCACTGGTGCAGCGAAAAGCGCGCCTAGCTACTGGTTTAGCGTAGCGGGTCTGGATCAAATCAAACAACTGCACAACTATTTGGAATCCCTGCCGGAAGTGGGCAAGGTGCAATCGCTCGCCACTGTGTATCAATTGGCGCACGACATCAACAAAGGCAAGTTGAATGATTTTGAGTTGAATGTGCTGCGCAATATGCTGTCCGATGACATCAAAAACTTTTTGATCACACCTTATTTGGTAGATGAGGCACAGCAAACTCGTATCACCTTGCGTGTAATTGAAACTACACCCAATTTAAAACGCGCAGAGCTGGTGGAAAAAATTCGTCACTACGCGCTTGCCGATGTCGGTTTTAAGCCAGAGCAGGTTAATTTCACCGGCATGTTGGTGCTCTATAACAATATGTTGCAGAGTTTATTTGCCTCGCAAATCTCAACAATTGGCGTGGTGTTTATCTCCATCATGCTGATGATGATGATTTTGTTCCGCTCAATAAAAATTGCCCTGATTGCTATTCTGCCGAATATTCTGGCTGCCGGTACGGTGCTTGGTGCTATGGGCTTGGTAGGGATTCCGCTCGATATGATGACCACTACCATAGCTGCAATTGTGGTGGGCGTAGGTGTGGATCAGGCGATTCAATATTTTTATCGCTTCCGCATTGAGTTTGCGCAAGATCAGAATTACGTTGCAGCAATGCACCGCTCTCATGCATCCATCGGGCGCGCCATGTATTACACCTCAGTCACTATTATTGTGGGCTTCTCAATTTTGATGCTGTCACAATTTATTCCATCAATTTATTTTGGTGCACTCACCGCATTTGCCATGCTGATGGCAGTGATGGGGTCATTAACCCTGTTACCGAAATTGATTTTAATGCTGAAGCCATTTGGCGAAGGAAATTAGTTCTTTGCTGAGCCGTTGTCGGTGCCAGAAAAACAAAAGGGCGCATTTTTGCGCCCTTTTGTTTTTTTGGTGACGGGTTTACCAATCCATCAATGCTTTTAATTGCGGTGTTAAATCCTCTGCCATAGCAGCATGTTGCGCTTTGGTTGGGTGGGCGTCCTGCGCATCCCCAGGATAATGTGGCGAGGTTACTTGATGCACTCGAGTGCCGTTGACGCGCGAAATAGTTTCGCGAATGTAGTCAATGAGTGCCGCTTTTTTGTCGCCATTTAAAATGGCTCCCTCGGTGAGTGCGATATGCGCTTGCGGGTAGTCTGTTAATAATTGATTTACGAGTTTTACGTAAGTGCTGACATAGTGTTCGCGTGCGGGAATTCCTTGGCTGAAATCATTGGTGCCTATAGCGCTGATAATTAAATCAGGTTGGTAGGATGTTTTATCCCAGCTAACTGGCGCCGTTTGATCGGCAATGGTTAACGGATAAAAATCCGGCAGATTGAATTCGTCGGTTTTACCGTTCCAGCTGCGCACCAAACCCCGGCCGCCGTAACAGACTAGCTGCACCTGCGCATTGAGTGCGGCGGCGGTCAGCATGCCGTATGACTCGCGCGCATTAGACCAACTGGGATTGGCTTTTTCTCCGGGGATGCGATCAATCATTTCAGCACAGGTTACCGAATCGCCTAAAAATAATAATTTTCGTTTGGGTAAGGGCGATGCGCCAAGCAGTTGGCCTTTATCTGCAATAAACCCGCTGATAGTGTTTATACCCTGCCAGGTTTCGGTGCGGTTGGTGATGCGCACTTTGTGTTTTCCCGCTTCAGAAAAACGAAATAATTCATAGGTTTGGGGTGCCGATGTTAATTGAATCCGCTTGGGTGCTGCGTCATCCACAATGACATCAATCCAGCCGTTGCCGGAATTGCTGTGCCCGGACATTTGCAAGCTTGCGCCTTCTACATTTAAAAACAGGCTGACACCTGGGTAGGCAAAACGCAGGCTGCCATCGCCCTGTTGTTGCGCGCGCCCCATCAGGCTAATGCGTGAATCATTGGCGGTTACCGATTCCGCGCACAGGCTATTGCTCATTAATATGGCTGCGATCAATACACTGAGTGAAACAAATATCTTATTCATGGTTTCACCTGTTTATTTCAATAATTGTTGAATGTCGGGCAGCATTGCATCGGCCCAAATTTGATAGCCCTTGGATGTGGGGTGTAAAAAGTCTTTCATGATCTCGGGTGAAATATTGCCGTTTTTTTGCAGCAGTAAGGGGCCGTAATCTTTATAAAAAATTGTTTTGCGGTTATCGAGCTGCGCGATAATTTGGTTTACTTTTTTCACCTGCTGGCGACTTACCGATGTCGCTTGTTCATCAAAGGGAAATACGCCATTAAGCAATATTTTGCTGCTTGGCCAGGCCAGTTGTAGCTGCGCAACTACGTTGGTAACGCCGGCGGCGACTTGCTCGGGCGTTTCGTGAAGGTGCCCAAAATTATTTACGCCGATCAGCAGCACAATCACTTTGGGTTGCATATTGCCGATGGCGCCGTGTTGTAAACGCCAGAGTGCATTGGCGGTGTGGTCGCCACCGATGCCGAAATTGGCAGCCTTCAAGGGTTTGAAGTTTTTCTCCCAGATTTGCCAATCCCAACCTGCCGTAATCGAATCGCCGAGAAATAACACATTTATGTCTTCATACTCGGCGATGACCTTATCTTCTGCGTGCATTTTGTCCCAAGCGGCAACAGGCATCCAATCGTACTCGATAGTGCGTTTGCTGGGGCTGGTGCCGGAGGGAGGCATTGGGGATAGGGCGCTAGCAAATTGACAGAGCGCAGTAAGAGTGAGTACTGCACAGGATTGGATAAGTACTTTTTTAGCCTGAATCATAGAGGGTATTCCTGCTCAATAGCGGTTGAAAAATATCTGCCATGGCTACTCATTGCAAAAAATGATTATTGGCAGAACTGTATTGCAGGCTGTGTGTTTTTTCGTTTGCTCAGGTTGCGCACGTTGGTGCGCTTATTATTAGTTTTTCAAGCTTAGTCGCTCATTGTGCAGATTCAAACTTTGCACTCCGGCGATATTTAAAATCAAATCGAGCAACTCATCCCAGGGTTCGGCATTACGCATGCCTTTTACTGCTTTATCTATGCCGTTAGCTTTGCGCAGCAATTGCTGCAGTTGTGCGGGTTTTAAGCGGCGCAGTGCGGTTTGCATGAGCGGTTGACGTTTGTCCCACACACCGGCTTGTTTTGCCGCCCATTCAAAATGTTTGCCCTGCGCCACGGCTTGGGAGATTTGTACCAGCGCGCGAATTTCGCGGGTCACCGCCCAGAGGATGTTAATCGGTTCGGTGCCTTCGGTTTTTAAACCTTGCAAGGTGCGCACGGCGGCGCGGGCGTCGCCGTGCAGGGCTTTGTCGGTGAGGCCAAATACATCGTAGCGCGCGCTGTCGGCAACCACCGACGCCATCAACTCATAGCTGATGCGGTTGTCAGTGGCGAGCAATTTTAATTTTTCGATTTCCTGCGCCGCGGCGAGCAAATTGCCTTCGATGCGCGAGGCGAGTAAATCGATCGCATCGCTATCGGCGTGTAAACCGGATTGTTGCAAGCGCACGCCAATCCAGCGCGGTAATTGCGCGGGGGCAATCGGCCAGATTTGGATATGTTGGCCGGCATCTTCAATGGCTTTAAACCATTTGCTTTTTTGTGTGGCGCCGTCGAGTTTTTCGGTAACGATTAACAGCAAATTATCGGGGGCGGGTGACTGCGCATATTCCTGTAAAGCTTTGCCGCCTTTATCGCCGGGTTTGCCGCTCGGCATGCGCACTTCAATAATTTTTTTCTCGGCAAACAGCGAGAGGCTGTTGGCGGAGGCGAGCAGTTGGTTCCAATCAAAACTGGTGTCGATATGGTACAGCTCGCGCTCGCTAAAACCATTTTTGCGCGCGGCGGCGCGAATCTGGTCGCAGCACTCTTGAATCAGCAGCGGCTCATCGCCTGAGACTAAATAAATAGGTGCCAGTTGCTTGTTGAGTGCGGCACTGAGTTGCTCGGCGCGTAGCTTGGGCATCTTATGGTGCCGCTGAGGTTGCTGGTGTTTTTACGCTGAGGTTTTTAACGCGGCGCAAAATGCTATTGGCCAGTTCGCGGCGCATTTCGCGCAGCACTAATTCTTCTTCTTGCGCGGCACCGTTGGCATTGTTGACGTTGTAATTGTAGGTGCGCGAGATGCGTGCATTGGTGTCGCGCGGGGTGATGACGCCCTTTGCATTGCTGACGCTGTAATCCACGCGCAGGATAATTTCATAGGCGCTGGTGAGTGCATCGCTGCCGACACCGGCAGTGCGTTTATCCAACACTTCGCGGCTCAGATTAAGTGTGAGTGCGTTGGTGTTTGCGGTAGTCAATTCATTGATTTTATAGCCGGGCAGCGCTTGGCGTAATGCATTGATCAACGGGCTGTGATCGTCTTTGGTGGCGATCACTAAATCCAGCGGGCTAGTCATCGCCAGTTTATCTTCACCGGCTGCTGAGCCGCGTAAATGCCAGCCACAGGCAGAGAGGCTAAGCACTAATAAACTGACGATAATTTTTTTCATATGACTCTCGATTTTTAATCCCTCCCAGCCTCCCTTTTTCAAAGGGAGGGGGTTTGTGTCCCCCCTTTGAAAAAGGGGACTAGGGGGATTCGCTTTTAGAGGTTAACGCTCTGCTTAATTGGCAACAATGTTCACAAGCTTGTTGGGCACCACAATTACTTTGCGCACGGTGACACCTTCAAGGAAGCGCTGCACATTTTCCTGTGCGAGGGCATCGGCTTCGAGCTGCTCTTTGGGTGCATCAACTGCCGCATCCAATTTGCCGCGCAATTTGCCGTTTACCTGAATAACGACTTCGATAGTCGAGCGCACTAGCGCACTTTCATCAAGGCTTGGCCATTGTTCATTGAGTGGAATGCTCTGGTGACCGAGCGCTTGCCAGAGTGAATGGCTGATGTGTGGCACGATGGGCGCGAGCACCAAAATCGCCGTTTCCAGCGCTTCGCGTTCAACGGCTAAGCCCAGTGGATTAGCGCGGTCGGCGAGTTTGCTGGTTTCGTTGAGCAATTCCATGGTTGCGGCAATTGCGGTGTTAAAAGTTTGGCGACGGCCATAGTCATCGCTGACTTTTTGGATGGTTTCGTGCGTTTTGCGGCGCAGGTCTTTCTGTGCTTGCGGCAGTGCGTCTATATCCAGCTTGCCCGGGGTGCCGGCATTGATGTGGCCTTCAACAGCTTTCCACAAACGACGCAAGAAGCGGTTAGCGCCTTCCACGCCCGAATCGCTCCACTCCATGCTCTGCTCTGGTGGTGCGGCAAACATGGAGAACAAGCGCACGGTATCGGCGCCGTATTGGTTGATCAGCTCTTCCGGGTCAACCGTGTTGCCCTTGGATTTGCTCATCTTGGTGCCGTCTTTTAATACCATGCCTTGGCAGAGTAAACGGTCGAAGGGTTCATCGCAGCTGACCAAACCTTCATCGCGCATCAACTTGTGGAAGAAACGCGAGTAGAGCAGGTGGAGGATGGCGTGTTCGATACCGCCTACATACTGGTCAACGGGCAGCCAGTAATCGGCCGCGGCTTTGTCGAGCATGCCGCCTTCAAAGTTCGGACAGGTATAGCGCGCGTAGTACCAGCTGGATTCCATAAAGGTATCGAAGGTATCGGTTTCGCGTTCAACCGCTTGGCCATCTAATTCATCTTTGCGCCACTCAGGATCGGCTTTGATTGGCGAGTGAACGCCATTCATCACCACATCTTCCGGCAGCAATACGGGAAGTTTGTGTGCGGGAACCGGAATTTCGCCGCCGTCGGGCAGGTTGAACATGGGGATGGGCGCACCCCAGTAGCGCTGACGGGATACACCCCAGTCGCGCAGGCGATAATTCACTTTCACCTGACCCTTGTGCGCCATTTCCAAGGTGCTGGCGATAGCATCGAAGGCGGCATTAAAGTCCAGCCCGTCGTATTCACCGGAGTTCACCAGAACGCCTTTTTCAGTAAAAGCCGCTTTGCTTAGATCAATCGCTTCGCCATTTTGGGGGGCGATGACCTGAGAGATTGGCAAGTTGTACTTTTGTGCAAATTCATAATCGCGCTGGTCGTGCGCCGGTACCGCCATCACCGCGCCTGAGCCGTAATCCATCAGCACATAGTTGGCGATCCACACTGATACCGGTTCACCGGTAATGGGATGCAGGGCTTTTATGCCGGTATCGATACCGCGTTTTTCCATGGTCGCCATATCGGCTTCGGCAACCGATTGCACTTTGCATTCGGCGATAAATTGCGCCAGTTCAGGATTTGTCTCTGCGAGCAATTTGGCAATCGGATGCTCAGCGGCGAGGCTGACGTAAGTCACGCCCATGATGGTATCGGGGCGGGTGGTATAGATGTCGAAGCCGGTAAATTCGCCCACGGCTGCGGCCAAGCTAAAGTGCATCTCCAAGCCGCGGCTCTTGCCGATCCAGTTGCGCTGCATGGTTTTGACTTGTTCTGGCCAGTTGGGCAGCTTGTCCAGATCATTGAGCAATTCGTCGGCGTAATCGGTGATTTTGATAAACCACTGAGGAATTTCTTTGCGCTCAACCAAGGCGCCTGAGCGCCAGCCGCGGCCGTCGATCACTTGCTCGTTGGCCAGTACGGTGTGGTCTACCGGGTCCCAATTCACTGTCGCCATGCGCTTGTACACCAAGCCTTTTTCGTACAGACGAGTAAAGAACCACTGTTCCCATTTGTAGTATTCGGGTTTGCAGGTGGTCAGCTCGCGGGACCAGTCAAAACCAAAACCGAGCTGCTTCAGCTGGCTGCGCATGTGATCGGTATTTGAATAGGTCCAAGCGGCAGGTGCAGTTTGGTGCTTGAGCGCAGCGTTCTCCGCTGGCAGGCCAAACGCGTCCCAACCCATTGGGTGCAATACATTTTTGCCCTGCATGCGCTGATAGCGTGCGATTACATCGGTGAGGGTGTAGTTGCGCACGTGCCCCATGTGTAGCCTGCCGCTTGGGTAGGGAAACATCGCCAGGCAATAAAATTTTTCTTTGCTGCGATCTTCAATAACCTTGAAGCTCTGGTGTTCTTCCCAGTATTGCTGGGCTTGGGCTTCAACTTCGGCGGGAGTGTATTGTTCTTGCATGGGGCGCTCTTGCATTTGGATCTAAGGCCTATCGTAAGTGGGGTGTTAGAAAGGCAGTGATTATAGAGTGATGACACTGAAAAGGGGTAATAATCGCGGATAAAACGCGAACCCCTCCTTCCGGTAGGATTAAGGGAGAGGGGTCGCGCGGCCAGTATTTGATCTGCTAGCCGAGGTGTGTGACTAGCGCAGGTGTTTGGCGAGAAAGTCTTGTGTTTTGGTGTAAATATTTTCCCGATCTTCGTCAAAATACATTGCTTGATGGCCAGTGTCTTCAAGTGAGATCCATTCCACTTGTTTGTCTGCTTTTTTCAAAGCCTTTACTAAGGATTTGGATTGTTTATATGGCACAACTTTGTCGTCGGTTCCGGCCACAATCATTACCGGAGCGTTGATTTTCCCGATATGTAGCAGTGGAGAGTTGGCGGTGAGCAACTTGGTGTCGGTATCTGGATTGCCAATGGTTTTATGTACCCACTCGACCAATTCAGGGCGCTTTCTGAACCGTTTCTGATCAAATTTGATTTGGTTGGCAAGGTGGGTGACACCATTAATACTGATGGCGCATTTGTAAAAATCGCCATGCTTGACCAGTCCCATCAGTGCAGCATAACCACCATAAGAGCTCCCGACCAAACAGATTTTGTCTTCTTGAATGTAGCCTTGTTTGATGAGGTATCGGGCGGCGTCCTGCAGATCGTCCTGCATGATTCCGCCCCATTGTTTGTAACCCGCCTCCTCAAACTCTTTGCCGTAGCCGGTTGATCCACGGAAATTGGGCTGCGCAACAAAATACCCTTGGCTGGCAACAAATGCAGCGTAGTCGTTATATAACGCATAGTCGCGGCTCTGCGGTCCGCCATGAGGCATCACCACCAATGGGTATTTTTGGCCTTTTTGGTAATTGGGCGGAAACAATAGGTACATGCGGATGGGTTTGCCATCGCGACTGCTGTAGGTGGCTATTCCGGGCATGCCCAGTTTTTCCGCGGGTAAACTTTTATAGCCCAGATCGTAAAATTTCAGCTCATCGTTTTGTTGGTTGTAAAGGTAATAGCCGGCAGGAAGATCCATGCCATAGGATTTTATTGCTATATGTTTGTTTTTGCTGTCGCTGCTTAGGTAATGAAAACCGTAGCCATACAGGCGTTTGCGAATACTGTCGTAGGTGTTTTGTCGCTTGGTATCGAAGTATTTGTTGACCAAAATGTCTTCTTCAACCTTGTAGCCTATCACTTGATCATTGCCCCCTTGATAAATGAGTCCGGCAATATCGTGAGTGGGCGATGAGGCCAATACCTTGATCGTTTTATCGGTGCGGTTTTGCTCAACAAGTTCATAAAACCCAGTGATAGGATTTTTTTTGCGGTAAGTCAGCGCGCCTTTAATAGTGAGCCCAACTAATATACCGCTATCTTCGGTATTTTCTTTGTCTGGCTCAATTTGAATCTGATCTACTTCGATCCAGTCGTCTTTGCCAACTAACTCAAGAATTTTCAACTTTTTGCGAATGTGAAGGTAGTCGACCCGGTAGCGTGGTGTGCCATCGGTCTCGCAAATAAAGTGGGTGGTATTGCGGCCGCCAGTCAGCACTTTTTCACTCACGCCATCAAACACATTAACTTTAAATAGGGTCAGTCTCTCGTTGTGGAAGCTGCTCATCAATATGTGCTGTGGGTCTTCTGGCAGGGTGTGGCGGATATGCGATAGATTGACGCGAAAGCGCTGGGAGCGTGTATCGGTCATCAGTGCAGCCGGGTTTTTCCCGTCCGGATCTACGGCGATAGAGCGACTGAATAAAAAATTATCATTGATGTCAAAATCCTCGTCCTTTTTAGCGTCGCGTATAACTTTATTGGTGTTGTAGGGCACCAATAAATGCACGATGAGCCGATCGTCTTTAGCCCAAGTGACTGCATAAGGGCGAATGACGCGGTCGCTTATCCGGCCGATAATTTTGAAGTCAGGGGTATTCATGTCGCGGATTACCGCTATCCGGGTTTTATCTTGTTGGCGCACTTCAGCGAGGTAACGGCCGCTGGGCGATATGTCCATATCAAGTAGTGCCGGGTCGGCCATAAAGTCGTCCACCGTTAAGGTTTGAGCGGACGCCATAAGCGGGAAATGGTACAAAAATAAGGAAATAAAAATAGAAAGGTACAGTTTCATAACAGCTCCGTGTCAGCATTGTTATTTCAGTTGGGATGCAAGCGAGGGAAATAGAATAATGGTTGGCGCCAGCTTGCGTCGATTGGCGGCTATACTATGGATTGCCTGTCTAATTTGCAAAAAAAAGTGGCGCCATTTGTCGAGGGCGTCAGATCATTATGTTGGTATTACATTGGCACTTTTGCGAGGTGTTTTTATGAAGTCCGGCAATCATCCTACATCGTCAGTAACGAATAATCCCTACCATGTGACCCAGCTAGATTTGCCGCTTAGTTCTGTGCAAGCGGGTGCAATGGGTGCGCTAAAACATGAAATAGATGGCTTGGTCAAGTTGGAGCTTACCGCCGAGCAAATGCTGGGTGAGGAAGTTGATCTGGCTAAGGCCTATATAAATGATGATATCCACGGTGTTTGGGCGGAGATAAGTGGTGGGCTTTCCCAGTGGGAGCTGATTACGGGCAAGTGGTTGTTAAGTGCCGCAGACCCTACCCGCGTCGATTGGCAGTTGCATCACTGGTGGGGCGATGAGGAGTCGCAGTTTCGTCACTGATGCTTGGTGTGTTTATTTATATTATTAACATGCTAGACTCGTGCTCGTTTTATAACTAGCGAGAGCGAGTGACATTGCCATGTATTTATCTCCGGGTCGCACTTTGGGTGTGCTTGCTCTGTTCTTTTGCTTGCCGATTGTTGGAGTTGCCCAGCCTGTGAGTGAATTACCTATCGATCCTATCTATTTGTGGGATGAAAAGCCTTTGGTCAGCCCTGACCGCGAACATATAAAAGATCAGCGTGTTTACGCGGTGGATAATCCCGCCATGATTCCCTATTGGCCTGAGGCCGATAAGGCCAATGGCACTGCAGTGGTGATTTTCCCCGGCGGTGGTTATGTGCGTTTGGCGATTAAACACGAGGGGCAGGATATCGCCAAGTGGTTTGCCGCGCGCGGTGTTGCCGCGTTTGTGGTCAAGTATCGGATGCAGGAATACGGTTTTCCTGCGCCTTTATTAGATGGTTTACGCGCTGTGCGTTTGGTGCGTAAACATGCCGATCAGTGGGGAATTGATCCGGCCAAAGTGGGGGTGATTGGCTTCTCGGCGGGTGGGCATGTGGCGGCGAGTATTGTCACTCGCTCAGGCTTTGCATCTGCGCTGGATGATCCGCTTGGCGATATAAGTGCACATCCCGACTTTGCCATTCTGGCTTACCCGGTTATCACCCTCTCTGGGACTGATGCTCATGCTGGGTCGCGCAAAGCTTTGCTCGGGGAAAACCCTGACGCCAAGCTGGAGCAGGAGAACTCCTTGCAAACGCAAGTGACCAGTGCTGTGCCGCCGATTTTTATGTTTCATGGTATTGGCGATCAGGCAGTGCCGGTTAGCAATAGCCTCGCGTTTTTTACCGAGGTGCAAAAGCATAATAAACAGTCGGAGCTGCATATTTACCAAACGGGCATTCACGGTGTGGGCATGATTCAGGGGCAGGGCAGTGTGTCCGATTGGCCGCTGGCGCTGGAGGCCTGGCTCAAAGGTTTAAAGCTCATAAAATAATCAGTTTTCAGCTTGCAGAAAACCAAGTCATTAGCATACAATCGCCGCCCCTGTAAAAGCGGGTATACGACGCTAGTCCCAAACGCCATAGGGCATGTCGCCCGGCTACTTCGTGTCGTCCAGTGTTTTGGAGCATCCAAATGAGTGCATATGCAATTTTTGAAAGCGGTGGTAAGCAACATCGCGTAGTTGTGGGTGAAACCCTCAAACTCGAAAAAATCGATTTCGCCACCGGTGGCGTTGTTCAATTCGACAAAGTTTACCTGGTTGCCAACGGTGCAGACGTCAAGATCGGCGCTCCTGTTGTAGATGGCGCTACCGTAACTGCAGAAGTAGTTGCTCACGGCCGTGCGGACAAAGTGAAAATCATCAAGTTCCGTCGTCGTAAGCACCACATGAAGCGTCAAGGTCACCGTCAGTGGTTCACCGAAGTGAAAATCACTGCTATCACAGGTTAATTGAGGAGGCTAGAAAATGGCTCACAAGAAAGGGGTTGGTAGTTCTCGTAACGGTCGCGATTCAGAAGCGAAACGCCTTGGTGTTAAAGCCTACGGCGGCGAGTTGATTTCTGGCGGCAGCATTATTGTTCGTCAACGCGGCACCAAGTTCCACGCTGGCGTAAACGTAGGTCTGGGTAAAGACCATACTCTGTTTGCGAAAGTAGACGGTACCGTTAAGTTCGAAATTAAAGGCGCTTTTGGCCGTCAATACGTAAGCATCATTCCTGCTGCTTAATATTGCGCTAAAGTAACAGCCAAGCTTACTGCTTGCAGTGGGCAAATGAAGAACAATAAAAAAGCCCTGCCGATATCCGTCAGGGCTTTTTTATATGCAGATTAAATTTTTGTTTTTTTCCTCTGGAGTTAGCTGTGAAATTTGTTGATGAAGCACCCATTCATGTCGAGGCCGGTAATGGCGGCAACGGCTTCATGAGCTTCCGGAGGGAAAAGTTTATTTCCAAAGGCGGCCCTGACGGCGGCGATGGCGGCGATGGCGGCAGTGTGTTTCTGGTTGCCGATGAAAACCTTAATACGCTGATCGATTATCGTTTTGTGCCCAAGTATCGCGCTGAAAATGGCCAAAAAGGCGGCAGTAAAGATTGCACCGGCGCTAAGGGTGCCGATCTGTTTTTGCCGGTGCCGGTGGGCACCACCGTGATCGATACCGATACCGAAGAAGTATTTGGCGATTTGACCGAACACGGCCAAAAATTAAAAGTCGCGCAAGGCGGTTTCCACGGTTTGGGCAATACTCGCTTTAAAACCAGTACCAACCGCACGCCGCGCAAAACATCGCCCGGAACCGAAGGCGAAATGCGCAACCTGAAGCTCGAATTAAAAGTGCTTGCCGATGTGGGTATGCTCGGTTTGCCCAATGCAGGTAAATCCAGTTTTATTCGTGCGGTAAGCTCGGCCAAACCCAAAGTGGCGGATTACCCATTTACCACGCTGGTGCCAAATCTCGGTGTAGTAAAGGTGCAGCAGCACCGCAGTTTTGTAATCGCCGATATTCCCGGTGTAATCGAAGGTGCTGCGGAAGGTGCTGGTCTTGGTGTGCGTTTTCTCAAGCATTTGACCCGCTGCCGTGTACTGATGCATATGGTTGATATGGCGCCGGTGGATGACACTAATCCCGCCGATAATGTGCGCATTATCGCCAATGAGTTGGAAAAATTCAGCCCGACACTCGCCACGCGCGATCGCTGGTTGCTGCTCAATAAAATTGACTTGCTGCCGCCCGACGAAGTGGAAGCGCGCTGTCAGGCAGTGATTGATGATTTGGGTTGGACCGGCCCGGTATTCCGCATTTCGGCGTTGAATCGCGAAGGCACTATGCCGCTTGCAGGTAAGGCGATGGAGTTGTTGGAAGCGATTTGGGAAGAAGAAAAAACCAATCCGGAAGCGCGTGAGCGCGAAACTGAATTGCAAAACCAAATGGCACAGGAAGCGCGCGATCGCATTGAAGAATTGCGTTTGGCGCAGCGTGAAGCCCGTCGTGCACGCGGTGAAGATGACGATGATAACTTCAACGAAGACGATTACGATGTTGAAGTTATTTACGTTAATCACTAATGCCGGTCAATTAGCGTCAAGCGCAAAATAGTGTAACCTCACGCCCGGCCTATGCTCCGGGCGTGTTGCATTAAGAGCCGAGAGTTTTGCAAAAAAATAGCGAATTATTCGAGCAGCCACTTCTCGCAAGAAAAAGAAAACAGGCGAAAGTAAAGAGACGAGAATAAAGAAACATGAGTAAAAAGCATGAATAAAAGAGACATTATTCCCCAAGCAAAACGCTGGGTGGTAAAAATCGGCAGCGCACTGTTGACCAATGATGGCAAAGGGCTGGATGCGGAAGCCATTGCCGGTTGGGTCAAACAAATGGCCGAGTTGCGTCTGCGCGGTATTGAATTGGTATTGGTCTCGTCCGGTGCGGTTGCCGCTGGTATGCGCCGGTTAGGTTGGGCTGCGCGCCCGACGGAAATTCATCAGCTGCAAGCCGCGGCAGCGGTTGGGCAAATGAGTTTGATTCAAAATTATGAGGTTGAATTCCAGCGCTACGGATTGCTCACTGCGCAAGTGCTGCTGGATCACGACGACCTTTCATCGCGCCAGCGCTATTTAAATGCGCGTTCTACTTTGAAAACCTTGATTGGTTTCAATGTGATTCCTGTCATTAACGAAAACGATACAGTCACTACTGAAGAAATCCGTTTTGGCGATAACGATACCCTCGGCGCACTGGTTGCGAATTTATTAGAGGCCGATTTGTTGGTGATTCTCACCGATCAAAAAGGCATGTACGACAGCGACCCGCGCAACAATCCCAATGCACAATTGCTCAGCGAAATTGCTGCCGGTGATTCGCGCCTCGAACAAATGGCGGGCGGCACTGGTGGAGCCCTGGGGCGTGGCGGCATGATTACCAAAGTGCGCGCTGCTCGTGTCGCTGCGCGTTCCGGTGCCGATACGGTGATCGTTGGCGGGCGCATTGAAAATGCCTTGCTGCGAATTGCTGCAGGCGAAAACCTCGGTACTTTTTTGTGGGCTGAACAGCAGCCGCAAGCGGCACGCAAACGCTGGATCTCCGGTCAATTGCAAACCCGCGGCACCATAGTGTTAGATGACGGCGCCGCACGTGTTGTGCGCGAGCAAGGGAAAAGTATTTTGCCGGTTGGCGTAAAAGAAGTGCGCGGCGACTTCACGCGTGGCGATATGGTGATCTGTGAAGATCTAAATGGCAAAGAAATCGCGCGCGGATTAATTAACTATCACGCCGATGAAGCGCGCAAAATTATCGGTAAACCCAGCAGCCAGATTTTTGAAATTTTGGGTTATGAAGACGATAACGAATTAATCCATCGCGATAATTTGGTGTTGAGTTAGATATTTTTTGTGTAAAAACCCGAGGCGGATGACCGGCTCGGGTTTTGAGGTGATATGCAAAACAAACTTAGCTAAATACACCTTTGAAAAAGAAGAAGAACAGAATTGACAGGCCGGCACCGGCGGGCAGGGTGATGACCCAAGAGGCGAAAATGCTGCCGATCACGCGCAGGTTCAGTGCGCCAATACCACGCGCCAAACCAACGCCCAATACCGCGCCTACCAGTGTGTGAGTGGTGGATACCGGCATCCCAATCCCGGAGGCAATTACCACTGTCGCAGCGGCAGCCATCTCAGCGGCGAAACCACGGCTTGGGGTCAGCTCGGTGATTTTTTTGCCTATGGTGATCATCACTTTGTAGCCATAAGTAGCCAAACCAACCACGATTCCCGCACCACCGAGTAACAAAATCCAGGGGGCGACAGTCGCTTTTGCGCTCACCGCTCCCGATTGGATCACGCTGATCACTGCTGCCATGGGGCCTACTGCGTTGGCAACATCATTGGAGCCGTGGGCAAATGCCATGGCACAGGCGGTAAACACCATTAAGATCCCAAACACGCGCTCAACGCTAGTGAAACGGTTGTGTTTGTCGGCAGCTTTATCCTGAGTGATTCGGCTCATCATATAGATACCAATCGCCGCTACCAGTAGCCCAATAAGCGCGGCAATCATGGTGCATTCAAGGAAGCTAAGTTCAAACTGATGGGATTTAAGAACGTGTTTGAGGCCTTTAAGCAGGGTCACCATCGACAGGAAAAAGCCGACTGCGAACATATAAAAAGGTATGTAGCGTTTGGCATTGGCAAAAGGGTCTTCGGTGTCCAGAATCAGATGCTGCACCGAGCGGAAGATCCAGAAAGAGATAATGCCCGCAACCAGCGGTGAAGTTACCCAGCTGGCTACTATGCCCCACACTTGACCCCACTGCACCGCTTCAGCGGAGATGCCCACGGCCGCAAAACCAATAATGGCGCCGACGATGGAGTGGGTCGTGGATACTGGCCAGCCCAGAATACTGGCGATTAACAGCCAGCTACCAGCGGCGAGCAGCGAAGAAAGCATGCCGAACACGAATAAATCCGGGTGCTCAGACATAACACTCAGCTCGACAATACCACTGCGTACTGTCTCAGTCACCTCACCGCCGGCGAGATAGGCGCCTGCAAATTCAAACACCATCGCCACAATAATGGCTTGTTTCATCGTTAACGCACGCGAGCCCACCGAGGTGCCCATGGCGTTGGCTACGTCGTTTGCACCTATACCCCAGGCCATAAATAGCCCGAACACACAGGCAAGAATAAGCAGCACGTGGCCGTATTCAGCAAATAAAGTCATGGTGAAATACCTAAATTAATAGCGATTAATGCGCGAGCAGCAGCTGTAAACGGCCGCCTACGTCATGGGCACGGTTAGCAATATCACCCACCCAGTCGATGATGTTGTACAAGAACATTACATCGACCGGTGGCAATTGTGCTTCCAGTGCGAAGAGTGAAGTGCGAACGCCGATCTCCAGTTGATCTGCTTTCTCCTCCAGAATGTCCAATTCCTTGATCATGTTTTCAACGACAGTCAGCTCGCGTCCACTAAAGCCGGTTTCGAGCAGTTCATCGAGTTCGTTGATAGCGGTGAGAGCTTGTTCGGCTGCGGCTACGCTAGCGTGCACAAACTCATTCATTTGGTCTTTCATGCTGGCCGGAATAGTCATCCGGCGGCCCATAATAATACCGGCGATATCTTTGGCGCGGTTGGGGATGCGGTCTTGCATGGTCAGCAGTTCCAGTAAGTCAGTACGCGGTACCGGCAGGAACAAGCTTTTTGGGAGGTGAAGGCGCAGGTGCTTTTTGATCTCATCGGCTTCGTTTTCGAATTTCACCACGCTTTGTTGAATTTCGCTGGCACGCGTCCAGTCTTCGCTGGTAACGGCGTCAAAAAAACTGATCAATTCCGATGCGGCTTTGACAGCCAAGGCCATATGCTCTTGCATAGGTTTGATGGGCGAACGACCAAACAGGTTTGACAGGTTTGCAAAAGGCATGAAATCCCCCTCCGGTTAAAAGTGCGTGCAGTATAGAAAGATCGTCTCTCAGGGTCACGCGGCTTTATTACATTTTTATGATGTTTTTGTGACTCTTTTTGGGGCATGACTCGCGAGTGATCAATCGGAGGTGGTCGATAGCACCCAAAATGGCGATATCAACTTGAGCGCCATTGAGCAGACTCTTGGCCTTAGAGTCGCTACAATCCATTGATCTCCAATCAATAAACAGGAACGATAAGATGGCGCAGGTGTTGGATCGGGTGTTGGATTTACGCGGCTTGATTCAGGATCTGGTCGCCGATGGACGCATGAAACAGGTCGATGCCAATATCTTGCTCGGTGCCTCGCGCACTCGCGAGCAGGCGATCATGCACCCGCTCGCCTATATCGCCACCCAAAATCTGGAAGATGTACGGCGCCCCGGCAAAAATCTTGATGGGGATACCTTGACTGAATGGCTGGCGAGCAAGGCGCACTTGCCACTGTTTCATATCGATGCGATGAAAATCGACGTGGCCAAATGTACCGAGGTGATGAGCTATGCCTTTGCCAAGCGCCACGGCATTCTCTGTGTCAAAGTCGAGGCAGATCATGTGGTTATCGCTTGTACCCAACCATTTATGGCGGGTTGGGAGCCGCAGGTAGAGCATGTCGCGCGGCGTGCAGTTAAACGTGTGGTGGCTAACCCTGCCGATATCGAACGCTTTATGGTGGAGTTTTACACTCTCGCCCGCTCGGTATCCGGTGCCAGCGGTGCAACCGCTGCCTCGGCGATCACCAATTTTGAACAGCTGGTGGAGTTGGGTAGTGCCAGCGACCCGGACGCCAACGACCAGCACATAGTTAATATTGTCGATTGGCTGCTGCAATACGCCTACGACCAGCGCGCCTCCGACATTCATATAGAACCGCGTAGAGAAGTCGGGCGCATTCGCTTCCGTATCGACGGAGTATTGCATTACGTCTACGAGTTGCCCGCCAACGTCTCCACTGCCGTCACCAGCCGTTTCAAGGTCTTGGCGCGCATGGATATCGCTGAAAAACGCAAGCCGCAAGATGGCCGCATCAAAACTCGCCGCAGCGATGGCAGCGAAATCGAGCTGCGTATGTCCACCTTACCCACCGCATTCGGCGAAAAACTGGTGATGCGGATTTTTGATCCGGAAGTGTTACAGCGCAGTTTTGCCGACTTGGGTTTGGTGGGCGACGACTACGCGCGCTGGCACTCCATGCTTACGCGTCCCAACGGGATTTTGCTGGTGACCGGTCCGACCGGCTCGGGTAAAACCACCACGCTCTACTCATCGCTGCGCCAAGTGGCGACCGATGAAGTGAACGTCAGCACCATTGAAGACCCCATCGAAATGGTGGAAGAGCGCTTCAATCAAACCCAGGTGCACCACAAAATCGGGCTGGATTTTGCCGCCGGTATCCGCAGCCTGATGCGGCAAGACCCGGACATCATCATGGTAGGCGAGATCCGCGATCTGGAAACGGCGCAGATGGCAGTCCAAGCCGCACTCACTGGCCACTTGGTGCTCTCCACCGTGCACACCAACGATGCCCCCTCAACCGTCGCGCGGATGCTCGATTTGGGCATTCCGTCTTATCTTATCAACGCCACCATGCTCGGCGTGATGGCGCAGCGCTTGGTGCGCACCCTTTGCCCACACTGCAAAGAAGAGGGCGAAATCACCCTGGCACACTGGCAGGAATTGGTCGCACCCTGGAAAGTAAATCTGCCCGCCAAGGTCTATCGCCCGGTGGGCTGCTTGGAGTGCCGCAATACCGGCTACCTCGGGCGTCAGGGCTTGTATGAAATCCTTATGCTCTCAGACACCCTCAAAGAAAAAGTCACTGGCGATTGCAACCTGCAGGAATTGCGCAAACTGGCGATGAAAGAGGGCATGCGCACCCTGCGTTTATCCGGCGCGCAAAAAGTCGCCGCCGGTTTGACGACGATGGAGGAAGTCTTGCGTGTCGCACCACCGCCGGAGAAAGTGGGGTGATGTTGGCGGCTTATAGACGGTACTGGCGGCTAACTGTCGTAGCTTTCGATTAGCCAAATCCACTAGGCTCTGTTGGTCCTTACTATTACCGGAGCCCAACTTATGGACAGTTTTGCACAAGAGATGAAAATATCCTCCACCAAGATCCGTCACCTGCGAACTCAGCTCGGTTGGTCGCAAGAGCAGCTCGCGCTCGCCTCCGGCTTGAGTTTGCGTACCATCCAGCGGGTTGAGGCAGAAGGTAAAGCATCGCGCGAAACACGTGTTTGTTTGGCGGCCACATTGAGCGTGGAGTTGGCAGAGTTATTTGATGAGTCAAATTCAGATGCAGAAATGCTGCCGGTGCCATCTGTCTTCCGCTACAAACTCGCACTGGCCGTGGCAGGCTTGGGGTTAGTGCCAATACTCCTCAATATTGCAGGATTTATTGCGAGTAACGTTTTGCTGTCAGCTTTACATATGATGGTTATTGCGCTCGCTTTGTACGGTAGTTTTGGTTGGTACTTTACCGGTCAGCCGCGACCGGCGTCGCGCGGCAAGCGTTATGTGCAGGTCACTTTTATTGCAGGGGCGATGTTTTTTGCGTTTGCTTTTTTTGGGCAAGACAATTCAAGCCCGGCTGCAATTGGCGTTGCGGCTCAGATTACAGCTTTAGCATTAGGAGTTTATTTTTTGCTGGATTACTGGCTATCGCGGCGGACAGTAAAAGAAGAGTGAAACAAAAATGGCGACCCGAGTGTCGCCATTTTTTTGTCTGCAGATTGTGACGTGTATCGATCACCACAATAATTTAATTCCCACAAACACCAGCATAATCGCCAGTGCCGGGCGCAGGTAGTGGTCGGCGACGCGGTTGGCTAAATGGCTGCCGAGGTAAATGCCCGGCAGTGAGCCGATTAATAAATTGATTAGCAGCCCCCAATCCACGTTGCCCATGCCGGCGTGACCCATTCCGGCGACGAGTGTGAGTGGTACGGCGTGGGCGATTTCTGTTCCTACCAGGCGCACCGTAGGTAGCAGCGGGTAGAGCATAAACAACGCAACTGTGCCCAAGGCGCCAGCGCCGATGGAGGTGAGGGTTACTACCGCGCCGAGTACCATGCCGGTTATAACCGTAGCAATCATCTGGCTGCGGCGATTCATGCGGGTGATCCAGCTATTATTTTTCTTGCTGTAATCAAAAATTCTGCGTTTAAACAAAATGGCAATCGCGGTCAAAATGAGCGCGTATCCGAGAGTCGTTTTGATAACCCGATTAAGCGTGTCAGTGTCCAGGCTTAGGCCGTGCAGCGCCCACAAGGTGAGTGCGGCAGCAGGCAAACTGCCCAGTGCTAGCTCGCCGGTGATCTTCCAATCAATATTTTTCTTTTTGTGATGGACATGAATACCGCCTGCTTTGGTGATTGCGGCATAGAGCAAGTCAGTGCCAACCGCGTTGGCGGGGCTTACGCCAAACCACAGCAGGATTGGGGTCATTAGCGAGCCGCCGCCCACGCCGGTCATGCCTACAATAAAGCCAACCACTAATCCGGCGATGACATAACCTAGCTGTAAATCCATAAATATTGCTCACACAAGGCGCTATTAACGGTGAGGTTTGTACCGTCAGTAAAAAGGCCGTGCAGGCTATCAGCCGAATGCGTTAATGACTAATGATAATTAGTTAGATGCTTATAACCATTGGTGTTTGAACCTAAAGCCAGGCGGCAGGATGATTGTCGGTGATCTGCATTGGTGGCTGAGGTACGCTAGAGTGCGTTGGATCGCATTGAGGGATGGCGAAAACGCTGGTACTTAATTGGGTGTAAGAATGTCTTGAGGAAAGCGCATGGTTAGCGGATCAATCAAATACTGTTCGTAATCCTTGGGGGCGTCGTTAATTAACGGATTATCCAAATAAAACAACTTGCGTTCAGGTAGGCGGGCAAATTCGATGCTGTGTAAATGGTGTTGGCGCCAGAGTTCCAGTAACGACCCATCAGCGTAGGCCATTTTAATGCCCTCCTCCAATCGTTGTTTAAGAACAGTGTTGCGCTTATTGAGATAAAAAAAACGCGGCAGGCGATAGACTAGGGCGAAACTTTCATCGTAAGTCAGATTGCCAATATATCTATATTGCTCGTACTCTTTCATCAGTTCATTGGCGCCGCGGCAAAGTAAATCGAAGCGGCCACCTGCAACCATTTTGAATAAACTCTTGTAATTACTGACTTCTGCAACTTGAAATCCGTTGTGGCGCAGAATGGTTATATCTGCCCAGTCAGCGCCTTGCCCCATGGTGTATTGGCGCAATTCACGCAGATCGTTGATCTGTTGGATTTCCTCTTTCACCTGCGGATTTACAAAACAAATCCGGTAACCAATGATGCCTAGCTCCAACGGAAAAGGTATAAAACTTAGATCGTCTGATTCTTCGAGTTTTTGATCATAGCTCGTTTCGAGCACCATGTTGGGGTAGGTGTCATTGCGCAAAGCGTGCAGCATGCGCGTAAAGTTGGCTGGTGGAATCGCGTGTAGTTGATAGCCGCCATAGGTCGGGCGGGTTTTTTCCAATGCCAGCCGCAGTATTTCTATGTCATACACATAGCGGAAAATCCCAAAGTCTAACGGCGAACGGTGCCAAACTTGCATATCAGTTTGCGCCGATACAGTAGTGGCCCACAGTAGTGTCGCGATTAACAAAATAGAAGAGCGCAACCGATACATGACAAAAAACCCATTAGCAACCTAATGTTGAGTCTAGCAGCGATTTGGCGCCTCAATTGTTATTTATAGGAATAATAGGCAGGCGTAATTAAGCAAAATAAGCCTGAAAAACTAGTTATATTCTGAGTTTTTGAGTTGCTTGAGTTTTAATATGCCTGTTTGCTGATTAGGGGGTGCAGGTTTTACCCACCAAGTGTTTATCCCGCTCCAGTAATTCCGTTAGGTTGTCAGTCTCCATAGCGCCATCAATTAAGATTTCCTCAACGGTTTTTTCTTGCGTGCGCAAAATGCCAATTTGGGTAAACATGAGCGCATCTTTTGCTGGCAAGTTTTTAAAGTGGTTTTTGCCCATGTGTTTACCATTGACCCAGACCTCGGTCGAACCCACTTCAGGATCAGTTGACCAATGGATATGCATAGCGACACGATGCCATTTGCCGGGAGCCGCGCCCTTGGGTAATTTCCACAATACTTTTTTTGCCGCTGTTTCCTGAAAACTTAATTCGCTGCCGGCAATATTAAAACGCAGCATTTGTTGCCAGCTCTTATCGGATTCCCAATAACCCAATTCGTGTTTGTGTTGGCTGAGTTTTTTCGGCAGATAGAAGCTGAATGCAAAAAAAGTCTCTTTACCTTCGTGTGTATTTCCCGCTGCACGGCGATGATGAAATTCGCTGCGATTTAAAAATTTATTGCCCTTCCACAAAAATGAATCATCGCCAGTCAAACGCACTTTACCTGCGTGTTTGCCGTCAAATACACAATCGCTAGTAACTGATAGCCCGGCGACGTTGATGGGCGTGTTCCACTGGCTAATATCGCCCGTTTCAAAATCGCCCTGCCAGAGTATTTTACTGTGCGCAGCAGCACTGAAAATGAGTAAGCTTACTGGCGTAAGATGGCAATATTTCATTGGGAACAGTACCTGTTTTTTCTTGTGAATGAAGTGGGTGAGTCAGCCCTAACTATCCAACATCGCGGTTGATAAAACAACCCGGCTTTCTGGAGTATAGGAATGCCCGATACGATCATACTGGCGAAGCATCACGAGCCAAATAATTTCTCCGATCGGGTTGCTTATAGAATTACCAAGCTTTTACGTTTTTTCGCCGATAATTTTTTTGCTAAACGTTATGGAAATCGGGCGGTAGTGTTGGAAACAGTTGCCGCCGTGCCAGGTATGGTTGCTGGGGCATTACAGCATCTTCGCTCGTTGCGTCGCATGGAAAGCGACCGCGGTTGGATTCGCATATTGCTTGATGAAGCAGAGAATGAGCGCATGCACTTAATGACGTTTGTCGAAATAGCGAAACCCTCGCAATTTGAGCGTGTTCTAATACTGATCGCGCAGGGTATTTTTTATAATTTCTTTTTTCTCCTTTATATCTGTTCACCCAGAACGGCGCATCGTGTTGTGGGATATTTCGAAGAAGAGGCGGTGATTAGCTATACGCAATATTTGGCTGATATCGATGCGGGTATATCACCGAATTTACCTGCGCCGCAAATCGCTATTGATTATTGGAAGTTGGCACCCGATGCCCGATTGCGGGACGTCATTATCGTCATTCGTGCCGATGAAGCCCATCATCGCGATGTCAATCATGACTTTTCTGACAAGTTGGCGGGCTAGGGTGGAGCTTGATTTGTTAGCGAAACGGACGGCTCTACAGATTTGAAACGTGAAATCAGAAATAAAAATACTAACAGCTTTGATGGCATTTTTATTTCAACCGATAAATATCACACCGGCTGCGAAATTACCCCATTGCAAATCGGAGTAAAGGCGGTGAGTTTGTCGAGGGTGGCGGCGTTGCCCAAGCTGTTGCCGGGGAAGCTGCTGCCGAATTGGTTTTGTTGGCCGTGCAGTGCCATGTAGTTGAGCACCACGGTTTCTACCAACGTATTAACGTTGTTGGCGGCGCCTATACCAGAGCCGGTTTCGACATCGCCACTGGCGCGCATATAGCCGATCTGTTGGTGGACGCGCTGGGCATCGCTAATGGTGTTCGGATCGCTACTGGTACCACCCATCAACACGGCGCGGCGCGCGGGGTTGTAGACGAGAAAGAACGCGGCGCCGGTCTGTTGGTCGTCGCCGGTCCAGACACCTTTACCTCCGCCCATCGCTGAGTCGTCGATCATGCCGTTGCTGAACACCGAGCCGTCGCTGAACACATAAATCATCACCGGCATGCCTTTGCGCGCGGCGTATTCAATGCAGGCGCCGATGCAGCGGCCCGCGCGTAAATCGCGCATTTCGCCGGTGGAGCGGTCGCCGGTGTGATAGTCGTAGCCGCCCATGGTGATGGTGCCTGCTCCGGCATAACCGTTGATCACCAGCTTGGCCACTGAGGCGGTTTTGCGGAATTCGCCATCGCCGTTAAATTCGTTTTGGGTGAATACACCCGCTGCGCCAACCAGATCGGCATCGGCGACCGGGTCAATGGCGGAAGGGTTGCCAAAACGATCGGCCAGATCGGCGCTTTTCACATAGCCGCAGCGCACCATGTCTTTGATTACTTCATCTTTGCTGACGCCGGTGTTGACCTTACCGAGTTTTTTATCGCTGATACGGTAGATAGATTCCATCACCGCCACTGTGTCCTGCTGATCGAGCAGGCTGACCAGATCCCCCACATCGACCAAACCGGTCACGTCGTTGGGATTGTCCACTTTGGTGGGGCGCACCTCGGGGTTGATCATCATCGCGGGTGCCATGGAGTTGCCGCCCGAGTCGCTGGCGCGGGAGCCGACCAGCGCCAGCAGCGAGCCGTTGGCACCGGCGCGGTTAATGCCGTACATGGGGTTGTGCGGGTTGTTGCCGGTGTCGTTCTCCGAGCGCGCAGGAATGACCGCACCGTTGGTGAGTGCGCGGTTGCCCACGGCCACTTTTTCCAGAATGCCGCGCAGCATGGCGCTGCTGGCGTGGAAAGAGAGGCCGAGTTCATTGTTGATAAGGGGGTTGGCAGCGGTAGAGGCCGCCGGGCTCATTGCCAATGGCAGCCCCTGTTTGCTGTAGCCGCTGGCGTTGAGGAAATCCAACTGACCGCCGCGCTGGCCGATCAACACGTTGGAGCCAGCGATATTGGCGCCGCCGGCGAGATCAAAGCAGATAAACGGAATCTTGCCTGCGCCCTGTGCTGCAATGCCGCAGGCGCTGCGCATGGCGATCAAATCCGCTGAGAGTGCAGCCTCTGCTTCCCGGGGGTTGGCAAATAAACTGAAAATCGAGCCGCCGACCACAGTGGCGGCGCCGGTTCTAAAGCCTTGCGCTACCAGTTCGCGCCGGGTCACCGGGCGGCTGTGGTTGTTGAGCAGCAGCGGCGCGTCCGGATGCAGGGTGGTTTTTTTGCGAGTCATAAGTCTGCTCCGATTACTGCAATAGCATGATGGCGCTGCCCATAGCGGCGGCGCAGGTTGCTTTGACGGTGGTGGCGGTGCGGTTGCTGGCGCAGCTATTGCTTGCTGCGCAGGTTGTCATGCGGTCGATCAACTGGTTCAGCTCGGCGCGAACTTCGGCCGGATTCGC
Source organism: Cellvibrio sp. ATLC23 (assembly GCF_057196725.1). Lineage (NCBI taxonomy): Bacteria > Pseudomonadati > Pseudomonadota > Gammaproteobacteria > Cellvibrionales > Cellvibrionaceae > Cellvibrio > Cellvibrio sp. ATLC23. Next base: position 71,031 of record NZ_JBXUOS010000007.1, on the reverse strand, counting down.
CTGATTGCTCAGTGCGCCGCCCGAGGCTATATCGCTCGCCAGCAGGTTTTTCAGTAGTGGGTCGATAATCTGGCTGCGGCCAGTGCTATTGAACGCGGTATTGGCGCTGGCGCCAAAGTTGAAGCCGCTGAAATAGCTGGCGCGCAGGCTGGTATCGTTCACTAGCGCGTTGCAGTAGGACACTGCCAACTGGGTAATACCCATCTGTTGCGCCGCCAAAAAGCCCTCGATATTGGTGAGTGTCGGCAGTTGTTGTTGCACCTTGGTATAGGTGGTTTTCACCGCTGCCGTGGTTGTGCTGACGCCAGTCATGGCGGACAGGGTGGCATTGATTTCGGCAAAATTGCGCAGGCCGATATGAGCTTGGCCGGGAATATCCGCAGGTGTTGCGGGTGGCGGCACTACCGGCACAGTGCGGCTGTAGCTATTGCTGCCGATCCGGTCGAAGGTAAGGAAGAATTGATCCTGATCCGGCCCTTGTTTCATTTCAATAATCGTTCCCAGCGTCGATAGGGTTTGGCGACCTTCCACCATCTGGCTGGCGCTGATTTGGGTATCCAGATTGGCAAATACCTGGCCGACGGGCGCCTCGGTGCCATTGACCCCAATGCGCAAGCCTTTCAGATCGATATTGCCGGTGACTTTTTCATCGCCCAGATTGGTGAAGAACGGCGAGCTAAACAGATAGGCATAGTCGTCGAACTGCTGCACATCAAACACGATAAAACTCAGCGGAGTGCCCACCAGCTGGGAGACATTAAACAGCAGCAAATATTTTGCGCCCACGCCCACGTCAAAATTGGTTTTGATATCGGCTGCGCTCATCGCGCGTTTGTGTATGGCGAGGAAGCGAATACTGCCTGCCCAAGGGCGATTGTTCGATACATCGTTACCTATCGCGAGAGCAAAGCTGCTGTCCCAATCCTTCAGTACCGCACCGGCGTCCGGGTCCATATCGCCGGTAAATTCGCCGTTGACATAAATGCGGCGGCCGCGGATTGGATCAAAGGTGACAACTACGTGTTGCAGGCTGGCTTGCAAGATTTCTTTGTTGGCAGCAGTCGCCAACTCATTCAGACCATTTTGATCGCTCTTGGAGGTGCGATTCATAAAACTGTAGTTGTACTCGTACTGGCCGAGGGTGAAATTGCGGCTGGTGGCGCTGCCGGAATAGGTCACTATGCGGGCGGGGTTGTTGTCGTTATCACCCTGCACCACGTTGTCGGGAATCACCCAGGCTTCTATTGAGTATTCGCCTGCCGCGCGCAGCAAATCGTAGAACTTGCGGCTGTCGCCGGTGGAGGCTTGTGCCTTGCCGGTATCGCGGAATTTCAAACCCCAGGCGCTGCTCCAGCCGACATTGCCAATCAGGTTCAAGTTGGCGACCGGGTCCACCCCGGCGGTGTCGTAGGCGATGCTGCCCTTGCCGGTTTTGAATTCGTATTTGGCGATGATGTCGGTATCGATCCGGCCACCGCTGGTCACCACAAATGCATCGCTCAGGCCGACTGCTTTGCTGATCACCAGCTCGGGGTCAACTGTGATGGGCTCAATGGTGTTGGCAAAGGCGGTGATCGCCGCTTGCATCTCGGCGGCATTTTGGCTGCAGTTGCTCCAGCAGTTGTGGCCATCAAATGACAGGCGTTGCACAAAACGCGAGGCGCCGGGGTTGTCCAAACGAATGCGGGTTTTGGCGGCTTCATAGGCGGCATCGATCCGGCTGCTGGCAAAGTAGGGTTGCTGGCGGGTGATGGCGCTTTCGCTGTGGCATTGCGCGCAGTACTTGGTCAGCACCGGGTACACGGTGGTGGAGAAGGCCGCTGGGCTATCGGGGAATACCTTGCTGCTGCTCAGGTCTTTTTCCGCGGGCGGAGTCAATACCACGCTATTGGCCTGGGTGCCGGTATTGCCCGCCCAGTTAGTGATCCAGGTGGTCATGATATCGCCACAGGCAACTGGGTCAGCCAGCCAGCAGTTGTGACCTGCGGCGACCTTGGTCACCAAACGCGACTGCGCCGGATTGCCCAGGGTTACCAAGCCTTTATCTATCACAGCGGCATAAGCGAGGTTGATATCGTCGCCACGGGCAAATTCCGGTGCCTGTTTACCTTGGGTATGGCAGCCGCCGCAGCGGTTTTCGCGGGCGATATTGATCCACAAGTTGTTCTGGAATTTGGTGATATCAGCAGTAGCGGCGGCATTGCTGCCTTTATAGCTGAACTCTTCACCGCCACCATTGCCGGTATTGGTGTCGGGTTTGGGTTCGGTTTTGGCGCCCGAACCTGAGCCGCAGCCTACCAGTGAGGCGAGTAGAGCGATGATTAACAGGGCGGGGCGCAACTGCAAAATGGAGCCTAACTGAATGTTATTCACGGTCATCTCCCCTATTGGCCTTTGCAGTAGTTGGCGGTGTCGATAAACACCTGCTTCAACTTGTAGTTATTGGCGGCAAAGTTCTGGGTAAATTCCTCGACCTTGGCTCTATCGGCAGCATCGCCTGGCTTGCGCAGGCAGACGTTTTGAAACACTTTCTCAACCTGACAGCTGGCAAAGGCTTTGGAATGCGCCAGTTCCATATTCATACTTTTGGCGCCGCTGCCCATGCCGGTCAGTGCGGGTGAATTCCACGCCCAGCCAAGGTGGCTGTTTTGGCCTTGGCGCCAGTAGTTTTGCCAGTCGTCATTGGTGGTGACATAACCGGGTTTGAAGGTGGAGCTGTTAATGCGGTACTTCTTCTCAACCCGGCTTTGGGTGTCCGGGTCGATTACCCCTTCACTGTTGTAGTGGATGGCACCGCTAATACCATCGGGATCGCTATTGATATCGAATTCGTAATCGTAATAAGCGTAGGCTTTGGCCATAGGGTCCATGCCGTTGTGGCAGCCGATGCAGTTGTTGAGAAAGACACGGCTATCGCCACCGGGGCTGCGGCTTACATCCTGACGGATAAAATCCGGCACCAGCGAGGTGTCGTGCACTTGCTCCAGATCGCGGCACAAATGGTTGAGCAGGGTGAAGCGAAACATGGCGCGGTTAGTACCGGCAATAAAAAATGCCTTGGCCGCCGCGCGGCTGGTGATCAGGCCAGAGGTGGCATCGCTGGGCAAACCGTTAAGGCTGGACTGGGTGCGGCGCACCAGCGTGTCTTTCAGGCTGACACCCTGGGCTTCGGCCATCTCATAGTGATTGTTATTGCTGTTGGAGTAGGCGGGCAAGCCACCGGCATTGCTGGTGTAGAGCACATCATCGTAGAGCGCGGTGCGGAAATCGGCATCGTCACGCACCAGCCCGATAAAGGTGGCGGTGTAATCGTTTAGCGGGGCGAACACGGTCTGCTCGCGGTTGGTCCAGGGTGTCGCCATGTTTTTTAAGGTGACACTGTAGAAAGCCTCATTGTTCATGGCGATTTTCACCGCCTCGGCGACTTGTCCGGCATCGATTTGCGCCGCCATTTGCAACAGTACGCTTTCCGAGGGCGGGACACCGGCGATGCGGTTGTGAATTTGCATGGCCTGTTCCCGCGAGCCTGCCTGTGCCATGCTTGCGCCAAAGCCGATGCTGGCAATGACCAGCCCGATACTGGCCCTGCGCAGGCTTGTGCCCAGCCGGGTAACTAGCTGGCGCGCTGAAAAGTGTCTAATCACGGTTGCTCCCAATTATGTGTAGTTGCCTTGCTGGTCGCCGTGGCGACCGGAGGGCAATCTTCTGGCTGGAGAAAGGTCTGCTGCAATTATAGACAGACCTGTCGTGTAAACCTGTGCCCAGCTAGCGCTAGCGGTTGCCGACTTAATCACAGAACTGCAAATCAGACGGATCATTTGGTTATAAAAAATCGAAAAGTATGCACTTCCTAACCGGCAAAGGGTTATTTTTAGTAGAAATGTTTTTGCTTTCATTCGTGATTCATTCGAGAGAATGGCACACAGGTTTGCCAGACAATAATCCGTACCGGCGCCCGCGGCTATCTTTATGCGCAAGAGCGGCTATAACTTTTCAATCAACTTTATCCGGTGCAATCTGCTGCCCTCGCCCTCAGGGGGTATAAGCCAGTGCGATATAAGGCCAATGTTATGAATCTCTGCGAGTCTTTTCTGCGCCCGCGCGCCCTATTGACGCTCCGTTCCCTCGGCATAATCGCGCTGTTTGGTTTGAGCGCCTGTGGCGGCGGTGGAGGTGGTGGCAGTAGCGATGGCGGGCAAAAGCCCGATCCGGTCACCGTGGATTTGCCGATCGCTTATATCGAGCGCCCCATCCCGCTGGATGAAGACGATGAGCCGGTTTTCCCCGATGTATTTGAACCCGCCGCGTTTAACCCCGGCGCCAAGCTTATCCTGAAAGACCGTGCCACCGCGCAAGCGACAGCGGTAGATATCAGCTCGGCGGCATTTCCGCTGGAGAAGTTTCCGGTAGCAGACTATCCCGATGGCCCGCTCTATGATGTGAAAGATCTTTCAGTAAGCCCGGATGGCCAGCGATTAATTTTTGCGATGCGCGCTCCGGAAATTGCCGATGCCGATGAAGAGGATCAGCCCACCTGGAATATCTGGGAATACCAGGTGGAAAGCAAAGTGCTGCGCCGCGTTATCAGTGCCAACATAGTGGCGGAATCCGGGCAGGATATTTCCCCGCGCTACTTGCCCGATGGCCGCATTCTGTTTGCCTCCACCCGCCAGACACGCAGCAAAGCCATCCTTTTGGATGATGGCAAACCCCAGTACGCTGCGGGTACGGAAGACGACCGCGACGAGCCGGCCTATGTGCTGCATACCATGCAGGATGACGGCACCGATATCCAACAGATCACTTACAACCAGAGCCACGATATCCAACCGGGTCTGTTACCTGACGGGCGGATTTTTTACACGCGCTGGGATAGATCTGGCCACGACAATCTCAGTTTTTACACCGTTAATCCCGACGGCACCAACAGCCAAATCTACTATGGCTACAACAGCCTGAATATTGAACCGGACGACGACAGTCAAAGCACACCGCGCCTATTTAATCTCAACCCCATGCCCGATGGTCGCATCGCCGCGATTCTCAAACCCAGCGGCGCCTTGCTCGGTGGCGATATGGTGGTGATCGATGGTGCGGGCTTCAGTGAAAACAGTCGGTCTGTACCCGGTGTCTCAGCAATTAGTGCGGCCGGGCAGGAGCGCATCTCGATCCTGCCGGTGAATATTCGTGAAGGTGAGGGTGAAATTTCCGAGCATGGCCGTTTTGCCTCGCTCTATCCGCTGTACGACGGCACTAATCGCCTGCTGGTAAGTTGGAGTCAGTGTCGCTTGCAAGAGCCGGGCACTGCGCGCTTATTACCTTGCACCGCGACCAATTTGGCTATCGCTAATATCGAAGAAGCTGAACCGTTTTACGGCATCTGGATTTACAACATCGCCCAGCAAACCCAGCAGCCAGTGGTATTGGCCAAAGCCGGGGTGATGTACAGTGAGGCGGTATCGCTGGAGAAAATTACGCCACCGACCTTTTTCCGTTCGGAAGTGGATACCCAACTCGCGCTGGAAGCGGTAGGTGTATTGCACATTCGCAGTGTGTACGATTTTGATGGCACCTTTAGTCGTTACGGCTTTACCAGTGCACCTACTAATCTGGCGGCGATGGCAGCAGCACCTGCGGATCAGCGCCCAGCACGTTTCTTACGTTTAGTTAAAGCCGTTTCCATGCCCGATGACGACACCCTTGATTTTGACGGGACAGCCTTTGGTTTCAGTGGCGGCATCATGCGTGAAGTGCTGGGTTATGCGCCCATCGAACCGGACGGATCGGTAAAAGTAAAAGTCCCGGCCGATGTGGCGTTCACTATTGAGGTTCTCGATGCCAATGGTCGCCGCATCAGCGCCCGCCACAACAACTGGCTGCAGTTGCGCCCCGGTGAAGTGCGCGAGTGCAACGGCTGTCACGACAATCGCAATGATGTCGCCCACGGTCGCGCTGGTGCAGAAGCCGCTGCACTTAATCAAGGTGCGGCAACCAGCGGGCTGCAATTTATGAATAGCATTCGCTTTGATGCCTTAGGCACGCCGATCACCCCGAATATGGGCGAGACCATGGCGGAATTTGCCACCCGTTCCACCTTCTGTGAAACCCCGGGCAATCCGGTGACCTGTGCACCTATCGCTCAGCGTCAGCCGAGTGTGGATATAGTCTTTAACGATGAGTGGACCGATCCTGCCGTGCGCCCCAAAGCAGCCAGTTTTGAATATCGTTACTCAGCTCTGGCAGACGACCCAGTGCAAATCGTTGCGCCGACTACCGAGGCCTGTGTTGATCCTGATGGTTGGAATAGTCTCTGCCGCGTGATCATCAATTATGAAACCCATATCCAGCCTTTGTGGGAGCGCAGCCGCATGGTGGATGGAGTTGAGCGGCAATGCACCGGTTGTCACAGTCGCAACGTTATTGATGTCAACGGCAACGCGCTTGTACAGATTCCCGCTGGTCAGCTAGAGTTGACCAATCAGCCATCGGATCAAGAGAACGACCATATGGCGTCTTATCGCGAGCTGCTGGCGGATGATTTTAGTCAGGTGCTCACCGACGATATGGCGGGGCTCACCGACAATATTCCGGTGTGTGAATTTGTTGTCGATGAGGATGCGATTCCCGAGTGTTTGGTCACTTTTGATCTTGCAGGCAATCCTACTTGCGACGGCGTGGCGGATTGTCCTTTTGTGCAACAGGATGTAGTGTCGGAAACTGGTGAGATATCGCAAGTGTTGATATTGGATGCTGATGGCAATCCGATTCCCTTGACCGAGCAGATCAGGGTGCCTGCGTCTATGTCGCCCGGCGGCGCTCGCGCCAGTGCACGATTCTTTAATCGTTTTGCCAATTTCGATGCAGCGACAGATACTGTTGATCATCGCGGCTGGCTCAATAGCAGTGAATTGAAATTATTATCGGAGTGGTTGGATCTTCGCGCGGCCTACTTCAACAATCCCTTTGACTCGGTAGATTGATTCATTAATGACGATATACGGCGCATCACAACAACAAAAACGCCCGCGTTTTTATCACTATCTGCTCTGCTGCATGCTGGTATGCAGTTCACCCGCGTGGGCGCAAAATTGGTTCAGTAATTTATTTGCCGCCGATGAACCTATGCAGGTCAGCATTGATGATGCGTTTATCAACGTCTACTCCGGCCCGGGGCGCGGCTACCCCATCTTTCATGTGGTTGAGCGCGAAGAAATTATCACCCTGCTAAAAAGCCGCACCGAGTGGATCAAAATAAAAACCAAGCGTGGCATCACCGGTTGGATTCAGCGCGACGATATGCAATTCACCCTGGCGCTCGATGGCAGCAAACCGGAATTTCCTGACACTCAACAGGCGGATTATTTGGTTGATCGTTTTGAACTGGGCGCCGCCTACGGTGATTTTGCCGGTGCCGATAGTCTCACCGCGAATCTCGGTTATCGCTTCACCAAAAATTTATCCATGGAATTGCGCTACGCTGAAAATACTGGGCAGTTTTCCGATAGCCAAATTATCGCCGGTGGCATTTTATTTCAGCCATTTCCCGATCTGCGCGCTTCGCCATTTTTCAGTGTCGGCGGCGGTACGATAAAAACCTTCCCCAGTTCAACGCTGGTGCAAACCGAAGATCGCGAAGATAATTTATTGCAGGCTAGTGTGGGCACTTACGTGCATATCACTGGCCGCTTTTTTCTGCGGGTGGAATACACCAATCACTACATACTCACCAGCCGCAATACCAACGACGAGGTTAATGAATGGAAAGTTGGATTCAACGTATTTTTCTAAGCGCATGCGTGCTGGTATTGACCGGCGTTGGCAGCAGCGTTTACGCACAGAGCGATGACACCAGCGACGATGATGAGCTGGAGCAAATTATTACGCCCGACATTAAACGGCGCACCATTAAAGAAGATGATCTAGATAGTGAGAACTTCGAGATGGGCGCTTTTTACGGCATGCTCAGCATCGAAGATTTTGGCACCAATGAAGTGGTCGGCATTACCTTCGCCTATCACATAACGGAAGATTTTTTTGTCGAAGCCGCCTACGGCATCAGCCAAACAGAAAAAACCAGTTATGAATTATTGAGTGGCGGCGTAGAGTTGCTCACTGACGATGAGCGGGATTTGAATTACTACAATATTTCCCTGGGCTACAATTTTTTGCATGGTCAGGTGTTTATTTCGGACAAGTGGACCTTCAATAATCACTTTTATATTTTGGCTGGCGCAGGCAATACTGATTTTGCCGCGAAGGATTATTTCACCACCAACATAGGCGCTGGGTTGCGTTTTTACGCCACTGACTGGCTAGCACTGGATTTAAGTATGCGCGGCCACAGTTTTAAGCATGAATTGTTTGGCGAAAGCAAAACCATTACCAATTTGGAATCGCGTTTTGGCTTGTCATTGTTTTTCTAAATGGAGATTTTTTTGTGAAGCGATTTTTGTTGCTGTCAATTTTGTGTTTTTTTTCTGCATGTTCGACTGTGGAAAAACCTCTCAATGCCAGGAGTGTTAAAATCAGTGGTGTGAAAGTGGCTCCATTAATTAAAATTAAGCCGCCTTTGACTTTTACCGGTAAGGAATACCGCTCAATGTTTCGATTTCAATTTGGCTTAAATTATCGAGGTTCTGTGAGTGAGATTAGTCATGTTGATGTTGTGAGCCCTGCAGAAGATGAGAGGGTGAGAGGAGTTTTTGGGCATCTTGTAAGTGATGTTGATCTGCCTTATAGGCTTATTGAGGATGCAGAGGTTGCATCAATTTTGAAAGTTTTTAAGGATTATAAGTTTTCACCAATTATCATCGATGGTAATCCAGCTGATGTGATTTTGTTTTGTTTAGTATCAATAACGGTAGAACAGAGCGTCGCTGTTGTGGATTTATGCGATACACAGTTTTCTTATCGTAATGTAACTCAATAACAGGATGAGTAGAATGAAAAAATACCGTCAATGTGCGAACTTTCTATTTTTAATTTTTATTTACCATGCCAATTGTTTTTCTTCTGAGGTGGCTCCCGATTTCACCCTGCAAAGCAGCACTGGCGAAAATGTGCGTTTGGCCGAACAGCGTGGGCAGGTGGTGATGTTAAATTTCTGGGCGTCCTGGTGCGGCCCATGCCGCAAAGAAATGCCGCTGCTCGATGATATGTCCAAGCGCTACAGCGCCGCCGGTTTTGTGCTCTATGGTGTGAACGTAGAAGAAGACAATACCGACGCAAAAAAATTGATAAAAGAATTGGGGGTGACCTTCCCCATTTTGTACGATACCGAAAGCAAAGCGAGCAGTTTATACAATGTGGATGCGATGCCCACCACTGTGGTGATTGATAAAAAAGGCGTGATTCGCTATGTCAATCGCGGTTACAAAGCGGGCGATGAAGACAAATACCGCGCACAAATTCGCGAGCTGATTAAAGAATGATTCTGCGCCGTCTGCTGTTAATTGCACTGCTGTTTAGTGTGGCTGCCTGTAGCCAAATCAAACCTTGGGTGAAGCCCTATGAACGGCAAAAAATCGCCGACGAAATCATGAGCTTCGGGCGCGATCCTGCGGCGGATTCCTATCTGCATCACGTGTACGACGCGCGCGAAGCAGCACGCGGTGGCGACGGCGCATCGGGAGGTGGCTGTGGCTGTAATTAACCGTTTATTTATTGTTTGGATGGCGTTTGCTGCAAGTGTTTTGCACGCAGCCGTATTACCCGATGAGCGCATCGATCTGCTCTATCACGGTTACGATGGCGGCGGTGCGCAAATTGATGGCCCTTCTATTTTAGTGCGCAAAAACATAGGCACTTCGGTATCGGTATCTGCTAATTATTATGTCGATATGGTGAGCAGCGCCTCAATCGATGTGGAAGCAACGGCCAGCCCTTACAGTGAGGAACGTAAAGAGACGGGTTTTACCGGCCAATATATGGTTGACCGGTCTACCATCAGCCTTGGTTATACCAGCAGTAAAGAAAACGATTACGATTCATCAACCTACAGCTTCGGTGTCGATCAAAGTTTTTTTGGCGATCTCACTACGCTGGGTTTTGGAGTGAGTTTTGGTGAGGATATTGTCGGCCAAAATACTGACCCGACTTACGAGCGCACTTTGCAGCGGCGCAAGTACAGTATCAACGCATCACAAATCGTCACTAAAAATTTATTGGCATCACTCAGTTTTGACAGTGTTAGCGACCAGTGTTTAAACCTTACACAAGAGCAAAGTTGTTTGAATAACCCTTATCGTTCGGTGCGCTATTTGAGTGGTGCTGGCGGCTATTTATATCAATCGGAACTCTATCCGCATACTCGCAATAGCGATGCGCTCGGTTTACGCGCGATTTATTATTTGCCCTACCGCGCATCGGTGCGCATGGAGGCGCGGCAATTTGCCGATAGCTGGGGTATCGAAGCGGACAATGTTGAGCTGCGCTATTTGCACCCTTACCGCGATCAGTGGTTGTTTGAAGTGAAGTACCGCGTCTATCAACAAACCGCAGCAGATTTTTACGCTGATTTATTTCCCTACCGCGATGCACAAAACTTTTTAGCGCGCGACAAAGAGCTAAGCCCTTTTTCATCCAACACCATTGGGTTGGGCGTGACCTATAAAATTCCAGCGGGTGTTATTCCCTGGTTTGATAAGAGCACTGCGAATTTGTATTGGGATCACTTCAATATAGATTACGACGATTTCCGCGATGCCCGCGTATCCCCCACCGACTACGCCGCCGGTGAAGAACCACTCTATAGTTTGCAGGCGGATGTGATTCGCCTGTATTTTTCGTTTTGGTTTTAGCTAACACCAGTGCGACTAGTTCGCACTGGTGTATCAGTAAATTTTAATCAGCCAACATCTTCTGCTTTTCCAGCAGGCGCGGCCATAATTGCGCCCAGGTTTTCCAATTGTGTTTTCCGGCTTGTGTCACGGTGTGTGCCGGTGGTAATTGTTTTGCTAATAATCCATTGGGAATGGCGAACTTATCATTGATGCCATAGGCGAGATAAATTTTATTTTTTGTTTCATCTGGCAATTGTGTCAACCAAGGCCACAAATTTACATCGCGCGGCACTTGTGGTGCCGCTGTGTTTTCAAGCAAATAATTGTAGTCCTGCGCATCGCCCAGGTAGGGTGCAAGAATAAATATTTTTTCAATGTCGTTGGGGTGCTGCTTCAGATACAGCAGTGAGCCAAAGCCGCCCAGAGAAGTCCCACCTAAATAAATTGCACCGTACCCTGCATCCAGTGCGGGCTTAATAATATCTTGGCGCAATCGATCAATGATGGAGCGCGCCTCGTAATACTTAAAATGCGCATCTACCGCAATGACATCCATATTTGGATTGATAGTGTGAATCGCATCAATCACGCCATATTTATCAAATACACCCGCTCTATCGCCAATGCCTGGCAATAACACCATCAATTGCCGTGTACTTTTATCCGCTTGTTCAGCATTCTGTGTGTAGTGAATTGTTTTTATCGGTATGGATGTGCTCTGCAGGTAATAACAACTGGTGAGCAATGCAAAGAGCGGCAAGCTGGCGAGGGTTTTTAGTCGCATGGGTTTTCCTTTGGGGGGGTGAATTGTTCCGGTTCGATTGTGCCAAACCCGGAATGTACTTATAGCTGATTGCATACAAAACCTCCACGCAATACCCGGTACTTCCATCACGCCTATATTGTGCACCCCGTAATAATCTGTAATATGATTCCACACATAAAGCCGCATACCTTATGCGGTACCCGTCATAGGAATGACCACAGCAGTACCAGCAGCCGAAGGAATCGCGCTACGGAAGTTTGGAAACACGGTCAGGCTGCTATGGATGATGGATTGATAAAGCATGTTATTCCCCCACCCCTATCACCCTCGCTCGTTTCTGCTCGTAGTGGAAAATAAATAATTTTTCCGATAATAAATTGGGTTTGTGATGTGCTAGTTGAAGGTCGGTAGTGTGCCAAAGCGGACAGTGAGCCAAATGAGCGCGTCAACTAAGTGCGATTGTTTGTGCCGTATAACTCCATAATTAATTCGGAGTGATAGTCACCCCCTTGATTTAGCACGAGCCAAATCGATTGAGGATCTGTCCACTTTTTGGAGTTATACAGCACTACACTAAATTAGTTGGAATAACATTCTGTGGGTTATATAGTTGATGCAATTTAATAAACTGTTAGAGAAAAATGAAACTAAACCATAATCAAGCTAAAGTTTTAGCATCGCTCATCGTATTTCTCTTGTGCACTATTTTCATTGCACAGCTGGAGATGGATCCGATTCGCTCGTTTGAAATTGAGAGCGAGGATATGCGTGAGTATATTGTTATTCCAAAGTCACGCATGATCAAGCTTGAAAGAAAAGGAGAGGCAGAATGGCTAAATCAGTAATTGCAAAGCTTTCCATCGGTTCTATTCTGGTGTTGTTTGGTGTCCTTATGCTTCATAAAGGCATTACAGTTATGGACCTTGATTTTGAGTTTTTAATGGAAAGTTTAAGCACATGGACGGAGTACGCTCCTTACTTGTTACTAGGCTTCATATCTGGCTTCTTTGGTTTTTCATTGTTTTTTTCATCTTTAACTCGGCTGAATAATGAAAAGCTGTAACAAGGTGTTCCAACACTCCGGCGCTTCGCGCCTCCACTCGACAGTTTGTAAGTGGCGCATTTAGCGAATCGCTGCGCGAAGTTTTTCGCGCATGCGCTACTTACAAATTGCGATTGAACACAACGTTATATGGAATAAGCAATGAGAAATGAAGACTTATTACTTGAAATTGAAGACTTGCTAAGATCCGTTCCTGAAGCAAAAAGAATAACTCACGATTCGGAGGAAAATCATTCTTGGCTTGGGAGAGTGACTGCAGTTATAAATGTGTGGAACTACCTAAAGACTGTCGAGCTTAGTATGTATATTTCCCGTCTACATACCTCTCTAACTCCAAGCGTCCCGTTAGGCGGTATTAAAACGCTGCTTCATGAAGCAAGGCATGATTTAAGAATGAAAACAGTCGGGCCCGTTTCTGTCGCCTTAGCTCAAGGAACCGTCTTTGATTATTTTGAAGAAATACGCAAAATTATTACTCTTGCAACCTCGGATATTCTTTTTATAGATCCATACATGGAGGCAAGTTTTGTATCTCGTTACCTTACACTTTGTCAAAGTGGCGTAACAATTCGGTTGCTTTCTGAGAAAAAAATACCGGAATTAGTTGCTGCAGTAGATCTATTTAACAAACAATATCAAACGTCTGTTCAAGTTAGGTCTGCAAATGGGCTACATGACCGGTACATAATAATTGACGGTGTAAGTTGCTATCAATCTGGAGCATCTTTCAAAGATGGCGCGAATAAGTCCCCAACTATTGTAAGCCAAATTACAGATGCATTTCCTGCATTGAAAGACACTTATGAAGGCTACTGGAACTCTGCCAAAATAGAACGCTAATATAACAAAGTGTTCCAACACCGTTCCGGCGCTTCGCGCCTCCACTCGACAGTTTGTAAGTAGCGCATTTAGCGAATCGCTGCGCGAAGTTTTTCGTAAATGCGCCGCTTACAAGCTGCGGCTGAACCGAGCGTTGGTCATTAAAATCCACCAATAGGAGAGTAAAAATGAAAGGCAATCCGGTTGTTCACTTCGAAATTTATGTTAATGACATTGAAAGAGCAAAAGCGTTTTACGAAAATCTCTTTGATATTACGCTTGAACAAATCCAATCACCCATTCCAGAAATGGACATGGAAATGTGGGCATTCCCAATGGATAAAGAGGCGCCCATGAGCAGTTATGGTGCTGGGGGTATGCTTGTTAAAATGGAAGGTTTTGAACCTGGTGGCAGCGGAACGTTAGTCTATTTTGGCTGTGATGATTGCGCGATACAAGCAGCTAGAGCTGAAAAATTGGGTGGCAGCTTATTCCAAGAAAAAACATCTATTGGTGAGCACGGGTTCTGCGCCTTAGCACGTGACACTGAGGGAAATTTAATTGGCTTTCACTCAATGGCGTAGAGCTTAAAAAACAACAAGCCAGATAGTTTTTCGCAACGTTATGCGTTAACACATGATCGGTAGTGTTCGATATATTGAATTTTATCGTTGATATTCCGTTCAGGGCTATTTCTATTTTTCTTAGGGCGATAAGCAAACCGTTTAAAGGCGATGCTGATGATTTCGATTTGTAGTGTGTCTAATTAATGAATTTTTTCTGAAGCTTGTAAAAATTTTATAAGTTCAATAGGTGAGTTTAATGGTTGATGTGGTAATGAATTTTGGCGATGTGGCGCACGCCATCCAGCTCGCGCTTGCGCCGGTATTTTTGCTTACCGGGATTGCCGGTTTGTTGAATGTAATGGCTGGGCGTCTCGCGCGGATTATTGATCGCGGGCGGATGCTTACTGAGCAGGAGTTGCCGCCGCATTTTGAAGAAAATCCCGAACTATTTCAAAAGGAATTGAGTCGTCTTGAGCGGCGCCGCCGTTATGCGAGCTTGGCCATTACTGCCTGTACTTGTTCCGCGTTGTTTGTGTGTACCGTTGTGGCGGTCATATTTTTACAAGTAATGTTGCAAGTGGAATTTAAATGGGTGATTAGCTTTTTGTTTACTGTATCAACCATAAGCTTGGTTGTGGGTCTCGCATACTTTCTACGCGAAGTGCATTTGGCAACCCGCACGGTGCGTATCCAGGTTATCGCGCGGCAAAAATAAGCCTTTCTTATAAATTCTGCTCCTGCAGCATTATTTTTACGCTGTTGTTATATCGTCTGTATTTTTGTGGTGCTAATTTTGGTTGGCGTTTAACCCAAAAGGATAACAATATGGACTCTTTGCCTTCTGCTTCTACCGCCGACCTCAACAAAGCCAAAAAAAGCCAGTTTACCGCGCAGCCGATTTATGGAGGTTTTTCGCTGCTATTGCTAGTGGTTATTTTTATAACAATGCTTCCACATTATTTCAAACTTTCCTCTGCTCCAGCGAGTGTGCCGACTTCTTTTGTAGTGCATGGCGTCGTGTATTTAGCTTGGTTTGTCGTATTTGCCATTCAGTCAAATTTGGTATTGCTCAAGAAAACTGCAGTTCATAAACAGTTAGGCTACTGCAGTTTGGTTTTACTTGCTGCGTTAATTATTAGTGGCTCGCAAATACTTTATGGCGCAATGAGTGCCTATAATCCAAATTGGGATGCAGGTTTTTTGTATTCAAGAATTAGTTTGATCTGGGGTGTTTTGCATACGTTTATCGCTTTTATTATTTTGTGCAGCTTGGGATTTTTTTACCGCAAACAAGTACACCTGCATAAGCGCTTCATGCTGATGGCGACATTAACCATGATTCCTGCTTCCATCACGCGAATTGCTTTTCTCGGCATTATTCCTATCGATGGTACTGTCTTAACGCTATTGACGACCTACCTATTATGGTTAACGCCGGTGGTAATGGATCGCTTGATATTTAAAGCGGTGCATCCGGCTTTTAAATGGGGTGTTCCTATTTATCTGGCGACTCAAATAATCTGTATAGGATTTATGCCAACAACCGGGCTTGGTCGAGCTATTGCGTTTCCTTTTTAATATTTAAAATTGATTGGTTTGTGAGTGAAATAGATTAAAAATAACCCCCTGCTCCGGCGAGAATAGGGGGTTATTTTTATGGCTATTTAATAGTATTTCAGCTGTGTCGCCTTGCCGTGAAAAACTTTGTAAGAAAAAAAGGTGTAGCCGAGAATAGTGGGCAGCACCACGATCACGCCGTACAAAATAAACATTAAGGATTCCGGTGCACTGGCGGCTTGCCAGATATCCAATTTGTTTGGAACTACATAAGGATAAAAACTGTAGGCTAAGCCGATAAAACTTAACAGGAAAATCATCGCGGCAGATGAAAATGGAATCCAGCAGCCAAAATCATTGGTGTAAGGTGCGCGTCTTAAGTAGCGGTCTGCAATAAAAAACAATACAAAGCAAAAGACTGGGATAACCCATAAAATCATGATTAGCGGCGAGCCAAACCATTTATCAAAAATGGCGCCGCTGACTAAAGGGTTTACTACAGACACAGCAATAATTCCCAGTGCCATCAACCATGCACAGCGCCGCGCCCACCACACTGCGCGCTTTTGTAAATCTCCTTCGGTTTTCATGATCAACCAAGCGGCACCGATAAAGGTATAACCCGCGGTGACACAAATTGCGCTGAGTGCGGCAAATAAGTGTGCTGCTACTGTATCTTCAAACCCCATGACAAACAGGCCGAGCATATAGCCCTGTGATAGCGTTGCAAGTAAAGAGCCTGCTTGAAATGCACGATCCCATAAAGTTTTGTGATCTTCTGGCGCTTTCGCACGAAAATCGAAGGCAACGCCGCGCAAAATCAAGCCTGCGAGCATTAATGTAACTGGCAGATATAAATTTAATAAAATCATGCTGTGGGCGAGCGGAAAGGCGATTAATAAAATGCCGATGCCTAATACCAGCCAGGTTTCATTGGCATCCCAAAATGGACCTATACTGGCGATCATGGTGTCACGCTGTTCTTCAGAATCTTTTGGCAATAAAATTCCCACGCCTAAATCATAGCCATCGAGAATGGCATAAATAAAGAATGCAAGTCCCATCAAGCCAATAAAAATAACAGGCAACCAAAATGCTTCGCCGGATAAGGTGCTGATATCAGTCATGATCTGTTCCTCACAAATTTTCTTCGACGAGTTTTTCTTGCAGCGTATCGATTTCTTCCGGGCGATCTACTAGAACTGATTTTCTCGCCATCACAAATAAGGTGCGAATATAGGCGATCAGCAATACCACGTAGAGGGTTAAATAGATCGCTAGCGATGTGCCGACATTGCTGGCGGGGGTACTAGTTACTGCATCGGCTGTTTTTAAGACGTCGGTTACGAGCCAGGGTTGGCGGCCAATTTCAGTGACATACCAGCCTGCGAGTGTGGCGATCCAACCGGAGAAGGTCATGCCTACAAATACCTTTAGCATCAGCGGCGATATTTCATTGCGGCGATAAATTTGCCAGCAACCTACCCATGACACTAACAGCATGAGCATGCCCATTCCTACCATGATTCGGAAGCCAAAAAATAACGGCGCAACCGGTGGATGTGCGTCTGGAAACTCGTTTAAACCCTTTAATTCGCCATCGGTGGTGTGCGTTAAAATAATACTCGCCATGTTGGGGATTTCGATTGCATATTTATTGCTTTGTGTTTCTTTGTCCGGTATTGCAAATAATACGAGTGGGACATTTTTTTCGGTTTGCCAAACTGCTTCCATCGCCGCAATTTTTGCAGGTTGATGATGCAGAGTATTCAGGCCGTGCATATCCCCCAACAATATTTGCAGAGGAATTAATATGGCTGCCGCTATAGCGCCAGTTTTAAGTGCAAGGCGTGGTGCGGGTTTGTGGTCGCCTTTTAACAGGCGATAGGCGGATATTCCCGCAATTAAAAATGCAGCGGTTAAACCAGATGCAATCAACATGTGCGCTAAACGATAGGGCATGGATGGATTAAAAATAATCGCCCACCAATCCAACGGAAAGGCCTTCATAGTGTCGCCGACTTGGCGCATCTCAAAACCGGTAGGGGTTTGCATCCAGGAATTAAGTGCGATAATCCAAAACGCAGACATGCTGGTGCCAAAAGCAACTAAGAGAGTCGCCAGAGTGTGAATGCGATTAGACACCTTGTTAATCCCGAACAACATAATGCCTAAAAATGTCGCTTCTAAGAAAAATGCGGTCAGCACTTCATAGCCGAGTAATGGCCCGGCGATATTGCCTACGGTTTCCATATAACCCGGCCAATTGGTGCCGAACTGAAAGCTCATGGTGATGCCGCTGACGACGCCCAGTGCAAATGTCAGTGCAAATACTTTTACCCAAAAACGATAGGCACGCATCCAGACTTCTTTGCCGCTGCGGTTGTAACGTATTTTGAAATAAAATAAAAACCAGCAGAGTGCGATGGAAATGGTAGGAAATAAAATATGAAACGAAATGTTCGCCGCAAATTGGATGCGTGAGAGAATGAGGGTGTCGATTACACTAGGGTCGAGCATGATTTACCTCGATAGAAGATTATTTCGCAGAATCTTTTTTTCCGCCGAGCAGGCGGTCTTTCATATCCAATACTTTGCCGATACTGTTGCCGAGTTTGAGTAATTTGCCGAGCTGTGCTGAATCCAACCGTTGAATTTCTTGCGTCCAGAGGGTGAGCATTTCGATCAGTTCGTGCATTTCGCGCATGCGCTGTTGCGCGTATTCCTCTTCAGCATTAGCCGGTGTTTCAATCAACAAGTTGCGCAGTGTGGTTAAGGTTGGGTCCATTTCGCGCTTGCGACGCTGTTCGATTAAGGTTTTGGCTATATCCCACACATCACCCGGCGCCGTGTAGAACTCTTTGCGCTCACCTTGGCGATGCTGCAGTTTCACTAATTCCCATGACATTAATTCCTTCAACCCCATGCTCACATTGGAGCGGGATATGCCCAGCGCCTCGGTCATGTCATCGGCACACAAAGGTTCTTTGCTTAAGACTAACAAGGCATACATCTGCCCGACTGTGCGGTTGATCCCCCAACGGCTACCCATTTCGCCAAAGTGAAGGATGCAGGATTGGATCATTGGGGTGAGTTTTTGTGACATATTGATATTCCTGAATTTTCAGTAATATCTGAAATTACAGAATTGTTTGATTTTGGTCAGGTGCATTTTTTACTCTGCCTCCATGAGTGAGACACGCGAGAGCGTAAATTTGAGCATTGAGTCAGAGATTCGGATTGATATTAATGGGGGCACAGGATTTTTTTGGCAACCGCTAATGAATGTATGTTTCAGTACAGACAATAGCGAGCTATTCAAAAAAGATGGTTACCATATTCGTGACGCTGGGCTGATAGGTTCGGATACATGCGAATTGGAATGAGCGTTGTTAGCAATGATGGATTTGAGTGCATTGTTGCTTTCTCCCAACATCCCAGAAAGGAAGTATATGAAGACACAAAATACAGAAAGCACAGCGTTTGTTTCTACGGGTATTGTCGGGTTGGACAATATCCTTGGCGGTGGACTTACCAAGGAGCGCCTTTATCTATTAGAAGGAGATCCCGGCTCGGGGAAAACTACCATTGCGCTGCAGTTCCTGATTGAAGGCGCCCGGTTGGGGGAGAAAGTACTCTATATCACCCTCGCCGAAAACGAGGTGGAGTTGCGGGCCGTAGCTGAGTCCCATGGCTTTTCTATGGAGGGTGTAACGGTGCAGGAGGTCATTCCGGAAGAGAGTTTATTAAATTCGGCCGATCAGTACACCGTTTTGCATCCTGCAGAAGTCGAATTGGGTGAAACCAATAATTTGATTCTCAGTATGATCGAAAAGCTTAATCCGAGTCGCGTCGTTCTGGATTCGCTTTCCGAGTTACAGCTACTTTCGGGGAATGCCCTACGCTATCGTCGCCACGTGCTTGCGCTAAAACAGTATTTTTCACGGCGTGCTTGTACTGCACTTCTACTTGATGACAGAACCGCCTTGCGCGGTGATCAACAAGTGCGCAGCGTGGCGCACGGTGTAATCACGCTGCACCATACCGATTCACAATACGGGGCTGAGCGGCGCTTGATTCGTATTGTGAAATATCGTGGTATTTCCTTTCGGCGAGGCCCTCATGATTACTCGATCGTTACCGGCGGGGTAATTGTCTATCCGCGTATCATAGCCGCAGAGACCCGTGAATTGACACCGCGCGGTCAAGTGTCCAGTGGTCTGTCTGCGTTGGATGAATTACTTGGCGGAGGTATTGAGGCGGGCTCGAGTACATTAGTTTCAGGGCCACCAGGAACTGGTAAATCCAGTCTCGCAACACAGTTTGTTATGTCCGTTACGCGGCAAGGTGAAAAGGCGGCGATGTTTTTATTTGAAGAGTCCTTTAACACGTTGCTCAACCGATGCCAAGGTATCGGCATGGAACTGCGTTCGTCTTATGATTCTGGCCTGCTACAGATACATCAAATTGATCCGGCTGAAATGTCTCCAGGTGAGTTCACCCATTTGGTTTGTAAGGCAGCAGATGGCGGTGCAAAAGTGATCGTTATCGACAGTTTGAACGGATATCTCAATGCTATGCCTGAAGTCGGTTTTTTAGCGACGCACTTGCACGAAGTATTAACTTATTTGGGTCAACGTGGAGTAGTGACATTTCTTGTTGGTGTGCAACAAGGCATTGTTGGTGAAACCACAACGGGGATGGATATTAGTTACATGGCTGATAACGTTTTGTTGTTACGTTATTTTGAAGTTCGTGGCAACGTCGAAAAAGCCCTATCGGTATTTAAGAAACGGGGTAGCTCGCATGAGACCACATTGCGTAGTTTTAGCATCAAATCTACCGGTGTGCATGTCGGTCCCGTCCTTAAAGGATTCCAAGGGGTTTTAACCGGCATACCGCAGTTGTTTGATATCCTCCCAAGCGATGCACCATGGCAGTCAGGAAAATAAATGGAAACTTTATATCACTTCAATGGTGTCGGGTGATCGATGGAAGATTGTGTGGTTATTTATGCTCCTATTGGCAAAGACGCAAGCCTTATCCATTCACTTCTTCAGCGACATGCAATTGAATCGATAATTTGTACGGCGCCTGCGCAGGTCGCAGAAATTTTATTAGGAGGAGTGGGTGCGTTGTTTATTGCGGATGAGGCGCTCTCTCCTGCGCTAATAAAACTGCTTGATGCCTACATTAGTAATCAACCAACTTGGTCCGATTTACCCATTGTGGTATTGACTAAAAAAGAGTTCGACACTGTGTTTAACAAGCGTCGTTATCTGGGGTTGGGAAACTTGACTCTGCTTGAGCGTCCGGTGAATAGTGTGACTTTGGTGAGTGCTGCTGCTGCTGCTTTGCGCGCCCGGCGCCGTCAATATGAGATGCGCGCAATTGATCGTCGTAAAGACGAATTTCTGGCCATGCTCGCCCATGAGTTACGCAATCCTCTTGCCCCCATCAGTGCCGCTTCAGAAATACTCAAGGCTCCTTCGCTTGAGCAGGATGTCGTTCGAAAGACCAGTGATATTGTCTCTCGCCAGGTTAAACATATGACTGGTCTGATCGATGATCTATTAGATGTATCGCGTGTATCCCGTGGGCTTATCCACTTGGAAAGCAATGCGATAGATGTTAATGAAATCGTGATAAATGCCGTGGAACAGGTGCGCCCGCTGATGGAATCGCGCCAGCATGTTTTCAATATTGAGCACCCAACGCGTGACGCGTATGTATTGGGCGATCAAAAACGGTTGGTGCAGATTCTCGCGAATTTACTTAATAACGCCGCAAAATACACGCCAGAGCGAGGTGAGATTTTGCTTAGTATCACGGTCGACAACGCCCATGTTGTTTTCACCGTAACTGATAACGGGATCGGAATGGAACCCGATGTTCTGAACCATGTATTTGAAATGTTTTCTCAAGCAAAACGTACCTCCGACCGATTTCAAGGTGGGCTCGGTATCGGCTTGGCGTTGGTAAGAAGTTTGGTTGCGCTGCACCGGGGCACTGTAAGTGCTTTTAGTGAGGGTTTAGGAAGGGGAAGTAAGTTAGTCGTGAAGCTTCCCCTAATAATCGAATTGCCCAGTATTCAACCCAACTCAGCTGCCGCACCCGCGGTAACAACAGCGGCATCCCAGATGCTGATGATTGTGGATGACAATGTCGATGCAGCCAAAACACTCGCGATGGTGTTGGAACTACATGGTTATCAAATCTGCGTAGAGCACAGCGCGCAAGCGGCTATTGAACGAGTTAGAGTGGCGCGACCAGTTGCCTGTTTATTAGACATAGGTTTACCCGATATGGACGGTAGTAGTTTGGCGAAAATTTTGCGCAATTTACCGGAAACCGCTAATTCAGTTCTTATCGCGATAACAGGGTACGGTCAGGAAGAGGATCGTAAAAAAACCAGTGATGCGGGCTTTCATCATCATATGGTTAAGCCGGTCGATATCGGCAAGCTATTGACAGTACTGTCAACTTTGTAAGCTGTTAATTAAAAATGTGTATGGTTTCGCACTGAATTGGAAGTTACGTGGGGCTAGAGTAAGGCGTGGAATATCTTTTCAAACGCAATGCGGGCGGCAGTTTTCCCTCGGGTTTGGCAAGATATTTTTGGTGGGATTTGTTGTATCCAGTTTCTGGAACAATATCCCTTCTAACTTTCTCACGCAAAAGGAAAACATCATGAATAAAGATCAAGTGAAAGGTTCAGTAAAACAAGCTGCAGGTAAAGTTCAACAAAAAACCGGTGAGGCTGTAGGTAGTGAAAAGCAACAGCTTAAAGGTGCGGCCAAACAAGTAGAAGGAAAAGTTCAAAAGGAATATGGCAATTTGAAAGATAGCCATAAATAAATTTTTGTTTATCAGGGATTCGCTGTGTTATTGCGCAATGGATTGCGCTAGTTGATATCGCTGCGATAAAGTTTTCAATAATCGATTAATTGATTTGCTTATCTACTATTTCTTCCTGCATTTTTTTCTCGTCAGCATCCAGCTGGTAAAAAACCCAGCTGGATATTTTTTACCATTAATTAAACCGATGGCGGGCAGCTCAATGCTTGAGTATGACGTATAGCGCATGAATTATTCCCGGAATGAATCCCAATAGCGTCAGCAATATATTGAGCCAAAAATGTTTTTTTAACCCTACCTCCATAAACACACCCAGTGGCGGCAATAGAATCGCAAAAATAACTTTAATTGGGTCAGTTGCGGTAAGTGGCATAATATTTCCCTCCGTTTTTTTGATCGAAGTCTGTAACCTAGGATTCTACCGCTCTCAAGTCTGTGCGGTGGCGCCCCTTAGTGGTCAAGTGAGGTAAACATGGCGAAATTACCTGTAGTTGATCCACAAGATCGCATTATTTTATTTGATGCGGTGTGCAAGTTATGTAATCACTGGAGTCGTTTTATCTTGCGGTTTGATCGGCACCAACGCTTCACGTTTTGCGCGGTACAATCGCCGCAGGGGCAGGCGTTGTTAGCGCATTATAATTTTCCTTTGGATCAATTCGACACGCTGTTACTGATTCACAATGGTACCTGCCTGACGCGAAGCGATGCAATTATTGCCATTATGCGCGCAATGCCTTTTCCTTGGTCGGTATTGGCGCTATTGCGTTGGTTGCCCAAGCGCCTGCGCGACGGCAGCTACAATGTTATTGCGCGTAATCGCTATCGTTTATTTGGCCGCTACGATCATTGCGCGCTGCCGCCAGAAGGCTATCAAAAACGATTTTTGGAATAGCGGGAGATACTTATGACCAGCAAAGCTCAATCATCAGCACTGCATTTTAGTGATTCCAGTCAGTGTGTATTAGTAACTGGAGCTACCGGTTTTATCGGCCAGTTGTTGGTGCGTGCACTGCTCGCCGATGGTCATCAAGTGGTGGTATTAACTCGTCGCCCCTCCGTGGCGAATAAATTGTTTGATGGCAAAGTAAAAAGCATCGCTGCGATGCAAGAATTGCCCGCCGATTTTCTGCTAAATGTAGTGGTGAATTTAGCTGGTGCGCGCATTTTAGGTTGGCGCTGGAGCGCGGCGCGAAAAAAAATATTGCGTGAAAGTCGTATCGCCTTAACGCAATCGGTGGTGGATTGGATTGCGCAGGCAGAGCACAAGCCGCAGTTGCTCTTATCTGCCTCTGCGATTGGTTATTACGGTATTCAGTCGCAGGGTGATGATACAGAACTGCGCGAAACCAGCGCACCGCAAGCGATTTTTATGTCGCAACTCTGCCAAGAATGGGAAGCCGAAGCTGTGCGCGCACGGGATTATGGTGTGACGGTTGATATTCTGCGTTTTGGTGTGGTGTTTGGGCAGCAAGGCGCACTGCCGATGATGCTCTTGCCGATCAAATTAGGTGTCGGTGGAAAATTGGGCAGCGGCCAGCAGTGGCTGTCGTGGATTCATGTACATGATTTGTTGCGTGGCATTGCGCATTTATGTCGCATGCATTTAGCTGCGGCGGTGGTGCCGCAAACGCGCGGTGGTATTTATAATTTCACCGCGCCCGAGGCGATCAGGCAGTTTGAATTTAGTCGGCAAGCAGCATCGGCGTTACATCGCCCCTGTGTGATACCCACTCCTGCGTTTGTGATGGGCGGGCTATTAGGTGAGCAGGCCGATTTATTATTGGAAGGGCAGCGGGTTATCCCGCATAATTTGCTCAGTGCCGGATTTCAATTTGAGTTTCCGACGGCAAAATCGGCGTTGACCGATCTATGTGAGTGAATTAAGAGTGTGTTTATGACGAGTGATCTGCCCAATAGTGATCTAGAAAATTTTTATACTGAATGCCAACAGGCATTTAATGCCGATGCACTGCAGCGCTTAGTGTTATCCAAATACAAGGGCAGCGAAGCGGAATTAAATCGCATTTCCATTCGCCCGGTGCAGATTAAAGAGCAAAAATTCTTATCGTTTTTATACGAATATCGCACTAATCATGTGACCAAAAATTTCGCGCTCGACGATGCGCTGGAGCTGTTGCAACAATTGCTGGGCAGTGATTTTCACAATGCCCATATGATTAGCGACGACTGGGAAATCCAGCTGAGCTTTAGCAAAAAAGGCAAGGTGCTGGTGAATAAAAATCGCAATAAAAACTCACCGGCTGCGGGCGATAAAAAATCATCTCAAGTTGAACAGGCGCATAATCGCACCAAGCTGCGTTATGTAGAGCAGGATCGCCCCTATTTGCGCGAGCTGGGCATTACCGATGCCAATGACCAAATTATTCCGGCCATGTCGCGCAAGTGGAAACAAATCAATAAATTTATTGAGGTCTTGTCCATCGCGATTCAGCAAACCGGTTTGGATAAACACAATGAATTGCATATCGCCGATTTTGGTTCAGGTAAAGCCTATTTGACCTTTGCGGTACACGATTATTTGAGCGCAAACCTTGGGGTGAATACGCAAGTGACCGGTGTGGAGTTGCGTCAGGGGTTGGTGGATTTATGCAATCAAACGGCGCAAAAATTATCGCTCACCGGCATTAAATTTGAGCAGGGCGATGTGCAACATTTCTCCGCGCAGAACATCAACATTATGATTGCGCTACACGCTTGTGATATCGCCACTGATTACGCACTCAATATGGGTATTCGCACCGGTGCCGAGATTATTATGTGCTCGCCCTGTTGCCACAAACAAATTCGTCCGCAACTGCAAAGCCCGGCGCTGCTTGCGCCGCTGTTACAACACGGCATCCATTTAGGCCAAGAGGCCGAGATGATTACCGACGGTTTGCGCGCGCTGTTGTTGGAAGCCCACGGCTACGACACTAAAGTGTTTGAATTTATCTCCCTCGAACACACCAGCAAAAACAAAATGATCCTCGCCCAAAAGCGCAAAACGCCGCGCGACAATAGCGATGTATTGCAGCAAATCTCTGCGATTAAAACGTTTTATGGAATTCAGGAGCATTGTTTAGAGAGTTTGTTGCAAGAGTAGTAGAACGATTTAGGGAAGCGATTTTTTAATTTTTTCACTATTTAAAAGCCCCGCTCATCGGCGATGAGCGGGGCTTTTTATTTTTATCATTTGTTGTTATTTCAAATTCATACAGCTCGCGTAATAACTCACGCTTGCTGGCCAGTCAGAAAATATACCGATCACGCCTACGTCTTTAGCGAGTACATGCAAGGCATCCATCATATCGCCATCGTTATTGATTGCCGGGTTGATGGTTTGGTAGTACCAGCCGCCGCCATTTTTGAGTGGGCCTGAGCGTTCAAATGACCAGGTGATTATTTTTAATCCGGCTTTTTTGGCGTTGCGAGCGTATTCAGAGGGAACAATTTTATTATTGTTGTCCAGTACCAGCAGCACCCAAATCGGTGGGGCAACAATGTTGAAGCCTTCGTCTGCATACATTTGCAATTCAGCGGCAGTTGGCAAATCGGCGATGGTGTTGGCATCGTCCAGATACACGGCTTGTTTGCCAAATTCCGGTTCGTTTTTGATCCAGTAGCGAATGTCTTGAATATCAAATGATTGCGGCCAGACATCGCGCGCTTTAATACCGGCGGCTTTGTATTCATTAATCATTTGTTGTGCATACATTGCTTGGGTGTAGGTGCCGTCAAAGGGCATGGGTACGCTGGCAGATTTTAATTCCGGTGTCATTTTTACATTGAGTTTTTTAAACAACTGAATACTTTCGGCGTGAGTTAGCAGCGTGCCTTTGTTTGCGTATAAATCCGTGCGCCAGTTGGCGGTGCCAGCCAGATATTCATTCACCGTGGTGGCCTTGGGATTAAATGCATCCATTTTGCCTTGCAGGGTTTTAAATTCGGCGAGCGTGATATCGCTGGTGCAGCAATTCGCGCTGGCCGCTTTGCCGCTCACCGGATCAAACGGAGCAAAGTTTTGGCTGCACTTGCTGGCCAGCGGTGTAGCGAGAATATTGGTGGTGGTGTGCAGATCACACTGTGAGTGACGGCATACCAATTGTTTGTCTTTGGTGAAGGTGACATCGCACTCCACAATACCTGCGCCCATTTTCGCGGCGGCTTCGTAAGATTCTTTGGTGTGCTCGGGAAATTGCAGCGGTGCACCGCGGTGCCCAATAGAGAAGTTGGTTTTTTTCACCGGTTTGTTGATGCAGCTTTGCAGTTTTTTCTTGATTGGACTTTCGTCCATATCGTTGATGAGATAAAACGGACGAGGTCCTAGTTGAATGCTGGTATTTTTATCGTCTTTTTTATAGCGCTGATCATCTCGGTCTCCGTGAGCACAGGCGGTAACGGATAAAAATAAAGTGAATAGCGTAAAGCCGTAGAGTAGGTAGGATCGGCGCAACATAAAAGCCTCCGTAGTGGTTGGGTTGGTGGGTGTCCAGCCAACCCTAGCGCGCCAATGTGAAACTATTTTGCTGATTGCATGACAGATTTACGATGGTTTTTTGTTTTGTGCGCTACGTCGGGTTATTCAATTGAGTAGGGATCGAACCACAGCGATTTATCATCCAGTGGTGTGTTTTTAGGCAGTGATGGATTATCCAAGTGGATAATGCGCCGGTTTTTCAGATTCGCTTTATTGATCACATCTTTGACCGTTGGGTCGTTAAAAAAGTACTTGTCATAACTGCCATCTTCAATCGCTATGCGCAGGCCTCGCTCAATATCTTGGGCTAATTTGTGGTTGGATTTGTTTACAAAAAAATAAAATGGGTTTGTGTAGGACACCAGTAAATTTTGTTCTACATCGAGTGCGAGTTTGGGGTAGCGCTGTATTTCAGACCAAGGTTCATGAACGCCGCGAGGGAAGGCGTCAAAGCGGTCGCCATCTAGCATATAAAACAGCCCTTCGTATTTCAGTACCTTTACTACGTTCAGATTGTTGGCGGTCAGGACATTGGTGTCCGCCCAAAAGCGCCCTTGTCCGAGCGATACCCGTCTTAAATCCTCTTTGGTTTTGATGCCGTCAAATTTGTGCTGGGTGCCTTTTTTAATCATCAATACCCGGTAGCCCAATAGGCCTCGATAGATGGGGATTCGAATGGGCAGCAGGCGCTCTTCCAGATCATTGGTGGTGGCATACCAGACAACCTCTAGTTGGTTGTCGATAAGCATGCTGATCATACGCTCTTCACTGTTGCTGGGAATGGTTTGCTGCACGTCATATTTTTCTGGAAGCTTGCTGAGCGCAAGTGTTAATAACCCTCGGGCATAGGTTTCTATGCTGTTATCACCCTGTACTACGCGCAGGTTTTTTGCTGTGGTTTCTAATGAAAGGCATGCTAAGAAAAGCATTAATACCAAGGCTGCGCGTTGGGCGTTGAGTGGTTTACGGGTCTGTAGCATTAGTGGCCCCTTCTGGTATGCGTTCCACTAACTTTAGCTTAATCATGTGTAATTGCACGCCGCTTGTTGGCTGTTTGCATGGGCATAAATAAAAAACCACCGCACCCGTTGAGGTTCCCTAAGGAGTAGGTGCGGTGGTGAAAGCAGCTTATCGCCTACTTCAGCGGTGGCTGACAGCTGGGCAGGGATAAGTGATTGGAAGCAGGTGTGCAACTGAACAATTAAGCAACTGCTGGGGAGTAGTTATTCAAGTATTCGGACTGCACACCTAAACACACGTGCAAACCACTGAGTGGTGATTCAGTTGTTTGCAATTGTTAATGGCTGTGTGGGCAGCCATTAACGGCACCGGTGTGATGTGGGCGCACCGGCTTTACAGAAACTCCCGCTACCTAGTCGTCCTTCTCCGTGGCTGTGGCAGTTTTGCTGTTCAGGGTTGCAGGTTTTTCATAAGTGAAAGGCTGCAATAATTCATCGGGTTTGCCTTTGCAGGCTTTGGCAAGTAATTCGCGGCGCTGCGCCAGCAAAATACCAATCGCCTCGCTGTGTTGTTCGTCGATACCGGGAATATTGTCTTCAATTAATTGAGTGATGTTCGCGGCCAGCTCCAGATACTTATCGTGCTCTTCTGCGACTTTTTTATCTTCAAACATGCTGCCATCCCGATCACATAGCCAAACGGCGATTACTGCCATTGTGTAAATCCTCGAAAGTGTTGTTACTGTTTTTATGTACAGTATAGGCGAGTGCCGTTTCTGTCAAGTCTAATGTGGTTGTGCGGTGAAACCGGGTCCAGCTTCTATTAGTGAATTACAGACGTTTACATTCGGGTGCAAATTTCGCCTACTTTTTGTTTCGCTCCCTACCAATACTGTCGGCACATTATTTATGCATCAAGCATAGAGGTGCGATGTGAATATAAGGAGTCAGTTGTGAGAATAGTAGCGGTTGTGGTGGCGTTTGGTTTGTTTGCATGCGGTGGTGGATCGGGTTCTGGTGGCAGCTCATCGAGTAGCCTTGGCTCATCATTGAGTAGTGGTCCGGCGTCATTTAGCAGTGCTGTTTCGTCTAGCAGTGCGGTTTCATCGAGTAGTGCCATGTCTTCAATCGCCTGGAGCGAGCAGTATTTGATTGATGCCCCTGGGGCCAGTGAGGTGACGGATTTATTGGTGGCGCCCGATAACCAGTTGTATGTCGCCGGTTATATCAAGGGCGTGGTGGGGCAAACCAATATTGAGCCTGCGGGCAATTCGGTGGGTGTGGCTTATAAGTTAAATGCCGACACGGTGATGGGGGCAAATAATTCGTTTTATCAGCTCGATACGTCTGCCAGTGATGTGATTGAGGCCTTGGCTTATAACTCAGAGGATGAGCGACTTTATTTTGCCGGGCGCACTAACGGCACTGTCGCCGGGCAAGTCAATTTTGGACAGTTTGATGTGGTGTTTGGTGCGCTGGAAAACAACACTAATCCTGCCCGGCTGCTGCAATTGGGCAGTGCGACACCGCAGCATCCGGTGGCGATGAGTTTTACCCGCTATGATGATCTCGCCATCGTGGGTTATGACGATATTTATGTGCCGAGCAATTATGTGGAAGCGTGGCGCGATCCGTTTTTGATGTTATTGAAACCTTCTGGTGATAGTTATGCGCGGTTTTGGGAAATTAACTATGCGACTAGCGCAGACGATGATGTGCTTGATCTAGCGGTAGCACCAGGCAATAGCGATCAGATTGTGGTGGTCGGTAATCTTTATAACACCGCATTACGGGGCTCTTTTGTGGCGAGTTATGACAGTGATGCATCGGTCCTTTGGCGACAGCCATTAAATTTTCAAGGATTGGATCAGTTGGTTGCGGTCGTTATTAAAGCGGATGGCAATATTCTGGTGGGCGGCACTGCCATGGCAGCGAACCTGCCTTTCGCGCTGATAAAACGCGACTTTGTGGTGTTTGAGTTGGATGCCCAAACCGGTGAAAGACTTAGAACCGAATTCTATGGTACCGAATTTGACGACCAGCTCTCGGCAATGGCACTGGATGTAGATGGTAATTTGTACCTTGCCGGTGAGCTGACTAAAGAAAAAACGGATAGGGATGCCCTCGATCAGGAGGCTCTGCTGATTAAGGTGAATCCGCACTGGGGCGAAGTGATGCGCAAACGCTGGCATTCGCCGGCGGGATTAATATCGGTGAGAGCATTAGCTGTCAACCAACAGCAGCGCGCTTTTTTGGGTGGATACATTGGTGACGCGGACAACTCCCTGCGTCAAGGCGTAGTGGTCACTGCAGATACTGATCTTTAGTACAAGGCACAGTAAAACCGGGGGACTGGTCTTTTGGGCGCTTTTTACGATACCCCGTGATTCCCGGTTGTGTGCGGTGCTATCTGCCATGGATAATGCCGCATCTTTTACCCGCGCAGGATTTGCCGTGTCTGACTCCGAGTTACCTCCCGTTGCATCCCCCGAAAAACCGACCAAGCCGAGAGGCCTGCTGCGCTCAAGCCTGCTGACGGGCTCGATGACGATGACCTCGCGGGTGCTGGGGCTGGTGCGCGATATAGTGCTGGCAACCGTGATGGGCTCGGGCGGCGCGATGGATGCGTTTGCGATAGCGCAGAAAATTCCCAATTTTTTCCGCCGCCTGTTTGCCGAGGGCGCGTTTTCGCAGGCGTTTATTCCGGTGTTGTCGGAGTATCGTGAGAAAGGTACGCAGGCCGCCGTCAAAGAGTTGGTGGATAAAGTAGCTGGCTGCCTCGGTTCGATTCTGCTGCTGGTGACGCTAATCGGCGTGGTGGGTGCGGTCGGTTTGGCTTATGTATTTGCTTATGGTTATGCCGATGAGCCAGAGAAGTTTTCGCTTTTAACTGATCTGGTGCGCATCACCTTTCCCTATTTGATGCTGATTTCGCTGACCGGATTTGCCGGTGCGATCTTAAATAGTTACGACCGCTTTGCCATTCCGGCGGTAACTCCGGTTTTTCTCAATGTGTTTATGATCGCGGCCGCGCTGCTAGTCGCCGACTTTTTTCCTAATCCCGCTTACGCCTTGGCGTGGAGTATTGTGGTAGCGGGCATCTTCTCGCTGCTGTTTCAATTGCCGTTCTTGCGCCAGATTCATTTGCTGCCATCGCCCAAGCTGGATTGGTCGCACCCAGGCGTTAAACGGATTCTGGTACTGATGGCACCCGCCTTGTTTGGTGTGTCGGTGAGCCAGCTCAATTTGTTGTTGGATTCAATTATCGCCACCATGTTGGGCGATGGGGCGGTGAGCTGGCTGTTTTACTCCGACCGTTTGGTGGAGCTGCCGTTGGGGGTATTTGGTGTAGCGATTGCGACGGTAATTATGCCGGGGCTGTCACGCTTGAGTGCTGCACAATCGGGCGAAAAGTTTAGCCAGATGCTCGATTGGGCGATCCGCTTTGTAGTGCTTATCGCCCTGCCTGCCACGCTCGCGTTGATCATTCTGGCTGAGCCAATTCTCTACACCCTGTTTTATCACGGGGAGATGAAGGCGGAAGACATCTTGATGTCGTCCTATAGTCTGAAAGCCTACGCGCTCGGGTTGTTCGCTTTTATGCTGATCAAAGTGTTGGTGCCGGGTTATTTCGCGCGGCAGGATATGAAATCGCCGGTGCGCATCGGTGTTATCGCCATCATCGCTAATATTCTGATGAAGCCGCTGGTGGTGATTCCGCTGGTCATGCTCTGGGGCTTGGGCCATGTCGGCTTGGCATTTACCACGGCGATGGCGGCCTATGTAAATGCCTATTTGCTCTATCGCGGCCTGCGCAAAGCCGGGGTTTATCATCCTGCCGGTAATTGGCCGATGCTGTGGCTGCGCTACGGCGCCGCCAATCTGGCGATGGTGATGGTATTGCTCTGCTTTCTTTTGTTCTGGAATCTCTGGTCGGACTGGGGTGTGATGGAGCGAATCCTGCGCCTTGCGGTTGTCTGTGCGGTGGGTTTTGGGGTTTATCTTATCTCCCTGTTTGCCGTGGGTGTGCGCCTGCAGGATTTCAAAGCGCGGAGCTGATCAAAATCGCGTCATTCACAGGGGCGGGGTAGGCTCAAACGCCGCCGCTCCTGTATACTTCCGGCCTTCATTTTTCCGGCACTCATTTACAGACAATTGGGTTGAGGGTACTACACAGCGTGAATCCAGCGGCACATAGTTTTATTCGTGGGTTGCACAACCTGCGCCCCTGGCATCGCGGCTGTGTAGCAACTATCGGCTCCTTTGACGGCGTTCATCTTGGTCATCAGGCCATTTTGCGCCAGTTGATTGCGGTCGCCAAACAGCATCAATTACCGGCTGTGGTGATTGTATTTGAACCTCAGCCACACGAATTTTTTTCCGGCGATAAAGCCCCCGCACGCCTGATGCGCCTGCGTGAAAAAGTGCAGGCATTGCTGGCTGCCGGCGTTGCACGAGTGCTCTGTGTGCAGTTCAACGAAACCCTGCGCAGCTTGTCGGCGGAAGCGTTTATCGACAAAGTGCTGCTCGATGGTTTGGCGATCAAACATTTAGTGGTTGGCGATGATTTCCGGTTTGGCTGTGATCGCCGTGGCGATTTTGCCCTGCTGCAACAAGTGGGCGCCGAGCGCGGTTTTGCAGTGACCGATACTTGTACGCTGGAAATTGACGGCGAGCGGGTTAGTAGTACACGCATCCGCCAGCTGCTGGAATTGGGAGATTTTGCGCAGGCAGAGATCCTGCTAGGAAAGCCCTATAGCATCAGCGGGCGCATCGCTTACGGCCAACAGCTTGGGCGTAAATTGGGTGTGCCGACGGCCAATGTCCATTTGCGTCGCTACCGCTCACCCTTGCGCGGTGTGTTTACTGTGACGGTAAAATTTCTGGATGGCACTGTGCATCAAGGTGTCGCCAATGTTGGAGTGCGCCCCACGGTGAGTGGCGACAAAAAGCCACTGCTGGAAGTTCACCTGTTTGATTTTTCGCGCAAAGTGTACGGTGCCTTGATCGATGTGGTTTTCCACAGCAAATTGCGCGATGAAAAAAAATTCAACTCGCTGGATGAGCTGCAAACACAGCTGCAGCTAGATATCGCACAAGGGCGGGACTTTTTTAGTCGGCAGAGTGTCAATTAAGCTGCATTACCCCTAAATTTTTATCAATATTTTGGTGGTTTAAAAGGAGTTGTGGTTATGGGCACTGTTTGGCAACAAATATCGAACACCTTTGTAGCAGAGTTTTCAGATTTAAAAGACGTTAGCGAGATCACCACCTTGGTTATTCGCTTATTAATGGCAGCGTTGTTAGGTGGCGTTTTAGGTTTTGAACGTGAGCATCGCGGTAAGGCCGCCGGTGTGAAAACCCATATGTTAGTTGCGATTGGCTCAGCATTATTTGTGTTAATTCCGCAGCAGGCTGGGCTGTCTGAATCTGAATTAAGCCGGGTGGTGCAAGGCGTCATTGCGGGTATCGGTTTCTTGGGCGCGGGTGCAATTTTAAAAGGGCACAATGAAAAAGATCTTAAGGGATTAACAACGGCAGCTGGTATTTGGCTCACTGCAGCCATTGGTGTGGCTGCCGGTTTAGGGCGTGAATCTTCCGCTATTTTATGTACTGTTATTGCATTGTTGATTTTACTCGCGATGCCAAAGATTGTTGACCAGCTCGAAGTGAGCGAAAAGTAAAAACTCTCTAGCGATTTTCGCTATTTCTCTTACCATTTTTTGTTAACAAGTTGACCTTGAATCATGACCGATTATAAAGCAACACTGAACCTGCCTAACACCGGTTTTGCCATGAAGGCAAACCTTGCCCAGCGCGAGCCGGACATGTTGAAACAATGGCAAGCCAATAATCTCTATCAACAAATTCGCAGCGCACGCGCTGGTCGCGAGCAATTTATTTTGCACGACGGCCCACCCTATGCGAATGGCGATATTCATATCGGTCACGCGGTTAATAAAATTCTTAAAGATATTATCGTCAAGAGTAAAACTCTGAGCGGTTTTGATGCGCCCTATGTGCCGGGTTGGGACTGTCACGGTCTGCCCATCGAACACAATGTCGAGAAAAAAGTCGGCAAAGCGGGCGATAAAGTGGATGTGAAAACCTTCCGCAACAAATGCCGCGAATACGCCGCCAAACAAGTTGAAGGTCAAAAGGCTGACTTTATCCGTTTGGGCGTGCAGGGTGATTGGGATAAACCCTATCTCACCATGGATTACAAATTCGAAGCGGACATCATTCGCGCGCTCGGAAAAATCGCCGATAACGGTCATCTGCATAAAGGTTTTAAACCTGTGTACTGGAGCGTGGTGGGCGGTTCTGCACTCGCTGAAGCGGAAGTGGAATATCAGGATAAAACTTCATTCTCCATCGATGTGAAATTTGCGTTTATCGATCAAACCGCAATTGAAAAAGCTATCAACGAATTAAGCGGCAGCGGAACAATTTCTTTGGTGATCTGGACAACCACACCCTGGACTTTGCCTGCGAACCAAGCGGTATCTGCCAACGCTGAAGTAGATTACGCCTTGGTGCAAGTGGGCGATGAGCGTTTGCTAGTTGCAGAGACGTTGATTAGCAGCGTGCTCGCGCGTGCAAAAGTAGAAGAGCATGAAATTGTCGGCCGCTTAAAAGGCGCAGCATTGGAAAAAATGCTGTTGCAGCATCCTTTCTATACGCGTCAGGTTCCGGTGATTCTCGGCGATCACGTGACTACCGATGCAGGTACCGGCTTTGTTCATACAGCACCAGACCACGGTGCAGACGACTTTAATGTCGGGGTGAAATACGGAATCGGTACACTCAACTACATCGACGACCACGGCACCTATCGCCCCAACGTAGAAATTTTCGCTGGCGATCACGTTTACAAAGTGGATGAAAAAGTTGTAGCACTCTTAATTGAAAAAAATGCCCTGCTCGCGCAAGGCAAAATCACCCACAGCTTCCCGCACTGCTGGCGCACTAAAACCCCGCTAATTTTCCGTGCTACACCGCAATGGTTTGTGAGCATGAGCAAAAACAATTTGCGCGATCAGGTTGCGCAAGCGGTTGAAGGTGTTGAGTGGGTGCCGGATTGGGGCAAGGCGCGTATCGATGCCATGCTCGCGACTTCACCGGACTGGTGTATCTCGCGTCAGCGCACCTGGGGTGTTCCTATCGCGTTGTTTGTGAATAAAGAAACCCAAGAATTGCACCCAGAAACGCCGCGTTTAATTGAAGCGGTTGCGCAAAAAGTGGAACAGAGCGGAATGGATGCCTGGTTTGAATTGGATGCCGCCGAATTGCTTGGCGCCGATGCCGAGAAATACCAAAAAGTGACAGATACGCTGGACGTCTGGTTTGATTCAGGCGTGACTCACTATGCGGTATTAGAGCAGCGCGCCGGTTTGCGTTTCCCTGCGGATTTGTATTTGGAAGGTTCCGACCAACATCGCGGCTGGTTCCAGTCATCGCTTAAAACCTCTATGGCAATGAATGCCAAGCCGCCCTACAAAACCGTATTAACGCACGGCTTTGTGGTGGATGCGCAGGGGCGTAAAATGTCCAAGTCGATTGGCAATGTAATCCCGCCGCAAAAAGTGATGAACGATTTGGGTGCGGATGTATTGCGTTTGTGGGTTGCCGCGACTGATTTCAGCACCGAGATGAGTGTGTCCGATGAAATCTTAAAACGCACTGCCGATTCCTATCGCCGTATTCGCAATACCGCGCGTTTTATTTTGTCCAACCTGACCGGCTTTAATCCGGCGACCGATGCGGTTGCGCCGCAAGATATGCTGCAGTTGGATCGCTGGATTGTGGCGCGCACCGCGCAGCTGCAAAAAGAAATTATTGCCGCCTATGACAGCTATCAACTGCATTTAATCTATCAAAAACTGCACAACTTTTGCGTGGTGGAGTTGGGTGGTTTTTATCTCGATATTATTAAAGATCGCCAGTACACGGTAAAAGGCGATGCGCTCGCACGCCGCTCGGCGCAGACTGCACTGCAGTATGTGATCGAAGCGATGGTGCGGTGGATTGCACCGATTTTAAGTTTTACTGCCGATGAAATCTGGAAAGAAATTGCTGGCGAGCGTGAAGCGACTGTATTTATCGCCGAGTGGTATAAATTGCCTAGTATGCCAGCGGACTCTTTCGCCGATAGCTATTGGGAATTGATCGCCGAAGTTAAGGATGCCGTAAACAAAGTGCTTGAAGCCAAGCGCGCTGCGGGAGAAGTGGGAGGCTCATTGGGTGCAGAAGTGATCCTGTATTGCGATGAAAAATTGCAAACCGAATTGCATAAGCTCGCCAATGAACTGCGCTTTGTGTTGATTACCTCGACCGCGGAGATTCGTCCGCTCACTGAAGCACAAAGTGCCGAGGCGACGGATGTTACTGGTTTGCAAGTGGCAGTGAAAAAATCTGAACACGCAAAATGCGAACGCTGCTGGCATCACCGTGCAGATGTGGGCGCAAATGCAACTCATCCAACCATTTGTTTGCGTTGTGTTGACAACGTAGATGGTGCGGGCGAAACCCGTCAATTTGCCTAATTGTGAATTAAATATGCCACTAAAAATTTATCAAAAACCTTGGTTTTGGTATCTGACTGCGTCGATTATTGTCGCTTTGGACCAAGCCAGTAAACACGCTATCGAAGCCGCATTTGAATACGGTGAAACTTTGGTGTTTACCTCATTTTTTAATTTCACCTTGGCTTATAACACCGGCGCGGCATTTAGTTTTCTGGCTGACGCCGGTGGTTGGCAGCGCTGGTTTTTTGCCGTTATTGCGCTTGCTGCCAGTGTGTTGTTAAGTGTGTGGATTGCGCGCACCGCACAGCAAAAACCACGTGAGGCCTTTGCGCTGGCCTTTATTCTAGGTGGCGCGCTGGGTAATTTGTATGACCGTATTGTGCTCGGGCATGTGGTGGATTTTATTGTGGTGCACTACCAAGCCAATTATTTTCCGGCATTTAACCTTGCGGACTCGGCTATTTCACTCGGTGCCGCCGTATTAATCATTGATATGTTGTTTAGTAAAGAAAATAGCAAAGAGAAAAAAACAAATGCGTGAATTAGCAATTGGTCCCGGCACTAAAATTACCCTGCACTTTGCCTTGCAGTTGGATAATGGCGATATGGTGGATTCCAATTTTGAGCGTGCCCCCGCAACTTTTACCGTGGGCGATGGCAACTTACTGCCCGGCTTTGAAAAAGCGCTGTTTGGCATGTTGGAAGGCGAGCACAAAACCCTGGTGATTAAACCGGAAGACGGTTTTGGACAGCGTAATCCAAATAATATTCAGGAAATTGCACGCAGCCAATTTAGCCCTGACCTCGAATTGAGTGAAGGTTTGATGCTGTCATTTGCCGATGCACAAAAAACCGAATTGCCAGGTGTAGTACAGCGTTATGACGATGAAGTGGTGGTGGTAGATTTTAATCATCCACTCGCTGGCCGCGATATTTTATTTGAAGTCGCTATTATTAAAATCGAACCGGTTCAGGTGCACTGATTATGACGCAAATCAAGCTCGCTAATCCCCGCGGTTTTTGTGCCGGTGTCGATCGCGCGATCGATATAGTCAATCGCGCGCTCGATGTTTTTGGTGCGCCAATTTATGTGCGCCATGAAGTCGTGCACAACAAATTTGTGGTGGATTCGCTGCGCGAGCGGGGTGCGATTTTTGTCGATGAAGTTGAACAAGTTCCCGACGATGTGATTCTGATTTTCAGTGCCCACGGTGTGTCGCAAGCGGTACGCCAGGAAGCTGAAGCACGCGGCCTGCAAATTTTTGATGCAACTTGTCCGTTGGTAACCAAAGTGCACATCGAAGTGACACGCTACAGTCGCGAAGCGCGCGAGTGTATTTTGATTGGCCACCAAGGCCACCCAGAAGTAGAAGGCACTATGGGGCAGTACAATGCCAGCAACGGTGGTGCAATTTATTTGGTGGAAGATGAAGCTGATGTGGATGCGTTAGTGGTGCATGATCCAGAGAATTTGGCTTATGTAACCCAGACCACCTTATCAATGGATGACACGGCTAAAGTTATCGAAGCGTTACGCAATAAGTTCCCGAAAATTCAAGGCCCGCGCCGCGATGATATTTGCTACGCAACAACCAATCGCCAGGATGCCGTGCGTCAGCTCGCGCTGGAGTGTGATTTGGTATTGGTAGTTGGTTCACCTAACTCATCCAACTCAAATCGCTTGCGTGAATTGGCAGAACGTTGCGGTACGGAAGCCTATTTAATTGATGGGCCGGATGATATCAACCCGCTGTGGATACAAAATCGCACCAGTATTGGGATCACCGCAGGCGCTTCCGCACCTGAAGTGCTGGTGAGGCAGGTGATCGATAAGTTAAAGGCCTGTGGCGCCGAAGCTCCAATTGAAATGGACGGCACGCCGGAAAATATCAGTTTTTCTCTTCCCAAAGCACTGAGGATCTAAATGATCCCCAGTGCTATTCTGTGATCATCGTATTGCATCACATTCGGCAAGACTAAGCTTTGCTACTCTCGTCCTACCTCCTTTGGATAGTATCAAGCTGTAGCCTTCGCCTTTGGCGACAGGGCAGATCTTGATGGTTCCCGCGAGAAATCCCCCTTTTCCCTTTGATCCTATTTGCCGTCCTTCGCCAGTACCAATAAATGCGACATAGCTATTCATTGGGGCTCTGGCCTGAGTAAGTACTGCGTCCAATCCTGAATGAACCTGCAGCGTTTCATCATTACTATCGAGAAGGTCGTTGCTGTTCTTATCGATAAACAATGTCCATCCCTCATGCCATTTTTTGTTGGTGGCTTTAAGAATTACTTGTTGATTGCGGAAAACTGCAGTGGCGCGTGTGGTTTCTATCGCATCCAGCAGCGCGAGTGTGGCGGTTTTGGTGCGCGTTTCGCTGATTTGTTTATTGAAGCTCGGTATGCCGACGGTGAGGATAATACAGAGAATGGTGATGCTGACGAGCAGCTCTAGAAGGGTCAATCCTTGTGATTTCATAACATATTCCTTTGAAATTAGCGTAAATCCATTTTTGATGTAGCTTTGTGTGCCATGCATAGCCGTTCATTCGGCTGGGTATGCCATATGTCGTGCTATCAGTATCTTGGTGTGGCGCCCGTGTTAGGCTGCAGTAATATAATCAACCCTATTTTGGTTGTCTATTGAAAGTTCTTAGGGCTTTGGCTCAGTAAATTGAGAGAGATTACATGCGATATCCCATGAACGGTTTTACTCTGATTGAGCTTATGGTGACCCTGTCTGTGGCTGCCATTGTGCTATCAATTGCTGTGCCCAGTTTCCAGTCGCAAATTTTAAACCATCGCTCAATCACGCTCGGCGAGGATTTTGCCTCCGCAATTAACTTTACTCGCGCGGAGGCGGTTAAGCGAGCTGGGCGAGTCACCTTGTGTGCCAGTAAAGATGGCGTAACTTGCAGCGGTAGCTGGAATGAAGGGTTTATGGCGTTTGTAGATGATGTTGTAGTGGATACGGCTGTGCCACCCGATGTTGATACTGTGCTGCGGGTATGGAAAAAGCAGGATAGCCGTGCCCTGATTAGTGTAAAAAGTGATGGTACAGATCAGACTTTTATTCGCTATACCGGTTTGGGTACCTTAGCGCGTGTTACAGAAAAGCCATATCTTATTTCAGCTCAATTTAAAAAGTGTACTGGTTCTGCAGCCAGAGAGATCAATATTGGTTTATCTGGCTTGGTATCTGTAAGCAGTGTTGCTTGCAGTGCTTATTAGGAATGGGGGGGGTATGAATCGGTTATTTTCTCATAATGGTCAGCGCGGGCAATTAATGAATCAGCGAGGCGTAGGTTTAATTGAGGTGCTAGTAACCTTGTTAATTTTATCTACATCACTGCTGGCTTTAGGTGCTATGCAGACACGTTCGCTTCAGTTCAATCAGGGGGCTTACTTTCGTTCTCAGGCCAATATATTTGCATACGACCTTTTGGATCGTATGCGTATCAATTTAAAAAATATCGAGAGTTACGAATCGGAGCTTGCTCATGTGAAGGAGACTGAAGCGCCGGTATTAACCCCACTGGCTGCGGCAGATTTGCATGCATGGCGGCGCAACATCTCTGCTGAATTGCCCAATGGAAAGGGCGGTGTTGATTGCGATGATGCAACTGATATTTGCACATTGACAATTGAATGGGATGAAGTGAATAGCTCTGGCGATGACGCAGAGAATAAAACTGTTTTTACCTATAGCGCCAGGCTGTGAGGATTACTGTTATGCATATGCGTCAAGCGGGTTTGTCGCTGATTGAATTGATGATTGCGATTACTCTTGGATTGATATTGATGGCGGGAGTAGTGCAAGTTTTCTTATCCAGCAAAACGGTATTTAGTACTCAGCAGGCTATGTCCCGTATTCAGGAAACTGGGCGTTTGGCGATTGATTTTATGGCGCGCGACATCCGTATGGCCGCTTACTATGGTTGTTATCGTCCCAAATTTGGTGTGGCAGGCGCTGAGCTTCAGGACGGCAATTTAGTGATTAAAGACTTACATGGAAATTTTGCCGAGGGGGTGCGTGGTTATGAAAGCATTGACGGCTTGCCAGGCAAGGTTAATGACGTTGGTGCATCAATTACTCCGCTAAAAGACAAAACTGCCAATGTGTTGGTACTACATACTGCCAATGGAAGCGGGTTGCCATTATCTCAGGCTAATGATGCAAACGGTATTTATGCTTACAGCCCAGAGGCTATAAATGCGAAAGGTTGCGTGGCAGGAATATGTAAGGATTCAGCTGCTGTTGTGAGTGATTGCTTCAAGGCGCGGATATTCAAAGTTGCTGAAGCTCCAGCCGTAGTGGGTGCCGATATATACCTCAAGCATAACGGTGCTTGGGGTGGCGGCATTATACCAACAGAAAACTTTACTGCTGGTGAAGTCTTGGCGATGAATACCGTGGTGTATTTTTTGGCAGAAGGACCTACAGGCTCGCCTAGCTTATGGCAAAAAACGAATAATGAAATCGCGCAGGAATTGTTGGAAGGGGTTGAGCACATGAGCGTGACTTATTCCACTGCAGATAATAGTAATTATCGTAAGGCTGAAGATTTAGTTGTGGCGGATTGGCCTAGTGTCCAATCGGTTCGTATTGAGCTTGTAGTAAGAAGTCCAGATAACAATGTAGTGGAGGCGCCTCAACCCTATAAATTTGCGGGCGCTACTATAACGCCAGATAAGGATGATCGATATTTACGTCAAGTATTCAGCTCTACTGTCGGTATTCGCAGTCGCGCTACTAATATTCAATAGGTTGATAAGAATGAACATTAAGCACATTCGTCGGGCTCAAATATTCCTGCCATCCTCCCAGAGAGGGGCGGTATTGATTGTTGGTTTGGTCATGGTGCTGTTAATTACCATTGTCAGTCTTTCGGCAATTCGCGGTACGGGGTTACAGGAAAATATGGCGGGTAATATGCGCGATCGTAATATTGCTTTTCAGGCTGCGGAGTCTGCATTGCGTGAAGGTGAGTGGATCTTATCACCAAGTAACAAGGATGCGCTGCCTTCTTTTAGTTGTTTGGACGGTGAAGGAGCCTGCCTTGATTTGAGTGCTATACCCAAGGATTCTGTGACTTATCTAACCAAGGAAAAATGGAAAAAAATTGCTAAACAAAGTGGCCTGGAAATTAAAGATGTGGCCGATAAGCCCAGTTTTTTATTAGAAGAGTTAGAAGTAGATATGGGGGCTAGTGCCGCTGCTGAAGGCAGTGCGATTGATGTCGGTGGCATGATGACTACCGGTGATGCGACTCCATATCGTGCGACTGCCCGAGGTTTTGGTTTAAGCCCCGATGCAGAAGCCATAGTGCAATCAGCCTATAAACGTCGTTTTAAGTAGTGGAGATTTAACTATGTTCATTCAACAGTGTTTTGCCAAGGTTTTTGCCATCGCTGGGCGTCTCCCGTTGTGTCAAATAAATATTGGTGCGATCTCCGCATGTTTAAGTGTTGCAATTAGTCATGCTGCGGTTGCTGCTGCGCCTTCACAGGATCCATTGTTTCTTTCGAATCCTGTTGTGCCCATCATGATGCTCAATATGTCGAAAGACCATCAGCTCCATTACAAAGTTTATGATGATTATTCTGATCTTGATCCTGAGGAAAGCGATGGTGTCGAAACAACCTATAAACATACTTATGATTATTATGGCTATTTCGATAGTGGTAAATGTTACCAATATAAAAATAATAGGTTTGAACCTACTGGTGCGGTGAATTCTGCATCTAAATATTGTAGTGGTGAGTGGAGTGGTAATTTTCTCAACTGGGCCACAATGACTCGCATAGACACTATTAGAAAAATTTTATACGGTGGTTTTCGCTCAACGGATACAGATTCCGAGACTGTGTTGGAGCGTGCATTTTTGCCACACGATGCACACTCGTTTGCAAAATATTACAACGGAACAGCTACTGAAATGGCAGGTGTTACACCATACACTGCTGCTGACGTAGCAGGTACTTGGACAAGAAAAATAGGTGCGGTTGATACAACCATAACAAGCCCAGGTTTTACAATTTGCAACACTACAGCAGGTACTGGACTGTCACAAAATGTGACTAATCCTCCGTTAATGAGATTGGCCAAAGGGAATCATATGTTTTGGGCTAGTAATGAGCGCTGGCAGTGTCGGTGGCGTTCAGATATTTCCCAAGCCGATAGAGGATTGAACGGTAATGACCCTGCAATTACCAATAAAGAAGCATATCGCGATAGCCCATTAGATGCCAATAAGCTTACAAAGACTGGCATTGGCAGCGAGCTTAATGTGAGAGTTAAGGTGTGTGTGGCAGGCTTGGAGGAACCCAACTGTTATAAGTACCCTACTAGCACGCACAAAAAGCCCCAGGGCTTGTTGCAAGAATTTGGTGAAATTCGCAATGACGCGAGCAGTTCAAAAATTAATTTCGGACTGTTGACTGGATCGTACAAAAAAAATAAATCTGGTGGTGTATTGCGCAAGGCGGTCGGAAACATGATGTCGGAAGTTAATGCGACCACTGACGGCACATTTAAAAAAGACGGTAGCGGTGTTCCAGTGGATGGGATTGTTAAAACCCTAAACCTACTTCGACCCTATGGTTACTCTTATAGCGGTAATGGTGAAGATGGTAGTTATAACACTGGCGATAGCTGTTCATGGGGTAAGAGTTCATTTTCAGATGACACCTGCACCAACTGGGGCAATCCGCAGGCAGAAATTTATTTGGAATCATTGCGCTATTTGGCAGGAAAGTCAGCTAACGGTGCTTTCAATGTTTCCGGTAACGATAAAATCACCGGCTTGGTCAGTGCCGTA
This sequence comes from Cellvibrio sp. ATLC23, assembly GCF_057196725.1. Lineage (NCBI taxonomy): Bacteria > Pseudomonadati > Pseudomonadota > Gammaproteobacteria > Cellvibrionales > Cellvibrionaceae > Cellvibrio > Cellvibrio sp. ATLC23. The sequence continues at coordinate 27,836 of NZ_JBXUOS010000007.1, read as the reverse complement.
TGGAATAAGCCAGTAACTGAAAGCAATTATTGTGCACCACTCAATGTGCTGCAATTCAATGCGTCTACAACCTCTTACGATGGTAATAGCCTCGAAACTGCTGCTGATATTACCGGAGGGACGGGTGTAGCAGAGTTGAATGTCTGGACGAATAAGATTGCCAATACTGCGCACGAAAATTTAACAGGGGAGTACTTTGTTGGTCGTACCAGTGCTGTGGCTGAAACAAATGGGGGGTTGTGTACGGGTAAAACCTTAGGTGATCTATCTGCAGTGCTCGGAACATGCCCTGATGCACCGAGATTGGAGGGAAGCTACAGTATTGCAGGTTTGGCTTACTATGCGCGCACTAATGATCTATTGTCTGATGTTACCAAGGCTCAGACTGTTCGTACTTTCGGTGTAGCACTTGCACCAGCCTTACCAAAATTAGAGGTAATAGCACCTCGCGGAACAAAAAAGGTCAGCATTCTGCCCGCCTGTAAAAACCTGACAGTAGGGGGCAATTGTGCAATTGTTGATTTTAAAATTTTGGAGCAGTCCGAAGTCCCAGGAGTTTCTAAGAGTGGATCGCTCTATGTCAACTGGGAAGACAGTGAACAGGGCGGCGACTATGACCAGGATATGTGGGGTTTAATAAAATACGAGATCACAAAGGACACTGTCAAAATAACTACAGACGTTGTGGCGCAATCAACCCCTAATAAAATGGGCTTTGGTTATGTGATTGGGGGAACCGAATCACATGATGGCCCCCACTTTCAGAGCGGGATCAATGGCTTTAACGAGTTCGAGTGTAAAACCAAGGCCTGTAATACCGCAGATGCAGAAGCTCCGAGTGTAGAGTACGCACTGGGCGATTCGTCTGCTAAGTTTCTACAAACTCCTTTGTACTACGCCGCCAAATGGGGTGGTTTTAGTGATGCCTTGGTTGAATCCACCTTGGGCAAAGCGGCCTATGATCCCGAAAAGCGTTTGGATCATTACAAAGATGCTACGGTAATAGATGCAATTAAAGGCAAAACAGCAGCTGAGCTTGGTTCCTATTATTTTGCAACTAACCCCCGTGAATTAGAGGCTTCTTTGCGTGGGGCGTTTAGGGATGTTGCTAAAGGCATTGGTTCTGCATCTGCAGTCGCGACTAACTCAACACGTTTGTCCGAAGGCGCCTATGTGTATCAGGCAAAGTTCAACAGTGAAAACTGGACCGGTGAGCTAAATGTATTTGAATTTGATAAGGATGGCCGTATTCCTAGTAAGGCAGCTTTCACCACGAGTGAAGGCAAGGGCATGCCTACAACTGGTGCAGGAAGAGACGTATATACGTTTAATGGTACTAGTCTGGTGAAATTTGCGTGGGGCAATTTAACAACTGGACCGCTTGGTCAGCAGACTGCATTTAAGCTAACGGGAGATACTGATGCCAAAGCTGAAAAACGTATTGATTGGTTACTGGGGAATGCTACCTATGAAACTGAAACTGACGGTTTGCGTAAGCGTGGCACCGGAACTGAAAGAGTTATCTTAGGCGATATTGTTAATTCAAGTCCTGCTTATGTAGGCGCGTGGGATTTCCGTTATAACCGTTTGCCTGATGGCGGTAGCACCTATCGCGATTACGTTGCACTGAAAAAAGGAAAAACACCGCGTGTATTTGTTGGTTCAAATGATGGTGCAGTGCATGCATTTCAGGCACCTACGGAAGGAAAAAAAGAGTTCAAGGAGTTGTTCGCCTATGTGCCTGGGTTGGCTATTCCAAGGTTAGCTGCCATTACAGAAGCAAATTATGGCACTAAAGAGAATCCTCATCGGTTTATAGTGGATGGACCAATTACAGTAGGCGATGTTTATATTGGTGGTGCGTGGCGCACAATTATCGTCGGCACTATGGGGGCAGGTGCGCGAGGCGTTTACGCATTGGACGTAACTGATGACACACCTAAAGTACTTTGGGAGTTAAGTGAAAAAGATTACCCCCAAATGGGTTATGTAATGGGTAAACCGCTAATTGTTCCAATGAAAAATGGCCGCTGGGCAGCCATTTTCGGCAACGGCAGCGGGAGTGGCAGCACCTCTAGACTATTTGTTGTAGATATAGAAGATAAGAGCAAAACGAAAGTATTGGATACAGGCGCTGGTACAGGGCTGTCTGCCCCGGCGCTTTTACCTAATGTGATTGGCCAGGTTGAAGCTGCCTATGCAGGTGACTTAAACGGCAATCTTTGGCGATTTGACTTATCGAGTGATTCGGCAAGCGATTGGAAAGTGAAGTACTTACTGTTTGCTGCAAAAGATGCCAGTAACAACGCTCAGCCCATTACCGCTGCACCCACTCTGGGGTTAAATGCAGTTAAAGCAAATAAAATTATGGTCTACTTTGGCACAGGTAAATATTTTGATGTAGGTGATAACTCCAGTTCGACCACGCCCCGGCACAGTTATTACGCCGTTGCAGATATAGGGAAAGAAGTAATAAGAAAAGACATGTTTAAAAAAGAATTAGAGACCACTTACAAGAGTCCCGTTGATGGTAGCGGTACCGATTCGCGCAAAGTGAAACAGGATGTGGCAGACCCAGTGAAATCACCGGATTGGGAGAATCAGAATGGCTGGTATCTCGATTTCAATGATACGGCTGGTGAACGTGTTACCACTAAAGCTATATTGTTGCAGGACTATTTGATATTCCCAACCTTGATTCCGTCTGGCATAGCTTGTCAATATGGTGGCGGCAGCTGGTTAATGGCGGTCAGGGCTGTGGGAGATAAATCGGGCAAAACACCACCTATAGTCAATGCATACAACGGGTTTTTAGTGTTGGGGGACTTGGGTTTTGGGCAATTAGGCGAGGTCGGTAAAGGGGCGATTGTTGGTAGTGGTACCGACGCAACTTTACTTAATATCAAAGCTGAGTACGACGCCGCAGCCGAAGGTCGTCAGTCTTGGCGCCAGTTGCAATAGCATAGGGTTATGAAATGAAAGTAATAAAAGGCTTTACTTTGATAGAGGTGTTAATAACTGTTGCCATTGTTGGCCTTATTACGGCAATAGCATATCCCTCTTATATAGAGTCTGTGCGTAAAAGTAATCGAGCAGAAGCCAAGACAGAGTTGTTTGATTTTGCGCAGAGATTGCAGCGGTGCTACACCTCGTTTGCTCGGTTCAATGACAAAGACAATTGCCCCGCATACAAGACGCTTGAAGCTGGTACTTATGTAACGCGTGGTTCTAGTTTTTATAAAATAACGGTCGCCCACCCGGGAGCAGGAACGACAACCTACGAGTTAACCGCAGAGGCGATTAAACTGCCTCAAACAAAAGATACCGCAAATGGTTGTAATAAATTAACACTGGATCATACCGGGGTGCAAAAACCGGAAGTGTGTTGGTAAGCCAGCAATAAATAAAAAAGCGGCATTTACCTGCCGCTTTTTTATTTATTCAATGGTTTAACCCACTATTCATCATCCAGCCCCAACTTCTGCAGTCTATACCGTAGCGATCTAAAACTAATCCCCAGCTGTTTTGCAGCCAGTGTTTTGTTCCACTTGGCTTGCTCCAGTGCGTGACAGAGGATTTCTTTTTCAACGTCTTGTAAATATTCGTCCAGCGAGGAATATTCTGCGCAGCGTGCGGGGTAGTCTAGTTGTACGTTATTGCTGCGTGCCGATGATTTGTTTGTTGCATAGGTTTTTTCAGAGCCGTTATCGAATGGGTGATCATGCCCTCGCAATTGTAGATCCTGAGTGTCGATGATATTGCTATCGCAGAGCGTGAACGCACGCTCCAGAATATTTTCCAGTTCTCGCACATTGCCGGGGAAGTGATAATTTTCCAATATGCGCAATGCATTTGCTGACAGCGTGGGGGCAGTAAGTCCAATATCGGTTGCGAGTTTATGCAGTAAGTGTTGGGTTAGTTGCGCAATATCTTCGCGCCTTTCACGTAAGGGGGCGACTGAAAGCTGAATAACATTCAGGCGATAAAATAAATCCTGTCGGAATCTTCCTTCGCTAACTTCCAACTCTAAATTTTTATGTGTTGCACAGAGAATACGTACGTCGGTGGCAATTTCGTCGGCTGCTCCGACCGGGCGAACCTGTTTTTCCTGAATCGCACGCAGCAATTTCACCTGCATATCCAACGGTAAATCGGCAACCTCGTCAAAAAATAAGGTGCCACCTTCCGCTGCTTGAAATAAGCCAATTTTGTCTTGATGAGCTCCGGTAAAGCTGCCTTTTTTGTGGCCAAAAAATTCGCTTTCCATGAGTTCGCGTGGAATTGCACCACAGTTGACGGCGACAAAGGGTTTGCTTGCCCGCGGCCCTAAATCGTGAATTGAGTGAGCAACTAATTCTTTTCCCGAACCTGATTCGCCACTGATGTAGACGGGGGCTTGGGAGCGTGCGAGTTTTTCAATGCGGCGAATTAAATCTTGAATGGCTTTTGATTCGCCGATGATAGGCGTTACGCTATTGATTGGTTTTGGTTTGAGTTCACTGGATTCAATTGCGGTGCTGACCAGTTTGCGTAACGTGGTTAAATCTACGGGTTTGGAGATGAAATCAAATGCTCCGGCTTTCATGGATTCAATTGCGGTATCGATGCTGCCATGGGCGGTAATAACCGCTACCGGAAGATGAGGATACTGCTGTTGAATTAATTCCACCAATTCCAATCCTTTGCCATCGGGTAAACGCATGTCGGTCAAACACAGATCATAGTGGTTCTGTAGTAGCAATTGTTTTGCGCTGGCAACAGAGTCGGCGCTGTCAGTGTGAATTTGCATCCGCCCTAGGGTGATTTCCAGAAGTTCACGGATATCTGGTTCATCGTCGATGATTAATGCACGTTTTTGAGTCATAACTGTTTTTGAATCCCATGAGCTTTTTTATTAGGAATTTTTATCCGGATGCGCCAACTGTAAATGAAAGCAGCTTTCGCCTTGTTCTGTGCGTTTGTAGGAAATAATTGCCTGATTGGCTTCGCACAATTCTTTGCAGATGTACAGACCCAATCCCGAACCGGTATTTTCCGTGGTAAAAAAAGGTTCAAATAAATGTTTGCGGTTTTCTTCGCTGATGCCTGCGCCAAAGTCTATCACCCGAATATAGGGTTGTTGTTGGTTGATGTCCAGGCCGATTTCTATGCGTAAATCAGCGCGGCCTGTTTGTGCTATGCCATAGCGGATACCATTATCAAAAAGATTGGTTAGCACTTGCTGTAGTTGGCTGGTGTCAAATTTGGCGCACAGGCTGGTGATCATGCTCGTGTCGTCGTAGTCAAAGTCGCTGTGTGAATCGCCGATGTTTTTTTCTTTTATAAGAATATTGAATTGCGAGCCATTACTTTTGCTGGATTTGTAGTCAGCGACAAATGTATGAACCCATTGCTGCAAGTTAATCTGGGTTGGCTTGGCCCCGCGTCGGCGCGATAGCTGTAAAATATTTTCGATAATCTGATTAACGCGTTTACTGTGATTGTTGATGATATCCAGCAGGCGCTGTTCGCTTGCGGATAAGGTATCAGATTCACCCAGCAGTTGGCTTGCATGGCTGATGGCGCCGAGCGGATTGCGTATTTCATGGGCAATACTGGCGGTTAGTCGCCCTAGTGATGCGAGTTTCAATTGTTGTGCTTGTTGATTGAGTGAGCGCACATCTTCAAGAAATATCAATACGTCTGCAGAGGTGCCTGGTTCCAGGTAAGCGAAATTGGCTTTGGCTTCGGTAATAGTGTCGCCGTCAATTTTTAAATAGGGCGAGTGGTCGTTGGCATTGCGCTGCCAGGATTGATGTTTTTTATATAGCTCAGGAAAATTATCCAAACGTAAGTTTGCCGTGGTGTCCTGTGTTGAGCCGAGTAACTTTAAGGCAGCTTGGTTGCATAATTCTATTTCAAGATTTTCGTTTAATACTAAAATCCCGGTGCGCATTCTTTCTACAATAATTTGTGCTAATTTTTGCAAATGTGCTGCTTGTGCTGCTTGTGTTTCGGCCTCTGCGTACGAGAGGCGAATTTTTTTGGTGAGATATTGAAAAAGTATCGCCGTTAGAAAGGCGAGAGCGCTGAGTGTTCCAGAAGCGAATAGAGATTTGTTGTCTTGCACTAGAATCAAAAAGCGAAAGGCTCCCTCGCCGATCACTACAATGGTGGTGATAGCAGCAAGAAAAAATGAAATTCGCTCGCGCAGCATAATGCCGCCAGCGGCAATGGCCACGAGTAATAAATAACCCAAGCCACTGAGTGCGCCGCCACTCGCATGCATTAAGAGACTTATTGCAATCACATCAATTAGAAGCGAGCTAAATAGTTTGCGCTGGGAGGGCGAGTATTTTAATCGCCACATCACCGCCAGGGTTACAAAGTTGATGGCGGTATAAGCAGCTGAGGTGTAAAAAAAGAGATCGGGGTTGTCGTTGCCCAATACTTTGGGGGCAAACTCTATTTGGAACATTAGCAACAATACGCTACCGAGCAGTGTGCGGTAGTAGGTGTAGATACGCAGCAAATCGTAGGGATTGTAGCTGGGTTGATGGTTCAGCAAATTGGATGTCATGGTGTTGTTCTGTGTCCTTTGCGGATAAGCGGATAAATTCTACTTGGCTTTAAAAGGCTGGATCGCAGACAATGTGCGCCAGTGTTTGAGTCGCCTGAAGCCTATAATCCTTTTAGGTGTCTGGTTGCATAGGTCAATTGTGTTGGCAATTTTGCCAGTTTCCCAGTGCTTATGCTGCTTTCCAGCGTGTGATTCCAAGCTTAATTTTCAGCAATGCTGTTCCCACTTTACTATCGCATGAGCTCTATGTCGCAGTTACAGTTTATTCTCGCTCAAATTAATACCCTTGTAGGGGATATTCCCGGCAATACCGCCAAGGTGCTCAGTGTGGCTCGTGAGGCGCTGGCCGATGGCGCTGTAGATGCCATTGTGTTCCCTGAGTTGACCTTAACTGGCTATCCGCCGGAGGATTTGTTGCTGCGCCCAAGTTTGACTCTGCGCATCGAGCGGGCGCTGCAGGAATTGAGTGAAGCAAAGCTGCCGGTGGCACTGGTGATCGGCTATCCCCGGTTAAAAAGCGGGCTGCTGTACAACATGGCAGGGGTTATCGCGGATGGAAAATTAATTGCCGAATACGCCAAGCAGTGTTTGCCGAATTATCAGGTGTTTGATGAAAAGCGCTATTTTGCTGCGGGCGATCAAGCCTGTGTATTTAATCTTAAAGGTGTGCCGACAGCCTTAAGTGTCTGTGAAGATATCTGGTTCGCCCAGCCTATGGCGCAGGCCAGCGCTGCTGGCGCTAAGCTGATGCTCAATCTCAATGCCTCCCCTTACCATCAGGGTAAGCAGCAAACCCGTGAGGCAACAATTGCCCAGCGCGCCCGAGAAGGGCAGATGCCCGTGGTGTATACCAATCTGGTTGGCGGTCAGGATGAGCTGGTGTTTGATGGTGGCTCGGTAGTTATCGATAGCCAGGGCATCACCCAATTTCGCGCTCCCTCTTTTGCTGAAGGCCAGTTTCCCGTGGTTGTGACGTGGGAGCAGCAACAAGTCAGCATTCCATCTCAGCCGCTTGCTGCGCTGCTCGACAATACCGCCGCGGTGTACCAAGCGCTGGTGGTTGGTATGCGCGATTACGTCAACAAAAACCGTTTCAAAGGCGTGGTACTGGGCTTGTCGGGCGGCATAGATTCGGCGTTGACCTTGGCGATTGCAGTGGATGCATTAGGTGCCGACCGCGTTGAGGCGGTGATGATGCCGTTTCGCTATACCTCTGATCTCAGTAAAAATGATGCCGCCGATGAAGCTGCGCGCCTCGGTGTGCGCTACAGCTCGATTAGTATTGAGCCCATGTATGAAGCCTTTATGGCTGCGCTCAGCGATGAGTTCGCAGGCACCAAACGCGATACTACCGAGGAAAACCTGCAGGCCCGCTGCCGTGGCGTACTGCTAATGGCGATCTCCAACAAAAAAGGTTATCTGGTGCTGACTACCGGCAATAAAAGCGAAATGGCGGTGGGTTACTCCACGCTGTATGGCGATATGGCTGGTGGTTTTGATGCGCTTAAAGATGTGCCCAAAACTCTGGTGTTTGCCCTGTCGCGCTACCGCAATACATTAGGCGAGGTGATTCCCGAGTCGGTTATCACCCGTCCGCCATCGGCTGAATTGGCGCCGGATCAGAAAGACGAAGACAGTCTGCCGCCTTACGATACCCTTGATCGTATTCTTGAATTGTATGTAGAGCAGGACTATAGCGCTGAGGCGATTATCAACGAAGGTTTTAATCGCGAGCAGGTTGAGCGGGTGGTACGTTTGGTGGATGTGAATGAATACAAACGTCGTCAGGCGCCGATCGGCGTTCGTATCAGTCAGCGCGGTTTTGGTCGCGATCGCCGTTACCCGATTACCTCAGGCTGGAAGCTGGGGGATTAATTATCCGTAAACCCTATACCCGAGAACAATAAAGGCCGCAAAAGCGGCCTTTATTGGTGTGCAACGGTGCGATTATTCTGCGCGTGCTACATCGCTAGTGGTCTTGTACTGTGGGTCGTAAAGCTCGCGGGTATCAAAACCGGTAATTTCATCTTTACTGAACAAGCCGAGGGTGAGGTAGGCCAACCAGCGAGACCTACCGTTGTTGTACATATACTCGTAATCAAACGCGCCTTTTTTGTTCAGCGCAGGATAGTCGGCATAGTTGAGTTTAAGAATTTCCAGCATCTCATTGGATTTTTCAGGCATCTTTAACAGGTGATAACCCTGTACCATAACGGCCAGCGCATCGGGTGTGGATGGCGCCTGTGGAAAGTTCTCTAATACATAGCGGCCACGACCTACGGCTGCGACATAAGCGCCGCGTTTAAAGTAGTAGTTCGCGACATGGATTTCGTAGCGCGCCAAGTGATTGCGCAGATGTAACATGCGCTTTTTGGCATCGGCAGCATAGTTGCTGTCGGGGTAGCGATTGAGCAACTGGGTAAAGTTGGCCAGCGATTCACGTGCTGCGCCTGGGTCGCGTTTGGAGGTATCGACCGGCATTACGCGCTCAAACATGCCCTTGTCTTTAGTGAAAGAGGCCATGCCGAGCATATAGTAGGCATAATCTACATTGCGGTGCTGGGGGTGCAGGCGGATAAAGCGGTTGGCCGTGGCAATGGCTGCATCTGCCTCACCGGACTGGTAATGGGCGTAGATAAGTTCTAACTGCGCTTGATCGGCGTAGGTGCCAAAAGGGAAGTTTTCTTCGAGCGAGTTGAGATTTTTGATCGCGGATTCCCATTGGCTGCGCTCAAGTTGCTCTTCGGCGGCATTGTATAAATCCGCTTCGGTGGTGTATTCAGGCTCTTTGCTGGAGCAGGCAGTCAGCAGCACGAGGGTGCTAAGCATCAAACAGGGCAGGACTCGCATAGGGTTATAGACTCTTATCTCGATAAAATAGACCCCGTTTGCGGGGCAGGGTATTTAAACACAGAGCTTGGCGGATACCAATCTGGCAGCAGTAAAAGCTCCCAATTTCCGATTTTTGGCGAATCATTTGCAGCCAGAAACAATCACTAGAGGTTTTTTAATGAAAGATGTTTTTGACCTGAGCGCCCATGTGCCCATCCAAATGAGCGGCATGCGCTTCGACCAGATCGCCTCCGAGTTGTTCCCTGACTTTTCCCGCTCGCGTCTATCGAGCTGGATTAAAGATGGTCAGCTCAAAGTGGATGGTCGCACGGCCAAGCCCAAAGATAAGCTCATTGGCGGTGAAGTGCTGGAGCTTAAGGCCGAGTTAGAAGCGCAGGGCGATTGGCAGCCGGAAGAGATCACGCTGGATATAGTCCATGAAGATGACGACCTAATCATCATCAACAAGCAGGCCGGCTTAGTGGTGCATCCAGCGGCGGGCAATTACACCGGCACCTTGGTAAATGCCTTGCTCAACCACATCCCCGAACTGATTAACTTGCCCCGTGCAGGTATTGTGCATCGCCTCGATAAAGAGACTACCGGTTTGATGGTTATCGCGAAAACCTTGGAGGCGCACACCGATCTCGTCGAACAGTTGGCCGACCGCACGGTAAGCCGCGAATATGAAGCGGTAGCGGTAGGCACTATGACCGGCGGCGGTACCGTAGATGCGCCCATGGGGCGCCACCCTATGCAGCGTAAGCTCATGGCGGTACTCAAAGCCGGCGGCAAACGCGCGGTGACCCATTACCGCGTAGCCAAGCGCTACCCGAGCCACACCCATATTCGCGTCAAGCTGGAAACTGGCCGCACCCATCAAATCCGCGTGCACATGGCGCACATTGGTCACCCGCTGGTGGGCGATCAAACTTACGGCAGCCGTTTCAAGATCCCCAAGGGCGCCAATCAGCATTTGATCGACACGCTTAAAAGTTTCCCGCGTCAGGCGCTGCATGCGTTTAAGTTGGGTTTGGAGCATCCCGGCACCGGTGAATACACCGAGTGGACGGCGCCCCTGCCAGAGGATTTCAAAAATCTGCTCGATGCACTCAACACCGGTTTTACTCTTGCCGATGACTAAGTTAGCGGGCATTACTCCCAGCTGGCCTGCCCCCGCGAATGTGCGCAGTTACATTAGCACCCGTGTGGGCGGCCTAAGCCAGCCGCCCTACACCAGCAACAATTTGGGGCTGCATGTGGGCGATGATCCCGAGCATGTCGCCGCTAATCGCGCGCAGCTTTCGGTGCAATTGGGGCTGCAAAAAACGCCGCAATGGCTGGAGCAAATCCACGGAGTGAAAGTCGTCAATGCCAAAAGTGATGGTTTGGTGCGCACTGCGGATGGCAGTTTTAGCGATAAACCCGGCCAAGCCTGTTTGGTGATGACGGCCGATTGCCTGCCGATTTTATTGTGCGATAAACAAGGCACCCAAGTAGCTGCATTGCATTGCGGTTGGCGCAGCCTGGCCAAGGGTATCTGCGCGCGCGGCCTGCAAAAGTTCAGCGGCGCACCGGGCGATATTCTCGCCTATCTCGGCCCTGCTATTTCCCAGCCGCACTTTGAAGTGGGGGTGGATGTGCTTGAGGCGTTTTTTAAAGCGGCGCGCAACCCGCAGCATGCGGAGCAGATTGCCACTGCGTTTGTATCTGCCCAGCGGCCACTGCATTTTTATGCCGATATCTACGCCCTCGCGCGTGCCGAGTTAAATGCGCTGGGGGTGACATACGTTTATGGTGGCGATTACTGCACCTACGAGGATGACACACGGTTTTACTCCTATCGCCGCGACAAAATCACCGGCCGCATGGCGAGCTTGATTTGGCTGGAATAATTTTTTTGCCCTACTGCATCCAAGTGGGCACTATTGGCATCTAATCTGGTGAGTTTTACTTTTATCAACGCCCACAAGGAATCATTATGGATCTCGATCAAATTGAAAAACTGAATGACCTGAAGCAAAAAGGCCTGATCAGTGAAGAAGAGTATCAACAAGCCAAGGAGCGTATTTTGGGTGCCCAGCCGCAACAGGCCGCATCTACATCGCAACCCCATACCATTACCATGCAAACCAACAACTTTGATTATGCGATGGTGTTGCACCTCACCCAATTCTGTTCCTGGTTGTTTCCATTTTTGGGCTTAATTGTGCCGCTGATTATGTGGCAATCTAAAAAAGAAGACCCCTATGTAAACGAGCAGGGCAAGGTGGTGATGAATTGGGTGTGTAGCTCGATTATTTATGGCATTGTCGGCATTATTCTGTGTTTTATCCTGATCGGTATTCCGCTGTTAATTTTGCTATTTATCTGCTCTGTAGTATTCACCATTATGGGCGCGATGGACGCCAACAAAGGCATCATCAAGAACTACCCTATGGCGATTAAATTTTTTGATGTCAAAGAAACTCCACGCGCGCCGGTAACGCCGGTTGAGCCGCAAAATTGATCTGGCGCAAATAACCCGTTTTATTTTCCGCAAACATGACAAGCAGGCTGTTGGCCTGCTTGAAATCCCCCTCCTCACGCCCCACCTCAGCTTCAACCGAGTAACACATCGCTTGAGGTAATCCATGCGTATCGACCGTTTAACCAATCAGCTGCAAGTTGCACTCTCCGATGCCCAATCCATCGCGCTGGGGCAGGATCACAGTCAATTAGACCCAGGCCATTTGTTATTGGCGATGATCGACCAAAAGGGTGCGGCCAGTGTGCGCCTGTTGTTGAGTCAGGCCGGATTTGATGTGGCGGGCTTGCGCACAGCGCTCAATGAATATCTGGAAAATTTACCGCAAATCAAAAACCCCACCGGCGAGGTCACTATGTCGCCCGACATGGTGCGCCTGTTAAATCTTGCCGATCGTCACGCGCAAAAAGTCGGGGATAAATTTGTCTCCAGCGATTCGGTGCTGCTGGTGTTAATGCTGGAGTCGCAAGGTGCGGTGCCGGAATTATTGAAAAAATTTGGCAATGCCCAGCGCTTGCAGCAAGCGATTCAAAAAGTGCGCGGAGGCGAAAACGTGGATGACGCTGATTCAGAAGGCAACCGCCAAGCATTGGAAAAATACACGGTGGATTTAACCGCGCGCGCCGAAGCTGGCAAGCTCGATCCAGTGATTGGCCGCGATGACGAAATTCGCCGTACCATTCAAGTGCTGCAGCGCCGGAGCAAAAATAATCCGGTATTGATTGGCGAGCCAGGCGTGGGTAAAACCGCGATTGTGGAAGGTCTTGCCCAGCGCATTATCAATGGCGAAGTACCTGAAGGTTTAAAAGATAAGCGCCTGCTATCGCTCGACCTGGGCGGTTTGCTCGCCGGAGCAAAATTTCGCGGTGAATTTGAAGAGCGCTTGAAATCAGTCATCAACGAATTGAGCAAACAAGAAGGCCGCATCATTTTATTTATCGATGAATTGCACACTATGGTCGGCGCCGGTAAAGGCGAAGGCGCAATGGATGCGGGCAATATGCTTAAACCGGCGTTGTCGCGCGGTGAATTGCATTGTGTGGGGGCCACCACGCTCGATGAATATCGCAAATACATTGAAAAAGATGCCGCACTGGAGCGCCGCTTCCAAAAAGTGCAGGTGGATGAACCGAATGAGTCCGACACCATTGCCATTCTGCGCGGCTTAAAAGAGCGTTACGAAGTGCACCACGGGGTGGATATTACCGACTCAGCGATTATCGCGGCGGCAAAATTATCCCAGCGCTACATCACCGATCGTCAATTACCCGATAAAGCCATCGATTTAATTGATGAAGCGGCCAGCCGTATTCGCATGGAAATCGACTCCAAACCGGAAGAGATGGATCGCCTTGAGCGCCGCTTGATTCAATTTAAAATTGAGCGCGAAGCGGTGAAAAAAGATGAGGACGAACCGAGCAAAAAACGCCTCGCCAAGCTCGATCAGGATATTGATAAATTCGAGCGCGAGTTAAATGATTTGGAAGAAATTTGGCGTGCAGAAAAAGCGGCGTTGCAAGGTTCACAAGAAATTAAAAGCCAGTTGGAACAGGCGCGTTTGGAGTTGGAAGACAAGCGCCGCAAAGGTGATTTGGCGCGCATGAGTGAATTGCAGTACGGCATTATTCCGCAACTTGAAAAACAGTTAGATATGGCCAGCCAAGCCGAAATGATGGAAATGAAACTGCTGCGCAATAAAGTCACCGAAGAAGAAATTGCCGAAGTGGTTTCTAAATGGACCGGCATTCCCGTATCCAAAATGTTGGAGGGTGAGCGCGATAAATTATTGCGCATGGAAGAGGCGCTGCATAATCGTGTTATTGGCCAACATGAAGCGGTGGTTGCTGTATCCAACGCGGTGCGCCGTTCGCGCGCCGGTTTGAGCGATGCCAATCGCCCCAATGGTTCGTTTTTATTTTTAGGGCCGACCGGTGTGGGTAAAACCGAGTTGTGTAAATCCCTTGCCGAATTTTTATTTGATACCACCGATTCTATGGTGCGTATCGATATGTCGGAATTTATGGAAAAACATTCGGTGGCGCGTTTGATCGGCGCACCACCGGGTTATGTGGGTTATGAAGAGGGCGGTTATCTTACCGAGACTGTGCGCCGCAAACCCTATTCGGTAATTTTGCTCGATGAAATCGAAAAGGCGCATCCCGATGTGTTTAATATTTTGCTGCAAGTATTGGACGATGGCCGCTTAACCGATGGCCAAGGGCGCACAGTGGATTTTCGCAATACCGTGATTGTAATGACGTCGAATTTAGGTTCGGATCGTATTCAGGAATTAGCGGAAGATAAATCGTTTGATACGGTGAGCTTCGATAGTTTTGTGAGCGATGATTCAAATAACTCGTTAAATAACGAGAATCGCTACAACGCAATGAAAGATGCAGTGATGGAAGTAGTGACCGGGCATTTCCGCCCGGAATTTATCAACCGTATCGATGAGGTGGTGGTGTTTCATCCACTCGGACGCGAACAAATTCGCGGCATCGCCGATATCCAGCTGGAGCTGTTGCGCACCCGTTTGGCTGAGCGCGAACTGAGTTTGGAGTTGGATAATGAGGTAATGGATAAACTGGCCGGAGTTGGTTTTGACCCAGTCTATGGTGCGCGCCCACTAAAACGCGCAATCCAGCAATTGATTGAAAACCCGCTCGCGCAGGATATTCTCGGCGGTAAATTTATGCCTGGCGCGATTATTCACGGTCACTTAATTGGTGACAAAATCGTGTTTGATCCGAAACGGCTGAACTAATAGTGCATATTGCAGTACATTAAAAACGGCCATCGTTGAATGGCCGTTTTTTATTGTGGGGGGGCGGATTGGAGTTGCGTGTTACTTATTCACAAGCTTGATCAATAATTTGCTGCGTTATTTCGCGCTGTTTGGTTTTGTCTTCCTCTGTGAGGATGACATCAACACCGTCGGCATTGGTGGTTTTGATTCGTGCTACAGAATTTAACATCGCCAAATTTTCTTTGGCTCTGGCGCAGCGTTCAGGGTTTTTTAATGACTGCTGATTATTTTCAGTCGCAGCTGCATCAGCTTTGGCTTTTGTTGCTGCTGTTGGTGCCGGTGTAGGGTCGCTATGCCCCGTGCGGGTTTTCACCAGTGTTGCTTTAACATTTTTGGGTGGCCGCTCGCCATAGTGAACTACACCCTTGGCATCTGTCCAAGTGTAGACTTTTTCTTTAGCGAAGCCTGATTGGCTGATTGCCAGCCCCAGAATTAAGGCACTTATAACCCCGAGTACGCGTGAACACTTCATGAATCTTATCCTTCTACGCCAATGAGCAATATACATGCGGCCATTAACGGCCTTTAGAGCACTATAGACCTTATGTCTGCGGAGCGAAACCGGGATGCGTAAATCTGTGAGAGAGCGCAAGCAGGCGCCATAAGCGCGGTTGTTGCTTATTTCACGCTGGGGACAGGCTGGATATTAGGGCGGCGCGATTAAAAAATGCGCAAAAGAAAGTTAATTGCTTGACTTTAAAGCATATCTTGCGAAAATTGCCAGTCCTCCAGATGGCTGGCAGCTGGCCGATAATCCCGGACACCAATTGCCTCCCGCCAAGTCACCCTCTTGGCGAACCCTCTGCTGGCGGTGCTCCTACCAGAGCATCACCTTAGAACGCCGCTGTTTACCTGCACGGTTTTCGCTGATCCGATCCTGACCTTGCCGGGTTTTGATCGTGGATCATTCACGGTGTTGGCCTGCCCTAAGTGCCAATACTTTCCTGTGTGATTCTTTGCCTCCTTAACTAACGGCTGTAGCAGCCTTTTGGTAAAAGACACACGCGCATATGCGATTCACATCCTAAAAGGGGAATTATCGTGGAAATGCTTTCCGGCGGAGATATGCTCATCCGCGCCCTGAAAGACGAAGGCGTTGAATACGTTTTTGGCTATCCAGGCGGCGCTGCGCTGCATATTTATGACGCCATCTTCCGTCAATCTGACGTTAAACACATTTTGGTTCGCCACGAACAAGCGGCCACCCACGCTGCCGATGGTTATGCGCGCTCGACCGGTAAAGTAGGTACCGTGCTGGTAACTTCCGGCCCAGGTGCGACTAATGCCATTACCGGTATTGCGACGGCCTATATGGATTCTATTCCGATGGTGGTCATCTCCGGCCAGGTGCAAAGCCACTTGATCGGTGAAGACGCCTTTCAGGAAACCGACATGGTGGGTATTTCCCGCCCGATCGTAAAACACAGCTTTATGATCAAACACGCCAGCGAAATTCCTGAGATTGTGAAAAAGGCCTACTACATCGCTGCGACCGGTCGCCCCGGCCCAGTGGTTATCGATGTGCCTAAAGATCTGACTCATCCGGCCTACACCTTTCCTTATGAGTATCCCGATAAGGTCAAGCTGCGCTCTTATACTCCAGCGACCCGCGGTCACTCCGGCCAGATCAAAAAAGCCGTGCAACTGCTGCTCGGCGCCAAGCGTCCGATGATCTATTCCGGTGGTGGTGTAGTGCAGGGCAATGCCTCGCACTTGCTTAAAGAGTTGGTTGATCTGCTCAATTACCCGGTGACCAATACCCTGATGGGTTTGGGTGCTTATCCCGGCACCGGCAAAAACTTCCTCGGTATGTTGGGAATGCACGGCACTTACGAAGCCAACACCGCCATGCATCACAGCGATGTCATCCTCGCCGTGGGCGCGCGTTTTGATGACCGTGTAACCAATACTGTTAGCAAGTTTTGCCCGAATGCCAAAATTATTCATATCGATATAGACCCGGCATCTATCTCCAAAACCGTTACCGCCGATGTGCCTATCGTGGGTGCGGTAGATAGCGTTCTGGGCGAAATGCTCGCCCTTATCAAAGAGAGCGATGAAAAACCGGATGCTGAAGCACTTGCATCCTGGTGGGAACAAATTAACGAGTGGCGCGAGCGTCACGGCATCTATACCAAAAATCGTTTCGATACATCGAGCGATAAAATCAAACCGCAAGAAGTGATTCAAGCGATTTGGGAAGTCACCAAAGGCGATGCGTATGTCACCTCCGATGTTGGCCAGCACCAAATGTTTGCCGCGCAATATTATTTGTTCGACAAGCCGCGCCGTTGGATCAACTCCGGTGGACTCGGCACTATGGGCTTTGGTTTGCCTGCGGCGATGGGTGTGCAAATGGCGCATCGCGATGCAACCGTAGTCTGTGTGACCGGTGAAGGTTCAATCCAAATGTGTATTCAAGAATTATCTTGCTGCACGCAATACCACTTGCCGGTAAAAATTATTTGCTTGAACAACCAAGCGCTCGGCATGGTGCGTCAATGGCAAGACATGCAGTACTCCAGCCGCTACGCGGAAAGTCTGTATGAAGATTCATTGCCAGACTTCATCAAACTCGCCGAAGCTTACGGCCACGTCGGTATTCGTGTGACCAAAAAAGAAGAGCTGAAAGCGAAATTAGCGGAGTGTTTTGCACTGAAAGACCGCGTGGTATTTATGGATATCATGGTCGATCAATCCGAACACGTTTATCCAATGCACGTTGCGCCCAATGGTTCCATGCGCGATATGTTGTTAAGCAAAACGGAGCGCACCTAATATGAGACGTATCATTTCTGTATTAGTTGAAAACGCCCCCGGTGCACTGTCGCGCGTAGTAGGTTTGTTTTCCCAGCGCGGTTACAACATTGAAAGCCTGACCGTAGCACCAACGGAAGACGAAACCCTGTCGCGTTTAACGCTGACAACGCTGGGCGATGATCACAAAATCGAACAAATCACCAAACACCTCAATAAATTAATTGACGTGGTTAAGTTGGTAGATTTGACCGAAGGTTCGCACATTGAGCGCGAACTCATGCTGATCAAAGTCAAAGCGTCTGGTGCACAGCGCGCAGAAGTAAAACGCTGCGTGGATATTTTCCGCGGTCAAATCGTGGATGTCACCAGCACCCTCTACACCATTCAAATCACCGGTGCGAGCGACAAGCTCGATGCGTTTTTACAAGCCGTCGGCGATGCTTCTATCATCGAAGTTGTCCGCACCGGTGTGTGCGGCATTTCGCGCGGTGAAAAAGTGTTGAGTTTGTAAGTTGTTGCGTTGGCACTCGAAAGGCCGATAGCTGCGAAGTTATCGGCCTTTTTTGTTGGTTCAATGATAACGAAGGAAGAACCTATGGCTCGTATTGCTAGCAGTTCTACTCAAAATGTTATTCAGCGTTATGCTGTGATAGTTGTAGCCTTAATGATGTGCATGTCTATTGGAATATATGTTTTCAATTTTTCAGGCAGTCTTAGTGATGATCAGGATACATGGGGTCAGTTTGGTGACTTTTTAGGCGGTGTTGTTAACCCAATAGTTGGATTCATGACAATATGGCTTCTTACAATTAGTTTGAAACAAAGCCTTGATGCATTACAGCAAAGTCGTGAGGAGCTTGAGCTTACTCGTGATGCTGTTATTGATGCTAGGAAAATGCAAGAAGCAACAGAGAGTGCGCTGAAAAAACAAATAGCAGTGGCGGAGCACTCAAGAGATATTGATATTGCTTTAATTATTTGGAAATCTTTGGATGAAAAATATACTCTTCTCAATCAAGAGCATAAGAGATTTACAAAAAATACAGTAAACAAACAGGCGTCAGATGCAGAGTTTAATTTGATCAAAGAGATGGGAAAAGTTAGCGCTGAAAAGGAGAAGTATGAAAGAATTATTTCAATTGAAAAGAATAGACTGATAAATATTTACTTGCCCGAAAATAATGTCTATTCAGATTAATCGATACAGTTTAATTATTTCAATGGTTATTAGAGGCTAAATCTTGGGATTCACCATAACACGATGAGAAACTTTATTTTAAATTGCAATATTTTTGAAATTGCCGGTGTTGGCCTAGCTTTTTTTGGTGGGATTTATTTGTTGTTTGGCGCGCTCAGTTTAATGCTTACCCAGCAATTGCTGCCGCGTTTGCATATCGGCATCAAACTTGATCCTCGCCCGTTGGGTGATGGGCAGTTGCGGCGGGAGTTGTTGTTGTCCGCGAGTTCGATTGGGATTTTTGGGGTGGGGATGATTTTCCCCTGGGGGTTGCTGCAGCTTGGTTGGGCTGAGTTGGCGATAAATCCTTCGGGCTTGCAAATCGGGCTGGAAATTTTTGTGTTGATTATCTGGAATGAAATCCATTTTTATATCAACCATTGGTTGCTGCATACCCGTTGGTTACGGCAGTTTCATTTGCCACATCATCGCTCGGTGGTGACAACCCCTTGGTCAACCTATGCATTTCATCCGATTGAAGCGATGATGTTGGGCAATGTGATTTTATTGCCAATGATGCTGCATGATTTTAGTGTCTATGCGCTTTTTTCTGTGCCCTTATTTAGTTTGCTGTTTAATAGTATCGGCCATTCTAATTTTGATTTTAACCCTCGTTCACCGCGCGTTGTTTTTAACG
This sequence comes from Cellvibrio sp. ATLC23, assembly GCF_057196725.1. Classification (NCBI taxonomy): domain Bacteria; kingdom Pseudomonadati; phylum Pseudomonadota; class Gammaproteobacteria; order Cellvibrionales; family Cellvibrionaceae; genus Cellvibrio; species Cellvibrio sp. ATLC23. The sequence goes on along the minus strand of NZ_JBXUOS010000007.1, from coordinate 8,478 downwards.
GTGCGCGCCGCCACCATTTACATCACGCGTGTTTTAACGGCAATTACGGTTTTATGTTTCCGTTTATGGATTGGATTTTCAAAACAACATTGCCAGCGGATGCCGCTGACAAACAAATTAATCGCTGGCGAGTGCGTTAGGCGCTATGCGTAACTGGCGCGATTGGCAGAGCATAGTGTATTTACTGGTTTTGCCATTGCTGGTGTTGTGGCAGTGGCAGCAGCAGGGTTTTAGTTGGCCACTTTATTTATTGGAATTATTTTTAACACTGGGTGTGGGTGTGATTCACCACAATCACACCCATGTGCGAATTTGGGCTTCGCGCCGCTTAAATCGCGTTACGGATTTATGGGTCACTCTGTTACAGGGGCATCCCACTTTTGTGTTTTACCCATCCCATATTGCCAATCACCATCGCTATCATCATGGCGAACAGGATCTAACCTGCACTTACCGTTTTAATACACCCGGTGCACGCGGCGACACTAATCATCTGCTGGGGTATTTATTGCATCCGCTGCAGGCGATAACCGTGTTGTATCCCGAGTTTGTCCGTTATTTGAAGCGGCGATATAAATTTCAGCGCGCGTATTTTTATTATTGTGTACTGCAGTATCTTCTTGTTATTGGATTGTGGCTGGTATTGGCTTTGATCGATTGGCAAAAATGGTTAGTGTTAGTATTGATTCCGCAGTTGTATGGTTTGCATTGGCTGCTCGCGACCAATTATTTACAGCACGCTCACGCCGATGGCCGCGGAAATAATTTACAGTTTGCGCGCAATTTCTATGGTTGGCTTAATCCCCTATTATTTAATATTGGGTTGCATACTGCACATCATCAGCATCCACGTGCACATTGGTCGCAGCTGCCGGAATTGCATCAAACCTATGCGCAACAAATTCATCCTGCGCTACAGGAAAAAAGTTTGCTGTGTTATATGCTGCGCACTTATTTTTTGGCATTGCTGCACCCGCGTTGGCGCAGCCGCTCGTTACATCACAAGGACTAATTTATGCCTACTCGCTTCAATCGTGTTTACCTTCAAGCCGCTGGCTACCACCTGCCGGGTGAGCCCATTACTAATCAGGAGATGGATGATTTTATTGCACCGATCAATCGCATCTCGCTGCGCATCAAAAATAAAATTCTGGCGGAGAATGGTATTCAAACCCGTCATTACGCGATTGATAAAAACGGTACAACTGTTACTTCGCATACTCAGCTTGCCGCCAATGCGATTCACGATTGTTTAGCGCGCGCTAATGCAAATTTGAGTGATGTAAGTTTACTCTCAGTAGGCTCCTCCGGTAGCGATGCCTTGATTCCGGGTTTTGCTGCGATGGTGCAAGGTGAGTTGGGCGCGCCGCCGATGGAAACCTTATCGAGCCTTGGCGTCTGCGCTGCGGGTATTTCGGCATTAAATTATGCGGCGCAATCCATCGAGCTGGGTGCGCATCAACAGGCGTTAGTTACCACCGCAGAAATGCCATCGCGTATTTTCAAAAAAAGTCGTTTTGCCCCGCGTGGATACAGCAGTGATTTTGATGCACATTTTCTGCGCTGGATGTTGTCTGACGGCGCGGGTGCAGTATTGCTTACCGATACACCGCACACAAAAAAGGGTGTGCGGTTAAAAATTAATTGGATACACCAAAAAAGTTTTGCCGGTGATTATCCTGTGTGTATGCAGTTGGGATTGACGGAGGATCGCAGTAAATCTTTCCTGGATTTCCCGTCATCCAGTGAAGCGGAAGCGGCGGGAGCTTTATCGCTGCGGCAGGATATTCGCTTGCTGCCGCATTTGTTTGATGTGAGCATTCACGAATATGTGAAGCTGGTGCACGATGGTTGGGTAACATCTAACGAAATCGATCACTTCCTTTGCCACTATTCTTCTGCGCGTTTTATTCCGGTGGTGGAAGAGTTGTTGGATAAAGCGGGCTTGTCCATTCCGCGCGAGCGTTGGTACAGCAATTTAACCACGCGCGGGAATACCGGTTCGGCATCAATTTTTATTATGCTCGCGGAATTCCTCGATACCCATCAAGTTAAACCGGGCGAGAAAATATTTTGTTTTATTCCCGAGTCGGGGCGCATGACCGCAGCCTATATGTTGATTGAGGTGGAAGCCGCTGATGCACCTTTGGTTGCCCATCCTGTAGCTGCGCCTGCAGCAAAAAATGTACAGCCTGATATAGCCGCACCGCATGATCCGCAATCTGCGCCACAACATTTACAAAGTTTGTTAACCACTCTGGCGGGCACTTGGCACGACTACCGCTCGCAAGTCTGGCGCAGCCCGGTAATTCATAAATTAGTCAGCCAACAATTTAATCTGGCGGATTATCGCAACTGGACCGCCCAGTGGGTGCCGCAAGTGCGCGAAGGCAGTAAATGGATGCGTGAAGCGGTGGCATCGCTTACGGGAGTTTATGCAGATTTAGCGGCATTAATTGAAACTCATGCGGGTGAAGAGCAAAACGATTTTAAAATTTTATATGAAGATTATTGTGCAGCCGGTGGCACAGAGCCGCTGGATGATTTACAGCGCAATCCCGGCGGCGAAGCACTGAACTCCTATTTGCATTCTTTAGCATCAACCAAAAATCCGATTGGTTTGTTGGGTGCAATTTATATTATTGAAGGCACTGGGCAGCGTATTGTTCCTGCGCTTTTGCCTTTGCTGCGCAAGCAAGTGGATTTGCCCGCGAGTGCATTTCGCTTTTTGGAATATCACGGCGCAAATGATGAGCACCATCTGGCGCGCTGGTTGGCGGCAGTTGAATTGTTCTTGGCGATTGACCCGCAGGCGGCAAGCGCGATTATCGCCACCGCCAAGCGCACGGCGCAGCTGTACTTGATGCAGTTTGAACATATTCTGGAGTCATAAGCGATGGACAATGTAGAAAATGTAAGCAGTGTAGAAAAGAGGGAAAACAACCCAAAGTTTTTGCAAACCGAATTTGATCCACGCGACCCCAGCCCTTGGCTTGCGCTCTATTTGGATCAAAGTACGCCGCTGCCCGATCATGTGAAAAAAGCCTGGCTGGCCGATTCCGAAACGCCCTCGCGCCAATTTCTATTGCCCTTTGTGCGGCCCATTGCGCGCACACTGATTGTATTAATCCAGATTGTTAAAGTGGTGGTGCCGCGCAATTGGGCGGCGTCCAAACTGTTGCATTGGATTCTCGCCACCGGATTACAATATTTTGTGCGCCCCGAAGCCAATTGGTTGGTGTTGCGCCATTTTCATATGGGCGCGCAGATTCTGGAATTTGTTGCGGCGAATGCACCCGTTGCAGTAGAAACCGCGCCACTCAAACCAATGAATCTGGACGATTTAAAGGATGAACTGTTTTTAAAACACGATTTGAACCTGTTTAATTTTGTGATTCGTTTGGGCAATGCCTTGCGCGCCGCCGATAAAAAACTCGTGCCGGTTGCGCAACCCGACTTCAGTATGATCAAAGAGCCGGAAATACAATTGCAATCCATGCCGCGCGGAAAATTGAACGGCATAGATTTGCAAACCGCAATCGAAATGTTTACCCCCACCTATCAATTATTTTTAACCGACAATGATTTTTGGCGCGCATCCAACTCCTTGCAACTGGATGAAACTATCGGCCTATATGTAGCAACGATTTTAAATTCACCCCAGCATTTGGTATTGCTCAACAACAAACATCCGCTAGTACCGATGAGCACCCTGCGCGCCGGTTATCGTTTGGTCTTGCACGGTTTATCAACTGAAATGCTGCATGCGTTATTGATGGATTTGAAAAAAGCGCAAGCTGAACATCATGCCCCAGATTACGCGGTCAATCAGTCTACATCCGTTGCGGATACAAACTAAGTGATCGTGTAATGAGTGACATTTTTTCGGTAATCGATTTTTCAGCTCCCTCGCACGAAGTTGCGCCCCAATTAATCGGTGCGCAATTTTTTGTGAATGGCGTGGGTGGAATTATTGTTGAAGTTGAAGCTTACGACCAAGCCGAGCCTGCATCCCATACATTCTCCGGCCCCAGTGCGCGCAATGCTTCCATGTTTGGCGCACCCGGTTGCGCTTATGTTTATCGCTCTTACGGCATTCATTGGTGTTTAAATTTTGTGTGTTCGCCGGAGGGGCATGGTGCGGGTGTATTGATCCGCGCAATCCAGCCAACTCGTGGATTGGAGATTATGCGCGAGCGCCGCGGTGTTGAGTCTGAAAAATTACTGTGTTCCGGGCCGGGGCGTGTAGGGCAGGCATTGGAAATTGTGTATGCGTTGAATGGGCGATTGCTTGCGCAAAAACCGTTTCAATTATTGCCGGCGGTTGCGCCGGTTAATGTTGTAAGCGGTCCGCGCATTGGGATTTCCAAAGCGATTGATTTGCCCTGGCGTTTTGGTTTGGCTGGCTCTCCTTTTTTAAGTAAACCATTTCACTCAAACGGAGCATAATGAATCAACGGTTCGTCTTATTCAGGCTGCCGGTGTATTTGTATTTTTATCGGCGTTTACTACGTTTTAATGCGAACTAAAAACAAGAAACCCCACTTTTTAGGGTGGGGTTTCTTAGTTAGTAATCGATGGCATTAAGCAAAAATATTGATTAGCGCTCGATGTGTGTAATGCCGGAAGATTCGACAAGGCTTACTAATTGTTCTTTGTCTAACTCAAGCGTTTCATTGCTGTAAAAGTTGGCGTTTTGACCGTCAGTTCTAAGCGATTTACGAACGCTTTTGGCGTTGCCAAAGCGTGCGCTAGCTATATTCAGTGTTACTTTTGAGCCATTAACTGCATCAACTTTCATTACGCCATAAGGGTAAGAACTTTGGTTGTCAGAAGGGAAAAATGATTTGAGCTTGACGGTGTATACATCACCTACGGCGGGTGCCTGAGCGTAGGCTGCGCTTTGATTTTTATCAAAAATAGAATACGCAAAACCCACTATAACTAATACAACAATACCAACTGCTTTTACTTTCCAATTGAGATTAAACATAGGTAGTCCTTTAGATTTGGTTTAGGGGAGTGCGAGTTTAGATTAATCACCAAATGCAAGCAAGAGCGTCTGCGTTGTGATTTTAAAAGCGGTTGTTAAGTTACATACCAGTAAAAATCATTAATCATTGTTCATAGCTTGGCTCCAAAACGCATTCACAATCGGGCTTTTCAGTCGCTTTTCCATCACACACAGGCCGGTGTCGTAGGGGCCTAAATCCGGTTGCGGGTCAAAACGTTTTACTTTGTTGGCGAGTGGGCTGTTATCGACCACAATTTGCGGCACCACGCCTACGCCGAAGCCCAAGCTCACCATGCTCACAATTGCCTCGTTACCTTTTACTTCGGCGTAGATGTTGGGTTTGATGCCGAGGGAATCGAACCAGATATTTAATCGCTCCCGCGCCAGACCCTCCTCGGGAATAATCACCGGAATTTCCTCCCAGTTTTTGTCTTGCCAGTCTTCGCTAGTGGCGGTGATAAAAATCAGCGGCGAACTGTTGATGGGTTTGAAGCTGACGCCCGCCGGCAACTTGTCCGGTTTGGCGGCAATGGCAATGTCTTCTTCACCCGCGAGTATGTGCTCAATCGACTGCGCTGGGTCGCCGGTGTGGAGTTTGATCGCAATGCCCGGATGTTTAACGCGAAACTCGGTGAGAATTTCATAGAGAAAGCTGTAGCTGGCGGTGACTGAGCAGTAGATGCTGAGTTGGCCGCGCAGCTGATCGGCCTGGGCAACAAGCGACTCTTGGTAGGTCTCCCATTGCTGGATTACTTCTTTGGCAAAGGCGAGAAACTGCGCACCTTCGTGGGTGAGAATGACCGAGCGGTTGTCGCGCACAAAAAGGGTGACGCCCAGATCATCTTCAAGCTGTTTGATATTGCGGCTCAGAGTTGACGGGCTGACATGGCTGGCGTTGGCGGCGCGGCCAAAGTGCAGGCTGTTGGCGAGGTTGCAAAATAGGCGGAGTTTGGCGATGTCCATGGGCGGTAATTAATAACCTTGTTGCATAAAATGAAATATTGAATTGCGAATATATCATTTTACGCGATGCCGGTGTTTCTCTACACTGGCGGCCTTTTATCCAATCTGCCCTGATTCAACTGGGCGGCAACATCCCAACAGGAGTCTGTTATGCACGTTTATTACGATAAAGATGCCGATCTTTCTATCATCCAAGGCAAAAAAGTAGCCATCATTGGTTACGGTTCACAAGGCCACGCGCACGCGTGCAACCTGAAAGATTCAGGTGTTGATGTAGTTGTTGGTCTGCGCACCGGTTCTGCGACTGTGAAGAAAGCGGAAGCTCACGGCTTGAAAGTAACTGACGTTGCTTCTGCGGTTAAAGCGGCTGACGTGGTAATGATCCTGACGCCGGACGAGTTCCAATCAAAACTCTACAAAGAAGAGATCGAGCCAAACATCAAGCAAGGCGCTACTTTGGCCTTTGCTCACGGTTTTGCGATTCACTACAACCAAGTAGTGCCACGCAAAGACTTGGACGTAATCATGGTTGCGCCAAAAGCACCAGGCCACACTGTGCGTTCTGAGTTTGTTCGTGGCGGCGGTGTACCTGATCTGATTGCGATCTTCCAAGACGCATCAGGCAAGGCAAAAGACACTGCACTGTCTTACGCATCAGGCGTAGGCGGCGGCCGTACCGGTATCATCGAAACCACCTTCAAAGACGAAACTGAAACTGACCTGTTTGGTGAGCAAGCAGTTCTGTGTGGTGGTGCGGTTGAGCTGGTTAAAATGGGCTTCGAAACTCTGGTTGAAGCGGGCTACGAGCCAGAAATGGCTTACTTCGAGTGCTTGCATGAGTTGAAGTTGATTGTTGACCTGATGTTCGAAGGCGGTATCGCCAACATGAACTACTCAATCTCTAACAACGCTGAATACGGCGAATACGTGACCGGTCCTAAAGTGATCAACGAAGAGTCGCGTAAAGCTATGCGTCAAGCATTGAAAGATATCCAAACTGGCGAATACGCTAAGAAGTTTATCCTTGAAGGTGCAACTAACTACTCTTCTATGACTGCTGCGCGTCGTAACAATGCTGCGCACGGTATTGAAGTTGTGGGCGCCAAGTTGCGCGCGATGATGCCTTGGATCCAAGCGAACAAAATCGTTGACCAAACTAAGAACTAATTGGATTTTGGTTCTGACAAAAAACGCGGCTTAGGCCGCGTTTTTTGTTTCTGACTGTGTAAAATGGCGCTCCCGCAATCGGAGAGGCAAGTATGAATCAGCACGATAATGACAGTTCCAAGCAAGATCCGGCTGAGCATGAAGGGCCGCTGCCTTTTGGTGATCATGTGGAAGAGGTTTCTGAAAACGGTAAGAAGGTTCGCCATCGTGGCGTTTACCTTTTGCCTAATCTGTTTACTACTGGAGCCTTGTTTTGCGGTTTTTATGCCATTGTCTCGGCAATGCATGGCAACTTTGCGCAAGCGGCGATTGCGATTTTTGGCTCCATGCTGCTCGACGGAATGGACGGGCGTGTCGCGCGCATGACCAATACCCAGAGCGCCTTTGGTGAGCAGTACGACAGTCTCGCCGATATGGTTTCTTTTGGGGTTGCGCCTGCTTTGGTGGTTTTTAGCTGGGTGCTACATGATCTTGGGCGCTGGGGTTGGGCGGCTGCATTTATCTACACTGCGTGTGCGGCGTTGCGCTTGGCGCGCTTCAATACACAAATCGGTGTGGTAGATAAGAAATACTTTATGGGTTTGGCGAGTCCCGCGGCGGCTGCAATTATTGCGGCAACTGTGTGGGTTTGGTTTGACTCTGCGCCAACAGGTGTGTGGGCAGCGGCTATTGCGGTGCTTACCGCGTTTACCGGCTTGTTAATGGTCTCTAATTTTCGCTACACCAGCTTTAAGGGGCTTAACTTTCGCGGGCGGGTTCCTTTTGCTTTTATGTTGTTGGTGGTGTTGGTTTTTGCATCGCTTATTATTTATCAGCAGCAAGGTGTGCTGGCGATAGCGGTGATTTATGGTCTGTCGGCGCCACTTGTTTGGCTGTTTCAGCTTGTGTCGGGTAGATCAAAATTGCCCAAAGCGCCCGAATAAAAATCAGTGCGTTTGTTAATTGATCGCAAATGAATTTAAAGTGCAATAAATTCCAAAAAAAGCTTGCGCAAGGGTGGTCGGATTCGTATAGTGCGCGCCCTTGCCGAGCCGGAGTCAGCCGCGAAAGCGGAGTGATTAAAAGGTGCGGCAAGAATGTAAAAAGTTAATAAAATTAACGCTTTACAAAGTAAAAAAATAGCGTAATATGCGCGCCTCGCCAAACGGTGAGTGGTAACAGAAAGCGAAAAAGCCAAGTGTTTTTAAGCGAGTTACCGGTAAGCGAAATCTGAAAAAGAAATTGCTTGCGAATAGTAAGAAGGTGCGTATAATGCGCCTCCCACGGTTGAGCCGAAGCGCTAACCGGTTTTTTAACAAGACAGATCAAGCAATGCGTGTGGGCACTTGCGGATG